>NZ_JBQXON010000019.1:0-58561 GCF_052646455.1 Bacillus cereus group sp. Bce041
ATGATGGCAGAGAGGTCACACCCGTTCCCATACCGAACACGGAAGTTAAGCTCTCTAGCGCCGATGGTAGTTGGGACCTTGTCCCTGTGAGAGTAGGACGTCGCCAAGCAACTAAACACGAGTCAAATGACTCGTGTTTTTTCGTGTTTTCTTTTATAATCCATAGTAATTAAAAAAATATGCTTAAATAATTATTATTTTGATTAAATGCAGGGGAATGTGGCTAGGATAGTGAATAAGCAAAAGAGTTGCAAATTTTATTAATACGTATATAATTAAAGTCAAAGATAGTCAAAGTCAATAAAGGTGGCGGATAAATGAGAAATATATCTGATATCATTGAGCAATATCTAAAGCAAGTTATTGACTTAAGTAATAATAATGTGATTGAAATCAAAAGAAATGAGATTGCGGATCGATTCGAGTGCGTACCATCTCAAATCAATTATGTAATCAATACCCGTTTTACATTAGAAAGAGGATTTGTAGTAGAAAGTAAACGTGGTGGAGGAGGTTACATTCGCATTATAAAAGTCAAACTGCATGATGATATAGACATTATTGATCAAATGCTTCATATGATTGATCATAGCGTTGCACAAGGGAATGCAGAGAGTATGATTATACGTTTATTAGAAGAGGGAATCATAACAGGCCGTGAAGCAAAATTAATGTTAAGTGTACTAGATCGTTCTGTATTATCAATGGATATTCCTTCTCGAGATGAACTTAGGGCTCGAATATTATGCGCAATGTTAAGAACACTGAAATATAAATAAATACAGCTTTTGTAAAAGAATGATAATTAAGATAGGGCAGTTAAATATTGTAGAAGTTTTGAAAAAGAGCATGTACTTTTATCTGAGTGGATTAAGGAAAGAGGACAATCTAGTAATGTATGAAAAGTATCATGAGGTAGATCGTTCCTGTTGTAAAGGTGGGGATATTGATGACTTGTCAAAACTGTAATATAAGACCAGCAACTTTACATTATACAAAAGTAATCAACGAGAAGAAGGCGGAAGTTCATCTTTGTGAGCAATGTGCGGAGCAAAGTGGCTATACGTCTTTCTTTCAATCATCACAGTCTAACTTTTCATTTCATGATGTATTTGCTGGTTTATTACACGGTGAATCAACAATGTTTGGAGAAGGAAAAAACGGGTTTTCAAATACAAATACAGTAAGATGTCCAGATTGTAAGATGACATATGAACATTTTACAAAAGTGGGACGCTTTGGTTGTGCTTCTTGTTACGATACATTTAAAGGACACTTAAACCCATTGTTAAAGCGACTTCATGGTGGACATACAGAACATTGTGGAAAAATTCCGGAACGAATGGAAGGAAATATCCACTTAAAGAAAGAATTAGATGAACTAAAACTTATTCTGAAACAATATGTACAGAATGAGGAGTTTGAGAAAGCTGCTGAGGTAAGAGATGAAATTCGAGGGCTTGAAACTCAGCTTAGTGAGCATAGAGAGGGGGAGTAGTTCTATGTCACTGGACAAAATTATGAATGAAGCGATTAGTCCATGGATGAAGGGGGATGGCCCTGATTCTGATATTGTTTTAAGTAGTCGAATTCGTTTGGCTCGTAACTTTAAGCAATATCAATTTTCTACTATGCAAAACGAAGAGGAAGCTCAAAAGGTTCAAGAATTATTTAAAAAGAAATTTATAAATAAAGCGGTAGAGCCCTTTGGGAAGTTTGGGCTATTAAAAATGAATGAACTAACTCCTCTTCAAAGGAGAGTTTTAGTCGAAAAGCATTTAATTAGTCCAAATCTAGCAGGGACCGAATATGGAGCATGTCTGTTATCAGAAAGCGAACACATTAGTGTGATGCTTAATGAGGAAGACCACATTAGGATTCAGTGCCTATTTCCAGGACTACAGTTATCAAAGGCGCTTCAAAGCGCCAATCAAATAGATAATTGGATTGAGAAAGAGGTTGAATATGCTTTTGATGAATCACTTGGATATATTACGAGTTGTCCTACTAACGTTGGTACAGGATTAAGAGCTTCTGTAATGATTCATTTACCAGGGCTGGTTTTAACAAAAAGAATTAGCCGTATTATACAAGTAATTCAAAAATTAGGTTTAGTAGTAAGAGGAATATACGGTGAAGGTAGCGAAGCGTTAGGTAATATATTTCAAGTGTCAAATCAAATGACGTTAGGGAAATCCGAAGAAGATATTATTGCAGATTTAAAGAGTGTCATGCAGCAAATTATACAACAAGAAAAATTGGCCAGAGAATTAATTGTACAAAATTCGAGCATTGAGCTTGAAGATAAGGTTTATCGTTCTTACGGTATACTAGCAAACAGTCGTTTAATTCAATCTGCAGAAGCGGCAACTTGCTTATCGGATGTACGACTCGGTATTGATCTAGGATATATAAAAGGTATATCGAGAAATATTTTGACTGAGCTAATGGTTCTTACGCAACCTGGTATTTTACAACAATATGCAGGAGGACCTTTAGGACCAGAAGAAAGAGATTATCGAAGAGCAACCTTAATCCGTGAGCGATTACGTATTGAAAAAAACTAAGCGCAAGTAGGAGGCGATTTCTATGATGTTTGGAAGATTTACAGAAAGAGCACAGAAAGTATTAGCTTTATCTCAAGAGGAAGCAATTCGCATTGGGCATAATAACATTGGAACAGAACATATATTACTTGGGCTTGTACGCGAAGGTGAAGGAATTGCAGCAAAAGCGTTAATTGCTCTTGGATTGAGCCCGGAGAAAGTGCAAAAAGAGGTAGAAGCGTTAATTGGACGTGGAACAGAAGCTTCTCAAACTGTACATTATACACCTCGTGCTAAAAAAGTTATTGAATTGTCTATGGATGAAGCGCGTAAGCTAGGACATTCTTACGTTGGAACAGAACATATTTTACTTGGCTTAATCCGTGAAGGTGAAGGTGTAGCGGCACGTGTATTAAATAATTTAGGTGTAAGCCTCAACAAAGCAAGACAACAAGTGTTACAACTTCTTGGAAGTAACGAAGCAAGTTCAGGTCACCAAGGTGGTTCATCGACAAATGCAAATACACCGACACTAGACAGTTTAGCGCGCGACTTAACAGTTGTTGCACGTGAGAATCGTTTGGATCCTGTTATTGGACGTAGTAAAGAAATTCAACGTGTAATTGAAGTGTTAAGCCGTAGAACAAAAAACAATCCAGTGTTAATTGGAGAGCCTGGTGTAGGTAAAACAGCAATTGCTGAAGGGTTAGCACAGCAAATCGTAAATAATGAAGTTCCTGAAACGTTAAGAGATAAGCGTGTTATGACACTAGATATGGGAACAGTGGTAGCTGGGACGAAATATCGTGGTGAGTTTGAAGATCGTTTAAAGAAAGTAATGGATGAAATACGTCAAGCAGGGAATATTATTCTATTTATTGATGAACTTCATACATTAATCGGTGCAGGTGGAGCAGAAGGTGCAATCGATGCATCGAATATTTTAAAACCATCTTTAGCACGCGGAGAATTACAATGTATTGGTGCGACAACTTTAGATGAGTATCGTAAATATATTGAAAAGGATGCAGCTTTAGAGAGACGTTTCCAGCCAATTCATGTTGATGAGCCGAGTCTAGAAGAATCGACTCAAATCTTGAAAGGGTTACGCGATCGTTATGAGGCGCATCACCGTGTGTCTATTACAGATGATGCAATTGATGCAGCTGTAAAACTTTCAGATCGTTATATTACGGATCGTTTCTTACCAGATAAAGCAATTGATTTAATTGATGAAGCTGCTTCAAAAGTTCGCTTGCGTTCTTATACAACACCACCAAACTTAAAAGAGCTTGAAGTGAAGCTTGAGGAAATTCGAAAAGAAAAAGATGCGGCTGTACAAAGTCAAGAGTTTGAAAAGGCTGCTTCCTTACGTGATATGGAACAACGCTTACGTGAGAAATTGGAAGATACAAAACGTCAGTGGAAAGAACAACAAGGAAAAGAAAATTCAGAGGTTACGGTAGAAGATATTGCAAATGTCGTTTCTACATGGACACGTATCCCTGTTTCTAAACTTGCACAAACAGAGACTGATAAATTATTAAACTTAGAATCCATTCTTCATGATCGTGTCATCGGTCAGGATGAAGCTGTAGTGGCTGTAGCGAAAGCTGTTCGTCGTGCAAGAGCAGGATTGAAAGATCCGAAACGTCCAATTGGTTCATTTATTTTCTTAGGGCCAACAGGTGTAGGTAAAACAGAATTAGCAAGAGCATTGGCAGAATCTATGTTCGGTGATGAGGATGCAATGATTCGCATTGATATGTCTGAGTATATGGAGAAACATTCAACTTCTCGCTTAGTTGGTTCTCCTCCAGGATATGTTGGGTATGAAGAAGGCGGACAATTAACAGAGAAGGTTCGTCGTAAGCCTTATTCAGTTGTCCTATTAGATGAAGTAGAGAAGGCACATCCTGATGTATTTAATATTCTACTACAGGTATTGGAAGATGGTCGTTTAACTGATTCTAAAGGACGTACAGTTGATTTCCGTAATACGATTGTTATTATGACGTCTAACGTTGGTGCTGAGGCGTTAAAACGTAACAAACATCTTGGGTTTAACGTACAAGATGAAAGCCGTGATTATTCGGATATGAAAGGTAAAGTAATGGATGAGCTGAAAAAGGCATTTCGTCCAGAATTCTTAAACCGTATTGATGAAATTATCGTATTCCATATGCTTGAGAAAAAACATATTCAAGAAATTGTGACTCTTATGGTAAATCAGCTAGTGAGTCGCTTAAAAGAACAAGAAATTGAATTGCACTTAACAGAAGGAGCGATTGCAGCTATTGCTGATAAAGGGTTTGATCGTGAATATGGTGCTCGTCCACTACGTAGAGCAATTCAGAAGCATGTAGAAGATAGACTATCGGAAGAACTTTTAAAAGGTGCTATTGAGAAAGGTCAAAAAGTTATCTTTGATGTAGAAGGGGAAACATTTGTCATTCATAGTGCTGAAAAGGTAAAATAAGTATAGACAAACTAAGAGGGCTACGAGATAGCCCTCTTTCTTGTACGAGAAGGTCAAATGTTTAGAGATGAAAGCGAAGTGAAATATAAAAAGATATGGCTAAAAAGAAAACAAAATTCACATGTCAAGAGTGTGGTTATCAATCACCAAAATATATGGGTAAATGTCCAGGGTGTGGTCAATGGAATTCGCTTGTTGAAGAGATGGAACCCGTTGTATCATCCAGACGCCTAAATTATGCAAATGCAATTCAAACAGAAGTAACAAAACCAAGACGTCTTACAGAAGTAGAAACAAAGTCTGAGGCACGTATTGAAACGAAATTTCAAGAGTTTAACCGTGTACTAGGTGGCGGAATTGTAGATGGATCTTTAGTACTTATTGGTGGGGACCCTGGGATTGGAAAATCAACGTTATTATTACAGATTTCCTCGCAATTAGCAGATGCTTCATATGATGTATTGTATATATCAGGTGAGGAGTCAGCAAAGCAGATTAAACTTCGTGCAGATCGTTTACATGTAAATGGTAGTAATCTATTTGTTGTATCAGAGACAGATTTACAGCGTATTGCAGCACATATTGAAGAGATGAATCCTGCTTTTGTTGTTATTGATTCTATTCAAACGATACATTTACCTGAGGTGACATCAGCTCCTGGTAGTGTGGCGCAAGTACGTGAATGTACAGCAGAATTAATGAAACTTGCAAAAACAAAGGGAATCCCAATTTTCATCGTAGGACATGTGACAAAAGAAGGTGCAATTGCGGGACCGCGTATGCTAGAACATATGGTCGATGCAGTTCTTTACTTTGAAGGAGATCGACACCATACATATCGTATTTTACGAGCTGTAAAGAATCGTTTTGGTTCTACGAATGAAATGGGTATCTTTGAAATGAAAGAACTTGGCCTTGCAGAAGTCTTAAATCCTTCTGAAATTTTCCTTGAGGAAAGACCAGTTGGAGTTGCAGGTTCAACAGTAGTTGCCTCAATGGAAGGAACAAGACCAGTTTTAGTAGAAATACAGGCATTAATTTCCCCTACTAGTTTTGGAAATCCTCGAAGAATGGCGACAGGAATTGATCATAATCGTGTCTCGCTTATTATGGCGGTACTAGAGAAAAGAACAGGTTTACTATTACAAAATCAAGATGCGTATTTAAAAGTAGCTGGTGGTTTGAAATTAGACGAACCGGCAATTGATTTAGCTGTCGCCTTAAGTATAGCTTCAAGTTTTAGAGATAAATCTACGGCACCAACTGATGCGGTAATAGGAGAAGTTGGATTAACTGGAGAAATAAGAAGAGTATCAAGAATTGAACAACGTGTACAAGAAGCAGCTAAATTAGGATTTCAACGTGCTATCATTCCTAGAAAAAATTTAGGGGGATGGACAATTCCAGAGGGGATTGAGGTTGTAGGTGTTTCTAATTTGGGAGAAGCGCTTCGTTTGACATTAGGAGGCTAGGCTATGGAAGAAAATAAGCAACGTGTCAAAAGTATGATTAACATTTTACAGCTCGTGGCCCCAGGAACACCACTGCGCGAAGGGATAGATAATGTACTTCGCGCACAAACGGGGGGACTAATTGTTCTTGGGTATAATGAGCAGATTAAAAGCATTGTTGATGGTGGTTTTCATATTAATTGCGCATTCTCTCCTGCTAGTTTATATGAATTAGCAAAAATGGATGGAGCACTTATTTTAAATGAAACTGGAAGTAAAATTTTAATTGCAAACGCACAGTTAGTTCCAGATTCATCTATTGATTCTATTGAAACAGGTATGCGTCACCGAACAGCAGAGCGTGTAGCAAAGCAGACGGGCAGCCTTGTTGTGGCCATTTCACAAAGACGTAATGTAATTACGCTATATCAAGGGAACTTACGTTATACATTAAAAGATATAGGTGTCATTTTAACGAAGGCAAATCAAGCAATTCAAACGCTAGAAAAATATAAGGCTGTATGGAATGACGGCATTACGAATTTGGGTATTCTAGAATTTGAAGAGGTCGTTACAATGTCCGAGGTGGTTCACGTTTTACATAGTGTTGAAATGGTGCTGCGTATTAAAAATGAAATATTGAGCTATATTCATGAGTTAGGAACAGAAGGTAGGTTAATTCGTTTACAGCTTACAGAATTACTAGCTGATTTAGAGGCAGAGGCAGCATTGTTAATTAAAGATTATCACCAGGAGAAAACACAAGACCATCATCAAATCTTGAAAAAGTTACAAGATCTTGCAAATACACAACTTTTAGAGGATAGTGATTTAGTTAAATTGCTTGGCTATCCAGGACAAACAAGTTTAGAAGAAAGTGTGACACCTAGAGGGTACCGAATCACAAGCAAGATTTCTCGTGTTCCGCCACTTATTATCGAGAATTTAATTAATCGATTTAAAACATTGCAAGGTGTTTGCCGAGCAACTATTAATGAATTGGATGATGTGGAAGGAATTGGAGAAGTGAGAGCGAAGAAAATACGAGAAGGTCTAAAAAGAATTCAAGAGCATCTCTATATGAGTAGACACAATTAAGAATATTACATTGATTCTATAATATAACGACACTAGAACATTTTTGGTATATGATATGATATATTGGTAAATAAAACTATTTACAAAAAAACACGTCCGCTTTTGCATTCGGCGTTTTGATTAGCGAAACAATGGTTAATAATGAGTAGGAGGTGGTTGGATGTTAAAACGGATTGTACAGCTCTTCTTTTTAGTGATCGGGGGAGCGTTAGGGATTTACTTAATCCCAAAAATTATTAATGTATTAGATATCGGTGCGGTTCCTTTGTTGGAAGGATCGTATGTTCGTGCAATTATTGGTGCAATTATTTTATTTTTAACAACATTTTGGCTTGTAGATTATATTGTTCAACTTATTAAGCATATTGAAGAGGCTCTTGTAAAGGCGCCTGTAGCAGATGTTTTATTTGGTACATTAGGATTAATCTCTGGTCTTATTGTTGCATATTTAATTTTGATACCAATTCGTGAATTTACAATTCCAGTTATTAGTACGGTGTTGCAAGTGTTCTTCACCCTTTTACTTGGATATTTAGGATTCCAAGTAGGATTTAAAAAGAGGAATGAATTGCTAGGATTATTTACATTACCCCAACGCGGAGGTAAGAAGAAAAACAATAGTGAGAATGAAGAGGTAGAGGTCGAAGCAGAAAAATCTACGACTCATTGGAAAATTCTCGATACGAGTGTAATTATTGACGGACGTATTGCAGATATTTGCCAAACAAAGTTTTTAGAAGGAACAATTGTCATTCCGCAATTCGTATTAGAAGAGCTTCAGCATATTGCCGATTCTTCAGATGCTTTAAAGCGTAATCGTGGCCGCAGAGGGCTAGACATTTTAAATCGTATTCAAAAGGAGATGCCAATTCCGGTAGAAATTTATGAAGGCGATTTCGATGATATCCAAGAAGTAGATAGCAAGCTTGTAAAGTTGGCAAAAATCACTGGTGGAACTGTAGTAACAAACGATTTCAATTTAAACAAAGTTTCTGAATTACAAGGGGTTACGGTGTTAAACATTAATGATTTAGCTAATGCGATTAAACCAGTCGTACTCCCTGGTGAAGAATTAAGTGTTTATGTTGTGAAAGATGGTAAAGAACAAAATCAAGGTGTTGCATACTTAGATGATGGTACGATGATTGTAGTAGAAGATGGTAGAGAGTATGTGGGTTCACAACTTGACGTACTTGTTACTAGCGTATTACAAACATCGGCTGGTCGTATGATTTTCGCAAAACGTAAATTGCTAGAAAAAGCATTATAAGTAGAGGATTATTAATATGTATACATTAATTATTCCGGCAGCGGGCCAAGGAAAACGAATGGGTGCTGGTAAAAATAAGTTATTTTTACTTATAGATGAAGTACCAATTATTGTGCACACATTGCGTGCTTTTGAAAAAGATAAAGCGTGCAAAAGTATTATTATGGCAATTAACGAAGAAGAACGCCCGTATTTTGAAGAGTTAATGCAGAAGTACCAGATTGAAAAGCACGTACAATTCATTCAGGGTGGAGCCGAAAGACAAGATAGCGTCTATAACGCACTTCAGTATGCGAGTGGTGTCGAATATGTTCTTGTGCATGACGGGGCGCGCCCGTTCGTAACGAATAAAGTGATTCGCGATGTATTAACTGCAGCAGAAAAATATGGAGCTTCCATTTGTGCAGTGCCAGTAAAAGATACTGTTAAGAAAGTAGAGCAGGGTGTTGTTGTAGAAACGGTAGAGCGATCTCAACTTAACGCTGTACAAACACCACAAGGATTCTCTGTTTCTCTTTTGCTAGAAGCTCATAGAAGCGCAAAGCAAAGTTGTTTTCTTGGCACAGATGATGCAAGTCTCGTAGAACGTGTTGGGAAGCAAGTAGGTGTAGTAGAGGGGAGTTACTATAATATTAAAGTGACGACTCCGGAAGATCTATTAATTGCTGAAAGTTTCCTACGTGTTCAAAAGAAATAACATTGATGACGTGTTAATAAAGAAAAGCTCGGCAACAGCCGGGCTTTTCTTTATAAGGATAGCGATATAATATAGAGTCATAAAGCTCAGTAGTTTAGCTTAAGGAGGAAGTAAGGATGTTTCGAATTGGACAAGGTTTTGATGTACATGAATTTGCGGAAGGGCGCCCGTTGATTATCGGTGGAATTACAATTCCACACGAGAAAGGATTAATCGGCCATTCAGATGCAGATGTATTGTTACATACGATTGCTGATGCATGTTTAGGTGCGATTGCAGCAGGAGATATCGGAAAGCATTTTCCTGATACAGACCCAGCTTTTAAAGATGCAGATTCAGCTGTATTGTTACAAAAAGTTTGGGAATTTGTGCGTGAACAAGGTTACGAGTTAGGAAATTTAGATTGTACAATTATTGCTCAAAAACCAAAAATGGCACCACATATTGAGAGTATGCGTAAGCGCATTAGTGAACTGTTAGAAACGTCTATCGATAACATTAATGTAAAGGCAACAACAACAGAAAAATTAGGATTTACAGGTAGAGAAGAAGGGATTGCTTCTCAAGCGGTTGTTTTATTACAGAAAAAATAATGGTTTTTAATTCGTAAGATGGATAATCACATTTTTTTGGTGTACAATTATAGAATGTGTTGACATTAAGAATGGAAGGTGTACCAATTATGGAAAAGCAAGTGAGAGTGCGCTACGCGCCAAGTCCAACAGGACACTTACATATCGGAAATGCGCGTACGGCATTATTTAATTATTTATTTGCTCGTCATTTAGATGGCAAATTTATTATTCGTATTGAAGATACTGATGTAAAACGTAACGTGGCTGGTGGAGAAGAAAGCCAATTAAAATACTTGAAATGGCTCGGTATGGACTGGGATGAAGGTGTTGATGTTGGTGGTGAATTTGGACCATATCGCCAAACAGAGCGTTTAGATATTTATAAAAAATTATATGAAGATTTATTAGAGCGTGGTCTAGCTTATAAATGTTATATGACAGAAGAAGAGCTAGAAGCAGAGCGTGAAGGACAAATCGCTCGCGGTGAAACACCTCGTTACGCAGGTAACCACCGTGAATTAACTGAAGAACAAGTGAAAGAATTTGAAGCTGAGGGACGTATTCCAAGTATTCGTTTCCGTGTACCAGCTGATCGTGACTACACATTCAAAGATATTGTAAAAGATGAAGTTGCGTTCCATTCAAATGATTTCGGTGATTTTGTTATTGTGAAAAAGGATGGAATTCCAACTTATAACTTTGCAGTAGCAGTAGATGATCATCTAATGGAAATTACACATGTACTTCGTGGTGATGATCATATTTCAAATACACCGAAACAAATGATGATTTATGAAGCTTTCGGCTGGGATATTCCACAATTCGGTCATATGACTCTAATTGTTAATGAAAGTCGTAAAAAGTTAAGTAAGCGTGATGAATCTATTATTCAATTTATTGAGCAATATAAAGAGCTTGGGTATCTTCCAGAAGCAATCTTTAACTTTATTGCACTACTAGGTTGGTCTCCGGTAGGAGAAGAAGAAATCTTCTCTAAAGATGAGTTTATCAAAATGTTCGATGCAGCTCGTTTATCAAAATCACCTGCATTATTTGATTCTCAAAAACTAAAATGGATGAACAACCAGTATATGAAAAAGCAAGATTTAGATACGGTTGTAGAGTTAAGCTTACCGCATTTAGTGAAAGCTGGACGTGTGGGAGAAACTTTAAGCGAACAAGACCAAGCTTGGATTCGTGATGTAATTGCTTTATACCATGAACAAATGAGTTTTGGAGCTGAAATTGTAGAGCTTTCTGAAATGTTCTTTAAAGATCATGTTGATTATGAAGAAGAAGGACAAGAAGTATTAAATGGTGAACAAGTACCTGAAGTACTTCGTGCATTTGCTGGTCAAATAGAAGCTCTAGAAGCAATGGAGCCAGCAGCAATTAAGGCAGCGATTAAAGCAGTTCAAAAGGAAACAGGACATAAAGGTAAAAATTTATTTATGCCAATCCGTGTTGCAACTACAGGACAAACGCATGGTCCAGAGCTTCCGAATGCTATTGCACTTCTTGGAAAAGAAAAAGTTTTAAATCGTCTTCAAAAAGTAATTGGTTAACATTTTCTAGGTTTAGAAATATAATAAGTATACCTAAAACCTAATAAGGAAAAGCGACGAGAAGGAGAAGTAGAAAATCAGGCTTTTTACAGAGAGAACCACCTTTAGGCTGGGAGTGGTTTATAAGCGGATTTTTGAAATGCCCCTTCGAGTCTTCTGCTGAACAGCGAATTGCTTCGTGGGATGTCTTAGGCCGCAAAGTAAGCAGAAGCGGTTTACACCGTTATCATGGATGAGTTTGAGGCTTTTTTAAGCCTAAACAGAGTGGAACCGCGCTTAAAAGGCGTCTCTGTCAATATGACAGAGACGCCTTTTTTTTATACCGTGTAAATAGGTATGAATATAGAATTTATCTCCTTATATAAAGAATTAGGGGAGAAGTGATGAGTTAGGGGAGTTAGTTCGCTCGACAAAAAAGCAGCCCATAAAGGGGAGGGAACACCGATGTTTAAGAGGCTTCGGGAAGATATTGAAGTCGTTTTTGAACAGGATCCAGCGGCAAGAGGTTATTTCGAAGTCATTTTAACTTACTCTGGATTACATGCAGTTTGGGCCCATCGAATTGCACATGCTTTTTATAAAAAAAAATTTTTCTTTCTTGCACGTTTTGTTTCACAAGTGAGCCGCTTTTTTACTGGCATTGAGATCCATCCAGGAGCAACTATTGGTCGACGTTTTTTCATAGATCATGGAATGGGAGTTGTAATCGGAGAAACTTGTGAAATTGGTGATAATGTAACGATTTATCAAGGGGTTACATTAGGTGGTACAGGAAAAGAAAAAGGAAAGAGGCATCCAACAATTCAGGATAATGTATTAATTGCGACGGGTGCTAAAGTTCTTGGTTCTATTACTGTGGGAGAGAATTCTAAAATCGGAGCAGGGTCTGTCGTATTAAAAGAAGTTCCTGCACATTCTACAGTTGTAGGTATACCTGGCCGTGTCGTTATTCAAAATGGAGTAAAGATTGGTCAAGAATTAAATCACTCTGACCTTCCGGATCCGATTTTTGATAAATTAAAGGCTATGGAAGTAGAACTTGATAAATTGAAGAAACAATTGGAATTAAAGGTAGAAAGGAAGGATAAAAATGACTATTCACATTTATAATACGTTAACACGTCAAAAAGAAGAGTTTGTTCCATTAGAAGAAAATAAGGTAAAGATGTATGTATGCGGACCTACAGTTTATAACTACATTCATATTGGGAATGCAAGGCCTCCTATGGTATTCGATACAGTGCGTCGTTATTTAGAATACAAAGGATACGATGTGCAATATGTATCTAACTTTACGGATGTAGATGATAAATTAATTAAAGCGGCAAATGAATTAGGTGAAGATGTACCGACAATTGCTGATCGTTTTGTTGAAGCGTACTTTGAAGATGTAACAGCACTAGGTTGCAAACACGCAACAGTTCATCCTCGTGTAACAGAAAATATGGATATCATTATTGAATTTATTCAAGAACTTGTGAATAAAGGGTATGCATATGAATCAGAGGGTGATGTGTACTTTAAGACGAAGGAATTCGAAGGTTACGGTAAATTATCACATCAACCAATCGCAGATTTACGTCACGGTGCTCGTATTGAGGTAGGGGAAAAGAAACAAGACCCTCTTGATTTTGCTTTATGGAAAGCTGCGAAAGAAGGAGAAATCTTCTGGGAAAGCCCTTGGGGGCAAGGACGTCCAGGATGGCATATTGAATGCTCAGCAATGGCGCGTAAGTACTTAGGGGATACAATTGACATTCATGCTGGTGGTCAAGACTTGGCTTTCCCACATCATGAAAATGAAATTGCGCAGTCAGAGGCATTGACTGGAAAAACGTTTGCACGTTACTGGATGCATAATGGATATATTAATATTAACAATGAGAAGATGTCTAAATCGCTTGGTAACTTTATTTTAGTTCACGATATTATTAAGCAATACGACCCGCAGTTAATTAGATTCTTTATGTTATCAGTACACTATCGTCACCCGATTAACTTTAGTGAAGAGTTATTACAAAGTACGAATAATGGACTGGAAAGAATTAAAACAGCTTATGGAAACTTAAAGCATCGTATGGAGAGTAGTACGGATTTAACGGACCATAATGAGAAATGGTTAGCTGAAATAGAGAAATTCCAGACTGCATTTGAAGAGGCAATGAATGATGACTTTAACACTGCAAATGCAATTACCGAATTATACAACGTAGCAAATCATGCAAATCAATATTTACTTGAAGAGCATACATCTAAAGTTGTGATTGAAGCATACGTAAAACAACTGGAAATGTTATTTGATATTTTGGGATTAGAATTATCAAAAGAAGAATTACTGGATGAAGAAATTGAAGAGCTTATCCAAAAGCGCATTGAAGCTCGTAAAAATCGTGATTTTGCATTGTCTGATCAAATTCGTGACGATTTAAAAGAACGTAATATTATTTTAGAAGATACCGCTCAAGGTACAAGATGGAAAAGAGGATAAGGATGATCGATGCAAAGCAATTAAACAGCTTGGCGTTAGCGTATATGGGTGATGCGGTATATGAACAATATATCCGCTATCACCTCCTTCAAAAAGGAAAAGTTCGCCCTAATCAATTACACCGCTTAGGGACGAGCTTTGTTTCAGCAAAAGCACAGGCGAAAGTTGTTTATCATTTATTAGAGACGGCATTTTTGACAGAGGAAGAAGAGGCGGTATTAAGAAGAGGGCGTAATGCAAATTCAGGTACAGTTCCGAAAAATACGGATGTACAAACATATCGACATAGTACAGCCTTTGAAGCGCTAATTGGTTATCATCATTTATTAAATAATCGTGAAAGATTAGACGAAATTGTATATAAGGCAATTGCAGTTTTAGAAGAAAAGGAAGGGGGCACATCATCATGACTAGTGAATATATTATCGGACGTAACCCTGTAATTGAAGCGTTAAGATCAGGGAGAGATATTAATAAAATTTGGATCGCAGAAGGTGCTGCCAAAGGACAAGTACAAATTGTACTAGCGTTAGCGAAAGAAAATAAGATTATTTTACAACATGCACCAAAGAAAAAGTTAGATCAATTAGTTGAGGGTAATCATCAAGGTGTAATTGCTCAAGTAGCTGCATATCAGTATGCAGAGTTAGAAGATTTATTCAAAGTGGCAGAAAAACGTAATGAAGATCCATTCTTCTTGATTTTAGATGAGATTGAAGATCCGCATAACCTAGGTTCTATTATGCGTACTGCTGATGCAACAGGAGCTCATGGAATTATTATTCCGAAGAGAAGAGCTGTGGGACTTACAGCATCAGTTGCGAAAGCATCAACAGGAGCGATTGAATACATTCCTGTTGCGCGCGTAACAAACTTATCTCGTACAATTGATGAATTAAAAGAGCGTGGACTTTGGATTGCTGGTACAGATGCCAAAGGGAAAACGGATTACCGTAATTTAGATGGTACAATGCCGATTGGGTTAGTAATTGGTAGTGAAGGAAAAGGTATGAGTCGTATTATTGGTGAAAAGTGTGATTTCTTAATCACTTTACCGATGGTTGGTAAAGTTACATCCTTAAATGCTTCAGTAGCCGCAAGTTTGTTAATGTATGAGGTATATCGTAAACGTCACGAAATTGGTAAATAAAAAATGAACGATATTTTAATCGTTGACGGTTACAACATTATCGGAGCTTGGGGAGATTTGAAGAAACTGCGGGATGTAGATTTACAATCATCAAGAGATGCGCTTATTGATAAGATGGCGGATTATCAAGGTTATACAGGTACAAAAGTGATGATAGTCTTTGATGCCTATACAGTCCATGGTATTGAAAAAAAGATGAAACAATCTCGTGTAGAAGTAATATTCACACGAAAGAATCAAACTGCAGACGAAAAGATAGAGCAACTTGCGATAGAGCTTAGAAATATAAATACACAAATATATGTTGCGACTTCGGATTATACAGAACAATGGGTTATATTTGGGCAAGGTGCCCTTCGAAAATCTGCGCGTGAATTAGAGTTGGAAGTACAAGCGATGGAACAACAAGTAAGAAGGCGCACAAAAGACACGAAAGAACAGCAGCCCGCCATGCGAAAGATATTTAGTAAAGATATTACAGAAAAATTAGAAAAATTAAGAAGAGGAGAGCGTTGAAGCATTGACGCTCTTTATCTTTTTACTGTATAATATTGCTAAATAAATAGCGGTCGGAGGGATCAAGGTGGAAGCAGGCTTCGTAAGTATAGGCGACGTTACATTTCGTGATTTAGAGGATGAGGCAATCGTTGAGTTAGTTCGAAAAGGTAATACTGACGCTCTAGAATATTTAATTCACAAGTATAAGAACTTTGTTCGTGCGAAATCAAGATCTTACTTTTTAGTGGGTGCCGATCGAGAAGACATTGTTCAAGAAGGTATGATAGGGTTGTTTAAAGCAATTCGTGATTATAAAGAGGACAAGCTGTCTTCATTCAAAGCATTTGCTGAACTATGTATCACTCGACAAATTATTACCGCTATTAAAACGGCAACAAGACAAAAACATATTCCTTTAAATTCGTATGTGTCTTTAGATAAGCCGATTTACGATGAGGAATCTGATCGAACGTTATTGGATGTTATTTCTGAAGCGAAGGTGACTGATCCTGAAGAGATGATCATTAGCCAGGAAGAATATACAGACATAGAATCAAAAATATCTGAATTATTAAGCGATTTAGAAAGGAAAGTGCTTTCTTTATATTTAGATGGTCGTTCTTATCAAGAGATTTCAGAACAGTTAAACAGGCATGTGAAATCTATTGATAACGCTTTACAAAGAGTAAAGAGAAAATTGGAACGATATATGGAAATGAGAGAAAGTACAACTTTAAATTCATAAGAAGTAACAAGTGCTACAGGTGTAAAATAAATCACCTGTTTTCTTTTGTAGAGAGTACAAAATGCATGTCATTGACATTGTCTTTTATTGTATGATACATTTTTAGGGACATAATGTTACAAGGTTGGTGTAACTAATGAGGAAAAAAGTTGTACTCTCATGTGAAGAGTGTAAAAATCGAAACTACTCTACTATGAAAGATACGAGCTCAATAGAGCGACTTGAAATAAAAAAGTTTTGTAAAACATGCAATCAGCATACAGTTCACAAGGAAACAAAATAAATAATTGAAATAATACACTGGAGGTCCCGCAGATGCGTTTAACGAACTTTTTCGGCGATGTAGGTCGCGAAATGAAAAAAGTAAGTTGGCCTAAAAAAGATGAATTACTCCGCTCAACAGCGACTGTTGTTGCTACAGTTGTGTTCTTTGCGATTTTCTTCGCAGTAGTTGATATGGGCATTTCTTCTTTAATTCGGTTAATTCTTGGTTAATTCTTGAATAAGAAGCACTTATCCATGATATAATGTTATTTATAAGAACTGTGTAAAAGCCCGGTGAACGGGTTTTTTCATTTGCGCAAAAAAATGTACGTCAGGGAGGGAAGGACGCTCGTCCTAAATGAATGGAAAAAAGTTGGTATGTTGTCCATACTTATTCTGGATATGAAAATAAAGTAAAAGCAAACCTAGAGAAACGTGTAGAATCAATGGGTATGCAAGATAAAATTTTCCGTGTTGTTGTCCCGGAAGAAGTAGAAGTAGAAATGAAAAACGGAAAAGAAAAATTAATGAAAAGAAAAGTGTTCCCAGGTTATGTATTAGTAGAATTAATCATGACTGATGACTCTTGGTATGTTGTACGTAACACGCCGGGTGTAACTGGGTTCGTTGGTTCTTCTGGTTCTGGATCTAAACCATCACCTCTATTAGAAGAGGAAGTTGTTACCATTATGAAACATATGGGAATGGATAACGAAGTGGTTGATTTCGACTTTGAACTTCATGAGACAGTACGTGTAAATGAGGGACCATTCGCAGATTATACAGGTGCTATTGAAGAAATTGATGTGGAGAAGAAAAAGGTTAGCGTGCTTGTGGACATGTTTGGTCGCGAGACTCCAGTTGAACTTGACTTCCATCAAATTGAAAAATTATAAAATGAAACTTGAAATGAATTGTAAAAAGTGATAATATCTTTTAAGTCAGTACGTCTTCGTTATCGGAGACGTTTTTTGAAAGATTTTATCCTTACAGATAAAATATGACGTGGGAGGGCAAATCACTGTCCAATTGACCACATCACGGACTTAAGGAGGTGTGTCTCGTGGCTAAAAAGGTAATTAAAATGGTAAAGCTTCAAATTCCTGCAGGTAAAGCTAACCCAGCTCCACCAGTTGGTCCAGCATTAGGACAAGCAGGTGTTAACATCATGGGCTTCTGTAAAGAGTTTAACGCTCGTACAGCAGATCAAGCTGGTCTTATCATCCCTGTTGAAATTACGGTATTTGAGGACCGTTCATTCACTTTCATTACTAAAACTCCTCCTGCTGCTGTTCTTCTTAAGAAAGTAGCTGGTATTGAGTCTGGTTCTGGTGAACCAAACCGTAATAAAGTGGCAACTGTTAAGCGTGATAAAGTACGCGAAATCGCTGAAACTAAAATGCCTGACCTAAACGCTGCTAGCGTAGAAGCTGCAATGCGTATGGTTGAAGGTACTGCACGCAGTATGGGCATCGTTATCGAAGACTAATTCGATTTGTTTTTAAAAAAGGTTGCGGGTCTGGAATTCCAATTCGCAACCTTTATTATCGTAAATGATTATCGTTTTTAAATAAATGGATGGCGCTCATCCTCAGGTTATACCTGAAAACAGGCGTAAACGTGGGAGGTTATTCCGCTAAAACCACATTCGAGGAGGAAATAAAAATGGCTAAAAGAGGTAAAAAGTACGTAGAAGCTGCAAAGCTTGTTGATCGTGCAGCTGCTTACTCTGCAACAGAAGCAGTAGAATTAGTAAAGAAAACAAACACAGCTAAATTTGATGCAACTGTAGAAGCTGCATTCCGTTTAGGTGTTGACCCTAAGAAAGCTGACCAACAAATCCGTGGTGCAGTTGTTCTTCCACACGGTACTGGTAAAGTACAACGTGTATTAGTATTTGCTAAAGGTGAAAAAGCTAAAGAAGCTGAAGCTGCTGGAGCTGACTTCGTAGGCGATACTGATTACATCGGTAAAATCCAACAAGGTTGGTTCGATTTCGATGTAGTAGTAGCAACTCCTGACATGATGGGTGAAGTTGGTAAACTTGGTCGCGTATTAGGACCTAAAGGTTTAATGCCAAACCCTAAAACTGGAACAGTTACTTTCGATGTAACTAAAGCTGTTAACGAAATCAAAGCTGGTAAAGTTGAATACCGCGTTGATAAAGCTGGTAACATCCACGTTCCAATCGGTAAAGTATCTTTCGAAGATGCTAAATTAGTAGAAAACTTCAAAACAATTGCTGACACTTTACAAAAAGTTAAGCCAGCTGCTGCAAAAGGTACTTACATGAAGAACGTAACAGTTGCTTCTACAATGGGACCTGGCGTACGTGTAGACGTTTCTACATTAGCGTAAATTTTGGAAGTTGACTTCATAAAGAAGTTTTAATATAATCATTTATGTTGTGAATTTAATTAGTGTACCGTAGACAGTAGGTGTCAATAGACTTAATTTCCTACCTAGGTGTTAATATACGAAGCGGAATCTTTTTTCTGTGACTATATGCCTCCATGTCTACAAGTTGGGCATGGAGGTTTTTAGTGCACTTTCGGTACATCTTCTATATAATCTACAGGAGGTGTAATAACATGAGCAAAGTAATCGAAACTAAACAACAAGTTGTAACTGAAATCGCGGACAAACTTCGCGCTAGTAAATCTACAATCGTTGTTGACTACCGTGGTTTAACAGTTTCTGAAGCAACAGAATTACGTAAGCAATTACGTGAAGCTGGCGTTGAGTTCAAAGTTTACAAAAACTCTCTAACTCGTCGTGCTGCAGAATCTGCTGAAATGGCTGAGTTAAATGAATTCTTAACAGGACCAAACGCAATCGCGTTCAGTAACGAGGATGTAGTTGCTCCTGCGAAAGTATTAAACGACTTCGCTAAAGATCATGAAGCTTTAGAAATTAAAGCGGGCGTAATCGAAGGTAAACTTGTAACACTTGATGAGGTTAAAGCAATCGCTACTCTTCCATCACGTGAAGGCTTACTTTCTATGCTTCTTAGCGTTCTTCAAGCTCCAATCCGTAACCTTGCACTTGCTACTAAAGCAGTTGCAGACCAAAAGGAAGAGCAAGGCGCTTAATTTTTTAAAAGATAATTACGTATTATCGATAAAACAATACAAACCTATTTAAGGGAGGATATTTACAATGACTAAAGAACAAATCATTGAAGCAGTTAAATCTATGACTGTATTAGAACTTAACGACTTAGTAAAAGCTATCGAGGAAGAATTCGGCGTAACTGCTGCTGCTCCTGTAGCTGTTGCTGGTGGCGCTGGAGAAGCTGCTGCTGAGAAAACTGAATTTGATGTGGAACTAACTAGCGCTGGTGCACAAAAAATCAAAGTTATCAAAGTTGTTCGTGAAATCACTGGTCTTGGCTTAAAAGAAGCTAAAGAATTAGTTGACAACACTCCAAAAGTAATCAAAGAAGCTGCTGCTAAAGAAGAAGCTGAAGAAATCAAAGCTAAACTTGAAGAAGTTGGCGCTGCTGTAGAAGTTAAGTAATTAACTTTTGATGCTTTAAAAAAAGCTCGCTCTCATGCGAGCTTTTTTTTTAACTGTAAAGAAAAGAGGTGGCCATATGGCAGACCATTATTTTTCTAACGACCCTTCTAGTAAAAGTGATCGTAAGCGATGGGAGTTTGCCCTTCGTGGATCTCGATTTACTTTCTTATCTGACCATGGGGTGTTCTCGAAAAACGAAGTGGACTTTGGTTCCCGTCTTTTAATTGAAGCGTTTCAAATGCCAGATATTAAAGGTAATATATTAGACGTAGGTTGCGGATACGGTCCTATTGGTTTGTCGTTAGCGAAAGAGTTTCAAGGTCGTGAAGTTCACATGGTGGATGTGAATGAGAGGGCACTTGGGCTTGCGAAAGAAAACGCCGCTAATAACAAAATCGAGAATATACGTATTTTTCAAAGTAGCGTCTATGAAAATGTAGATGGTAAGTATGCTGCTATTCTATCTAACCCTCCAATTCGTGCGGGTAAAGATATCGTACATGAGATTTTAGAAAAAGCTGTGGAGTATTTAGTTCCAGGTGGAGAACTTTGGATTGTTATTCAAAAGAAACAAGGTGCACCGTCTGCGCTAAAAAAACTAGAAGAAGTATTTTCTGAGGTTGAGGTTGTAGAAAAGAAAAAAGGATATTATATCATAAAATCAAAAAAACGTTGACGGTTATTTTTGGCTATGTTAACATTATACAATGCCAATATATGATTTTCTGCGTTGAGAAAGATGTATATTTTTGTTTCTCTTGGAAAAGATAGTAAAATCAGCAGATTATGAAACAGAATGATGGTTTTCTTATAGAAGCCATTTTTCTTTTTTGAGCAGGTAGAAAGACTCAACGTATTTATCTTTAAGAGAAAGAGACTACGCTAATAGCAGTAGTTGTATTTATTTGTGATTTTGCACAAATTTTTTTGTGCATTTATAATACTCATGATTTGAGGGGTGAAGCAGTTGACAGGTCAACTAGTTCAATACGGACGCCACCGCCAACGAAGAAGTTATGCCCGTATTAGTGAAGTATTAGAGTTACCAAATCTTATCGAAATTCAAACCTCTTCTTATCAGTGGTTTCTTGATGAGGGTTTGCGAGAAATGTTCCAAGACATTTCTCCGATTGAAGACTTTACGGGAAATCTATCGCTTGAATTTATCGACTACAGCTTAGGTGAACCTAAATACTCTGTAGACGAATGCAAAGAGCGTGATGTGACGTATGCAGCACCACTTCGTGTAAAAGTGCGTCTAATCAACAAGGAAACTGGTGAAGTAAAAGAACAAGATGTGTTCATGGGAGATTTCCCACTCATGACAGAGACTGGAACATTCGTAATTAACGGTGCAGAACGTGTTATCGTTTCCCAGTTAGTTCGCTCTCCAAGCGTATACTATAGTGGCAAAGTGGATAAAAACGGAAAACGTGGTTTTACTGCTACTGTAATTCCAAACCGCGGAGCTTGGTTAGAGTATGAGACAGATGCTAAGGATGTTGTATATGTGCGTATTGACCGTACGCGTAAACTTCCTGTAACTGTTTTGTTACGCGCATTAGGGTTTGGCTCTGATCAAGAAATCACCGAGCTTTTAGGTGATAACGAATACTTAAGCAACACATTAGAAAAAGACAACACAGATAGCACAGAAAAAGCATTGCTTGAAATTTATGAGCGTCTACGTCCTGGTGAACCACCAACAGTAGAAAATGCTAAGAGCTTACTTGTGTCTCGTTTCTTTGATCCAAAGCGCTACGATTTAGCAAATGTAGGTCGCTATAAGATCAACAAGAAGTTACACATTAAAAACAGATTGTTTAATCAACGTTTAGCTGAAACATTAGTGGATCCAGAAACTGGTGAAATTTTAGCGGCAGAAGGAACAATCTTAGATCGTCGTACACTTGATCGCATTTTACCTTACTTAGAGAAAAACATTGGATTCAAAACAGCGAAACCAATGGGTGGAGTGGTAGAAGGCGATGTTGAGCTGCAATCTATTAAGATTTATGCTCCTGAGTCGGAAGGCGAACGCGTAATTAATGTAATTGGTAATGCAAACATTACTCGTGATGTGAAACACATCACACCAGGTGATATCCTTGCTTCTATCAGTTACTTCTTCAACCTACTATACAAAGTAGGGGATACAGATGATATTGACCATTTAGGAAACCGTCGTCTGCGTTCTGTTGGAGAACTGTTACAAAATCAATTCCGTATCGGTCTTTCTCGTATGGAACGTGTTGTTCGTGAGAGAATGTCGATCCAAGATACAAATGCAATTACACCACAGGCACTAATTAATATTCGTCCTGTTATTGCATCTATTAAAGAGTTCTTCGGAAGTTCTCAGTTATCTCAGTTTATGGACCAAACAAACCCATTAGCAGAGTTAACTCACAAACGAAGACTATCTGCATTAGGACCTGGTGGTTTAACGCGTGAGCGCGCAGGCTTTGAAGTGCGTGACGTTCATTACTCTCACTACGGTCGTATGTGTCCGATTGAAACACCAGAGGGACCAAACATCGGTTTGATTAACTCATTATCTTCGTTCGCGAAAGTAAATGAGTTTGGTTTCATTGAAACACCATACCGTCGTGTTGACCCAGAAACTGGTCTTGTAACAGGGCATGTTGATTACTTAACAGCAGATGAAGAAGATAACTATGTTGTAGCCCAAGCGAATATGAAATTATCTGACGAAGGTGAATTCCTAAGTGAAGATATCGTAGCTCGTTTCCGTGGTGAAAACATTGTCACAAATAGAGAACGCATCGACTACATGGATGTATCTCCAAAACAAGTAGTGTCGGCAGCGACAGCTTGTATTCCGTTCTTAGAAAACGATGACTCTAACCGCGCACTTATGGGAGCGAACATGCAACGTCAGGCGGTTCCGTTAATGAATCCGGAATCTCCGATTGTAGGTACAGGTATGGAGTACGTATCAGCAAAAGACTCAGGTGCTGCAGTAATCTGTAAACATCCTGGTGTTGTTGAGCGCGTAGAAGCACGTGAAGTTTGGGTACGTCGCTATGTAGAAGTTGACGGTCAAATAGTAAAAGGCGACTTAGATCGCTACAAAATGCAAAAATTCATTCGTTCTAACCAAGGAACTTGTTACAACCAACGTCCAATCGTAAGTGTTGGAAATGAAGTTGTAAAAGGTGAAATCCTTGCGGATGGTCCTTCTATGGAATTAGGTGAACTAGCACTTGGACGTAACGTGCTTGTTGGCTTCATGACTTGGGACGGTTATAACTACGAGGATGCGATCATCATGAGTGAGCGCCTTGTAAAAGATGATGTGTACACTTCTATTCATATTGAAGAATATGAATCAGAAGCTCGTGATACGAAGCTTGGACCAGAAGAAATTACACGTGACATTCCAAACGTTGGGGAAGACGCATTACGTAACCTTGACGAGCGCGGTATCATTCGCGTTGGTGCTGAAGTAAAAGATGGAGATTTACTTGTTGGTAAAGTAACACCTAAAGGTGTAACAGAATTAACAGCTGAAGAACGTCTATTACATGCTATTTTTGGAGAAAAAGCGCGTGAAGTACGTGATACATCACTACGTGTACCACACGGTGGTGGCGGTATTATCTTAGACGTAAAAGTATTCAACCGTGAAGATGGCGATGAATTGCCACCAGGCGTGAATCAACTTGTACGTGCATATATCGTTCAAAAACGTAAAATTTCTGAAGGTGACAAGATGGCCGGACGTCACGGTAACAAAGGTGTTATTTCTCGTATTTTACCAGAAGAAGATATGCCTTACCTACCAGACGGTACGCCAATCGATATCATGTTAAACCCATTAGGGGTACCATCTCGTATGAATATCGGTCAGGTATTAGAGCTTCATCTTGGTATGGCAGCAAGATACCTTGGCATTCACATTGCAACACCAGTATTCGATGGTGCTCGTGAGGAAGATGTTTGGGGCACAATTGAAGAAGCTGGTATGGCAAATGACGCGAAAACAATCCTGTATGACGGACGTACTGGTGAACCATTCGATAACCGCGTATCTGTTGGTGTCATGTATATGATCAAACTTGCGCACATGGTTGACGATAAACTTCATGCTCGTTCTACTGGACCATACTCACTTGTAACGCAGCAACCTCTTGGAGGTAAAGCTCAGTTCGGTGGACAGCGTTTCGGTGAGATGGAGGTTTGGGCACTTGAAGCTTACGGTGCTGCTTATACTCTTCAAGAAATCTTAACAGTGAAGTCTGATGATGTTGTTGGACGTGTTAAGACTTATGAAGCAATTGTTAAAGGCGAAAATGTTCCAGAACCAGGCGTTCCTGAATCATTCAAAGTATTGATTAAAGAGCTGCAAAGTTTAGGTATGGACGTTAAAATGATGTCTAGCGACGATACAGAAATTGAAATGCGTGATACAGAAGATGACGATGATCATCAGTCAGCAGATAAATTGAATGTCGAAGTTGAGACAACTAAGGAATAATTGGGATAACCTGTAGACTAAAAGGGAGGTAGGCCCCTTGATAGATGTAAATAACTTTGAATATATGAAGATTGGACTTGCTTCACCTGACAAGATTCGTTCTTGGTCATACGGTGAAGTTAAGAAACCAGAAACTATTAACTATCGTACGTTAAAGCCTGAAAAAGATGGCTTGTTCTGTGAGCGTATTTTCGGACCACAAAAGGACTGGGAATGTCATTGCGGAAAATACAAACGTGTACGTTATAAAGGTGTAGTTTGTGATCGATGTGGCGTTGAAGTAACGCGTGCAAAAGTACGTCGTGAACGTATGGGTCATATCGAATTAGCTGCTCCTGTATCTCATATTTGGTATTTCAAAGGTATCCCGAGCCGCATGGGACTTGTCTTAGACATGTCCCCTCGCGCGCTTGAAGAAGTAATTTATTTCGCTTCTTATGTTGTAACAGAAGGTGGAGATACACCACTTGATAAGAAGCAATTACTTTCTGAAAAAGAATACCGTGCATATCGTGATCGATATGGTAGCACATTCCAAGCTGCTATGGGTGCAGAAGCAATTAAAAAGCTACTACAAGACATCGATTTAGATAAAGAAGTAGACTTCTTAAAAGAAGAATTAAAAACAGCACAAGGACAACGCCGTACTCGTGCTATTAAACGTCTAGAAGTATTAGAAGCATTCCGTAACTCTGGAAATGAACCGTCTTGGATGATCTTAGATGTTCTACCAGTAATCCCACCAGAACTACGCCCAATGGTACAGTTAGACGGTGGACGTTTTGCTACTTCTGACTTAAACGACTTATACCGTCGTGTAATTAACCGTAACAACCGTTTAAAACGTCTATTGGACTTAGGTGCACCAAGCATCATCGTTCAAAACGAAAAACGTATGTTACAAGAAGCTGTAGACGCATTAATCGATAATGGTCGTCGTGGCCGTCCAGTTACTGGGCCAGGTAACCGTCCATTAAAATCACTATCTCACATGCTAAAAGGTAAACAAGGACGTTTCCGTCAAAACTTATTAGGTAAACGTGTTGACTACTCTGGTCGTTCTGTAATCGTTGTAGGACCGAACTTAAAGATGTATCAATGTGGATTGCCAAAAGAAATGGCGCTTGAACTGTTCAAACCTTTCGTAATGAAAGAGTTAGTTGAAAAAGGATTAGCACATAACATTAAGAGTGCGAAACGTAAAATCGAGCGTGTACAACCTGAAGTTTGGGACGTTTTAGAGTCTGTGATTAAAGAACATCCAGTACTTCTAAACCGCGCACCAACACTTCACCGTCTTGGTATCCAGGCGTTTGAACCTACATTAGTAGAAGGTCGCGCAATCCGTCTTCACCCACTTGTATGTACTGCATACAACGCGGACTTTGACGGTGACCAAATGGCCGTTCACGTACCTTTATCATCAGAAGCTCAAGCTGAAGCTCGTCTTCTTATGTTAGCGGCACAAAACATCTTGAACCCGAAAGACGGTAAACCAGTTGTTACTCCATCTCAGGATATGGTATTAGGTAACTATTACTTAACACTTGAGCGTGAAGGTGCAATCGGTGAAGGTATGGTCTTCAAAGATGCAAACGAAGCATTGCTTGCATATCAAAATGGATATGTTCATCTTCATACACGTGTTGCAGTAGCTGCAAGTGCAGTAAACAACGCAACATTTACTGAAGAGCAAAAGAGTATGCTTCTATTAACAACAGTTGGTAAATTAATATTTAACGAAATCTTACCAGAGTCGTTCCCTTATATTAATGAACCAACAAATTCAAACCTTGAAAAAGAAACACCAGCGAAATATTTCGTTGAAAAAGGTGCGAACATTAAAGAAATTATTGCTAGTCGCGAAGAAGTGGCGCCATTTAGCAAGAAGATCCTTGGTAACATCATTGCGGAAGTGTTCAAACGTTTCCAAATTACAGAAACGTCTCGCATGCTTGACCGTATGAAAAACTTAGGATTCAAGTACTCTACAAAAGCTGGTATTACAGTTGGAGTATCTGACATTCTTGTATTAGGCGAAAAAGATGAAATTCTCCACGAAGCACAAGCAAAAGTAGATAATGTAATTAAACAATTCCGTCGCGGTTTAATCACGGAAGAAGAACGTTACGATCGCGTTATCTCTATTTGGAGTAATGCAAAAGATGTTATCCAAGGAAAACTGATGAAATCCTTGAATAAACGCAACCCAATCTTCATGATGAGTGACTCAGGTGCCCGTGGTAACGCATCTAACTTTACTCAGCTTGCTGGTATGCGTGGTCTTATGGCCAATCCATCTGGTCGTATCATCGAACTTCCAATCAAATCGAGTTTCCGTGAAGGTTTAACAGTACTTGAGTACTTCATCTCTACGCATGGTGCGCGTAAAGGTCTTGCCGATACAGCACTTAAAACTGCCGATTCTGGTTACTTAACACGTCGTCTTGTTGACGTTGCACAAGATGTAATCGTTCGTGAAGATGATTGTGGAACAGATCGCGGTTTATTAATTGGTGCGATTAAAGAGGGTAATGAAGTTATCGAGTCATTATATGATCGTCTTGTTGGACGTTTTGCAAGAAAAACTGTAAAACATCCTGAAACAGGTGAAGTATTAGTTGCTGAAAATCAATTAATTACTGAAGATATCGCTCATATCGTTGAAAATTCGGGTGTTGAAACTGTAAACATTCGTTCAGCGTTTACGTGTAACACTCGCCACGGTGTATGTAAGAAGTGTTACGGTCGTAACTTAGCAACTGGAACAGACGTAGAAGTAGGAGAAGCGGTAGGTATTATCGCAGCTCAATCTATCGGTGAGCCAGGTACACAGTTAACGATGCGTACATTCCATACAGGTGGGGTTGCCGGAGATGATATTACTCAAGGTTTACCTCGTATCCAAGAGATCTTCGAAGCTCGTAATCCGAAAGGTCAGGCAGTTATCAGTGAAATCGACGGTGTTATCGCAGCGATCAACGACGTTAAAGATCGCCAAGAAGTAGTTGTACAGGGTGAAGTTGAAGCTCGTACGTATGCTATTCCTTACGGTGCTCGTCTGAAAGTAACTCCAGGACAGCCAATTAGCCACGGTAAAGAGTTAACAGAAGGTTCTATTGATCCGAAAGAATTACTAAAAGTAACGGACATTACGGCGGTTCAAGAATACTTATTACGTGAAGTTCAAAAAGTATACCGTATGCAAGGGGTAGAAATTGGTGACAAACACGTAGAGGTAATGGTACGTCAAATGTTACGTAAAGTTCGTGTAAGTGATGCAGGTGAAACAGATGTATTACCAGGAACATTACTAGATATCCATCAGTTTACTGATGCGAATGCTAAGGTCTTACTGCAAGGTAAGCAACCAGCAACAGCTAGACCTGTTCTACTTGGTATTACAAAAGCTTCACTTGAAACAGATTCATTCTTATCTGCAGCATCGTTCCAAGAAACAACTCGTGTCTTAACTGATGCAGCAATTAAGGGTAAACGCGATGAACTTCTAGGATTAAAAGAAAATGTTATTATCGGTAAACTTGTTCCTGCTGGAACAGGTATGAATCGTTATCGCAAAGTGGATCTTGTAAAAACAACACAAGATGACATGAACGTAGAAAACGATGAGGTTTATGTGGAACAGTAAAATTTTCCGTCATAAATTTTGTATAAAAACAATTAATCTTAGTTGACATTGTATGAGTCAAAATGTTACTATAATCAAGGTTGCTCCTGAACGATGCTTTGGAGGATATTTATATGTCTTATCAAAAAGTATCAACTGCTGAAAATGTAGTCGTTGGTCATAAACGCACATTGGAAGCAATCAAAAATGGTACAGTTAAAGAAGTTGTCATCGCAGAGGATGCTGACATGCGGTTAACCCATGCTATCATTCGTATTGCAATGCAATATAACGTGCCCATAACAAAAGTTGAATCAGTTCGTAAGCTTGGTAAAGCTTCGGGGATTCAAGTGGGAGCTTCAGCAATAGGAATAATAAGTTAAAACTGTTTTTGTGAGGAGAGAGCATTTGCTCTTCCTTGCAAAAACTTTGTTTTCAACTAATAATGAACCACCTGGATATGTGGTCATACAAATATGCGAAGGGAGGATAATCAAATGCCTACTATTAACCAATTAGTGAGAAATGGTCGTACTGATAAAGTATGGAAATCTAAATCACCTGCGTTAAACAAAGGTTTTAACTCTTTAAAGAAAAAATCAACTGATATCTCTGCACCTCAAAAACGTGGTGTATGTACTCGTGTTGGTACAATGACTCCAAAGAAACCTAACTCAGCGTTACGTAAATACGCTCGTGTACGTTTAACAAACGGTATCGAGGTTACAGCTTACATCCCAGGTATCGGTCATAACCTACAAGAGCATAGCGTAGTATTAATTCGCGGTGGTCGTGTAAAGGATTTACCGGGGGTACGTTACCACATCGTTCGTGGTGCGCTTGACACAGCTGGTGTTGACAAACGTATGCAAGGACGTTCTAAATATGGTACTAAGAGACCAAAACCTGCTAAAAAATAATAACTTTAAAATGAAAGGAGGAACTCAATATGCCTCGTAAAGGACCTGTTGCGAAACGTGACGTGTTACCAGATCCAATGTACAATTCGAAGCTAGTAACACGCCTTATCAACAAAATGATGGTTGACGGTAAAAAAGGTAAATCTCAAACAATTCTTTATAATGCGTTCGATATCGTAAACGAACGTACTGGTAAAGAGCCAATGGAAGTATTCGAGCAAGCTCTTAAGAACATCATGCCTGTTCTTGAAGTACGCGCTCGTCGTGTTGGTGGTGCTAACTACCAAGTTCCAGTTGAGGTTCGTCCAGAACGCCGTACAACTTTAGGTCTTCGTTGGTTAGTAAACTACGCTCGTCTTCGTGGTGAAAAAACTATGGAAGAGCGTCTTGCTAACGAAATCTTAGATGCAGCTAACAACGCTGGTGCATCTGTTAAGAAACGTGAAGACACTCATAAAATGGCAGAAGCTAACAAAGCATTTGCTCATTACCGTTGGTAGGATTCAACGTAAAATAAATGTAAGCATAAACCGCTTTATTTGTCGCTTATGGAAGTGTGGAGAGGGAGAATGCCTCTCCCTTTCATCGGGCGCTCGTTTTACATAATGAGAGTACTGGACATACTGACATGTGTAACAATATAAAGTGGCTTTTTTGCTACTTAAAATAAAAAAATCCAATCCATATATGGAAGGAGCAAGACACCAAATGGCAAGAGAGTTCTCTTTAGAAAACACTCGTAATATTGGTATCATGGCTCACATCGATGCTGGTAAAACAACAGCAACTGAGCGTATTCTGTACTACACAGGACGTATTCATAAAATCGGTGAAACTCACGAAGGTGCATCTCAGATGGACTGGATGGAGCAAGAGCAAGAGCGTGGTATCACAATTACTTCTGCTGCAACTACAGCACAATGGAAAGGTCATCGTGTAAACATCATTGATACTCCAGGACACGTAGATTTCACAGTAGAAGTAGAACGTTCTTTACGCGTACTTGATGGCGCTGTAGCAGTACTTGATGCGCAATCTGGTGTAGAACCACAAACAGAAACTGTTTGGCGTCAGGCTACTACTTACGGCGTACCTCGTATCGTATTCGTTAACAAAATGGATAAGATCGGTGCAGATTTCTTATACTCTGTAGGAACAATCCACGATCGTTTACAAGCAAACGCACATCCAATTCAGTTACCAATCGGTGCTGAAGATGAGTTCAATGGTATCATTGACCTTGTTGAAGAGTGTGCTTACATGTACGGTAACGATTTAGGAACAGACATTCAACGTGTTGAAATTCCTGAAGAGCACAAAGAATTAGCTGAAGAATACCGTGGAAAACTTATTGAAGCGGTAGCTGAGCTTGATGAAGAAATGATGATGAAGTACCTAGAAGGTGAAGAAATCACTGTAGAAGAGCTTAAAGCTGGTATCCGTAAGGCTACAACTTCTGTAGAATTCTTCCCAGTAATCTGTGGTTCTGCATTCAAAAACAAAGGTGTTCAAATTCTGTTAGACGCAGTTATCGACTACCTTCCATCTCCACTAGATGTACCTGCTATTAAAGGTACTCTACCGGATACAGATGAAGAAGTAGAACGTAAGTCTAGCGATGAAGAACCATTCGCAGCTTTAGCATTCAAAATCATGACTGACCCTTATGTTGGTAAGTTAACGTTCTTCCGTGTGTACTCTGGTGTGTTAAACTCTGGATCATACGTGAAAAACTCAACTAAAGGTAAGCGTGAGCGTGTAGGTCGTATCCTACAAATGCACGCTAACAGCCGTGAAGAGATTTCAACAGTTTACGCTGGTGATATCGCTGCTGCTGTAGGTTTAAAAGATACTACTACTGGTGATACTCTTTGTGACGAGAAGAGCCTTGTTATCCTTGAGTCTATGGAATTCCCAGAGCCAGTTATCTCTGTAGCTATCGAACCAAAATCTAAAGCTGACCAAGATAAAATGGGTACAGCATTATCTAAGCTTTCTGAAGAAGATCCAACATTCCGTGCTCACACTGACCAAGAAACTGGCCAAACTATCATCGCTGGTATGGGTGAACTTCACCTTGATATCATCGTTGACCGTATGCGCCGTGAATTCAAAGTGGAAGCAAACGTTGGTGCTCCTCAGGTAGCATACCGTGAGACTTTCCGCGCTGCTGCGAAAGTTGAAGGTAAGTTCGCTCGTCAATCTGGTGGTCGTGGACAATTCGGTCACGTTTGGATTGAGTTTGAACCTAACGAAGAAGGTAAAGGATTCGAATTCGAAAACAAGATCGTCGGTGGTGTAGTTCCTCGTGAATACATCCCAGCTGTTGGAGCAGGTCTTGAAGATGCACTTAAAAATGGTGTACTAGCTGGTTATCCACTAGTTGACATTAAAGCTGCATTAGTTGACGGATCTTACCATGATGTCGATTCATCTGAGATGGCGTTCAAAATCGCTGCATCTATGGCACTTAAAGCTGCGGTTTCTAAATGTAGCCCAGTAATTCTTGAGCCAATGATGAAAGTTGAAGTTGTAATTCCTGAAGAGTACATGGGTGACATTATGGGTGACGTAACATCTCGTCGTGGACGTGTAGAAGGTATGGAAGCTCGCGGTAACGCACAAGTTGTTCGCGCTATGGTTCCACTTTCTGAAATGTTCGGTTATGCAACGTCATTACGTTCTAACACTCAAGGACGCGGAACATTCTCTATGGTGTTTGACCACTATGAAGAAGTACCAAAGTCTGTTTCTGAAGAAATTATCAAAAAAAATAAAGGTGAATAATTGATTTTTATCGATTGTTCAAGTATAACTACTTATGTAAGCTTAGAAAGTGGGACGTAAGTTTCACTTTCTAGTCTAAATATAAAATAACCTATATAAACTAAGGAGGAATTTAGAATGGCTAAAGCTAAATTCGAACGTTCTAAACCCCATGTTAACATCGGTACAATCGGCCACGTTGACCATGGTAAAACTACATTAACTGCTGCGATCACTACAGTTCTTGCAAAAGCTGGTGGTGCTGAAGCACGCGGATACGATCAAATCGATGCTGCTCCAGAAGAAAGAGAGCGCGGTATCACAATCTCAACTGCACACGTTGAGTACGAAACTGAAACTCGTCACTATGCACACGTTGACTGCCCAGGTCACGCTGACTATGTTAAAAACATGATCACTGGTGCTGCTCAAATGGACGGCGGTATCTTAGTAGTATCTGCTGCTGATGGCCCAATGCCTCAAACACGTGAGCACATCCTTCTTTCTCGTCAAGTAGGTGTTCCTTACATCGTTGTATTCTTAAACAAATGCGACATGGTAGATGACGAAGAATTATTAGAATTAGTAGAAATGGAAGTTCGCGACCTATTATCTGAATACGGATTCCCAGGCGACGACATTCCTGTAATCAAAGGTTCTGCTCTTAAAGCTCTTCAAGGAGAAGCTGATTGGGAAGCAAAAATCATTGAATTAATGGCTGAAGTTGATGCTTACATCCCAACTCCAGAACGTGAAACTGACAAACCATTCTTAATGCCTGTAGAGGACGTATTCTCTATCACAGGTCGTGGTACAGTTGCTACTGGTCGTGTTGAGCGCGGTATCGTTAAAGTTGGTGACGTAGTAGAAATCATCGGTCTTGCTGAAGAAAATGCTTCTACAACTGTAACTGGTGTAGAGATGTTCCGTAAACTTCTTGACCAAGCTCAAGCTGGAGACAACATCGGTGCTTTACTTCGTGGGGTTGCTCGTGAAGACATCCAACGTGGACAAGTACTTGCAAAAAGCGGTTCTGTAAAAGCTCACGCTAAATTCAAAGCTGAAGTTTTCGTATTATCTAAAGAAGAAGGTGGACGTCACACTCCATTCTTCGCTAACTACCGTCCTCAGTTCTACTTCCGTACAACTGACGTAACTGGTATCATCCAATTACCAGAAGGTACTGAAATGGTAATGCCTGGTGACAACATCGAAATGACTATCGAACTTATCGCTCCAATCGCTATCGAAGAGGGAACTAAATTCTCTATTCGTGAAGGTGGACGTACAGTAGGTTACGGTGTAGTTGCTACTATCGTTGAGTAATCTTAACTGATATAAAAAAACCTAAGGGATTTTCCCTTAGGTTTTTTGTTTGCGTTTATATAAGGAAGAAGAGGGTGTTTTTTGTTTTGACGAGTTTCTTCTATAGTATTATAAAAACGACAAAAGATAATCCAAAAACTGTAAAATGAATTCTGTTAGATGAAAACTTGAAATTCTTTAAAGTGCCATGTATAATAGCAAAAGTAGAGAAAAGCAGATGCAAACAAAAAGATGCTTGCATCTAGACGAATAACATTGTATAATAGACAATGTTGGTCTTTGACTGCGATGAAGTGGAAGGTTGCTGACACACCCGGCCGCTTTGCCATGGCATGGTGTGGGGAAATTTCCATGGAGAAGGTCTATTTTAGAAATAGGCGAACGAAGGAGGGAAAATAATGGCAAAAGAAAAAATTCGTATCCGTTTAAAAGCTTACGATCACCGTATTCTTGATCAGTCAGCTGAGAAAATTGTAGAAACAGCTAAGCGTTCTGGGGCAACAGTTTCTGGTCCGATCCCATTACCAACTGAAAAAACTGTTTACACAATTCTTCGTGCTGTTCATAAGTACAAAGATTCTCGTGAGCAATTCGAAATGCGCACGCACAAACGTCTAATCGACATCGTGAGTCCTACTCCACAAACAGTAGATTCATTAATGCGTTTAGACTTACCATCTGGTGTAGATATCGAAATCAAACTATAATTTATATAACTTAAAAATGTAGGAGGTGTAACTCATGACCAAAGGAATCTTAGGAAGAAAGATCGGTATGACTCAAGTATTTGCTGAGAACGGTGAGTTAATCCCAGTAACAGTTATCGCTGCTAATCCAAACGTTGTTCTTCAAAAGAAAACAACTGAAACTGATGGCTACAATGCAATCCAGTTAGGATTTGAAGATAAACGTGAAAAGTTAACTAACAAACCTGAACAAGGCCACACTGCTAAAGCATCTACAACTCCTAAGCGCTTCATTCGCGAAATCCGCGATGCAGACGTGGACGGATTAGAGGTTGGTCAAGAGGTAAAAGTTGACGTATTCGCTACAGGTGAAATCGTTGATGTAACAGGAATTTCTAAAGGTAAAGGTTTCCAAGGTGTTATCAAACGCCACGGACAATCTCGCGGACCTATGTCTCATGGTTCTCGCTATCACCGTCGTCCAGGTTCAATGGGCCCAGTTGCTCCGAACCGTGTATTCAAAGGCAAAAAACTTGCTGGACGTATGGGTGGAGACCAAGTTACTATCCAAAACTTAGAAATCGTTCAAGTTGACACTGAGCGCAACTTATTACTAGTAAAAGGTAACGTTCCAGGTGCTAAGAAATCTCTTGTAGTTGTTCAAGGCGCTGTGAAGGTTAGCAAATAATTCACAATAGGAAGGAGGAATTCCAATGCCAAAAGTTACTGTATATAACCAAACTGGTTCACAGGTTGGTGAAATCGAATTAGCTGAAGCTATTTTCGGTATCGAACCAAATGAAGCTGTACTTTTTGAAGCTGTAATGATGCAACGTGCATCTTTACGTCAAGGTACACACAAAGTAAAAACTCGCTCTGAAGTTCGCGGTGGTGGTCGTAAACCATGGCGTCAAAAAGGAACTGGACGTGCTCGTCAAGGGTCTATCCGCTCTCCTCAATGGCGTGGTGGTGGTACGGTATTCGGACCTACACCAAGAAGCTATGCGTACAAACTTCCTAAGAAAGTTCGTCGTTTAGCAATCAAATCTGCATTAGCTACTAAAGTAGTTGAGAACAACATTGTAGTTCTTGAAGACCTAGTGTTAAATGCACCAAAAACAAAAGATATGCTAGCAGTACTTAAAGGATTAACTGTTGAGAAGAAAGCTCTTATCGTAACTGCTGATGCAAACGAATCTGTAGAGTTATCTGCTCGCAATATCCCTGGAGTAACAGTAATCACTGCTGATGGCGTAAACGTTTTAGACGTGCTTCATCATGATAAGCTAATCATGACAAAAGCGGCAGTGGAAAAAGTAGAGGAGGTGCTTGCATAATGAGAGATCCTCGTGATATCATTAAGCGCCCAGTTATCACTGAACGTTCTATGGAAATGATGGCTGAAAAAAAATACACGTTCGATGTGGACGTTAAATCTAATAAAACAGAAGTTAAAGATGCTCTTGAAGCGATCTTTGGTGTTAAAGTAGAAAAAGTGAACATCATGAACTACAAGCCGAAAGCAAAACGCGTTGGTCGTCACGCTGGTTTTACTAGCCGTCGTCGTAAAGCAATCGTTAAGCTAACTGCTGACAGCAAAGAAATCGAAATCTTCCAAGGCGTTTAATTCTTACTAAAGAAGGAGGGAAATTGAGATGGGAATCAAAAAGTATAATCCAACTACTAACGGTCGTCGTAATATGACTACGAATGATTTCGCTGAAATCACGACTGATAGACCCGAAAAGTCATTACTTGCTCCTTTAAGCAAGAAGGCTGGTCGTAATAACCAAGGTAAAATCACTGTACGTCATCAAGGTGGCGGACATAAGCGTCAATACCGTATCATCGACTTTAAGCGTAACAAAGATGGAATTCCAGGACGCGTTGCTACGATCGAATACGATCCAAACCGCTCTGCGAATATCGCATTAATTAACTACGTTGACGGTGAAAAACGTTACATTCTTGCTCCTAAATCTTTAGAAGTAGGTATGGAAGTTATGTCTGGCCCAGAAGCTGACATTAAAATCGGTAACGCATTACCATTAATCAACATTCCAGTAGGTACTGTTGTTCATAACATCGAGCTTAAGCCTGGTCGTGGCGGACAATTAGTTCGTTCTGCTGGTACATCTGCTCAAGTACTTGGTAAAGAAGGTAAATACGTACTTGTACGTTTAACTTCTGGTGAAGTACGTCTTGTATTATCTGCTTGTCGCGCTTCAATCGGTCAAGTAGGTAACGAACAACACGAACTTATCAAAATCGGTAAAGCAGGTCGCTCTCGCTGGTTAGGTAAACGCCCAACAGTTCGTGGTTCTGTAATGAACCCTGTTGATCACCCACACGGTGGTGGTGAAGGACGTTCTCCAATCGGACGTAAGTCTCCAATGTCTCCATGGGGTAAACCAACTCTTGGATTCAAGACTCGTAAGAAAAACAAAGCGTCTGACAAATTTATCGTTCGTCGTCGTAAAAAATAATGGGATTGTAGTACGGTTCATTTCTAGAACCGTACGCCAATCACGAAGGGAGGCACCAAAATGGCTCGTAGCTTAAAAAAAGGACCATTTGTCGATGATCACTTAATGAGCAAAATGGAAAAATTAGTTGCATCTGAGCAAAAACAAGTTGTTAAAACTTGGTCTCGCCGTTCAACAATCTTCCCTCAGTTCATCGGACACACAATCGCTGTATATGATGGTCGTAAACACGTACCTGTGTACATCACTGAGGATATGGTTGGCCATAAGTTAGGTGAATTCGCACCAACTCGTACGTACAAAGGTCACCTTGCTGACGATAAGAAAACTAGAAGATAATGAGAGGAGGCACTTCAATGCAAGCTAAAGCAGTAGCGAGAACAGTTCGTATTGCTCCTCGTAAAGTTCGTTTAGTAGTAGACTTAATCCGAGGTAAGCAAGTGGGTGAAGCGATTGCTATCCTTAACCACACACCAAAAACTGCTTCTCCAGTTGTAGAAAAAGTTTTAAAATCTGCAATCGCAAATGCAGAGCACAATTATGAGATGGACATTAACAACCTAGTTGTAGAAAAAGTTTTCGTTGACGAAGGTCCAACGTTAAAACGTTTCCGTCCACGTGCAATGGGTCGTGCAAGCCAAATTAACAAACGCACAAGCCACATCACAGTTGTGGTATCAGAAAAGAAGGAGGGATAATCGATGGGTCAAAAGGTTAATCCAATTGGTCTTCGTGTCGGCGTTATCCGTGACTGGGAATCTCGTTGGTTCGCTGAGAAAGATTACGCTACATTATTACATGAAGACATCAAAATCCGTGAGTACATTAATGTACGCTTAAAAGATTCTGCTGTTGCTAAAGTAGAAATCGAACGTGCAGCAAATCGTGTAAATGTTACAATTCACACTGCAAAACCTGGTATGGTAATTGGTAAAGGTGGTACTGAAGTTGAAGCACTTCGTAAAGCTCTTAACCAATTAACAGGCAAGCGTGTACACATCAACATTTTAGAAGTTAAGAGAGCTGATCTTAACGCTAAATTAGTAGGCGAAAACATCGCTCGTCAATTAGAAAACCGTGTATCATTCCGTCGTGCACAAAAGCAAGTTATTCAACGTGCTATGCGTGCAGGTGCTAAAGGTATTAAAACACAGGTTTCTGGTCGTCTTGGCGGAGCTGATATCGCTCGTGCAGAATCTTACAGTGAAGGAACTGTTCCACTTCATACACTTCGCGCTGATATTGACTATGCAGCAGTTGAAGCTGATACAACATACGGTAAATTAGGCGTAAAAGTATGGATCTACCGTGGAGAAGTCCTTCCTACAAAAAAGAAAGCTTCTGAGGAAGGAGGAAAATAATATGTTAATGCCAAAACGCGTAAAATATCGTAGAGAGCATCGTGGTAAAATGCGTGGTCGTGCTAAAGGTGGAACTGAAATTGCTTTCGGTGAATTCGGTTTACAAGCACAAGCTGCTTCATGGATTACAAACCGTCAAATCGAAGCTGCTCGTCGTGCAATGACTCGTTACATGAAACGTGGCGGTAAAGTATGGATTAAAATTTTCCCTTCTAAACCTTACACTGCAAAACCTCTAGAAGTACGTATGGGTTCCGGTAAAGGGGCACCAGAAGGCTGGGTAGCAGTAGTAAAACCTGGGAAAATTATGTTCGAAATCGCGGGTGTATCTGAAGAGGTAGCACGCGAAGCATTACGTCTTGCAGCTCACAAGTTACCTGTGAAATGTAAATTCGTAAAACGTGAAGAAAATGGTGGTGAATCTAATGAAAACTAATGATATTCGTGAATTAACCACTGCCGAAATCGAAACAAAAGTTAAAGCTTTAAAGGAAGAGTTGTTTAATCTTCGCTTCCAACTTGCTACAGGACAATTAGAGAATCCAACTCGCATTCGTGAAGTGCGTAAAGCAATTGCTCGTATGAAAACTGTAGTTCGTGAAAGAGAGATCGGAATTAATCGATAAATTGAGGGGAGGTTTGCATAGTGAGCGAACGTAACCAACGCAAAGTTTATACTGGTCGTGTAGTGTCTGACAAAATGGACAAAACGATTACAGTTTTAGTTGAAACTTACAAAACTCATTCCTTGTACGGAAAACGTGTTAAGTATTCTAAGAAGTACAAAGCCCATGATGAGCAAAACCAAGCGAAACTTGGCGATATCGTTAAAATCATGGAAACTCGCCCGCTTTCTGCTACTAAGCGTTTCCGTTTAGTTGAAATCGTTGAAGAAGCGGTTATTATCTAAATAGACGAATCGGAATTTTTAGTCCGAAGGGAGGTTTCATAACATGATCCAACAAGAATCTCGTTTGAAAGTTGCTGACAACTCTGGTGCACGTGAACTTTTAACAATTAAAGTATTAGGCGGCTCTGGTCGTAAATATGCTAACATTGGTGACATTATCGTTGCTACGGTAAAACAAGCAACACCAGGTGGCGTTGTTAAAAAAGGTGACGTTGTTAAAGCAGTAGTAGTACGTACGAAGAGCGGAGCTCGTCGTCCGGACGGTTCTTACATCAAATTTGATGAAAACGCAGCGGTTATCATTAAAGACGATAAGAGCCCACGTGGTACTCGTATCTTCGGACCAGTAGCTCGTGAATTACGTGATAGCAACTTCATGAAGATCGTTTCTTTAGCTCCAGAAGTTCTATAATTTAAGGTATTGCCTTGCTAAGGAGGTGCAGAATTAAGATGCATGTAAAAAAAGGTGATAAAGTACAGGTAATCACTGGTAAAGACAAAGGAAAACAAGGCGTTATCCTTGTGGCTTTCCCAAAGCAAAACCGTGTTATCGTTGAGGGTGTCAATATCGTTAAGAAGCACTCTAAGCCATCTCAATTAAATCCACAAGGTGGAATTATTACTAAAGAAGCACCTATTCACGTTTCTAACGTTATGATTTTAGATCCGAAAACAGGTGAACCTACTCGCGTAGGCTTCAAAGTAGAAGATGGTAAAAAAGTTCGTATTGCAAAAAAATCTGGTGAATTATTAGATAAATAATTTTCTTAAGAAAGGAGGTCACTTCATTGAATCGCCTTAAAGAGAAGTTCCAAAAGGAAATTACTCCTGCTCTAGTGAGCAAGTTTAACTATAAATCTGTAATGCAGGTACCAAAAATCGAAAAGATCGTAATCAACACTGGTGTTGGTGACGCGGTATCTAACTCAAAAGCGTTAGACAACGCAGTAGAAGAATTAACACAAATCACAGGTCAAAAACCTGTTGTAACTCGTGCTAAAAAATCAATCGCTGGTTTCCGTCTTCGTGAAGGTATGCCAATCGGTGCGAAAGTAACTTTACGCGGCGAGCAAATGTATGAGTTCTTCGACAAATTAGTATCAGTTTCTTTACCACGTGTACGTGATTTCCGTGGTGTTTCTAAGAAATCATTCGATGGTCGTGGAAACTATACATTAGGTGTTAAAGAGCAACTTATTTTCCCTGAGATTGATTATGATAAAGTAAGCAAAGTCCGCGGTATGGACATCGTAATCGTTACTACAGCGAAAACTGATGAAGAAGCTCGTGAACTTTTAACACAATTCGGTATGCCATTCCAAAAATAATGGAAGCCAACGCTAAGTAGAGGAGGCGAAAACGTGGCTAAAAAATCTATGATAGCGAAACAAAAGCGTACTCCTAAGTTTAAAGTACAAGAGTATACACGTTGCGAACGCTGCGGTCGTCCGCATTCTGTATACCGCAAATTTAAACTTTGCCGTATTTGTTTCCGTGAACTTGCATATAAAGGTCAAATTCCTGGTGTTAAAAAAGCTAGTTGGTAAAACCCACAAATGGGAAGGAGGTAAAACACATGGTGATGACAGATCCAATTGCAGACATGCTTACTCGCATCCGTAATGCGAACATGGTACGTCATGAGAAATTAGAGGTTCCTGCTTCTAAAATCAAAAAAGAGATCGCTGAACTTTTAAAACGTGAAGGTTTCATTCGTGATGTAGAATACATCGAGGATAACAAACAAGGTATCCTTCGTATTTTCCTGAAATATGGTGCAAACAATGAACGTGTAATCACTGGATTAAAACGTATCAGTAAACCTGGCTTACGCGTTTACGCTAAAGCTGACGAAGTACCACGTGTACTTAACGGATTAGGTATCGCTCTTGTTTCTACATCTAAGGGAGTAATGACAGACAAAGACGCTCGTCAATTACAAACTGGTGGAGAAGTAGTAGCATACGTTTGGTAATATATATTTAAAACGAACGGAGGTGTGACCACATGTCTCGTATTGGTAAAAAGATTCTTGAAATCCCTGCAGGTGTTACTATTACAGTTGCAGAAGACAATACTGTAACAGTAAAAGGCCCTAAAGGTGAATTAACTCGTACTTTCAATGCTGATATGCTTATCAAAATTGAAGAGAATACATTAACAGTTGAGCGTCCATCTGAACAGAAGGAACACCGTGCATTACACGGTACAACTCGTGCTTTAATCGGAAACATGGTTGAAGGTGTAACTGAAGGTTTCGCACGCGGACTTGAATTAGTCGGTGTTGGTTACCGTGCTCAAAAACAAGGTGATAAACTTGTATTAAGCGTAGGTTATTCTCATCCAGTAGAAATGACTCCGGAAGCAGGTCTTGAAGTTGAAGTACCTGCACCAACTAAGATCGTAATTAAAGGTATCGACAAGCAACGTGTTGGCGAATTCGCTGCTAACATCCGTGCTGTACGTGCTCCTGAGCCTTACAAAGGTAAAGGTATTCGTTACGAAGGCGAAGTTGTTCGTCGTAAAGAAGGTAAAACTGCTAAGTAAACCCGTTAGGTGAGAGAAAGGAGTGACAAGAATGATCACTAAAGCTGATAAAAATGCGACTCGTAAGAAAAGACATGCACGTGTACGTGCTAAACTTACTGGTACTGCAGAGCGTCCACGTTTAAACGTGTTCCGTTCTAACCAACATATTTACGCTCAAGTTATTGATGATGTGAATGGTGTAACGTTAGTAAGTGCATCTACTCTTGATAAAGACCTTGCTCTTAACGGTACTAGCAATATTGAAGCTGCTACGAAAGTTGGAGAATCAGTTGCTAAGCGTGCTGTAGAGAAAGGCGTTAAAGAAGTAGTATTTGATCGCGGTGGTTACTTATACCATGGCCGTGTTAAAGCTCTAGCTGAAGCTGCTCGTGAGGCTGGATTACAATTTTAATGGTCAAAGGAGGGAAAATTGATGCATCGCATTGACCCAAGTAAATTAGAACTTGAAGAACGTGTAGTTACGATAAATCGTGTCGCGAAAGTTGTTAAGGGTGGTCGTCGTTTCCGCTTTGCTGCACTAGTTGTAGTTGGCGATAAAAACGGTCATGTTGGATTCGGTACTGGTAAAGCACAAGAGGTACCAGACGCAATCCGTAAAGCTATCGAAGACGCTAAGAAAAACTTAATCGCTGTACCATTAGTTGGTACAACAATTCCACACACAATCAACGGTCATTTTGGCGCTGGTGAAGTATTCTTAAAACCTGCTGCTGAGGGTACTGGTGTTATTGCTGGTGGACCTGTTCGTGCGGTCCTTGAATTAGCTGGTGTACAAGATATTCTTTCGAAATCTCTTGGTTCTAACACACCAATCAACATGATTCGCGCTACTGTGAACGGATTAAGCGAACTTAAGCGCGCTGAAGATGTTGCAAAATTACGCGGTAAATCTGTAGAAGAGCTACTAGGTTAAGGAGGGAAAACAAATGGCGAAAAAGTTAGAAATTACCCTCACTCGTAGTGTAATTGGTCGTCCACAAGATCAACGTGCGACGGTAGAAGCTTTAGGTCTTAAAAAGTTGAATTCAACTGTAGTTAAGGAAGAAACTCCTGCTATTCTTGGTATGATCAACAAAGTTTCTCACCTTGTAACTGTAAAAGAAGCTTAAGGATAACTCATTAATATAAGGAGGTGCCTGGGAATGAAACTTCATGAATTAAAACCTGCAGAAGGTTCTCGTAAAGTACGTAACCGTGTCGGTCGTGGTATCGGTTCTGGTAACGGTAAAACTGCTGGTAAAGGTCATAAAGGACAAAACGCACGTTCTGGCGGCGGTGTTCGTCTTGGCTTCGAAGGTGGTCAAACTCCATTATTCCGTCGTTTACCAAAACGCGGCTTCACAAACATTAACCGTAAAGAGTTTGCTATTGTAAACTTATCAACGTTAAATCGTTTTGAAGATGGTACAGAAGTAACACCTGAATTATTGCTGGAAACTGGCGTTATCAGCAAGTTAAACGACGGTGTTAAAGTTCTTGCAAGCGGAGCAGTAGAGAAAAAACTAACTGTTAAAGCGCACAAGTTCTCTTCAAGTGCTAAAGAAGCAATTGAAGCAGCTGGCGGATCAGTTGAGGTGATCTAATGTTTCGTACAATCTCCAACTTTATGCGCGTTGCTGAGATAAGACGTAAAATATTATTCACTTTAGCGATGTTAATCGTATTCAGGATTGGCACGTTTATCCCCGTGCCATTTACAAATGGAGACGTACTGAAGGCACAAGATCAATTAAATGCTTTAGGTATTCTAAATACATTTGGCGGTGGAGCCTTGAAAAACTTCTCCATCTTTGCGATGGGAATCATGCCGTATATTACAGCATCCATCATCGTGCAATTATTGCAGATGGATGTTGTTCCTAAATTTTCGGAATGGTCGAAGCAAGGTGAAATGGGCCGTCGTAAATTAACGCAATTCACGCGTTACTTTACAATTGTTCTTGCGTTTATTCAGGGGTTTGGTATGTCAATCGGTTTTAACGGTATGGTAGGTGGACAATTAATTTTGAATCCAGGTTGGAGCACTTATTTATACATTGCTACGGTACTGACTGCTGGTACTGCATTTTTAATGTGGTTAGGTGAACAGATTACAGCTAAAGGTGTAGGTAATGGTATTTCCATCCTTATCTTTGGCGGTATTGCCGCAGCGATCCCAAGTGTTATATCTCAAGTGTATCAGCAACAGTTTCAAAATATCGGAGATCAATTGTTCATGAGTATCGTTAAAGTTGCATTGATTTTACTAGCTGTGCTAGCAGTTATTGTGGGTGTTATTTTCATTCAACAGGCTGTTAGAAAGATCCCAATTCAATATGCGAAGCGTGTAACAGGAGGAAATGGTGGTTATGCTGGAGCACAAAACACACATTTACCGCTTAAGGTAAATAGTGCTGGTGTTATTCCAGTAATTTTTGCTGTTTCATTCTTAATTACGCCTCCGACTATTGCACAGTTCTTCCCGAAACATGATGTATCGCAGTGGATTATTGCAAACTTTAACTATTCTCACCCAGTGGGAATGATCATATATGTTGCGCTCATTGTAGCCTTCACATATTTCTATGCATTTGTTCAGGTTAATCCAGAGCAAATGTCAGAGAATCTAAACAAGCAAGGTGGATATGTTCCAGGTATTCGTCCGGGTAAGAATACGGAACAATATCTAACAAAAATCTTGTATCGTTTGACCTTTGTAGGATCAATTTTCCTAGCAGCGATTGCAATCTTACCAGTTATCTTTACGAAATTGGGAAATCTTCCTCCATCTGCACAGATCGGTGGAACGAGTATGTTAATCGTTGTCGGCGTTGCTTTAGAAACAATGAAGCAGCTAGAAAGCCAACTGGTAAAACGCCATTACAAAGGGTTTATCAAGCAGTGAGTAAGTGGGAAGAATTGTCTTCCCTACATGCTCATGTACTCTGAGGGGGAACAAGGATGAACTTAATTTTAATGGGGCTTCCTGGTGCTGGTAAAGGTACACAAGCCGAACAGATTGTTGCCAAGTATAACATCCCTCACATTTCAACAGGAGACATGTTCCGTGCAGCTATGAAGGCTGAAACTGAAATGGGTCTACAAGCAAAATCTTTTATTGATAAAGGTGCACTTGTTCCAGATGAAGTTACAATCGGAATCGTTCGTGAACGTTTAAGTCAAGACGACTGCGTAAGAGGTTTCTTACTAGACGGTTTCCCACGAACTGTTGCACAAGCATCAGCTCTTGAAGAAATTATGAAAGATCTTGGCAAAAAAATCGACTATGTTTTAAACATTAATGTGGATTCAGGGTTGTTATTAAAACGCCTTACAGGCCGTCGCATTTGTAAAGAGTGCGGTGCGACTTACCACTTAGAATTCAATCCACCAGCAAAAGCTGATGTGTGCGATAAATGTGGTGGCGAATTATATCAACGCTCTGATGACAATGAAGAAACTGTAGCAAATCGTTTAGATGTAAATATTAAGCAAACAAAACCTTTGCTTGATTTCTACGAAGAGCTTGGTTACTTACAAAGCATTAATGGTGAGCAAGATATCAATAAAGTATTTGCTGATATCGATGTTCTCATCGGAGGCTTAGCGTAATGATAATCTGCAAAACTCCTCGCGAGATAGAAATCATGCGAGAAGCTGGCAGGATCGTTGCTTTGACTCATCAAGAGTTGAAACAGCACATTACTCCAGGAATTACAACGAAAGAGCTCGATCAAATAGCGGAAAAGACGATTCAAAAATATGGTGCTACGCCATCTTTTAAAGGATACAACGGATTTCCGGGGAGCATATGTGCTTCTGTAAATGAAGAGCTTGTACACGGAATTCCAGGGAAGCGCAAGCTCAAAGAGGGCGATATCATCAGTATCGATATTGGTGCGAAATACAATGGGTACCATGGAGATTCTGCATGGACGTATCCAGTTGGAAACATTTCTGAATCTGTTCAAAAGCTACTTGATGTCACAGAAAAATCGTTGTATCTTGGTCTAGAACAAGTAAAACCAGGCGAGAGATTATCAAATATCTCACATGCGGTTCAAACCCATGCTGAAGAGAATGGATTCTCGATCGTTAGGGAGTATGTTGGTCACGGAATCGGGCAAGACTTACATGAGGACCCTCAAATCCCGCACTATGGTCCACCAAATAGAGGCCCTAGATTAAAGCCGGGAATGGTCATCTGTGTTGAGCCGATGGTGAATCAAGGAAGACGATATGTAAAAACACTATCTGATGACTGGACAGTGGTAACGGTAGATGGTAAATGGTGTGCCCATTTTGAGCACACGATTGCTCTTACAGAAGCAGGATACGAAATCCTTACCACTTTATAAGTAGCTGGCTCTCCGGGATTTCAGAGCAGTGTAAAATGTTACTGATTTGAAGAAGGGAGAACTATTGAATGGCTAAAGATGATGTAATTGAAGTCGAAGGTACCGTTCTTGAAACGTTGCCAAATGCTATGTTCAAAGTAGAATTAGAGAATGGGCATGTCGTATTGGCTCACGTTTCTGGTAAAATCCGTATGAACTTCATTCGTATTTTACCAGGAGACAAAGTTACGGTAGAATTATCTCCGTACGATTTAAATCGTGGTCGTATTACGTACCGTTTTAAATAATATAGCACTCCGTAATCTTTAAGGAGGTTCGAGACATGAAAGTAAGACCGTCAGTTAAACCAATCTGCGAAAAATGTAAAGTTATTCGTAGACGTGGAAAAGTAATGGTTATTTGTGAAAACCCTAAACATAAACAAAAACAAGGTTAATCAGAAGGAGGTGCATTCGTAATGGCACGTATCGCAGGTGTAGATATTCCTCGAGACAAACGCGTTGTTATTTCTTTAACTTACGTATTCGGCATTGGTCGCACAACTGCTGAAAAAATTCTTGCTGAAGCAGGTATTTCTGAAGAAACACGAGTTCGTGATTTAACGGAAGACGAATTAGGACGTATCCGTGATATCATCGATCGTATTAAAGTTGAGGGAGACCTTCGTCGTGAAGTATCTCTTAACATCAAACGTCTAATGGAGATCGGTTCTTACCGTGGTCTTCGTCACCGTCGTGGTTTACCAGTTCGTGGTCAAAACTCTAAAAACAATGCTCGTACACGTAAAGGTCCACGTCGTACAGTAGCAAATAAAAAGAAATAATAAGTAAAGGAGGTTGAACTAACAATGGCACGTAAAACAAACACTCGTAAAAAACGTGTGAAAAAGAATATTGAAGCTGGTATAGCTCATATTCGTTCTACTTTCAACAACACAATCGTAACACTTACAGATACTCACGGTAACGCACTTTCTTGGTCTAGTGCTGGTGCACTTGGTTTCCGTGGATCTCGTAAATCTACTCCATTCGCTGCGCAAATGGCTGCTGAAACTGCTGCTAAAGCTGCAATGGAACACGGTTTAAAAACTTTAGAGGTTACTGTTAAAGGTCCTGGTGCTGGTCGTGAAGCTGCAATTCGTGCTCTTCAAGCTGCAGGTCTAGAAGTAACAGCAATTAGAGATGTTACTCCAGTTCCTCATAATGGATGTCGTCCACCAAAACGTCGTCGTGTGTAATTTTTCTGTATAGAATTTTCCCTTTTGTCTATAATGGATATGATGCATTATCGAGAAATTTCGTACAGAAACATCGCTTGTTGTGCACAATCGGGAACTGCCTAAGGGGGACTTTCGGTTAGACAGGGGTTATACCTTTGTTTAACCGGGGTTTCGACGTTTTGAAGGAGGGTTTAGTTAATGATTGAAATCGAAAAGCCGAAAATCGAAACGGTTGAACTTAACGAAGATGCTAAATATGGTAAATTCGTAATTGAACCGCTTGAGCGTGGATATGGTACTACTTTGGGTAACTCCTTACGTCGTATTCTTTTATCCTCACTCCCTGGTGCCGCTGTTACTGCTATCCAAATCGATGGCGTATTACATGAATTTTCAACAGTTGAGGGCGTAGTAGAAGACGTTACGACGATCATCTTAAACTTGAAAAAGTTAGCTCTTAAAATCTACTCTGAAGAAGAGAAGACGTTGGAAATTGATGTACAGGGCGAAGGTATTGTCACAGCTGCTGATATTACTCACGATAGTGATGTAGAAATCTTAAATCCAGATTTACACATTGCAACGTTAGCAAAAGATGCGCATTTCCGCGTGCGTTTAACTGCAAAGCGTGGCCGTGGGTATACGCCAGCTGATGCAAATAAAAGCGAAGATCAACCAATAGGAGTAATTCCTATTGATTCTATTTATACTCCAGTATCACGTGTGACTTACCAAGTGGAAAAGACACGTGTCGGACAAGTGGCTAATTATGATAAGCTTACGCTTGATGTATGGACGGATGGAAGCATCGGGCCAAAAGAAGCTATCTCTTTAGGTGCCAAAATCTTAACTGAGCATTTAAATATCTTTGTTGGTTTAACTGATGAAGCACAAAATGCTGAGATTATGGTCGAGAAGGAAGAAGATCAAAAAGAGAAAGTTCTTGAGATGACTATCGAAGAACTAGACCTTTCTGTTCGTTCTTATAATTGCCTAAAACGTGCAGGAATTAATACTGTACAAGAGCTTGCGAACAAAACAGAAGAAGATATGATGAAAGTTCGTAACTTAGGACGTAAATCCTTAGAAGAAGTTAAACATAAACTTGAGGAATTAGGTTTAGGTTTACGTAAAGACGACTGAGGATTTAAACCCATCAACAAAGGAGGGAACTACGAATGGCATACAGAAAATTAGGCCGTACAAGTGCGCAACGTAAAGCTATGTTACGTGATTTAGCTACTGATTTAATTATCAACGAGCGCATCCAAACGACAGAAACTCGTGCAAAAGAACTTCGTTCTGTAGTGGAAAAAATGATCACTTTAGGTAAACGCGGAGATCTTCATGCTCGTCGTCAAGCAGCAGCTTTCATTCGCAATGAAGTAGCTAACGCTGAGACTGGTCAAGATGCACTTCAAAAACTATTCGCTGATGTAGCTCCACGCTATGCTGAGCGCCAAGGCGGATACACTCGTATTGCAAAAATTGGTCCACGTCGCGGAGACGCAGCACCAATGGTAATTATCGAGTTAGTATAATGATAATTAAAAGGGCAGGACAGTTCTTTTCAAGAAACTGGTCATGGCCCTTTTTTTTAAATATAAAAATAGGCTAACTTGGCGAAGGAAAGGGTGCCTTCTATTGAAAAAAGAGAAACTTCGGATAGAAAATATATCATTTCAATATCCTGGGGCAGCCACTTATGCATTAAAAGATGTTTCATTTTCCTTATATGAGGGAGAATGGGTATCTATTATTGGACAAAACGGTTCAGGAAAGTCTACACTTGCAAAATTATTGAATGGTTTGTTTTTGCCAGAAGCAGGGACTATTACAGTAAATGATACAATGGTTTTATCAGAGGAAACGGTATGGGATGTTCGAAAACAAATTGGAATGGTATTTCAAAATCCAGATAATCAATTTGTTGGAACAACAGTGCAAGATGATGTTGTATTTGGCTTGGAGAATATCGGAATGCCAAGAGAACAAATGATTGAAAGATTAGAACAGGCCTTGCAACTTGTCCGTATGGAAGATTTTCTTAATGATGAGCCTCATTCCTTATCTGGTGGGCAAAAGCAGCGAGTGGCAATAGCAGGCGTTTTAGCACTTCAACCATCTATTTTAATATTAGATGAAGCAACGTCAATGTTAGACCCTCAAGGGAGACGTGAAGTAGTAGAAACGGTTAGACAACTTGTTACTCAAAAAGGTATTACCGTGTTATCAATTACGCACGATTTAGAAGAAGCGGCACAGTCAGATCGTGTCATTATTTTAAATAAGGGAGAAATATTAGAGGAAGGGACTCCAGAAAAAATTTTCAAATCCTCTCATATGCTCCAAGAAATTGGCTTAGATGTACCGTTTTCGGTGAAAATAGCAGAATTATTAAAAAGAAATGAAATTCTCTTGCAAAATACGCATCTTACAATGGAAAGCTTGGTGAACGAACTTTGGAGATTACATTCCAAAAAGTAGAACATCGTTATCAATATAAAACTCCATTTGAAAGACGCGCACTTTATGATGTAGACGTGTCGTTTCCAAGTGGGGGCTATTATGCCATTATCGGTCATACTGGTTCAGGAAAGTCGACGATGATTCAACATTTAAATGGTTTATTGCAGCCGACAAATGGTACAGTTCAAATTGGTGAACATTTGATTTCGGCAGGAAAGAAAGAAAAAAAGCTAAAGCCACTACGTAAAAAAGTAGGGGTTGTCTTTCAATTTCCAGAACATCAGTTGTTTGAAGAGACTGTGGAGAAAGATATTTGTTTCGGCCCTACTAATTTTGGAGTATCTGTAGACGAAGCAAGGCAAAAGGCTAGAAAGGCAATTGAACTTGTAGGGCTAGAACCAGAACTGTTAACACGTTCTCCGTTCGAATTAAGTGGTGGACAAATGAGACGTGTTGCTATAGCGGGTGTACTGGCAATGGAACCTGAAGTGCTTGTATTAGATGAACCTACAGCAGGACTAGATCCAAAAGGGCAGAACGAACTTATGGAGATGTTTTATAAGCTGCACAAGGAGCAGGGTCTTACAGTCATCCTTGTAACGCATAATATGGAGGATGCTGCTCAGTATGCGGAGCAGATTGTAGTTATGCATAAAGGAACGGTCTTTTTGCAAGGAAGTGCAGAGGAAGTATTTTCACATGCTGATGAACTAGAGAAAATTGGTGTGGATCTTCCTATGTCATTAAAGTATAAACGTGCAATTGAAGAGAAGTTTGGTATTTCAATTCCAAAGGCTACCTTATCTTTAGAGGATCTTACTCATGAAGTTGTGCAGGTGTTACGAAAAGGTGGTCATGAACCATGCAGCAGTTGATTATTGGGAGATATATCCCGGGGAATTCACTTATTCATCAACTTGATCCACGTACGAAGCTGCTGATTGTCTTTTTATATGTATTTGTTGTTTTCTTAGCAAATAATGCGATTTCATATGGATTTTTATTTTTATATGCACTCATTGCTTTATTTTTTGCAAAAGTGCCGATTCGTTATGTACTTTCGGGCTTAAAACCAATTTTATGGATTTTTCTTTTTACATTTTTCCTGCATATTTTTACAAATAAAGAGGGGGATGTACTATTCCAGCTTGGTTGGTTTTCGATATATGAAAAAGGATTAGAGCAAGGGATATACATTTCTGTACGATTCTTCGTTATTATTTTAATGACGACATTATTAACGTTAACGACGACACCTATTGAAATTACAGATGGTTTGGAGACGTTATTAAAGCCGTTGAAGCGTATAAAGGTTCCTGTTCATGAAATCGCATTAATGATGTCAATTTCTCTTCGTTTTATCCCGACATTAATGGATGAAACGAGTAAAATAATGAAAGCACAAGCGTCACGTGGTATTGATTTTGCCGGGGGACCGATAAAAGATAGAATGAAAGCTATTATTTCACTGCTCGTTCCTCTGTTTATCAGTGCTTTTAAGCGTGCAGAGGACTTAGCCATTGCGATGGAAGCTCGTGGATATCAAAGTGGTGAAGGACGTACTAAATTTAGGCAACTACGCTGGAAAACAAGCGATACAGTAACGATTGTCAGCTTATTTTGTTTAGCTTGTATTTTGGCATGGGTGCGATCGTAATGGAGAATAGAGAAATGGATAGAATAAAATGTACGGTTGCATATGATGGCATGCATTTTTGTGGTTATCAAATTCAGCCGAACCATCGTACTGTTCAACAGGAGATAGAAAAAGCATTGCAGAAATTGCATAAGGGAGAACTTGTTCGTGTTCAGGCATCTGGTAGAACAGATTCTACAGTTCATGCAAAAGGACAAGTAATACACTTTGATACTCCTTTGTCTCTTGAAGAGTGGCAATGGAGTAATGCTTTAAACACAATGTTGCCAGATGATATTGTTATTAGGCAAGTAGAGAAAAAAACAGAAGAATTTCATGCACGTTACGGTGTTGAGAAAAAAGAATATCGTTATCGTGTATTATTATCAAAGACTGCGGATGTATTCCGTAGAAATTACGTATATCAATATCCATACCCGCTCGAAATCAACTCTATAAGAAAAGCAATTCCTTATTTTATTGGAACGCATGATTTTACTTCTTTTTGTTCGGCAAAAACTGACAAAAAAGATAAAGTGCGAACAATTTATGAAATCGAGTTAATTGAACAAGATGATGAAATAATTTTTCGTTTTGTAGGTAATGGATTTTTATATAATATGGTCAGAATTATTGTTGGTACGTTACTTAGCGTAGGGCAAGGAAAGCTTGATCCTGATAGCATTCCAGAGATTTTAGCGAAACAAAATCGTCAGTTTGCTGGAAAGATGGCTCCAGGTCATGGGCTTTACTTGTGGGAGGTAAACTATAACAACTAATCCTGGTGTAACATTTGCTTGACATTAGAAACTCAAAAGTATATCATAACATATGGTATTGTTTCTAAAACCACGATTAGCCCCGGAAGGAAATCGTGTTTAAGATAAACAATAGATTTTTTCTATGGAAAAGATAACGAGGAGGGAAACACATGCGTACGACTTTTATGGCAAAAGCTAACGAAGTTGAGCGTAAATGGTATGTGGTTGATGCTGAAGGTCAAACTTTAGGTCGCCTTGCTAGTGAAGTAGCATCCATTTTACGTGGTAAAAACAAACCTACATTTACACCACACGTTGACACGGGTGATCATGTAATTATTATTAACGCTGAGAAAATTCATTTAACAGGTAATAAATTAAACGATAAAATTTACTACCGTCACACTAACCACCCAGGTGGACTTAAGCAAAGAACAGCTCTTGAAATGCGTACAAACTACCCTGTACAAATGTTAGAGCTTGCAATTAAAGGCATGCTTCCAAAAGGACGCTTAGGCCGTCAAGTTTCTAAGAAACTTAACGTGTATGCTGGAGCAGAGCATCCACACCAAGCACAAAAACCAGAAGTTTACGAACTTCGCGGATAATTAATTAAAGGAGGGCTTACTTTGGCACAGGTTCAATACTATGGCACTGGACGTCGTAAGAGTTCAGTAGCGCGCGTACGCCTAGTTCCAGGCGAAGGACGCGTTATCATTAACGGTCGTGATTTTGAAAACTATATCCCATTTGCTGCATTACGTGAAGTAGTGAAACAACCTCTAGTTGCAACAGAAACTTTAGGTAACTACGATGTACTTGTAAACGTAAATGGTGGTGGATACACTGGTCAAGCTGGTGCTATTCGTCACGGTATTTCTCGCGCTTTATTAAAAGCTGATCCAGAATACCGTCTAACACTAAAACGTGCAGGTCTATTAACTCGTGACGCACGTATGAAAGAGCGTAAAAAATACGGTCTTAAAGGCGCACGTCGTGCACCTCAGTTCTCAAAACGTTAATTTTTGCGAACTACAAACCCCAACCATTTTGGTTGGGGTTTTTTATGTTTCATTCCTCTTTTGCAATTTTTATAGCTTGGAATATTTTAGTGCTACCGCCGCGCGTATGCTTCTTCTTTAGAAGTTTAGACTAATACGTATTAGGGAGGTTTATAAGTACTATGAATGTCATTGTCAGCTTACAAGAAAAACAAAAAGAAAAGCAGTTAAAATACGAGCGGAAGATGTTGCGGGAATTATCATTAAAAACATTGCGTTCAAATATTCGTGATGCCTTTCAAATGCAAGAGCTTCATCGTCAGTATGAAGATTACTGTATTGAATTAGGGATAGAATCTTATTTATTAGGAGCGAGATACAGTAAATTTGGTTATTATGGTGAATCGTTTTTTGATGTGAAATATAGAGCTTTAGAAGAAGAACAACAATTAACTGAAACGCTATTTCAATTTTTAACGAGTATGACTATGCGAGAAATAAAGTTGAAAGATGAGGAATTACTTTTTGAATCTTGTCAGCAGTTTATAGGATTGTGGTGGCAAGAAGGGTATGAAAAAGGTGAAAGAAGATATCGATTAAAGCTTCATTAAGACAAGCATAAACTTTCCTCTTGTCCCATATAAGTAATTAGAGGGACTAGCTGGAGGAGGAAAGGTATGAAGAGAATTCGAATTATCTCTTTTGCACTCGCTGCGGTTGTATTGTTTTTTTTAGTCAAGCAAGAATTTCAAATTACAAAATCGTGGCGAGCTTGGAATTTACCCTTATCAGGGAAAGTAATTGTATTAGATGCTGGGCATGGTGGACCAGATGGAGGGGCTGTTGGTGGAAAGGATATTATAGAAAAGGATATTACGCTTGAAATTACAAAAAAGGTACAAGACTATTTACAAGAACAAGGTGCACTAGTTATTTTAACGCGTGAGGGAGATTATGATTTAGCTAACAAAGATACAAAGTCATATAGTAGACGTAAAGCAGAGGATTTAAAAAAACGTGTAGAAATCATCAATAAACCTGATGTAGACTTTTTTGCAAGTATTCATTTAAATGCTTTAACTAGTAGTGGATCGAAAGGCGCACAAACGTTCTATTACCGCTCTTCGATTGAAAATGAACGTGCTGCAAAATTTATACAGGCTGAATTGAGAACAAGTTTAGAGAACACGAATCGTTCTGCTAAGACAATTTCGCATGTGTATTTATTAAAGTATTCTAAAACACCAGGTGCTTTAATTGAAGCTGGCTTTTTATCGAATGTGAACGAAAGGTATATGTTAAATTCGGAGAAATATCAGCAAAAGGTAGCAGCTGCAATATACCGTGGTATATTACGTTATTTCACGGAAAAAGGAAATCCTCCAGAATAAGGAGGATTTTTTTGAGCTTCTCTCGTTAACGAAGTTTTCGGAAAATATGTTATACTGGAAATGTAAACGCATTTATTTCAAGAATACGCAGAGATAAATTCAATTAACATTACGTTATTTTTCATACAGGGGGCTGGGCTAATTATGGTAACGAAAGAGCAAGTGGTTGAAGCATTAGAAGGGATTGTAGATCCGTTTTTACATAAAACATTAAAAGAAACAAGTGCAATTAAAGAGGTAACAGTCAAGCCAGAGAAGGAACATGTGAGTGTTAAAATTGCAATCGTAAAAACCGGTACAGCGGAACAAATGCAGTTGCAGTCTGGAATTGTAAAGTTAGTAAAAGAACTTGGGGCAGCAACAGTTGGACTTCGTTTTGCAGAATTTACAGAAGAGGAATTAGCTCAGTTTGCACCGGAACAAGAAGAAGAGCAAAGTGAATCTTTATTGTCACCTAATTCAAAAACAACATTCTTAGCAGTAGCGAGTGGAAAAGGTGGCGTGGGAAAATCAACTGTTTCCGTTAACCTTGCAGTTGCTTTAGCTCGTTTAGGAAAAAAAGTTGGTATTATTGATGCGGACATTTACGGTTTTAGTGTGCCAGACATGATGGGGATAGAAAAACGTCCTATCGTAAGAGGTGACAAGATAATTCCGGTGGAACGTTTAGGTGTAAAGGTAATCTCAATGGGCTTCTTTGTAGAGGATAATGCACCAGTTATTTGGAGAGGACCTATGCTTGGGAAAATGTTAAACCACTTCTTCACAGAAGTAGAATGGGGCGATTTAGATTATTTAGTACTAGATTTGCCACCAGGCACAGGTGATGTTGCGTTAGATGTGCACTCAATGTTGCCATCTTGCAAAGAGATTATTGTAACGACGCCTCATCCAACAGCTGCGTTTGTAGCAGCGCGTGCTGGAGCGATGGCATTGCGCACTGAACATAGTATTCTTGGTGTTGTTGAGAATATGGCATATTTTGAAAGTAAGGTAACTGGTGAGAAAGAATATGTATTTGGAAAAGGCGGGGGAGATAAGTTAGCTACCGAATTACAAACGAATGTTCTTGGTCGTATTCCACTGCAACAACCCGATTGGAATAAAGAAGACTTTGCTCCTTCAGTATATGAAGATACACATACAACGGGCATTATTTATAGTAAAATAGCTGAAACAGTAATTGATAAAACAGCTGTTACACAAAAATAAAGTGAAACTTTAATCAGTGGGGTTCACCTGTTACTGACAACAATAAGGCTTTTGTTGCTAGTAAACCTTTCGTTTAATTAGAGGGGTCCATTTTGTCTGTTAATAGCAAGATAAAGTAATAACGAGTGGACAATATATAAATTGTCCACTCGTTATTATAGTTATTATTTTTTACTGTTCTTCCTTCTTCTCGCCTTGAGAACCACCGTCACCGCCTGCTTCTTTCTTACCAGATCCGCCTTTTTCAGCTTTTTGCACACCTTTACTAATGATATCAATCATCTTGGCTTGGAAGAGTGGACTTTCAGCAGTTTCTGTTAGTACTTGTTGTAGATATTGACGGTATTCTTTACTCTTCATTGTTTGTAACATCATTTTTTCTACTTCAGGATTTTTCATAATTTCTATAACGCCTGCTTGGTATTCAGGGTCTTTTAATAAGGTTTTCATTAATTGAGTTTGTTCTTTCCCCATACTTTTAGCAAATTTTGATGAGAACTCAGGATCTTTAAAGAGCTTTTCCCAGAATTGTTGCCCTTTATCGGATACCATGGCATCTTCAATCGTTTTCTTTACTACTGTTTCATCTAGTATGAGTGCTTGTTTCATTTTTTCATCAGTTAATACATCTTGAATAGCTTTCTTACCTTGATCTGTTTTTAAAATATCAACAATCATTTTCTTTGTTTGATCGTAATCTAGTTCGGATTTCGTTTCTTTTCCTTGTGCGCATGCTGCAAGTGCGATAAGTAGAAAAGAAGAAACGAAAATGAATAGCATCCGTTTCATAAGTTGGAACTCCTTTCAGCACAGTTCTCTCTTTTTAATATAAATATCTTTAAGGAATTTATACATGAACATGGCTAGCTTTTTGAAATTGTCATTGATACAATTTAATTAGAAATATAAGGATAATGGGGGATGTGTTGTGAATAGCCGCAAGTGGGTACGACTATTTTTAACGACGTTGTTTCTTGGTGGGATTAGCACAGTTATTATTGGTTTTGTTTTGGAGTGGGACAAGTACAATAAATTTTTTCAAAATTTCGACGGTAAGGAGGTTTTAGCAGTATCTTTCTGGCTGATGGGTGTAGGATTTATTTTTAGTGTTATAAGTCAAATGGGATTCTTTGCATATTTAACAATCCACCGTTTTGGACTAGGGATGTTTCGCTCATCTTCTTTATGGAATGCAGTCCAGCTCTTCTTTATTGCATTCGTATTATTTGATTTTGTGTATTTAAGATCTGTACTTATTGCAAATGGGGAAGTCTCGTTAGGGAATAATATACTTGTTGCTGGAATGTTATTTGTGTTTGGAGCAATTGTTGCTTATGTAAAAAGTAAAGAAACAAATAAAAAAGCATTTGTGCCAGCTCTGTTCTTTATGGTTGTTGTAACGATCCTTGAATGGGTACCGGCGCTTCGGATTAATGATACAGATTGGTTATATTTAATGGTTATACCGCTATTGTTATGTAATGCATATCAATTACTTGTATTACATCGTTTAATCGGAAAAACAAGTAAATCAGCTTAATAGAGAGGTTTTATACAACATCAGTTATAATGTTGTAAATGGTATGATTAAAAAAGCTCTACCACCTTCTGAAAGGTAGTAGAGCTTTTTATGCGTGAAGAGTAGTAGGGAAGAAGCTACTTCACATCTTCACTTTTCGTACTTGTGTTGGAAATAAGTTGTGAAACGGATATTTGCTCATATCCATCACTTTTTATTTTTTGCAGGAGCAGCGGTAAAGCTCTATTTGTTTGAAGGGCAGAATCGGATGCGTGTAATAACACGATATCTCCACCTTTCAAATTATTAGAGACAGTGGAAACGATGTTATTTACACCTGGGTTTTTCCAATCGTTTGAATTATTACTCCAATGCACGACGGTGTATCCAAGTGATTCTGCGATTTTAAGGGTTGCTTTGTTAAATTCGCCACTAGGTGGACGTAACAGCTTGACTTGTTTTACACCAAGTTTCGTAAAAACATCTTGTGCTCGTAAAAGGTCTCGTCTTATTTCATTTGTCTCTAGAGAAGTATAGGATGTGTAATTGTACCCCATACTACCGATTTCGTGTCCATCTTTCATGATTCGCTCTACAATATCGGGGTGTCTTTCGGCCCATGCAGCAGAAAGGAAGAAGGTTGCATTCTTAATTTCTTTTTCTTTAAGAGTATCTAGGATTGGAATTGCTTTTTTGTCTCCCCAACTAATATCAAACGTAAATGCAACTTGCTTTTTAGCGGTGTCTCCTTTGTAAATTACTTTAGGGCCTGTAGCAGTTGAAAAAGCAGATTCATGTGAATATGTTTTTAAAAAGAGTAGCCATGCTGTAAATAAGGACAGTATTACTATTAAGCTAATGTGTTTAAAATTTCTCTTACTCGTAATAAAAAAGAAAAACATAATATTACGCCCCTTTGTCCAATCCTTTTCAGTTACATATATGCTGGAAATATAAAAAAGAGAACAAAGGATTAATATCGTAAGTAGTGGATATAATGGATGATAGGATTGTGATAATTGAAAATGAGCGGAACGTTTATTGTTGCGTAAGGAATTATTGAGGTGATTGTTTGCTTGGGCTGATGTTGACAAAAGAAGAGAGAAAAGAAATGGAATACATATTGAAGAGAGAATTAGAGGAACTTTTATTTGATTTTGAAGATGAGCGTATTCATGAAGTTGTAAAAAAAGCTATGGAAGAAAGATATAAAATCATTTTCTGTTTATTCCGGAGAGTAGCTAACACAGAAGAATGTATTCGTTATGTAAGAAAAAGAATTTTTTATTAAAAAGTGTTGACGTTAATAGTTTGTATATGTTAAATTAATAACCGTCGCTGATGCGGAAACGCAGAAAACGACAAAAAGAAATTGAAAAACTTAGTTGACATTAACTAACGAAGATGTTAACATAAGGAAGTCGCAAATGAGCGACCAAGTAGTTCTTTGAAAACTGAACGAAACAAACAACGTGAAACGTCAATTTTTATTTTAGATGCTAGACAAACTAACTTTATTGGAGAGTTTGATCCTGGC
>NZ_JBQXON010000020.1:0-54796 GCF_052646455.1 Bacillus cereus group sp. Bce041
ACTATAATAATGAACGGATTCAGAGGAAATTAGATAATATGTCACCTATAGCTTATAGGAAACATGTTATCTAGGTGTTTTTTCTTTGTCTCACCAAATGGGGCCAGACCACTGTATATTTCTACAAAAAGGATAGCGTTTTTTGATTATATGATTACATATTATCCATTATTAGCTGAAGCCTCTCCTGTATTCCCATCATTACTTGGTGACGGTGGCGTTCCATGGTCATCCTCATTGTTTGGTGGTATTGTATTCCCTTGGTCACTACCACTTTTTGGTGGCGCTGTATTTCCTTGGCCATTACCATTGTTTGGTGGTGTTGTATTCCCTTGGTCACTGCCACTTTTTGGCGGTGTTGTATTTCCTTGGCCATTACCATTGTTTGATGGTGTTGTATTCCCTTGGTCACTGCCACTTTTTGGCGGCGTTTTATTTCCTTGGCCATTACCATTGTTTGGTGGTGTTGTATTTCCTTGGTCACTACCACTTTTTGGTTCACTTTGCTTTTTCTCTTCTAGTTTCTTTAATTCTTCTTGTTTCTTTTGCTTTTCTTTTTGCTTATTTTCACTCGGCTGTTCAGTCGTATTTTCTATTTTCGTATTTGGAGAAGAATCACGCTTCTCACCTTTAATACGTAATTCGCTACCTTCTTGAACTACACTGTTCGGCATTTTAAATTGTGACTTATCTGTAGCAAACTTACTCATCATTTCTTTAAAAATCAATTGAGCTATTTTCGTATTTTTACTACTAATGTAATCATCTTTACTATCCTTTGTATATCCGGTCCATACTGCCATCGTATATTGTGGTGTATAACCAGCAAACCAACTATCACGAGTTGCACTTTCTGGTAGATTATATTGTGCTATTTGTTCTAAAGAATAGTTTGTTGTACCTGTTTTACCCGCTATATCTAAAGAACCTATATTAGCTGTTGTACCTAATCCAGATGAAACAAAAGTACGAAGCATATCAGTAATCATATATGCTGTAGAATCCTTCATAACTCTTTTTGGCTTTTGCTCAAAACTTTTTAATTTACCATCTGAATAAATGACTTTCTTAACAAAATGTGGCCTCGTATACTTACCATTATTACCAAATGCCGCATAAGCACCTGCAATTTCATTCGGTGACGCTTCATTTGTACCAATCGCCGTTGATTCGGTCGGTGCTACATTAAATGTAATACCTAGCTTTTCAGAGAAACCTTTTGATCTATTAATTCCTACTTCTTTTGCAGTTTTTATTGCCGGGATATTTCGGGACGTCTTCAATGCATCACGCATTGTAATTGGTCCTAAATGCTTTCTATCTGCATTTCTAACTTCTTGTCCCGTTGAGTACTTAAATGGAGAGTCATCAATTTGATGGTAAGTAGCCCATTTTAAATATTCAATTGCAGGAGCGTAATCAAAAATTGGTTTCATCGTTGAACCTGCTGAGCGATTTAATTCAATTGCAATATTATGTCCTTTAAAAACAGCTTTATTTTCACCACGTCCACTACCAATTGCACGTACTTCTCCTGTTTTCGTATCCATAAATGTGAAAGCCCCTTGGAATTTCTCATTTGGATAATTAATAATATCTTTATTTAAAAGCTTGTCCGCAAAATCCTGTGCCTTTGGATCTAATGTTGTATAAATTTCTAAACCGTCAGATCCGATATTAACATCTGGCAACTCTTTTTCAACTTCTTTCACAACCGCATCCATAAAAGCTGGATAGGGCATTTCTTTTTGTTCAGTTGCTTTCTTAAGTCCTTCTGTTACTGGAACTTTTGATGCTTCTTCCATTTCTTTTTTTGTAATATAACCATGTCGATTCATTAATTTAAGTACAACATTTCTTCTTTCTGTTGCTTTTTTGATATTTTGTTCTTTCGTTGGATCATAGTTATTAGGAGCTTTCATTAAACCAGCAAGCATTGCAACTTCTGGTAGTGTTAAATCTTTTAATTCCTTACCATAGTAATTTTGGACTGCTGTTGCGATTCCGTATGAACGGTTACCTAAGTAAACTTTATTTAAATACATTTCTAAAATTTCATGTTTTGAATACTGTTGTTCTAGCTTATATGCTAAATATATTTCTTGCGCCTTTCTCTTTGATGTTTTTTCCATCGATAAGAAGTAATTTTTAATAACTTGCTGTGTAATCGTACTTCCACCTTGAGAGCCGTAATCCCCTTTTAGGCTGACTAGGGCTGCACGTGCAGTACCTTTATAGTCTACGCCACTGTGCTCGTAAAAACGAGCATCTTCTGTTGCTAAAAACGCATTTTCTACTAACTTAGGAATCTGATCATACATAATATTCGTTCGTTTTTCTTTTCCATATTCATATATCAATTTCCCATCTTTATCATAAATTTTTGAGGATAACGGATTAACAAGTTTTGCTTTCTCAAGTTTTGGAGCATCTTTGATCATAACGAAAAAGGTAGCAACTCCTGCGATTAACCCCACAATACCAAGTAATAAACAACTAACTAAAAACTTACGAAAAAACGATGTTTTACCTTTTGCTTTTTGTTTCTTAGCAGCAGGCTGTTTTTTCTTTTTAACTTGTCGTCGCTCCTCTCGAGAACGATAATTTTCTGACATGCTACTTTCTCCTGCCTTTCAATTCTCCTGTTGATTTACTTAAAATTATTGAAGCCACTTTAAGAAATATATTCATATTTAAAAAGTGTACTAAATAGACAATTTAAGTAATAAATTTGTTCCACTTTAAGATGAGAAAGAAATTTGAGCTTATCTGATAATGAAACAGAAACGATAATAGTGGCATAACTAAAAAAATGGAATTTCATAGAAAATCAATTTTTAGCTTGATGGGCATTTGGCTGTACCCCTTGTATAAGAGTTTGTTTTTAAACAAACTCTGTCTCAATAGTATCCTGATATTACAAAAAAGAACTAAGATGTTTCATCCTAGCTCTTTTTTAGCAATATCAACTTATTATATACATTCCTCAATCATTATTTTACTTCATTAGCAACAAAGAAATGCTCACATACACTTGAAATACGTTTTAAATCCACATTGCCACCTGAAATAACCGCTACTACTTTTTTACCCTGTACATATTTATCAACTTTTCCTGCAAGAAGAGCGGCTGTGGCTAATGCTCCCGCTCCTTCTACAACAGCCTTTCCGCGTTGCAATAAGTCTTTCATCGCTACTTCTAATTCTTCTTCTGATACAGTTACAATGTCATCTACTAGGTTTTTTACAATTTCAAAGGTTAAATTTCCAGGTATTTTAACTGCACAACCATCCGCTATTGTTGGGGCTTTATAATGTGATACAATTTCTCCAGCATCATAAGAAGCTTTCATACCGTGTACGTTTTCAGCTTGAACCCCAATAATATTAATGGAAGGATTAAATGATTTCAGTGCTACAGCAATCCCTGAAATAATTCCTCCTCCACCAATAGGTACAATAACAGTATCAACATCCCACATATCATCCAGAATATCTAACCCAATTGTCCCTTGGCCAGCCATTACTTCTACATCATCATATGGATGTAGGTATGTTTCGCCTGTTTCTTTTATAATTTCTTCACATTTCGCTTTTGCATCATCAAATGTATCACCGTATAAAATAACTTCAGAACCATATCCTCTCGTCGCATCCACTTTAGCTTGCGGTGCAGAGGTTGGCATCACAATTTTGCTTTTAATTTTAAGTAAATGAGAAGATAATGCAACACCCTGTGCATGATTTCCAGCTGAACAAGCGATTACACCACGTTCTTTTTCTTCATTTGTTAGTTGGGAAATTTTATTAAATGCACCACGAAACTTAAATGAACCCGTTAACTGCATGTTTTCCAACTTTAAATAAATTTCTCCACCGGTTTTACTGGTTAAATAGAAAGATTTAACCAAAGGCGTTTTTCTAGCATTTCCATCTAAAATTTTTTGTGCATTTTTTATATTCCCAATGTTGAGTGGTAAAATTTCATTACTCATATTAACACTTCTTTCAATGGCTTATAATCTAACTCTAGTGTTGCGCCTAAATTCTCATAAGTTATCGTACCCTTGTAAATATTTATCCCCGTTGCTAAAGCCGGTTTATTTTGGATTGCATTCTCTAATCCATTTTTAGCTATTTCTAGTAAATACTCAATATTTCCATTTGCTAAGGCCATAGTAGAAGTACGTGGAGTAGCACCAGGCATATTTGGTACTGCATAATGGATTACATCATGTTTAATAAATACAGGATTATCATGAGTTGTATAATGATCGACTGTCTCTACCGTACCACCTTGATCTATTGCAATATCCACAATGACACTTCCTGGCTTCATAGATTGAACCATATACTCTTTAACAATTTTAGGAGGGCGAGATCCTGGTATTAAAATTGTTGAAATAAATAAATCTGCTTCTTTAATCGTTCGCTCTAGATTTTCAGTATTAGATTCAATTATATTTACTTCTTCTGTTGCGTATTGCTTTCTTAAATATGCAATTCTTTCTTGATTAACCTCTAGGATTGTAACACTACATCCAATTCCAATTGCCATATCACAGGCATTAGTTGCAGCATTTCCTCCACCTAAAATAACTACATTTCCGGCAGGGATTCCCTCAATACCTGATAATAAGATCCCTTCTCCTTGATGTTGTTTTTCTAAATAATATGCTCCCATAAATACAGCACGACGCCCAGCAATTGCACTCATTGGCTTTAATAATGTCAAAACACCATCTTCGCTAATTGTTTCTCCTGCAATTGCAGTAGTACCAGCATTTCTCATTGCTTCTACGCATTCTTTCGACGCAGCCAAATGTAAAAAACCCCAGATTATAAGATCTTTTTTAAAGTAACGATATTCTTCAGGTAATGGTTCTTTTACTTTAACTACCATATCAACTTCCCAAGCTTCTCCTTGTGCTACTAAATTTGCACCTGCGCCTGTATATTCATCATTTGTATATCCTGATCCAATACCTGCATCTTTTTCTACTAAGATTTGATGCCCTTCTTCAACTAACTTCCGAACATTTTCAGGGGTCATTCCTACACGTGCTTCTCCCTTTTTTATCTCTTTAACTACTCCAATTCTCACTTCTAACACATCCTTTTATAAGCAATATAATACCTAGGATTAAAAAATTAATACGTGAATTTACCAAACTTATTATGTCCATTCATGTTATTTTTATCGCCTAACTAGCTTTTAAGGTAGAAAACATTCAATATCAATTATTGTTATAAGGATTTGTAAACATTTTTCGAAATTCCAGGTAATATTCCTCCTACCAAAAGTATGTGGAATTGATTCGGTGACTAAAGAGACGATGCGCCGAAAGTAACTATGTTCCTGGAAAGTTAACAAACGCTACTTAAGAACGCCTAATCAAGCGATTCTATCAAATAAAAGATACTGGTTAATATTAATTATCATATGTTATTGATGAGAGGCGAATCGTTAATAAATAAATTCCGAAAAATACTTCTATTATTACTAAAGCTTTTTAACCATTTAGTGTTATAGAGATACCACTAAGGAATGTATATACTGAAATTGTTGCGATATCAGCATTGCTACTTGTATTAATAACCGAAACTGTATTAGAATTCACATTGGCAAAATAATATATGAACTAATTCAGTCAATGATGACCTCATAAACGTAGATGTAAATTAAGAAACCGCTTTAGAGAAAAAATCCCTGATTAGGGATTTTTACTGTGCTTTTACAGCAAGGCTATTCAAGAATTTACTAATTGAAGAAGCTTGAAAAATACGTAGGTTAAAAGAGCTGATATTATAATACTTTTCAGTAATTATAAGTATTGATGGAAAGAATTTAGATTCTTTTGGCTGCCAAGATTCGTTATGCCATTCCTGACTATGGAAGTATAATTCATACCTATTTATTTTATCTTGCATAACTTTTTTGCTGTAAACTGACCTCTGGACTTCAATGAAGAATGGAGATCTACGCCAAATTGTAAATGCATCAGGTTCCATGAATTCTTTACCGTACTTTGGCTCCACTTTAAACAGTTTAGGTTTTTCATAATAGAGAAGCTGTTTATACACATCTACTATGCCAAGAAAGTGGGGAATCTTTTGACTAGTTTTGCGAAGTGTGCTGGATTGAGGGAAGTAAATGTATGGCTGTTGCGAGATATTGGCATCCACATGACCATCTCTTCTTAATCGCTTCATCACTGTATTACAGCATGTCACCGCGTTCTTTAATCCTTGAAAATGCAAATCAATAATGTCATCACGAGACATGCATCTAAAACGTTTCAAATTGTTTAGTATGGCTTTGTCTCTATTCCTCATAATCTAACACCCCGAATAATTGATTTTCTTCTTGTGGTGGGTTTTGCAACTTTATATTCTCTTTCGGAACACGATAAGGTTCAACTATCTTCTTGGCTTTACTTAATTCTAAAAAAGGAGATTGTACTTTCTTTAATCCATTTAACTTTAATATCATTTGGCCAGATTGCTCCAAGCGTTCTGAACCAGGAGTACCCATAATATTACTGTTAATTGTACTATCACATTTAAAGCCCATTCTAACCGTCATATTGAGCTTTAACTTACCATCCAACACTTTTGCATCAGGGCGTTGCATACTTAGCATTAAAAAAACTCCAAGTGCCCTTCCGACTGCCGATATTTTTTCAACTATAGACATACATTCTTTTTCATCTTGCAACATGACCACTTCGTCGATAGCAAGTAAGATATATGGTTTCTGATTATCAGGATTTAATTTGTTGCATTCGTCAATATGATCTACTTCATACTCTTCCATCAATTTTCTACGTTCGCGTATTTCCTTCCACACTTTCTGCAGCATAATCTTCATTTCGATTTCTTCCATGCAAACCTCTTTTACGTGTTTCACCCTTCGCAAGAAATGAAATTCGGAATTCTTCAAATCGCCCAGGTACAAATGTAATTTATCAGGAGACATATATTGAATGAGTGTAGACAGTACAACGCGTACCATACTACTTTTTCCGCTCCCTGTCTCTCCTGCGATTAGAAGATGCGGCGTGTTTGAAGCAATCATGTCATACGTAATCATATTTCCAAATTGGTCACGCCCTACAATTACGGGAAGATGATGTTGTATAAGTAATGGCTGCCACTTCTTATAACTGTAATTGTATGCTTGTAGCCCAGCATCCGAATGAAACACATTAAGTACAAACCTTTTAATATCACCTTCAATTGCTACATTACGCCCTAATATTTGTTGAAAGCAAAACCACTTCTTTTCAATGGTTTTCGGATCTAATCCGTTTGGAATGGTAAATATGTATCGAACCTTTTCTTTCGAGGAAGAAATGTCATGTATCTTCGGGTAAATGGGTACTTTCCCACCTCGTGTTTGATGATCTACATATAAACCTGCCTTTACAAACACCTCTATAAGTCGATTCTTCAAAGTTTGTTTATGAAGCCAATCCTTTAAAATCCCCATGTAATTTCCTCCTTAAAACATCACCACAATTTGAATGAATACATAACCAATGAAACAAACTCCACCTATCCTTATTCCATGATATATTCCATCGCTTACAAGTTTCGCTGCTGCAACATAATCGTTTTTTACAAGATGCTTTTCTAACAGCGCCCCTCCAATTGTCGTTACTCCTAAAGCTCCTAAAGAGATAAATGTAGTTAACATATAAATTTCCCCTTTATAAACAGAATTTTGAATGTAAATGATACATGGGCTTACAAACTTAGAAGTTTGGTAGAGGTATCTTGATAGCTACTTTGGTAGCAACCTTGATACATCTTATTGTGAATAGCTTGTACAATATGCAAATTTTTCTGTGCAATTGCGTATAGTTTTTTGCATTTTGGACAAGGATGATTAAAAAAGATTATGGAGGAGATTAACGTGTGGGGTAGAGGTATTGGGAGACATAGAACAAAGCTAGCTAAATTTTTAGCTAGCTACAATTACTCAATTCAGGATTTTTCTAAAGCTAGTAAGGTAAACAGAAATACATTAGGCCAACTGTGTAATGACAAGGATTATGTGCCATCACCAAATACAATGCAGAAAATAATGAAGATAGTTAGAAAACATGATTCTCGAAAACAAGTAACTGACTTTTGGCATATATAAAGAGAATAATCTCTTTATATATTATTCTTTATGCAAGCTTGATATCGATTTTTATAGGGATACTGTAGCGATTCCTTATAGGCATTTCCTTACTGCCCTCTCGTTCTCCAATGAATCTTAATTTATTTTTGGTAGTGGAAGATTGTTTTCTTTTATTAAATCATAAATAAATTTTTCTAGTACACTTTCAGCTGCTTCTCGCATTTGATTTGATGTTGAATCATTAAACACCTTTTCTATCTCTCTAAGTAGTTGTTTTAAAGAATGATTGTCCTTGCTATTTTCCAGGAATTCCTCACCTAACCCTTGAACAAATGTACTAATAACAATTACCTTTTCCAATTTAGTTAGTTCCATCTCTATGCCTCCTAATCAGATTATCATTCTCATCTAACATGATATCTCCCCTAATTAATAAAGAATTACCAAAAGTCTTGGTGTTATGACAAGATATGCATAGATATTTTCGAATCTCATGATTTAAGGGTTATATATTTCCTGTGGCCTAATCTTAACGATATGCCCAGGAACTTCACTAAATCGTATAATTTTCATAATAGACAAGTAAAAGTCTCTAAAAGGATTCTTTTAAATTCAAATCACACGTTTGTTAGGATCTATAAATCCACATTTGAGGTAAATAGTGGATGTATAGATCCGTATTTTTGGACAAATTTACCGGCTGAATTAACAGAAACTTTGTGTTACTCTGAACTTGTTGAATATCCCAATACATTCAACAATGCTCAAAATTGCATATTTACTATGCAACCATCCACCCAGATACCTTAGTTAATACTTCTCCCTAATTGTCGTTATTGCTAAGGTATCTTTTTAGATGCCCTGTGTGCAGGGCTTTTTTCTCTCAGTGATAAAGCTATTTACCACTTGATATAATCAATTTTTTTAGTACACTTTCTTAACAAAATTCAGATTTGGTATTTTTACTACCATTTACTTTATATACAGATTTTAAGTTTTGAAGTTTTCCCCTTACAATTTTGAAATCTTCTGCTAAAATCTAAACATATTTTTGCGACCACTAAACTAATATATAAAAATTAAGTACAAGACTTTTATTTCATTTTAAATGGTTGCCATAAAGATAAGGCAAATATCCAAGTAGGATCTCCATTTCCTTGATAGCTTTGAACCGCTTCATAAAATTTCCCTTGATACTCTACTTTATCGCCCTTTGTATATGCCTTCTTTGGATCCCATTTTTCATAAGATACATTTTGATCTTTTGTTTTAATTGGAAGAATATCACTTTGAATCGATGTATTTCCAGCTGCATCTACAGCCCTCACTGCATATTTATATTCCTTATTAGCTGTTAAGTTTTGATCAGTAAACGTCGTTCCTTGTACCGTTTGAATCAATTGTCCATCACGTAACACTTGATATTCTTTTACACCCACATTGTCTGTAGAAGGATTCCATTTTAACTCTACACTGTTTGTTGTAACATCACTTGCATATAATCCTAATGGCTGTGTAGGAGCTTCTGTGTCCGGTTTAGGAATAACAATTTGATTGATTTTCTTCAGACCATCCTTTGTAACTTCATATATTACTTTTTTATCAAAGCTTTCTCGTTTATTATTATCTAAATTTGTTAATATTGCTCTCTCTGCACCTTCTAGGTGTGTAAGTTCAATAAAATTGCCCACTTTTACTGGGACTGTTTTTGATTCAGCATTTTGTTGGGTATTCCCATAAACCTCTTTGTTATATACCACTTTACCTGATGTATCTTGTACTTTAATACTTGCATACGTACTATCAAAATAATTGTGTGGTGTACCTGCTATTAAACTAACTTGCAATTCTTCTGTTGATTTATTTAAATCAAGTTTTGCAAATTCAAAATCTCCTATACCCTTCATCGACCATGCAAACCGATCCCCTTCTAAAATGTTTGGAGATTCATTTTTGATTTTCACCTTTTTTTCCACAGTTTGATCAAATATATCTGTTAATACAATTTTTGCATAAGTATTTGTTGGTAATGATATAGATTGACTGATTCCATTTTGATAAGATTTAATATCATTAATTACGTTAATCGGTTGGCCCGTCATATTTTCATTATTATAAATTTCAATTTTCCCCTTAAATTGAGGTGTACTACTATCTTTTAGTTGCCAAGATATATTTAATTTTTCATTTTCATAATACATAGACTTTACATCATAATCTAATTTTCCTATTTCAGGTTGGCTAGGTTGATTTAACGTAAATGTTTTTCCTGTTCCAATAGTTGATCGAGAGTCTCCCCCAGCCTTAAACCAAAGATATTCTGAAGTAGCTCCCCCATCCCAATTATTATTCAATGGCTCTTGCCCCTCTATCGATTGAGTATTCCAAGATATCCATTTTTTATCTGAGATATTTCTTCCATATCCATTTTTCACACGTGCCTCTCTTACATCTTGTCCATTACCAGCCCAATCTTCTTGAAACAGCGTTTGTCCGTAGTTAAATGTAACGTTAGGAACTGGAAAGTCCATAATCCCAATAAGCTTCCATTGGTTTTTTGAAACATCTTTTAACCACTGTCCAAATTTTGTATGTCCATTCTCTTGCCAAGAACGCATTGTCATGCGATACCAATTATAATTCTTCCAATCATATGTCGTCTGAATTTTAAGACCTGTTCCTTCTCCACCAAAATTACTTGCAACTGATGTAGGGGATACATATTCTGCTTTTATTGCTTCCTTAGAGGAAATAGGATCCCAAACTGCAAAGTGTAAAGTACGCTTTCCATTTTCATCAAAACCGCTTTGTTGTTGGAATCCAGCATACCCACCAGCTTCTCCCCCCTGGTTCCAGTTATGTACAGCCCAATATGTATAAGGAGCTGTTTGAACAGGAGACCAGTCTATACTAATAATGTCTGAAGAAACACTATTTTTAGGTGTAACATAAACTCCTGGAGCAGACGCCGCCTCTATGATAGAAATTGATGAGCCAAACATCGAAAACATCGTACTAGCTGCTGTAATTGCTAGGATTTTTTTGACGCCATTTCTTGTTCTTTGATTGAACATAATTTTCCCTCTCCTTCTTCGTTATTAATAACTATTTAAAATAATATCTCTCTATATACAATTGAACAAATTTCCTATGAATGTAGTACTATCTTAATAAAATGGATATATTTAATTTTACTTTCACTGTTATTTAATAGGAAATTGTAGTATTTTGTTGTAAATTTAAATTACATATCGCCAAATTCATCCTATTAAAAATATAAAAAATTCACAAAAATAAAAACATTCCAGTTATTTTTTAACATTTTTAAAGTACCCTCAGAAACGAAAATCATTTTTATAAAATAATATCGCTATATACTAGTATCAGCTAAAAAACCTCTTGCTTTTGCAAGAGGGTCTCACTTTACATTATTTTATTTCGGTATAAAGATAAATAAAAAACTGTCATTTGAATAAAGAAAACACTAAATACAATGTATAAGGGATATCCTGGAATATATATATTGAAAATAGGAGAAAGCACTAAAAATCCAACTGCGAAGATTAACACATACCAGAGTGAAACAAATGCTGTACGACAAGCTCTTTCAGTAATTAACTTTTCACGTTCGTCTTCTAGGGGAAACAATAGTGGATACATCAGATATGAAAGGGCGTTATATTTCTTCTTCTGTATTTTATAAAAAATTGTTATTACAATACCTATAACTAATAAAAATAAGACTGGTGTAATATTTAATGATACTTCAAAGGTTACTTTCTTAGCGTCAATAATATTGGCAAGTTCTATAATGCCGTAATAAAGTTCAATGAATACCCAACATGCTAATGCCATAATAAGTACATTAATCACATAAGAAATCATCAATCTATTCATCCTCTTCTTCCTCCTTATTTAATACAAACACTTCTTCCATCTTCAAATCAAACACATCACAAATTGACAATGCTAGTAATAATGAAGGGACGTAATCCCCTTTTTCAATTGCTGCGATCGTTTGCCTCGTCACTCCAACTTTTTCAGCTAATACACTTTGTGTGAAATTAAAGCGAGCTCTAATTTCCTTTACTTTGTTAAAAATAGTCAAGTTCACCACCTCTTAGCTTAAATGTATACCATAATTAACAAAATGTAAATCAGACTTAACATTTATTCCACTAAAAATCCAATTTTATAATAAGCGGTACCACCACACATTCATTGATTTAAAAATTGTATAGTGGTCCTAAAACAAAACGCAGATTGCGTGCTCTAAGGCTGAATTATCTGATATAGCAGTAAACTTCAAATACTCCCCACCTTCCAATAGAATCAATTAATAACGTGGAAAAATCGAGTGAACTCTTGCTGTTCGAGTCGTTTAGGTAACCGAAGCTCACAAGAAAAAGAAGGAACCATATTTAAATCTTAGGAAAGAGATAAACATTAGAAAAACTGTCATTAAAAATTCAAGTAAACTCTCTAAAAAGTTTTACAATCAAAGCAGAGAGACTTTGAAGCAGGAGGCACCAATTTATGAATCGAGTTGAACGTGAAGAGAAAACAATTAGCATTATGATTGATATGTATTGTAAAAACGAACATAAACAAAACACTATATGTGAAGAATGTCAAAAATTAAAAGATTATGCTTATTTTCGTTTATCAAAATGTCCATTTCAAGAAAAGAAACCAGCATGTCAAAATTGCAAAATTCATTGTTATAAACCAGATATGAAAGATTTAATTAAGGAAGTTATGAAAAAGAGCGGACCGAAAATGATTTTAAGACATCCATATTTCACGCTCATGCATGCTGTTGACACAATGAAGAAGTTTCCTGACTTACCAAAAAGAAAAAAGTGTAAATTGAGAAAAAAATCAAGAAATTATATTTATATTTTGGTTTTAAGCTATTGTTTCACATCAATTTAATGCAATTGTGTCTAAACGTACAATTTTCTTTTTTTGATATGGTGAATCCATTAAGCGGATTAATTAGGTATAAAATTAAATGTAGACTATTACTTTGGTATTTTTTTGTCTTTATTAAATATTTCGGTATGTGAAATTTTATGTTTCCTTGTTAAAAAAGCCCATATAGATCTTACACCTATGAGAGCTACCTAAGGGTATTTTGACTTTCGACTCCATTCTATTGTAACAGGCTTTCACCATACATGAGAAACATAATGAACCAAAAACAGACCATCATAATAAGAAATTCTTTAAACCCTTGCTGAAAACAAAATACAACCTTCTTCCATTCTACATACCCCTTTTCTCTACAACTTTTTATATGTTAAAACATAGATGAAAGAAACCTGCCCATTTCTTTTCCTGATGATCACTCATGACTTTGCACTTTGTTTTCTTTTGCCAATCAATACCTTTTATTTTACATACTTATGCTTGTTTCCCAGCATCACAAAACATAAACTCTTTAATTCTCTTGACCTTGCTTTATTAAAAATAGAAGATTGTTCATCACTTTATTGATTTTTCGATCCATTCTCTGTTCCCCCTCTTAACAATTTTATAACTAATAATCCATTTTATAAAGGAGCTTGTAAAATAGCCGTTTATAAAAGAACAAGTAAAATATAGTAAGGATTTTCAATATCATTCTTATATTTATACAATTTTATCGTCATTGTATACACCACATACTTTTAATTAAACTAAAAGTAATTAGATATTATTATATATACTATTTCATCTATAAATTTGTTGTAAAACTTTAAAAAATAAACAAGAGTTTTTTCTCTTCAGGGATACCTAGTCTTGTACGTCAAAGTTACAGCATTAAACAGGTATCTAATTCTGCTATCAACTATTGATTTAATAGGCTTTATAGACTTTTTCTTATTGTTAGGCCGGAATACTATTTGATATCTAACAAACCTTTGAATAAAAAACCTTACATAATTAAATGTTAGGACAGAATAGCATTTAATATTGGTTATACACTTAAAACTGAGGTATTCTAAATATACAGCAAATATAACAAAATATGACTGAATTCAATTTTAAGTTTTTATTAATTTTTAATTTCTTAAACATGATTTATTAAATCTAGTATGTTGTCTCTTTTTGTTGATTTTTAGGGAGACTTAGTATAACTACTAGAAGATTCCCTAATTTTTTACTTAATTAGATAAACTGTACTTCTATTTGTTGAATAGATACAATTAAATTTTATTTTTTTATTCCTTGAACCACTGCTACTACATAGTCTATATTTTGCTTCAATATATTATCTATTGCTTTAAGCATTTATTGGAAATCTTTCATGTTAACAATTATTTGATAGGCTAAGATTAAAGGGATGGAAATTCATAGTATTACATTTTTTACTTTTTTGAAGCAGGATTTGTATATTATTGTACCCATAATATATAAACTTTCATTGTCTATCCTTAAGGAAATCCGTCATTCTAACAGTTAATATGCAAAATTGTATAGTTGCATTGTATTGTATTCCTTTAAATCTAACAAAATAATATTAAATTCTTTCTTCCATTTATTTTTTCTTTTAATATATTTTAGTTTAAAGTATGATCGTCACACTAATAAATGCCTAAATCAATTGCCCCTTCCCTCCTATGTACATTTCATATCAAATTATAGATGTATATTATTCAAAAATCTGGCCCATACTAATACACATGAAACCTAAAACTGAGTTTTTAAAGCTATGTCTATTTAATATTTAAACAACACATTTAATCTCCGAATAACCCTCATTATTTCTCACATATAAAAACAACCTCATTTGAGATTCACAACCTAACAAATAATATCAGCACCTTTTAAAAATTCAAATACTACCTATACAAGCTTTTATACAAAAATAAAACGCTACTTTAACGCACAGCGTTCACATATAAATAAAGCTTTTCATTTGCTTTTAAGCATATGTAATATAAAAACCGTACTTAATTACTAATTCTATTAATGAAAGCTTTGATTCTATTGCAAATATCTAGTAAAATTCTTATATCAGCAACAAACTTCTAATATTAATAGTTAGTTTTAAAATAATCTCCTACGCACATTAATGTTGTATAAATACTTGTTCACTTCCAAGAATGAACGCTATTAGAACGAATAGCGTTTATTCTTGAAAAAACATTAACGCTAGATGTATAGACTGACTTAATATATAAGTATGTATACAAACAAACCGATATGAGTACAAATGATTAGATGGCTGCTTATAAAAATTTCTACTCTTAAAGGAAAGATCTTTTCAAGAACGAATCAATATCTAATACACAAATAATGGAGGTGTGAAGTTTGGAATATGGATATTTTGCACAAGAAGTAGCAAAACAACTAGATATAAACACCAATACACTTCGCAGATGGTCAATTGAACTAGAAAAAATGGAATATATATTTGAAAGAAATGAGCGTAATCAACGAATTTACTATGAGAATGATATAGATATCTTAAAGCAAATGAAAGAATACTTAAATCAAAACTGGAAACTAGAAGAAGCTGCAACAAGAAGCATGGAAAACACTGAAGAGAACGCTCAGAAAACGGATAGCGTTCATGAGGAAAATGAAGTTCAAGTAACGCTCAGAAAACGTTCAGAAAGTGATATTTTGATGATTCAAGAAAAATTTTCTCACATGCTTGAGCAACAAGATAAAATTGTACAACAAAACCAAGATATCATTAAATTGTTATTACAGGAACGCTCAGAAAAAGAAGACAAAGATCTACAGATTCAGTTATTACAAGAAAAACTGGATAAAGCAATTGAACTATTAAATGAAGATCGCCAAGAACAGCAAGATAACACCAAAAAAACGTTCATTCAACGTTTATTTAATTTAAATTAAATCAGATATACGTTTTTTATCAAATATATCTAATTGAGCAAAAAAAAAAGCGGTAGCTACCGCTTTTTTTTTTGCTCATCCTTACAACACGAATACGTAGTTTTGTAAAAAAATTCCTATGATATGTTTTTTCTCGTTTAATTTTGAAGAGTGTAGTTTTTTACAACTTGTGTTACTAATCCTAACTAGAATAAACAGCCTGTGATACATGATGCTATTATAAAGATTGATTAATTACATAAACTTTCTACTAAAATCACCAAAAAGCATCATGTCATTGGTAAAGAATACTTATAATTCAGTGGTATGCTCAAAAATAGAAAGCTTGTAAAAACGATTTGTGGCATGTCTTGGTCACAATTTCAAACAATTAGTTGTAATATCTAAAACATTTGCTTCTAGTCAATTATGTTCCAATTGCAACTATAAAAACATAGATGCTAAAAATCTAAACATTCGTGAGTAGGATTATCCTTATTGTGGCCCACATCATAATAGAGATCGTAACACAGCGCTCAATCTTAGAAATGAAGCCAACCGTAGGAACTATCGGGATAGCCTACTGAATTAGAAACCGTTTGGCTTCTGTACTTAGGTATCCATTACCTCAAGGATACTAAGTACTCAGTTGTCAAATATATTTTGCTTAACATATCTTATTGGACCTTTCTTATGGATTACAAAAACTCTCTATATCGCTAATAGAAACATGTTAATCCTTTTTCCTAAAATTAGTTAAGTGTTTACTTTGTCAATTTTTAGAGAAGATTGACAAATCCTCTAATTTCTTAACCACATAATAAACCTGTATAGGAAACTCCATGCTTTTTCTAGTCTTCTTTAATTCATTTTGCCAGACTAAATTTTTTCATATAAATGTCATCAATCACAGCATTCATTATTATTAAATCCTATGCGTTATAAACGCTATTATTAAAGGCCATATCTTTACTTCTAAAGTTACATTATGTCCTTAAAGGAAAACTACTATATTTATGCACTGAATCTCTAATGAACGCATAGCGTTCATTATTTACAAAACGTTAAATTAACGTTTTGTAAGCGCTCATATCATTTTTTTATTGTTTTAAAATACTTGCCATCTAATATCCTTACAGATCGTTTCAAGTTCAAAACACTAAACACAGAAAATTTTCCATTCTTTAATTTGTTAGGCCGCTATCACATAACTCCTAGGCCTTTTAGACGATTCGTATCGCTCTTATAATTTAAAGCTTTGCTAATAAGATATGTACCACAGGAAGAACACACCAATTAATGTCTATATTTCCGTAATCATACTTCGAACATAGTCAACTAACATCAACTATTTTTAATCTAGCAACTACTTTATTTCATACCACTTGCTTAAAATACTTTATGACATATATAGCATAGTCAGGGTCGTTATTATAACGTTCATTAATTAGTACAACATAGAAACATACAGCTTTATTATGGACTATTAATTGATACACCCTATCAGATTATATATTGCTTTAGTATAAATTGTATCCTTTAAACAACTCAGGATATTGATATTAAATAGGTAAACGCCAAAAAACGGGTAGTGTTCACATAAAAAAAACACTCAATAACACTTAAGTTAAAGAAGATTTTAGCATAATCACAACTACTTATCTCTTTGTCCTGCCTTATGGATTCCAAAGATACTTCATATATCTCCAGCCTACTTTAATAAATTTATCAGATTGTATTTGTTATATTAAGCTTAACATTAACTTAGGATAAATCTTAAGATTTGTAATAATAAAAAAGCACCATACCATCGCAGCGTTCATTATTACTAATTTATACGCGTTATCAACACTGTTAAATAAGACATATCTATCCTAAAGCAATATGATACGTTTAGATATAAATATATCTAAACGTATCATATTAATGAACCGGATTCCTTGTGAACGCTATGCGTTCACGTTTTACGAATCGTTAAATTAACGTTTCGTAAGCGTTCATTTTTTTATTCCTACAGTATTAAACATTTTGCGTCTCCAAACAACCTGTAAGGATGTTTGGAGACGCAAGATTACTAAATAAAAAGACACTCCATTTCTTATTTGTTAGGTGGCTATTCTCGTAATTCATATACTTTATAAATAAAATACTTCGTTCTTATGATTTAAACTTGTGTTAATACCTTTATCCATAATGTGTGTTATAAAAATGAAACTCTCATGAACATCTATAACACGGCTAAAATTAGGGGATTTCTTGAAATACGCCCTTGGAAGATTATGCTTTGCTTCTTGCAAGTTGATCCCTGTTTAAAGAATTTAATACGATATATTTTTACTTCATTTAGTTGAAATTGTTTTTATAACATTTAGTACTAGTTATAAAAACAATATATTATAATAATTAAATAATATATAGAATACTAATTTATATATATAAATATATATTATTTTTATCATTCAAATGGAACAAAACATCATATGAATACTTATTTTATTTATTCATACATCTGTTAGTTATAACGCTCTTTAAATAACTCCTAACGTTGTAGTTAAGGGATTAGTCGGTAAAATAACGGATAGCGTTCACGTGAAAATAAACACTAAAATAACACTTTGATAACGTTTAGATTCTCCAAGAATCCCGATACCTTAAAATATTCACTTAACCTTTATAGATTATAGTTAGGATTAATAATTTAAATTTATAACGTCTTCGATTTGGTAACATCATTTAAAAGCATAATTGCTTAAAAGTAGCATTCTCAAAATTATTGCATAAATTTTATCAATCTCTGACAAAGAACTATTTCCTCAAAAATGTGAACGTGGTAGGTGTATGCCAATTGACGTAAGCCCAAAATGCTTGGCTTGTTATCATATAATTGTAGATATTGCTTTTTATGAATTCTTAAGATAGGATGTTGGTTGCAGAAAACTAATTGCAATTGTAAACTATCGTCCTATGCTTGACGAAATTATGAAAAACAGGATAAAACAGTAATCTCATATATTAAATAGATCGCAATATTGTTAAGAGGTCACAGTTTCACATAAATAGTATTCTCATATTAAATACATCCTATACAAAAAAATGTTAGTAGTGTTAAAAATATTTTCTGAGGGTTTCATGACCGTTTTTATAACGTTCATGAAACCCTCAGTGTGTGATAGTAACTTTCTTTACACTCATAAATCCCATTATAAAATTTTTCTATTTTTTTATAATTATATTGTAAAGCTAGAAATGAATTGATTTATTTTTTTAGTTAATCCTTGATTAATATATCTATTATGGAATATGCCATAATAATGAACAATTCATTCGTAAAACCTCTAAAATAAGTGCCTAAAGCATGCGATTAAATACAACTATAACTTTCTCCTCATTACATTTTGCCTTCGACTCCAACGTTATTGAAATTATATCTAAGATACATCAAAAAATTATTGCCTTCTTTAGACTACATATGCCAGTTCAAAGTATCATTCGTTCTTCTGAAAAGAATACGTTTTGTTTTTATTAGCTAGTTTCTACTGTTGGAACAAATTTAGCTTTTTTATAAATAAAAAGACTTCTTTAATTCCTAATCCCACATCATTCTCAACAGAAGTACCAATTTTCATTAATTCTTTTATGTATCATCTAACAGTCGCACTAATTCATAGGCTTTGCAAACAGCGTTCCACTATAGATTATAGATATTTTTGTTTGATCACCTATTATAACCATACTTCCGTTCGTTTGTTTCTTTTGTAGAATTTTATTTTGTTTGGACTAGAGTAATTCATTTCAAAAAACATATGCTTATATCCATCGTACTTCTCTCCGGACTAAGATTTCTATCTTGAATCTCTTTATATAAAAAAGAAGATTCTTTTAAATTACACTCATATTATCTCTTTACCAAAGCTTCTGCTCTATCCATCAAAAACATCCAATTAATTAATATGCAACTAAAAATTGATTCAAGTAGGCCCCATTACAAAATAACAACGCCTAATTAACACTTCTAAAACATTCATATAATAAAACTATTGTATTTAATGTAACTTAAGAAACTTAAATATATAATTTTGGTTAAAAAATTTGATGTCTTACCATAAAAATTTAGAGTTAATTTCAAAAATAAAACAAGAGCAATAAAGGTTATTCATTATCTATTTAAATATCTTACTTTTAAACTTTAAGCCAGCATTCCTGCGATTCTCCGTGAACGCTATGCGTTCACGGAGAATCAATTACTACATTCCTACTATAAACAGTAAAAGTATACCAACCAATCAGTAGCCTAGATATATAACCAACCCTAAATCATATTATATTAGTTGCTTCAGAAAGAAGTTTTATTTTTTAAAGTATGTTACCAATGGATCTCCTAAAAAAACACCTTTTCAACATAGCTTTATATTGCCACTATGATCTAAGTATGTATGTAGAGACTACTTTGATATCTATGTGATTTTTTATATAGAAATACTTCAATTGAAATTCTTTACAGCCTATACAGACTTCTTTTTTTATTATTGAGCTCGAAAAATAAATTTATAGGTTTTATCATTACGTAAACCATTTTCTCTTTAAAACCACCTTTAAATGTTGCTATTACAATGTTTAACGCTTTAAAAACGCCTTGTGTTCATCTGCTAAGTTCGCCAGATAAACACCATAATAACGTTTGTTTAGCAAATATATATGAATCTGTAATTAATCCTGTTCAATTTTTATATTCAAATCAAATTTCATAGATTCTCTATTCTTTTAAAGGAGTGCTGCAGATACAAATAGAAAATATACAACAAAAATACATATTGTAACTTGATATGTAGAGAATTAATTTGCATACTACTTTTTTAGTCTTTTAGTTATAGTTATCATCAAAATACTCAAAAACAAACTTATATAATAGAGATTTCAGTTTAAAACCGTCTTTCAATGCGTTACTACACCAAAAAACATCTAATCTTCCAATCTCATTTCTTTTATCAGCTATTTGTTTATAAAAAACATTGAAATCGTTGATTTAAAGGGGTTTAACGCATTAATAACGCCTAGCGTTCACATAATATCAAACACCGAAATAACACCTTTATAACGTTTATTCGGCTAACCATTTTAACTATTCAAGTATGTATAAGTCATATTCGTAATTAATCTTATTTGCATTCTAATTTTCTTCCTCCTGATTAAAATGTATACCTCATTCCACTAGATATCCCTTGGATTCCCAAAATATATCATCAATAGTCTATCCGTAAACCATAGAAACAACATGATATTTTAAAAGGCATCTTCGACAAACGTATTCCTCCCACCAATAACGATTTTTATATTTCATGGATATTTAAAGGATATCTAATATATATCTAAAAATACAAAGGACCAGAAATATCCTGAAATAACCCAACCCATCTCGATTTATTATCTAGTTTATATTTATTTTATATCTATTTTATATTTTAATTATATTTTTTATTCATAAACCTTATAAAACCCTTGTTGTTAAAGGTTTTATAGATTATAATATATTTATTAGATATAAATTAGAAATAAATTTCATAGAGGTGATGTATAATGGCAAGTTTAAAAGGCAAAACTCTTCATATAGACATAGAAGGTGATATTGGGAACGATTCATTTAAAGGTTACATCAATGGTGAATACATAAAAATGAAAAATGTATATCAAAGTGTTTACTCAATGCCTAATGTTACAGAGACAAACATCCAAAAAAACGTAGTTAATTTAGTAGATAATATGTTCGTGAATATTGCTAGTAAATCAATTCGAAGATCCGGGATGTATTTCATTGGAAATCGTGCGATGTTAACAGGTAAAAACCCTAAAAACATGAACATTAAAGTCGGTCAAAAATACAATGATGATTTACCACTAATTAATATGCTAGGATTAATCGCAAACAAATCAGTTCAACTTGAATGGGAACGAACAGAACAACTGCCACAATCAATCAATGTGACTGTTGACCTTATTTCAGCTATCCCAGCAAGCCAATGGACACCCGTAAACGCTAAACATTTAGAACAACGTTTTACTAATTCAAATCATGTTGTAGTGGTTTATGTAGGAGAAGAGCAGGTAACGGTGAGCTTAACATTTAATAGTGCAAACATTACACAAGAGGGTGTTCCTCCGTTATTTGCAATTCTTGAAGGGGAAGAGGAGATGTTTACTGATTTCACTAAACTATATGCAAAAAAACTTGAAATCAAAAAAATTGACGGCTCCTTCTTTAAAAACAAAAAGATTTTACATTCTGATATTGGGGATGGAACAACTGAGTATATCTATACAGTTGGCGTGAATCCTGTAATTGATGCTTGTAGCGGTGAAAGACGTGGTGTCGGTCATGCTACAGAAGAAGCTGTAAAATTATTAAATCAAGAACGTGGCACAAACATTAAACGCCAACAATTCTCTCAGATTCTTCAAGATATAGATCATAAATACCATGAAGAGGCAACAACCCACTTTAATATTACAAAAGTGGAACAAGCTGAACTAATCCTAGAAGATACAGATGAAAAATATGTAAACAATACAGCCAGTGAAGCTGAAGTTTTATGTGTGTATGGTGGGGGAAGTATTACTTTTAAAGATGAATTATATAATCAATTATTAGAGTATTGTGAGCGAGTTGGAATGTACTTATTGTGGATTCCAGAGAAATACGCTGTAGATATGAATGCTAAGGGGATGCAAATTATCAAGAAAATTCTTTCTCGAAAAAAGGTGAAATAGTATGTCCGACAAAAAAAGAGAATCCTTCTTCTGGAACCTCAAGAAGATTGAGAATGAAGAATTCTTTAAATGGTTCGAGTCACAAAGCAATATAGCCGATTCTTTGTATAAACTTGTTTGCTATTTTATTGATAAACACGGATTACAAGACGTGGCTGATTATAAGATACAGCAACAAATGCAAAAAGAAATTTTACTTCAAGATAAAGACTTTTTAAATGATGTTAAGCGTATACTTTTAAATAATTCAAACCTTACTATTCAAAAAGAAAGCCAAGCAAATGAAGAAGAGGTAGCCGATTCAAATAGAATAATCTCATCTAATGAAAAAAATTCTACTTCTAAAGATACACATATAGAAAATGAATCAACAGCTGAAAAAGCGGTACTTAAAGATGAATATGAAGACCTGGATACAGCCAATTTATTTGGTAACTAACGTTATAAATCCATGATAAAAAAGAGTCCCTATTTTAGGGACTCTTTTTTATCATGGATTTAAGTTTTTCTACATCTTATCAATAATAATTTGTCTTTTATACCACTGATTTAATTTATCTTTAGCCGTGCCTGAAAGGCGTTTTGTTTTCTTATTATAAAACCTAGAAAGGGTAGGTTGTGATATACCTATTTCTTTTGAAAGTTCTCGCATTGTAATATTTTTATTCATATGGAAGAATGATATTTTTTCTCTAATTGAATTTTCATAATCATCCACATCTAAAGTGTTATTTTCTATTTTCACTGGAGACTCTTCTTGTATGATCTCTACTGTTTTTTTCTTCGCTATTTTTTCTATTGAATTCATTAATTCTTTCGGCGGTAAAATTATTATACCTAACTGAGCATAATAGTTCTTAAACCAATTCTTCTTTGTTAACATTTCCTCTTTTAAATCTTCACTGTACTCCCAATGTGATATTACCTTTTCCTTCTCTAAATCAATAAGAACATTTTCTAACTGTTCACGAATACGATTTGGCTTTTGATTTTGATTTATACCCATGACAGCCAGTAATCCCTTATCTCCTCCTATAGAGTAAGGCCTTTTTAAACTAGAGAACATTTGACGAATTCTCCATTGCCAAGTTAAATAACGAATCAATCTCTTATGATATTTATGTCTATAACTATTATATTCTAACGCTTTTTTTGATAATAGTGCCGTTGTACTACTAGAACCATATAAATAACTTGATAAGAAGCTCCCTGGCTTAATCCTGCAAGATTCTATCCCCATATATTCGTTAGTGTTAGTATCTCTCCAGAGTACCACAGAATCTAATACAAAAAGCCTCTTTATAACTTCTCGCTTTACTTCATAATGTTTACCTGCTTCAGCTCGATCATTTAATACAACTACCTCATTATCATCATTTAAATAGATAAAAATACTTGCTAAGGCAGCAATACGTTTGGCAACCTTTATTTTATCTTCTGCTCGATAATATTCTGTGTTATTAGCCTTTGCTTTAGGTATGCTACACATTTCTAATACCTGATTATATGAAAAATCTATGAATTCATCAGGAGACTTTGCCTCTTTTAACCACTGAATAGTAATTGCATCTAAACAGTCAGCAGTTAAATCATCCATATTACTCATTACACCATCAACCAATGTATTCCAACGAGCAGCTTCTTCAATATTTATTAATCTTAAATCTTCATCTTTATGTGAAGATAGTTGTGCAACTCCACTACTATCTTTCGTTTCAATTGGATAAGATTTCAACTTTGTATTTTCATCTTCTTCAAATTGATTCTTTGCTATGCCATCTCTTAATTTATAATAAACCGCAGAATTATTCACTTCATAGTAATTCTCGTGCTCTAAACTTGTATTAGATTCCTTTGGTTCCTGCACGGTTTCATTGTTAGCTCTTGAAAACTCTTGCTCCACAAATAATCCTATCGCCACATCAATTTCAATTTGGTAAGCTTCTATGTTGGTGAATATTTCCAAAGAGGAGATTCCCTTTTTTTGTTGCTGTTCAAGCCACTGTACAAGCATTGAAAATGATGGGGAAAAATAGTCCGAAGTTACGATCCTACTAGTATCTTCTTTAACTTCTAAGTAATAAGCATTCCATTTATACCACAATTGTTCATTATGTTTATAGATAGGTGCTGATATTACTAATGCATCTTTAAACAATTGTAGAACATTATCCATATACATCCTTCTCCTTATTTAATTTACAATTGAGAATGATTTAAACTTAAATCTATATAGCCTTATGATGTTCCTATTCATGAAAATAAAAAAGAATACAGTAAGTTCTATCCAACCATCCTTTAGTGATAATCTAGCACGTATGCTTATAACCACTTCTTTTACTGATTATACAAGACTGTATCCATTTGGAAAAGGTAAGACGTTATAAGAAACCTAATATTTTTCAAGGAATTAGCTGAAACATGAAATTCTTTTGCGATATCATGTCCCTTTTGATTAAACATGAAAAAGCTAGGTTATTCATGTTTAAAAATTGCCCTTGTATATATGGTAATACTCATTAAAGTTTGCATACAAATTGAAAATTTATAGCGGTATCATGTCCCTTTTGACTAAAACATGAAAAAATCCAGTCTTAAATGTTTCATGAAATTAAACTATATATTTTTTTCATAATCTTTTTTACCCTTGATACAAAAGGGTTTCTTCTATATTCAAGGTATGAAACAAGAAAATTTATAGCGGTATCATGTCCCTTTCTTGTTTCATAAATCCTCCTAAACCCCTTATATACCATACATTTATACAACATCTTCTCAAATTTCAGGGAATTATAAAACATGAAAATTTATAGCGGTATCATGTCCCTTTCTATCTAAAGAGATGAATCACTCCTAGCGGTATCACGTTCCTTTTATAAATACCAAATTTCATATAAATCCCTTTAATATCAATGTTTATTGATGATTTTCATATGAATTATAATAAATAGAAATATGAAAATCCACAGCCCTATGATGTCCCTTATATTTTTTGAAAATAAGCTTCCAACCCCATTAGAACAACGTTTATTAGGATTTTACAACTCATTTTCTTATTTATTCGGAACATGAAAATCCATAGTGATATCATGTCCATAAAAAAAATAGGACAAAACCCGAAACCCCTTGATATGAAAGGGATTAACGTATATTTCATTTTTTCATGTTGGCTCTTAAAGGGGCCCATTTCATCAAATTTTGATTTGCTATAATTAAAATCGGTATATTTTATATTGTGCGGATATGTATATTTTAATTTGTATAGGAGGTGAAAAAGATGAGCAAATCATTTGTTATTCGTAATCAACGTAGTCTAGATGGACAATCTACTAATGCGGTTATAGTTACATTAAAATCTTGGCAAGCACTTGTTGATGCATTGGAAGGAAAATACTATAGCTATAAAGATACATACCTTGAAGATATTATTAATCAAATGTCGTATGAAGAACGTATTGCGGATATCGATGGATTTGTTGCACAAGCAAAGCCATCTTTTTCACGTCATACTATTTCAAAGACAATGGGAAGAAAACATAAATTGTACGGTATTACAAATGCAGATCTTGAAGTATTTCTTTACCTACATAAAAAATGCTATACGAATGGTATTATTCCAAACGTAACAGTACATATGCTTTGGGAAGACTATAAGCAATACAAAGAAGAATTGGCATGTATACAGCATTCTCAATTCTATATTGCATTAAAAAAATTAAGCCTACATAACATTATTACGATTGAAAATGAATTAGATAGTCGATACACCATTAAAATAACTCATTTTATGAATGAAGAAACAGAAAAAGCAAATCCTTATGTTTACATTAGTCCTGTAGTCTTTACAAAAGCTTTCTTTGAACTTTCAGTAGCATCTAAGAAGCTATTCTTAGATATTGCTATGCAACAGCATAGAGAAACTACATTAAAACGTTCTTTAGACAAACAGGATGAAAGAGGTAATAAGACTCACTTTGGTGGGATGTACCGCTTTCTACATAAGAAGTATCCACATCAAATTCGTGCAGTTATGAAAGAACTAACTACTGTATTCCCTTGTACAGGAACTCCACTATTCAAAATCTGTAAACTACAAAAAGGGATTCAAAACAAGAAAAAATACACGACTTTATTTTTATCTATTCATTCAGACTTCTTATGTGGAAAAGAATCAGGCGAACTACAGTATCGTGATCCTTTTACTCCAAAGGTTACGTATGCCCGTAAAGCCCGATTTATTGAATCTACACTACAAGAAATGCATATTGGGGAATTTACACGAGACATGAATAAATTTATTCATGTACTTAAAAATACCTGTCATCGACAAATTCGTAGTGTAATACATAGTTTGCGTGACATGATTGATCGCACTGAAAAATATCCAAGTAAGTTAGTATATACACTGAAAAAATTACTGAATCAAACATCACAGTATCATATTCTTGATACCGCAGCTAAAGAAGGCATTTATCCTCTTATTACACAGCACGTACCAGCAAAACAAAAAGAGCAAGCTATATTTGATTTCGGATTGCATTTCTCTATGTACTCTCGCCGAAGCATCAAAAAGCTGTTCCGTAAAACATTTGAGTTATTAAAGAACAAATTTGCCGTACCTGTTACAGAGGAATCTTACCATCGTAATTATCTAAGATATCAAGAAGAAACATTATTTAGAAAATACGCTTATGAACAAGGTGCAAATCTAAATGCTTATATGGCTTTAGAAATAGAAATGCGTGAACTTCTAAAAATAAAAGGACATAAAGAACGCTTTATTCCTAGTGATGTACGTGAATTGTTCATTGAAAAGATAGATAAATTACCAAAAGAAAAGCTAAGGGTAATTGAAGTACCTGATAGCATAAATTTAATTACCTTTATACGTGCCTTGGAACAGCTGATACGTGCTGGAATTCAAGTAAAATCAACTGAACAGGTATTAAAAGTAATGGAAGAAATGTAATCATTTTCAGCTCTCTATATTTGAAAAAAATCAAAGTAGAGGGCTATTCGTGTTGGCTCTATCATTCAAAGTCTTTCTATTAGATCCATTTATATACTTTTCTAAAAGATTCTATTGAAAATAGAATCTTTTTTTATGCACTTCTATACAATAAAAGTTATTCATCATTGTTAATTTCCACAATAGTAACTTGAAAAGGCATCCAATACCTATATAAATAGAGATTTTACTCTACATAAAATCATAAGAAAAATTAAATTTTTAGTAGATATGTTTATAAAAAGTATCATTTGTGAATAAAAATATCATACTATTGTTGCTATATAAGGGTTCTATAAGTAAATCTACTAAAATTCATCAAGTTTTATGTGATTAAATATGAATAACTGAATTAAGTGGATTAAATAATGATCATTGTGTATAGATTGTGTACAAATGACTACAAATTGGGGACAAATATCGAGAATGTCTTCTTATTTACGAATGAATAAATATACTCTTTACTGAATTATTTTTCTTCATTTTTTATGTAGGTATAGTGGTATTATTTTATGATTTTATGTAGAAAGGATGATACAACAAAGTCTATTTTCACACTCCCATTACATACCATTTATGATTTTTTACAGTAGGGCATGTTAAAAACATTGTCATAGCAGGCTTTATTCTATATTTTATGAACCTATAATAGTTTTATCTTTATATTTTTAATATATATAAGATATATATTTATATAAGATTTTAAGAAAAGGGGAAATATTTTAGAGAGGATGGGGACAAACAAAATATATTTAAATAAAAAAATAATTTATATTATATATACTAATGTTTTCAAAATTTATTAATAAAAAGTTCTAACTACTATACACATAAAATACTACTAGATAAATTACATATAAGTGTTAAATGTCTTCTTTAGTAGAGTTATCACAACAAAGAGATTTACATACTATAACAAATTAATAGTCCTTTACAAGAAGATGAATTACTGTTGCTTTAGGAAATTAATAGTTATAAACTTATAGGCAAAGTCGAGATCCTCGCTATAAGTTTGTAAAAATAGAGTATAAATTTATTATACTTTATTAAATTTTTTATACATGAATAGGAGTGATATTTATGCAACTAAAAAATGTAACACCTATGGGATTAAATGATGATGTATTCAAAACAATTATTAATAAAACTGAAAATACATTTCCATCATTTTTTTTCATTAATCCGTCAGGTAATGTTGTCATACCAAAATATTTGAACAAGGATATTTGTATGTATGCAGTTTTCGGTGAAACAATGGTTATAATTGATAATGAAATTGAGATATTAAGGCATCAACAAATATTGTATTTTAATGCTGAGGTGTACATTGAATTGAGAAATAATACAACTGAGAATGTAATTGTATATATTGATGGTGTAAATAAGTAATTATTGATTAGAATTATTATAAATATTTGTGAAATACTTCACAAAAAATACACAATAAAAAATAGTCATTTCATGTATAGTAGGAGTAGTTGAAAATTTCATATTATTATTTGTGAAATACTTCACATGTTTTAAACTTTTACTTAATAGGCAAGATGAAAACAATAAGTTCCAACATTTTAAATCTATTTTTATAGTGATCTGGAGGCTTTAATATGACAAACAAGACAGATGAAAAAGAAGTACAAGCAATGGTCAACGTAGTAATTAAAGATGAAAATGATGTACAAGAAGTTGTTAATACTTTAGTTGAAAATGGAAAAGAAGCACTAAAAGCACTGGAATCTTATACGCAAGAGCAAGTAGATCATATTGTTCATGAAATGGCACTATCTGGATTAGATCAACATATGCCATTAGCAAAAATGGCGGTTGAGGAAACTGGTCGAGGTGTGTATGAGGATAAATGTACAAAGAACATATTTGCGACTGAATATATTTGGCATAGCATAAAAAAAGATAAGACTGTAGGAATTATTCATGAAGATCCACATGAAGAAGTCATCGAAATTGCCGAACCAGTAGGTGTAGTTGCTGGTGTGACACCAGTAACGAATCCTACTTCAACAACTATGTTTAAAGCAATTATTGCAATGAAAACACGAAATCCAATTATTTTCGCTTTTCATCCATCTGCTCAGCAATGCTCTGTTGCAGCGGCTAAAATTTTAAGAGATGCTGCAATTAAGGCAGGGGCACCGGAGAATTGCATTCAATGGATCGAAAAACCTTCTGTTGAGGCAACAAAAAGATTAATGAACCATGAGGGGGTTGCACTTGTTCTTGCAACCGGGGGTGCTGGAATGGTGAAATCAGCATATTCTACAGGGAAACCGGCCTTAGGGGTAGGACCTGGGAATGTACCTTGTTATTTAGAGAAATCAGCACATGTAAAACGAGCTGTAAATGATTTAATTTTATCAAAAACATTTGATAATGGTATGATTTGTGCTTCTGAACAAGCAATCATTGTAGATAAAGAAATCTATAATAGTGTAAAAAAAGAAATGCAAGACAACAATTGTTATTTTGTTACCGAAGAAGAGAGAATAAAACTAGAGAAGCTTGTTATTAATGAAAATACATGTGCAGTAAATAGTGATATCGTTGGGAAATCAGCACATTATATTGCATCATTAGTAGGCATTAAGGTACCAGAAGATACAAAAATACTTGTAGCTGAAATTAAGGGAGTGGGTACAGAATATCCACTATCACGTGAAAAATTGAGCCCAGTATTAGCTTGTATCAAAGCAAATTCACAAGAAGAAGGATTTAAATACTGTGAAGAAATGTTAAATTTAGGTGGCTTAGGGCATTCAGCGGTTATTCATTCTACAAATAAAGAAGTACAAAAACAATTTGGTTTAAGAATGAAAGCTTGTCGCCTTATTGTAAATTCACCATCAGCACAAGGTGGGATTGGTGATATATATAACGCATTTATTCCATCTTTAACATTAGGTTGTGGATCATACGGTAAAAATTCTGTTTCTCAAAACGTAACAGCTACACATTTAATAAATGTAAAGCGTTTGGCGAATAGAAAAAATAATATGCAATGGTTCAAATTACCACCTAAGGTTTTTTTTGAAAAACATGCGACACAATATTTAGCTAAGATGCCAAACATTTCACGAGCATTCATTGTAACGGATCCAGGAATGGTAGAACTGGGATATGTGGACACAGTTACACATTACTTACAACAGCATTTAAATGATGTAAAAGTAGGTGTTTTCTCAGAGGTAGAACCAGATCCATCAGATGAAACAGTATTCAAGGGTGCTGAGATGATGAGAAGCTTCAAACCTGATGTAATTATTGCATTGGGCGGAGGTTCAGCAATGGATGCAGCAAAAGGAATGTGGCTATTTTATGAATATCCAGAAACAAAATTCTTTGGAATCAAACAAAAGTTTTTAGATATTAGAAAACGTACATGTAAATTTCCAACACTAGGGCAAAAAGCACAATTTGTTGCGATTCCAACAACATCAGGAACAGGGTCAGAAGTGACACCATTCGCGGTTATTACAGATAAAAAAAACAATATAAAATATCCACTTGCTGATTATGAATTAACACCAGATGTAGCGATTATTGATCCACAGTTTGTAATGACAGTGCCACCTCATGTAACAGCAGACACTGGAATGGATGTGTTAACACATGCAATTGAAGCATACGTGTCTATTATGGCAAATGACTATACAGATGGATTGGCTTTAAAAGCCATTGATCTAGTATTTAAATATTTACCGAGAGCATATAAAAATGGAAATGATGAAGAAGCACGTGAGAAAATGCATAATGCTTCTGCAATTGCAGGTATGGCTTTTGCAAATGCATTTCTTGGTATTAATCATAGTTTGGCGCATAAGCTTGGACCAGAATTTCACATTCCACATGGACGCGCTAACGCAATCTTAATGCCGCATGTAATTCGCTATAATGCTATTAAGCCGAGAAAACATGCATTGTTCCCAAAATATGAGCATTTTGTGGCAGATGAACGTTATGCATATATTGCAAGAACATTGGGGCTGCCAGCAAGTACAGTGGAAGAAGGGGTAGAATCTCTTGTGCAAGCAATTATCAGCCTTGGAAAAAAATTGAATATTAATATGAGTATTGCAGGACAAGGAGTAAAACAAGAAGCATTTGAAAATGTTGTGGATGTCTTATCAGAAAGAGCATTTGAAGATCAATGTACACCAGCAAATCCGAAACTTCCATTGATTTCAGAATTAAAAGAAGTATATAAACAAGCATATAAAGGTGTGTAATAAGTTAAGTAGGTATAACTTTTTAAGTTCATAGATTTTGTATTTGATATTTGTAAATGTATTGTATATGGGTGTTAAGGGGAAATATATATTATAAATAGCTGTGTTTTAAATAGAACATCTAACAAAAATGCTGCCTAGATGACCTGTATGTAGGTGAGACGGGAGTGTACAAAAACTATGTCTAACTATAAGAAATTAAATCAAGTAATTGAAAAAAAGAGGAATTAATATCGCTTGTTAAGCAGTATGGATTCACTCATGAAAAGGTAATTTGTTATAGTAGAGAATTGGATTTATTAATATATGATTTGATGAAATCTAATAGAAACAATAAGTAAATCGAATTTATATAAAAAAGAAATAAAATATAAATATTTAAGATATTTTTAAAATAAAAAGCACTCTCCTATTTATAGGTGAGTGCTTTTTTATCTTAATTTCATCTATTTTGGTGAGGGATTTTTAAATGCTAAAAACTTATGCGTGATAAATCTCACAACATAAATGCACATATAATTTTACAATATAGTATGTAAGTTGATGGGAGGCTTTCTTTTTGATAAATCGTGATTATAATAAAAACCCATTTATTGTAATATGGGAGTTAACAAGAGCATGTGAATTAAAATGTCTACATTGTCGTGCTGAAGCTCAGCATTATCGTGATCCTTTTGAGTTAACATTAGAAGAAGGAAAAAAACTAATTGATGATATATATGAAATGGATAATCCGATGCTGGTTTTTACTGGTGGGGATCCATTAATGCGTTCGGATATATATGATATTGCTGAATACGCGGTGAAGAAAGGTATTCGGGTTTCCATGACACCCAGTGCTACTCCAAAAGTTACTAAAGAAGCGATTAAAAAAGCAAAAGATGTTGGGATTGCTAGATGGGCATTTAGTATAGATGGACCAACAGCTGAAGTACACGATCATTTTAGAGGAACAGAGGGGTCATTTAAATTAACAATGGATGCAATTCATCATTTAAATGAATTAAAAATCCCTATTCAAATTAATACAGTTGTTTCTAATTATAATTTGAGTGTACTTAAAGATATGGCAAATTTAGTAGAAGAATTAGATTGTGTGTTGTGGAGTGTATTTTTCTTAGTCCCAACAGGACGTGGTAAAGAGAAAGATATGATTTCACCAATTCAACATGAAAGAGTGTTCCGCTGGCTATACCAGCTAAGTAGAACTGTTTCTTTTGATATAAAAACCACAGCTGCTCAGCACTATAGACGCGTTGTTCTTCAAGAAAAAATGAAGGGAATTAAAAAGATAGATCAAATTATTCAATATAGAGATGTACTGATGGAAGGGATGACGGAAGGATTTAATGAATTTGGACGCGCTCCAAAAGGAGTAAATGATGGAAATGGAGTTGTATTTATTTCTCATATTGGAGATGTATACCCAAGTGGGCTATTGCCGATTAAAACCGGGAATATTAAATCAACACCGATAGCTGAAATTTATCGAAACTCTCCTGTTTTTCAAAGCCTTCGTAATCCAGACAATTATAAAGGCAAATGCGGTGTTTGTGAGTTTCGATATGTTTGTGGGGGATCTCGTTCTAGGGCATTTGCGATGACGGGGGATTACATGGAAAGCGAACCTTTTTGTGTATATGTTCCAAGAGCATTGCAAAAAAAGTGTAAGAATTGAGCATGTCCCTTTTTATAAATTTTTTTATTGTGTATTTCCAATATTTATGAGTAAATACTTTCTGCTCATAAATATTGGATTAGTGATAACGAATAATCGAAAAAAGCAAGGGAATTATATTTATTTTAGGCGTATAATACGTTGATTTGAGCTTCCGCGAAATGGAAGAGTCAAATCTCTTTTTTCGATTTCAAATCTTCCATCAACTAAAACATCCCCATAATGTAACAGCTCAATCATATCTTTGTTTTGTGAATTCTGTATCTCTTCTAGTGTATAGCCAGTGTAAATCCAAAGATTTTTGTTTAAACTTTTTACAGCTTTTGCAACTTCTTTGACCTCGATAGCTTGAAAAAATGGGTCACCCCCTGAAAATGTTACATCAGTTAGAGGGTTTTTGAAAATTTCTTTTATAATTTCTTTCACACTCATCTCGGTCCCATTATAAAGATTCCATGATTTGGGGTTATGGCAACCTAAACAATGATGCGGACAACCGGCAAAAAACACAACTGTCCGTAACCCTTCACCATCTACTACACTATCATGAATAATATTCATTACCTTCATTTATGTTTCACACGATCTGCTTCTTCACTACGCTTTGCATTGTTCCATTTTGACATGTCCCCCACAAGATATCCAGTAATACGGCGAATTCTTTCAATATGATGGTCTTCTATATTTCCACAGCTGGGGCATTCATTTTCAATAACTCCATTATAGTCACAACATTTACAACGATCCACCGGATGATTAATTGAACCATATCCTACTTCATACTGTGCCATTGCTTGAACAATCTGTTTTAAAGCCATTAGATTATGTGCTGCCGCCCCATCTAGTTCAATATACGTAATATGACCACCGTTGCAAAGAGCATGAAACGGTCCTTCTAAACGTATTTTATTAATTGCTTGAATAGGATAATAAACTGGAATATGAAATGAATTTGTATAGTAATCATGATCGGTTACACCTGTAATAGTTCCAAACTCAGCACGATCCTTTTTGATGAACTTCCCTGATAGTCCCTCGGCAGGAGTTGCAATTAAGGTGAAATTCAAGCAATGCTCTTCTGATGCTTGGTCCATCTTATTTCTCATAAAGGTAACAATTTCTTTTCCAAGTTGCCATGAATCTTTATCTTCCCCATGGTGTTTTCCTGTTAAGGCAACCAAGCATTCCGCGAGTCCAATAAAACCAAGGCTCAATGTTCCTTGCTTTAAAATCTCAGTAACTGAATCTTCTGGTTGTAGTTTTTCTCCATTGCGCCAAATCCCTTGTGAATATAGGAATTGAAAATCTCTTGCTTTTTTTGTGCATTGATAAGAATATCTTTCTAGCAATTGACGAATGCCAAGTTTGATATAATGATTTAAAGATTTGAAAAATCCCTCTTTTGAATCATTTATTAAAGCTAATTTTACTAGATTAATAGATGTAAATGATAAATTTCCTCTGCCAATTGCTGTCTCCTCACCATGAATATTAGACATCACACGAGTACGACACCCCATATAACATACTTCACTTTCTGGGTGCCCATTATAATACGCTGCATTAAATGGCGCATCTAAAAATGAAAAGTTAGGGAACAATCGTTTCGCTGTTGTTTCTAATGCAAGTTCAAATAAATCATAATTTGGATCTTTTTCTTCAAAATTTACGCCTTTTTTTAATTTGAAAATTTGAATGGGGAAAATAGGTGTTTCGCTTTTTCCTAATCCCGCTTGTGTTGCCTGTAGTAATTGTTTAATTAATAGCCTTCCTTCCTTTGATGTGTCCGTTCCGTAATTAATTGAAATAAACGGAACTTGTCCACCACCACGGCTATGCATACTATTGGAATTATGAATAAATGCCTCACATGCTTGATATGTATCGTTTTCTGTTTCTTTCCATGCAAACACTTCGATTTGTTCCTTTGTTAGCGGATAGTCTATTAACTTTTTTTTGTTTTTTTCAAATGTTTTCCTCACATAGGGTGCTAAATCTATATCAAACATGGCAAGAGATTGCCCACCATGCTGCATATTTTGATTAGCTTGAAGAATAATAGACGAGAGTGCTAATGCACTTTTAATATCTTGTGGTTGTCTCATATGGCCATGTCCAGTGTGGAACCCTTTTTTCAGCAATTGTGCTAAAGGGATTTGTGAACACGTGGTTGTTCCTGTTGCATAAAAATCTAAATCGTGTGGGTATAAAATATTTTGATTAATAGCTTTTTTTACTTGTTTAGAAAGCAAATGTTCCCTTACATAAAGTTTTGCGCTCTCTGATGCAAATGTTCCCATCATTCCCATTGGAGATCGACCATCAACATTTGCATTTTCTTGCATTAAGTCTTGATCGTTACTGTTTATAATTTTATCAAAAGTTGTCCATAAAGTATTTTTTTGCTGTTTTACATTGTCTGAGTTGTTCATCAAATTCACTCCTGCTCAATATATAGTATCTAACATCGATAAATGATACTATATACAGTGCGTTTCTGCAATGGTACTAATAAATGAAGTATGTAATCTTTTCTTTTTAGAAGAGACTAAATCTAGAAGTTTATCGTATTACCTTGCTCATAAAAAATGAAAAGATATAGAATGATTCAATTATTTATAGATAAAAATTCTTTTGTTTTAGGTTCAAAGAGTGAGGATATCAATAGAGAGTAAAAACACACTGAACAATGTTTTATTTTATAAAATAAAAGGTATAAAAATAGAATGCAGTGATTTCACTCACAGTATTTTTTAAAAACATAGTTTATCTTATAAGAGAAGAGTGAGTATGAGAAATTCATTATATTTTACTATTTGGGATGCGTATTCCCTAAATTGGTGGAGTATGATTACCAGTGGGGGGATTCTCTCACTGGTAAAGTTTTTTATCTATAAATTTAATGATATATATGCTACTTATTATCATTCTTACGTAACATTTTGATAAAAAATTAAATGTGAGGTGTGGAAGAATGAAGTTAATTATTCCAAAGCAGCATGGAGCTTGGGGAATGCTGCTTATTCCATTTGTTTTAGGTATTTTAACTGGTAAATGGACATGGTATCATATACCTCTTTTTTTAGCGTGGTTTTTTATGTATTTAGCTACATATCCCTTATTAATGTATGTAAAACAGCCGCGAAAGAAGTATTATTTATATTATTTTTTTCTTTACTTTGGTGAGGCTTGTATATGTACAGCTATTGCTCTTAGTTATGAATGGCGTATAGTTTACTTTTCTATTATTATGCTCCCGTTTTTTTGTATAAACATTTATTTTTCTAGCAAAAAAAATGAACGAGCCTTATTAAATGATGTATGTGCAATTCTTTTGTTTTGTATAGGGGGCATTATAAGTTATTACTTCACAATGAAAACAGTCGATAAAAATATATTGATAATAGCGACTATAACATTTTTATATTTTATCATTTTAGCCAAGAAGACTCCTTCCTCAAGGAACGCGAAGTGAGTAGGTGGGAGATGAATTGGCTTCGAACAAGGGATGGCAGAAGGCCATCTTAATTGTTCGACATACATAAAGTGTTACTTCACTATCTATCGAATGTACGTTCGGTATATGATGGTCATATACCGAAATGGAGGTGAATCAAATGATAATTAATAAAGCCTATAAGTTTCGTATCTATCCAAATCAAGCACAAACAATTCTAATTAACAAAACAATAGGTTGTTCTCGCTTTGTATTCAATCATTTCCTATCCCTATGGAATTACGCATACAAAGAGACTGGAAAAGGTTTAACATATGGTACATGCTCTGCCAAACTACCTGCCATGAAGAAAGAGCTTGTTTGGCTAAAAGAAGTGGATAGTATTGCGATTCAGTCGTCTATTCGCAACCTTGCGGATGCTTATACACGCTTTTTCAAAAAACAAAACAGCGCACCGCGCTTTAAATCTAAGAAGAACAACGTACAATCTTATACCACAAAACAAACAAATGAAAACATTGCCGTTGTAGGGAACAAAATAAAGTTGCCGAAACTAGGCCTTGTTCGATTTGCCAAAAGTCGCGAAGTAGAGGGGCGTATTGTAAATGCTACAGTTAGACAGAACCCTTCTGGTAGATATTTTGTGTCACTATTAGTTGAAACAGAAGTACAAGAACTTCCGAAAACACATTCTTATATTGGAATAGATGTAGGACTAAAAGATTTCGCTATTTTGTCAGATGGGACACACTATGAAAATCCGAAGTTTTTCCGATCATTAGAAGATAAGTTGGCGAAAGCACAGCGTGTTCTTTCTAGAAGAATGAAAGGATCTTCTCGCTGGAATAAACAACGAGTAAAGGTAGCTATAATTCATGAATACATATCAAATACTAGAAAAGATTACTTGGACAAAATTTCAACTGAAATCATCAAAAACCACGATGTTATCGGTATAGAGGATTTGCAAGTATCGAATATGTTAAAGAATCATAAGTTAGCAAAAGCAATTAGTGAGGTATCTTGGTCACAATTTCGATCAATGTTGGAATACAAAGCAAAATGGTATGGCAAACAAGTCATTGTCGTATCCAAAACATTTGCTTCCAGCCAATTATGTTCTTGTTGTGGATATCAAAATAAAGACATTAAAAATTTAAACCTACGTGAATGGGACTGTCCTTCTTGCCGTACACACCATGATAGGGATATTAACGCAAGTATCAATCTAAAGAATGAAGCGATAAGGCTTCTAACCGCAAGGACTGCGGGGTTAGCCTAATCAACTAGAAGTTCGATAGAACTCTTTACTTAGGAATCCCTCACTTCTAAACGAAGTGAAAGTGGGGGTAGTTCAATACAACAATAATAGTATTTAAATATTTTATCTTATATTTTTGATTTATGTGAGGGACACACCTTACGTACTACTCCAATGGTAAAGGTGTGTCCTTTAAAATATATAATTGAGCGGTATTGATTCTCGTATAAACTAGGTATTATTATATAATAATTATATAATGATAAATTAGTAATTTACAGTTTATCTCTACTTACAGCTTGTGTTTTTTAAGGAATGATAGTTAGGGCTTGTCTGCCTAATTGAACCCATGCTTCTTCAAAATCCTTCTTATCAATTGTTTTATTTTTTTCCGTATCTAATGGATCATTAATGTATACATATTGATCGGTGTATCCAGTTAATAAAACACTATGTTGACGGTATGTGACCTGTCTCTCACCCATATTTGTTTTCCAATTACGAAATTCATAATCAGGTAGTTTGCGAAAGCTTGCGTTTGTTAAAATCCAAACAGGGTGTTCTTTGTCAATTGCTTTATATAAATCCTCGGGATTACTTCCGGTTAAATCTATAATACAATTCTCTGATATGTATAATTTGGCTAACTCTAAAATCGGTTTAATATGCACACCTAAACCAGGCATATCTATGTCATACATATCTCCAACAAATCCTTCGTCCATATTCCCCATAAATCCATTGTTTTGAAAAGGTACATATTTAATATTTTCAGCTAACTCTAATTTATCAACGGATAGCCCGTTAAAGTTTAAAAGCATTGCTAAACTTGTAACTTCGCATCCACGTTCTAATTCTGGATTTTGTAGAATCAAAGGGACTTCTAAAGGATTATTCTTTTTAGAATATGATTTTTTTTTATCGAGTTTAACAAGTTTATCTATCTCATATGTTGTATTTTTAGCGCTATTATTTTCACCTTTATGGACTAGAGTTATTATACATAATACCGTGCATAAAATAATTAATAGATAAATATTTTTGTGTCGTTGCATTTTAGTATGTCTCCTTAATTAAATTGATACTTTAATTTAGTACGTAATGGGGTTGCAAATGTGTCAATATTAAAGTGTTCTCTTTAATTCGTTTTCAAAGGATTAAAACTCTTCTTAAACAATTATTAAGAAGAGTTTTTTAGATAAAAGTTATAAAGAATTAGTTTTAATTAACTAAGAAATTATGCAAAAAGAGTATTTGTCTATACATTCGTTATATGCTCGGCTAATACAGTAGCTTGTGCGTGGAGGGGGGCTGGAAATCCTAATGTAATCCCATTGTGTTCAGTGCATTCACCAATTGCATAAATTAATTTATCATTTGTTTGCATATACTTATTAACAACTATGCCACGTTTAACATGTAAGCCAGCTTTTTCTGCTAAATGTGTATTAGGTCGCCTACCAATAGGTATTACAATTAAATCATATTTTTTAATAGTGCCATCTTCGAATTGAATCCCCTCTGCGTATTCTGTACCTAGTATTTTAACCGTGTTTTTTTCCATGAGAAATTGAATTCCTTTTGCTTTTAGCTTGTTACATAGTGATGAACAATCCAAGATATCTTGTTTTGCCATTAAGTGTGAACTGAAATGAACTACGTGGACGTCTATTCCAAAATCAAATAATTTTTGTGCAATTTTTAGACCGAGCATGCCATTGCCAATAATAATAGCTTTCTTTGCATGCTTCTTAATATTTAATAGAAATTGGATTTCTTCAGTTGTTCTAAGTTTATTTACTCCAAATAATTGCAGTCCTTTAACGGGAAAAATAAAAGCAGTAGATCCTGTTGCAATGATGAGTTTATCGTAGAAAACAATACGGCGTTTATCTGTAACAATGACCTCGTCCTCACGATCAATTTCTATTACCTTTTCGTTTGTAAAAAGCTTAATATTATGTTGTTTGTACCAATTATATTGCTTTTGTATTCTATTTTTAATATCTAATTGTAATGGAATAGTGTTTATTTGATTGTAGAGAGGATAGAGTTCATCACTGAAAATAGAAATGCTATACATATTAGGATTTTGTATTAAAATCTGTTCAATACAGCGTAAACTAGATATACTATTACCGATTATTACTAAGCGTTTTCGTTTTCTCATATCAATTTCTCCTTTTTGATTGTGAAGTGTTGAGCAATGATGTTCGTTCATATTATAACAATTTTAAAAAGCAGATTGCTTGATATATAGTTTATTTTAAAATATGTCACAAATTATCTTTATTCGGGTAATGAGATACAAAGATGATCCCATTAAACTCATAGGTTAGAGGCAAATTTTAAAAATGTTACTAAGATATTTCAGATGGAAAATGTTGAATATGTTTGCTGATAGTAGTATTTCTTCAATTTTTAAAGAGTAACGCATATAAACACACTGTACCTAAAATTAAAGTTTTTTGTATAAATATAATTAATTTCCTGATGCGTCACTATACAAGTAAAAATTAAGATGAAGTGCTTTTCCTAAACATGATAAATTAAAACTTTTTATACCAGATTAATTATTCTTTTATTCTATATTGACTAGGTATATTCGTGTATTATGCACCTTCTAGGATTTAGTGAATATAGCAGATTGCACATCATTTGAATCATTTCGTAAAGTGAGTATGTTTATTTTGTGAAATATTGAACAAAATCTTGAAAGTGAATATTGAAACATGTAGTTTATTCTTAGGATTATTTATAATAACCATGAACTAAAGGAGTGTGTAATTTTATGTTAGAACAAGGGATAGCTGATGCTATAAAACTTGCACAAAAGAAGAAACAAATATTAGATATAAACCCAATACAATATTTTGTTCGTGCATTACTAGCTGGCATCTATATTGGATTTATTATAGTATTATGTTTTAAATTAGGGGATTTTTTTCACGTTGTAAATTCACCTGCAACTTATTTAAGTGCTTCTTTATTTTTTGGAATTGCACTTATATTAATAATATATGGTGGAGCGGAATTATTTACTGGGAATACAATGTATTTTACAATTTCGACCTTACAAAAAAAAACAACGGTCTTAGATACTTGTCGTAATTGGGGTGCTTGTTTTTTAGGTAATCTGGTAGGTGCAATATTTTTTGCATTATTATTTTATGGTACTGGTATTTTTGATCAAATTGAATATGAACATTTGATAAGTAATGTTGTTGAAGTAAAAATGAATACTCCGACAATACAGCTATTTTTCAAAGCTATTCTATGTAATTGGCTTGTTTGTCTAGCATGCTTCCTTCCTTCTCAAGTAAAAGGGGATACAGCAAAAATAATTGTTATGATGTTATTGGTTTTTACTTTCTTTTTATCTGGATATGAACATAGTATTGCAAATTTATCGCTATTTGCAATCTCCCTGATATCTCCACATCCTAATACAATTTCTTTTAGTGGGGCTATTTATAATTTAATTCCAGTTACAATTGGAAATATTATTGGTGGATCTGTATTTGTTGGCATGGTATATCATTATATAACCCAAAACAACCCTACCTCTGAAGAGAAGGGCGATTTAGTTGAATCTCAATGTGAGGAAAACATCCCATTACAAACACAAATAAAAATTTGAGCTACTAATATAATCTTTTTCGTATAAAAATAACATAATTATTTTGAAGGTTATTTTTATATCAGTTGGCCTAATTAGCTGGAAATACCGTTTTAATAATCTTTTTAAATATATTTTTTTCTTTTATAAAATATATTATTTGTTTTTGTTAGACATATAAGGGAAGGGAAATATACAAAAAACATTCACAACTTATGTGACTTAAATTTGTTAATATAAAATGCAAGATCACATGTCGAATTTATTACAGAAAACTCTAAAAAATTAGTGGGAGGTTTATTAGAAAATGAATTTTGAAAAAGTTTGTTTGGTATAGAAGTGCTTTTAGGGGGGGATTGCTAAAATAGGTGAGATAACCTTCGATATACAAAATTAAAATTTGCAGTAATTAGATTTGAATGAAGATAATATAAGCATGAATGTTATTATGAGAAGTGATAATTAGTTAATGAATCTTAACAAAAATGTAAGCGTTAACATTTTTGTTTAACTAGATGTATAAACTAGACTTTTCACAGAATATCAATGAATCTTTGGAATGTAGATAAAGAAAAATTATCTTATCTAGTGAAGCTATACATAATATATTTTTGAGTTAAATAAGAAATAATGTTGGAGCAATATTTGCTGGAAATACATATGAAAAGGAATTTAAGTTTAACTATTTGGTATTTAACATAAATGTATTTTGAGTTTATTACTTGCTCATTCAAAATTAATTAAATCTCTTTTTTATTAGAATAACGGAAATGTACAAAAACATAATAAACAAAAATAGTGAGGGATCTATAAATGAACAAAAATATTAATCGTGTGGTTTTAATTGGTACAGGGGCTGTAGGGTGTAGTTATGCATATTGTATGATTAATCAGGGGTTGGCAGAAGAATTCGTTCTTGTAGATGTAAATGAAGCAAGAGCAGAAGGAGAAGCAATGGATTTAAGTCACGCAATTCCTTTTTCACCATCACCAACAAAAGTTTGGAAGGGTAGCTGTGAGGACTGTAAAGATGCGCAAATAGTTGTAATTACAGCTGGATTACCACAGAGACCAGGTGAAACACGTTTAGACTTAGTTGAAAAAAATACTAAGATTTTTAAAGAAATTATACGTAATGTTATGTCAAGCGGATTCGATGGTATTTTCTTAATTGCAACAAATCCAGTGGACATTTTAACATATGTAACTTGGAAAGAATCTGGGTTGCCGAAAGAACGCGTAATTGGTTCAGGTACAACACTTGATTCTGCACGTTTCCGTTACATGTTAGGAGAATATTTTGAGATCGATCCTCATAATGTTCATGCTTATATAATTGGTGAACATGGTGATACGGAGCTTCCGGTTTGGAGTCATGTGTCAGTTGGCGTTCAAAAGCTACAAACCATTTTAGAAAATAAAAGTCAGTATAATCAAAGTGACTTAGACGAAATTTTTGTTCGTTCACGTGATGCGGCCTATCATATAATTGAACGTAAGGGAGCGACCTGTTATGGAATTGGAATGTCTTTATTACGTATAACAAAGGCAATTCTACATCATGAAAATAGTGTATTAACAGTATCTGCATACCTTGAAAATGAATATGGTCATAATGATGTATATATAGGAGTTCCTGCTGTTATTAATCGCGAAGGTATTCGAGAAATTATAGAAATTGAGTTAAATGCGGAAGAAAAGTTTAACTTTAATCATTCTGTACATACATTAAAAGATACCATGTCACCAATACTAGAAGATGAATTTATCGTATAACATTATGTCGAATATATAAATACTTAGCAACAGTTTAAAGGTACCTAATCTAATATACTCTGAAAGCAAATAGTATAGAAAAAATGTTTGTTTAAATAGTAATAAAGTACTTTCATCTTGTAAAGAATCATTTTATAAACATTATTAAGAAATTAAGATTCTGTACGACATTAGTTCATAACATATTAAGATTGAACGTTTTTAGAAGCGACATAATTATTTATAGCTAAATATGTTATGATTTTCACAAAATGTTGATACCTTTTGTGCATAGTTTCCTTTAAGTCACTAAAGACAGATATATTTGATTAAATAAAAAGCACTTTTTTAGAAGTTTAAGGAAGTGCCTTTTTATTTGTTAATAAACATTAGAAATCTATTAAATTACATACATTTATGGAAGAGAATGATTTCTATGTGCATCTGGCTATCGTTTGATTACATTCTTATTGGACGTTTATAAAATAACGAGCATACAGTAGGTAATGTGAAAATTAGGGGGATAATGGAGCATACAAAGTTGATAATAAACCTTAGGGATAGGAGGGAACGAGATGAGAAATTTCTTTGAAGAAAAATATACAAATTTAGAATTTAAAAGAGAACTAATAAATATTATAAGTAAAATCAGTGAATATAAAGGAGCAATATCAGCATATCAAACTCAAAAACCAGAGATATTTAATCTTTTGGAAAAGAGTATATCACTGCAATATATTAAAACTTTTCCTAATATATATGAAAATTTTACATTCTCAAATAAACAGTTAAAAAAATTAGTTGATCATCATGCTAGCCCTCAAACATTGGAAGAGGACGCTTTATTTTGTTATTGCAAAACATTAGAACTTGTGCAAAAAGAAAACCACAAATTACCTATTAAACCGCAAACAATTCAAGAATTGCACTTCCAATTAATGAATTATTCAACTTCTGAAAGTGGTAATTGGAGAAAAAGCGAACTTGTATTATCTTCTATTCCAAAGTTAAAAGATCAATTTAAATTACGTACAGTTGTTTTATATGATATGGTTCCGCAATATTTGTATCATCTATGCGAACAATATAATGCATTAAGGGCTAAAGGGAATTTTCATCCGCTCCTACTAATTCCTCAATTTATCTTAAATTTCCTATGTATTTATCCATTTAATAAAGGGAATGGCAAGTTAGCAAAAATATTAATTCAATGGTTATTAATTGAAAGTGGATTTACATTTGTAAAATATACATGTATAGATAAATATTTCAAAGAATATGAATCAGATTATTATGATGCTCTGTATAAATCTGCAGCTCACTGGTATCAAGGCGATCATAATGTAGTTTTCTGGATGAAAATTTTTTTAGATATTGTTTTAATTGCATATAAAGAATTATATTGTGTAATAAAAAATTGTATTAGCACTCATACTAAAAGAAAAAGAATTGAAAAATACATAGACAAACAAGATAATCCTTTTACTAAAGAAAAAATTCGAAACATGTATCCAGATATAAGTGAAAGTACTATAAATAAAACATTACACGCTTTAAATTCACAGGGATACATTAAATTAGTTTCTAAAGGTAGAAATGCAACATGGATAAAGCGTAAATTAACTTAGGGTAAAGAACTAGAACACTGGCAAATAATAAACAAGGAGAACCCAAAAAGGGTTCTCCTTGTTTATTATTTGTTAGACTAATGTATCTTTTAGAAGGATAAAGAAGTAAAATATACTATTTATTAATTGCAATCTAATCATAAAATTTTGTATCACATCTTTAAGAAAGACTGGTCTACTCGTTATGATTTTCTAAACCAAATTGTCCCTTTTTACGCATAGTGTAATAAATAGGGAGGCCGAGTGCAGTTAGACCTATTCCACATAAAGCTAGCAGAGGTTGAGTGAATAAGGTATTAATAACAATGAACAATCCGCCAATAATAGCAACTAATGGTATAAAAGGATACAATGGAACTTTATAAGGTCGCACAAGTTCGGGTTCCCTTTTTCGTAAGATGAATACAGCAAGGAATGTCATTGTGTAGAATATCCATATTACAAATACCAACATATCAGTAAGAGTATTGAATCCGCCGACGGCCATCATAATAATTGAAATAAATAGCATAAATAGACCAGAATTATAAGGGACACGACTATTTTTAGATAAAGTAGCAAACCATTTACTAAATGGTAATTTGTTCTCAATAGCCATGGCATAAGGAATTCGCATTCCCGTCATAATATAACCATTAATCGTTCCAAATACGGAAATTAAAATACCGATGGTAACTAGTTTTCCTCCCATAGCCCCAAAAAGGATTGTAGCTACTTGAGAGGCTGGTGTATCAGTACCTGCGAGTGATGTTGCAGACATGACCATTAGGAACGCGACATTAATTAATAAATACACAACCATTACTGTTGATAATCCTAATACGATTGCTTTAGGTAAGTCTTTTTTAGGGTTTTTCATTTCTCCAGCAATGTTCCCTACATGAATCCAGCCATCATAGGCGAACATCGTTGCGAGTAAACCAGATCCAAGTGCAGATATCATAGATTTGTTTGGCCCTGCCTCAATTGGAAAAAGCTGAAAAGTAACGTCACTTTTGTGTAGTAAACCAAAAATGATAATTAATGCTAGTGGAAGCAATTTACATATAGTCGAAGCCATTTGGATACCGCCAGCCGCTTTAGCTCCTAAAAAGTTCATAAGAGTTACAAATGTTGCTGTGATAATTGCAATTGCGATAATTAGCATTTTGTGTTCATTAACATTTAGGCCAAATAAACTAACCGTTTGTGTCCCGAAAATAATAGCAAGAGCTGCAATATTTGCAGGGAAGTATATGACAGTTTGTGCCCAGCCAAGCAAGAAAGCAGTTAAGTTTCCATAAGTCCTCTTTAAATATGCCATCATTCCCCCCGTTTCAGGAATAGCGGCAGATAGTTCAGCAGCAGTTAGTCCTGCGCAAACGGTTAAGATACCACCAATTACCCATGCAAGTAATCCTAGGCTAGCTGTTCCTGTTACACCATATAATGCAGTGGGCTTGAAAAATACTCCGGCGCCGATAACGGTACCAATAACTGTGGTTAATGCTGCAAAGAAACCAATATCCTTTTTTAGTTGTTGTTGTGACAAAATAATCACTCCCAATTAGAAAAATATATAAATTCTCTTATGAATTCTTTATCTTGTTTGTTAAATTATTTGATAGTATATCCTGTATCCATACAAATAGCCGCCCCTCATCCTTACCATCTAGAGAATTTGAATAGATTTCAGATACTAAATAAAAAGGAAATTAAACGTACAAGTAAAGAAAGTTTAATTTCGCCTCAAATTATGTGAAAATCTTCACATAATTTGAGGTGAGTAAAATTCCATGAATTATACATTAAAAGAAATTCTTTAATTTAACCCGAAACATGAAGTTAATAACGAGATTTCTGTTATATGAATAATAAGAATAGATGAGGTATTTTAATATTGTGATATAATAAAATAATAAATTGAAATTCAAAAGAGAAGATATATTCTTGTGAAGAATATCACAAAGTATTGAGGGGTTCAATCATATTTTCGATATAAAATATAGAAAATCAACTAAATAAAACGTTTTGTGAAATGTTTCACAAAACTGTTGACCTGTTATTTTTATTAATGGTATCTTGTAGGTGCAATCCAATGTTATAAATTAAATTATATTTGAAAAATATTTTAAGGATGAATATTTTGAATCTTATATTTATCTGACAATAATTAATTTAATTTATAACTCACTCTAAAAAAGGATGTGTAGATATGAAAATTGGCGTAGTGAAAGAGATAAAAAAAGGGGAAGCTCGTGTAGGGATGACTCCAGAAAATGTTCAAAAATTAGTTTCAGCTGGAAATGAAGTTTTAGTACAAAAAGATGCTGGATTAGGTTCTGGTTATACAAATGATGAATATATAAATGCAGGAGCAAGCATAGTAAATCAAGGCAAGGCATGGGATGTTGATATGGTAGTAAAGGTAAAAGAACCACTACCTGCAGAATACCATTACTTTAAAAAGGATCTAATTGTATGGGGCTTTTTACATCTGGCTGCGTCGAAAGAGTGTGTGGAAGCGATGAGAAAAGCTGGAACTACTGCGATTGCTGGTGAAACTATTAGTGAGGATGGAAATTTAGCATTATTAAAACCTATGAGTGCAATTGCTGGAAGACGTGCGGTATTTATGGGAGCTTATTATTTAGAGAAACAACATCAAGGAGAAGGGATTTTATTATCAGGTATTGAGGGAATCCCAGCCGGAAAAGTTGTAATCCTAGGTGGAGGGAATGCTGCAACTAATGCTTGTGATATGGCAATTGGAATTGGATGTAGTGTTACAATCCTAGAGGTTAATCAAGAAAGAATTGCATATTTAAGAAAGCAATACGCAACAGAAGAAGTAAATATAATTGAATCTAATACTGAAAATCTAGAGCGAACGATTAAAGAAGCAGATTTATTTATTTCAACAATTTTAATACCAGGATCTCGCCCTCCTAAAATTGTTAAAGAGTATATGGTTCAATCTATGAAGCCAGGAAGTGTCATTGTGGATATCGCAATAGATCAAGGTGGTACAGTAGAAACTATTGATCATTATACAACTCATGATAATCCTGTATTTATTAAACATGACGTAATTCATTATGCAGTACCAAATATGCCTGGTGCCACCCCACGTACTTCAACTATGGCTTTGGCAAATGGAAATATTGAGTATTTACTAGCAATTTCTAAAGATGGATTAGAAAATGCAATTCAAAATAAATCATCATTAGCATCTGGGGTAAATGTATATAAAGGTAATATTACCTACGAAAATTTAGGTATGACGCTAGGTTTGGACTTTAAACAATTGAAAGAAGTGTTAGTATGATTACCAAAAACGTATTGTTAGATATCACTGACATTAAAAAAGCCAAAGAAATTCTTGATGTAAATGCCCGAAAAACCCCTTTGGTTAAATCTTTCTATTTAACTAGTAAAACCGGTGGAGAAATTTATTTAAAGTTGGAAAACATGCAGTTAACAGGCTCGTTCAAGTTTCGTGGTGCATTTAATAAAATTTCTCAACTTACAAATGAAGAAAAAGAACGTGGTGTAATCGCCTGCTCAGCTGGAAATCATGCACAAGGTGTCGCATTATCTTCTCATTTACTTGGAATCAAAAGTAAAATTGTGATGCCAACCTCTGCACCGCAAGCTAAAGTGGATGCGACGAGAGGATATGGTTCTGAAGTTATTTTATACGGTGATACATTTGATGATGCAAAGGCAAAATGTGAAGAAATTATAAAAGAAACAGGCGAAACATACCTACATCCATATGATGATGTAGAAGTAATGGCTGGCCAAGGGACAATTGGGTTAGATATTCTGGATGATATGTGGGATGTTGATACTGTTATTGTACCTATTGGTGGAGGAGGAATTATTTCAGGGATTGCTGTAGCACTGAAATCATTTAATCCTTCCATTAATATTATTGGGGTTCAAGCAGATAATGTTCATGGAATGAAAGCTTCTTATGACGCGGGGAGAATTTTAGAACATTATGAAGCACCAACAATAGCGGATGGTTGTGCAGTAAAAATACCAGGGAATTTAACCTTTGAAATTGTAAAAGACCTAGTAGATGACATTGTAACTGTATCGGAAGAAGAATTAGAAGTAGCGATGAAAGACTTATTGCAACGAGGAAAGGCTGTTGTAGAAGGTGCGGGAGCATTAGCCACAGCCGCTCTTCTTGCAGGCAAAGTTGATAAATATGTACAGGGTAAAAAAGTAGTAGCGGTTATTTCAGGTGGCAATGTGGATTTAAAACGTATTTCAACTGTATGTGAGCATTTCTTTGTTGCCAATGAGGTAAAATAACGATTCAATAATCTTATAAAATAAAATTATTTTACTTAAGGGGAGCTAGGAGACGATATCTTAGCTCCTTTTTAAATAAAAGGAGGCGTGTGTTATGGCCAACTTATTTAGGAAAAAATCAGTAAGGAAATTGTTAGAAGATAGTAAAAGTAAGACTTTGACAAAAACGTTGGGCGCATTTGACCTTACCATGCTAGGGATAGGTGCAATAATTGGTACAGGAGTACTTGTATTAACTGGATTAGTAGCCGCAAGAGATGCGGGTCCAGCAGTTATTTTTTCATTTATGATTGCCGCAATTGTTTGTGGGTTTGCAGCCCTATGTTATGCGGAAATCGCATCTTCTCTTCCAGTCTCGGGTAGTGTATACACCTATTCATATGCGACGATTGGTGAGTTTGTAGCCCACTTAATGGGATGGACTTTATTGTCTGTATATATAGTGACAACTGCCGCAGTAGCGGGTGGATGGACAGGCTATTTTCACAACTTAGTAAACGGGTTTGGGATTGAGATACCAAAATCACTTTTAACAATTCCAACACAAGGTGGAATTGTTAACTTACCAGCAGTAATCATTACTTTGTTATTAACTTGGTTATTATCAAAAGGCACGAAAGAAAGTAAGCGAGTGAATAACGCAATGGTATTAATAAAAATTGGTATTGTTGTTTTATTCATTTCAGTTGGTATATTTTACGTAAAACCAGAAAACTGGATTCCGTTTGCACCTTATGGTATAAGCGGAATCTTTGCCGGAGGAGCTGCAGTATTTTTTGCCTTTTTAGGATTTGATGCATTAGCAACGTCTGCTGAAGAAGTAAAGAATCCACAACGTGATTTACCGATTGGTATTATTGCTTCGCTAGTTATTTGTACAATTATTTATGTTATAGTTTGTCTTGTTATGACTGGTATGGTTTCTTATAAGGAATTAGATGTACCAGAAGCAATGGCCTACGTATTAGAAGTTGTAGGACAAGATAAAGTAGCGGGTATAATCGCAGTTGGGGCTGTAGTTGGTATTATGGCTGTAATTTTCGCTTACATTTATGCAACAACACGTGTATTCTTTGCGATGAGTCGTGACGGTTTATTACCAAAATCGTTTGCGAAAATTAATAAGAAGACAGAAGCACCAGTATTCTCAACTTGGTTAACAGGTATTGGTAGTGCTTTAATTGCTGGATTTATCGATTTAAAAGAACTATCGAATTTAGCGAATATTGGAGCGTTATTAACATTTGCGATGGTTGGTGTGTCAGTTATTATTCTTCGTAAAACACATCCAAATTTAAAACGTGGTTTCATGGTACCACTGGTACCAATCTTACCGATTATTTCAATAACATGTTGCTTATTCTTAATGGTAAATTTACCTTTAAAAACTTGGGTTTATTTCGGTATTTGGTTATTTATAGGGATAATAGTATATTTTATGTATTCTAAAAGACATAGTCAATTAAACAAACTATAAATGAGATATATCAGAGACAAAGGTTATCACGACCTACATGTTTGGACAAGTAGGATTCTTCTCATTTGGGATGTACCTTTTCTTTTTATAAAAAATTTAATCAAAAGAACTTGAAAGTTTATGTTATACGTAAAAAAACGAATCTATTTTCAAAATAGATTCGTTTTTTAGGGACATTCCATATTTAAAAGATGTTTGGTTAATATCCGCTTATATTTTTTCCTTTGGGATAGTGAAAATTCTTAAATCTATGAGCAAGAAATCTATCTAAACGCTATCAAGGTGATATTTTGAAATAACAAATAGATATAAAGTACAAAGCATGTACACAATAAGAACAAATAACCTTTTGTATACAAATACACATCAGGAAGCAAAAATATATATATTTTCTTGTATAGTTAGTTACTAAAAACGAATGGAGAGTATGTGTTTATGAAAATAAACCAGTCAAATCTTAAAGGGGTATGGAAAAAAAGAATATTAATATTTCTTTTGATTGTTTTCGGATTGATTATTGCAGGAGTTAGTTATTGGAACCTTTCACCTACTCCAAAAGCGTTTCTCATAAAAAAAGCATTTGAAGGTGGAATGTTTGTTCAATCGGATAATTATCAAAATGCTTTAAAAGAAACACAAATTGTTAAGGACATCAATTATAATTCTAAATTTCCCGATGGTATGTTAGACATTATTTATCCGAAAAACCATACTGACAAAACACCTGTTATTTTTTGGGTTCATGGGGGTGGATTTGTAGGTGGGGATAAATCCGATATCACTGGTTATGCAGTAGAATTGGCTGCTAAGGGTTATGCAGTAATAAATATAAATTATGCTCTTGCACCTAAGATGAAATATCCTACACCAGTATTCCAACTTGGTGAGGCTTATGAATATATAAAAGAAAATGCAAAGAAATATAATTTAAAACTTGAACAGGTTTATTTTGCAGGAGATTCTGCTGGAGCACAAATATCTGGACAATTCGTTAATATTCAAACATCTGCCAATTATGCAAGGTTAACTAAAATTGATCCTGTTGTTGAGCCTGCTACAATTAAAGGTACGTTACTATTTTGTGGTCCATATAATATGCCTGCATTAGCTAAAATGGAAACAACTAAAGAAGTACAAGATTTTATGCGTACCACTGGTTGGGCTTACTTTGGGAAAAAGGATTTTGAAACATTACCTGAAATAGAAATTGCTTCTATCATTAAACACGTTACAAAGGATTATCCACCAACATTTATTACAGATGGAAATACTGCATCATTTGAAAATCAAGCCAAAGCATTAGCGTCCGAGTTAGAAAGTAAGAGAGTACCTACAGAAAAACTCTTCTTTGATAGAAATGTTTCTGGTGAGTTGGCTCATGAATTTCAATTTAAAATGAACACACCAGCAGGGCGAGAAACTTTTAATAAAGTTCTTGAATTTTTAAATGAAAATAAATAGTTTGCCTAAAATCGAATACAAAAGTTCAACCATCATTTTAAATTATAAGAACTACTGTAGCTGTGAAATAAAGTTTGATCAAAAATACCTCGCAATCCAAAGTTTTACGATAATTAAAAAGAATCCATTTTGAAAAAGATTAATCAAAATGGATTCTTCCCCAGCAGATTTAAGTTTGGTTTTTATAACAAAGTTTGATCATTTCTACCTATGTTGTTCAACAATCGCGCCCGTTTGTGAAATTGGCAAAGGCAGTCTAATTATCGAATAGCCCTCTTCCTCTCAGATTTGCGGAAACAGGCTCCTTTCCTATTTCACGTGCCCATATAGATAACTGGCCAATATGGTGGATTTCGTGGACAATGACATGACGTATGATCTCTCCGTGTGTACATTCAATGACTCGGCGCCTGATTGGTGCGTCTCTAGAGCTAATCGGTTCTTCATTGAAATCAGTTTCTGAAAGTTTCCGAGAATCCATTTCATTTGTCCAAGATGTTACAAATGGCTTCACTTTCTCATGGTATTGAGCTGAAAGATTTTTCACTTTTTGTAAGCTAGCATAATCCTCAAACAATGGCTCCTCAGGCACTGGTGCACCTCGCAAACCTAAGATCCACATATATTCCACATCTACAATGTGAAATAGGGTATGTAGTATACTGCCGAACCCACCGACCCGTTTCTTTAATAGTTCTTCATCTGGTATGTCTTCGCACAATGTAAACCAATCATCACGAACTTGCCAGTTATATTGAAACAGTTTCAACATCACAACAACCTCTATCTTTTATAGATTTAATATTTAATTTTCACCAAAAGACTTCAAAATCCTTTTTTAAATAATAACTCTAAAAAACCTGTTGAAATCCTCCACAAACTGGCCCTTTAGTTGAGTAACTTTATTGCTACTCAACGGTTCCTTAATCCGCCTTTCAGCTCAGATCTTCTTTTCACTTTTCACTATAAAAACACCCCTTTAGATAAACAGATCCAAAGGGGCAAAACATCGCAACTTTTTTATAAACGTCGCGACTTTATTCAAAACATCGCGTCTTTTTTATAAACAGTTAATCTTTATTTCAAATCAATAACTACGCTATCTTTTCTGTGGAATCTTAGGAAAAGATAGCGTTTTTTTCTCTTAATAACTTACAAAATTAAACTGAAATAGAAAAAGGAATGAATTATTCGGATGATAGTAAATGTCTTAGTGATTTCAATGTATATATAACAAATTAGTTTGTATTTATTTCCTTGATAGGATTTTACATAATATTAATTTTTTGTGAATTATTAATCTGTAAATAATTTGATTTAAAGTATTATTCACACAAAATGAATACCTTTATGTAATTTATTTGATTTATAAGATAGTTAGGAATACCAAATCAAAACATAAAAGCTCATTATTGATTGATATTTTATAAAGTTGTATTAATATGTGTCATAAAATAACATCTAAATATAATTATAAATAGAAGGAGGGGAGAGCTATGTGAAAAGTAATAAATACAAGTTCATGAACTGCTTTTGCACGTAAGCGCATGCTAAAGAAACCAAAACTATTAAATTTATCAATGAAATGAGAGGGAGATACTATGGGGAATAAATCAAAGCATAAAACTAAAAGAATACTTGTAGCTACTGCAACATTAACTATAATTGCTTCTGGAATGGCTTCTTCATCAGATGTCTTTGCAGAGGAAACGCAGCAGCAAAAAAAAATATCAACATCACTGCAAAGTGAAAAGTCAGTCAAATCTGAAAATAGAACATTTACAGTCCCAGGAAAAGGGGATGTTGAGGTACTGAAACAACAGGAGAGAAAAAGTATGGCATTTAGTCCATATGAACCAACGGGTTTATATGCAAAGCCAAATGAACAAATAACGATTAATGTAGAAGGTAATCAAGATATTCAAGCATACATTGGAACGTATTCGTATGATGCTTCTTGGAGAGAAGATTCTAAGATAAAATCATTTACATTAAAACCTGGTGTAAACACAATCCAATCTCCAAATGGGGGGCTGATTTATTTTTATAATAAACAGCAAGGAGGTAGCATCCGAACAACAATTACAACAGGTGGAACGACTACGCCTTTCTTTGAACTAGGAAAGCATACGAAACAAGATTTAATAAACATGCTGGACCAATATCCTAATGCACATGCAGTG
>NZ_JBQXON010000021.1:0-50564 GCF_052646455.1 Bacillus cereus group sp. Bce041
AGAGCTGAAAGGGAACGCTCCTAAACCCAAAGAGAGCGCTCCTATTAGAAAAAGGAACGCTCCTAAATCTAAAGGGGCTCAGCCAGGCAATAAAAATGCCGTGGGTAATAAGGGAGGTTCAGCTCCTTTAGGTAATAAAAATGCCGTGGGTAATAAAGGTGGTGCTGCTCCATTACGTAATGGTAATGCAGTAAGAACTGGAGAGTATCGCAGCCTATGGCAAGATGCCCTGGATGAAGATGAGAAGCAACTACTCCAAATCGAGGAGATTGATCCAATACAAGAGCTTGTTGATGCGATCCAGCTCTATACTTATCGAGAAATGTTTATCATGAAGCGTATAAAGGCAATACGTGAAGGTTTAACACCTGTTCAGAAACGCACTTTAACAGCGCGCACTCCTATAGAAAGAGAAATACAGGTAGAAAATCTATTAAGTGATGAATATAGAACAATGACTATTACGGATTACGAAATGGTTGAGCAATCTATAGAAGAGACTGAAGGTGACCGTATTGCTGCTGTTTTAGCACATGAAGAAGCTTTAACACGAATTCAGGATAAAAAATTAAAAGCAGTTGAAAAATTGGATTCAATGGCCAATATTACGCCTCGTAAATTGGAAATAGAAGAAAGAAAGCTTGCTATTTTAGAAGAAAAATGGGAAAAGGAAAAAGGCAGTACAGGAAATCAACAGCAACAGACAAAAGCATGGGCAGGAAGTTTGGAAAATATCTTTGCAAAAAGAAAAGCGAAAAGGAAAGAATCCTAGTCGCTTAATCACGCTCCCTATACAACGCTTCGATTGCGTTTTGCTTGTCTTCTGGTCTGACGCTACGATAACGAGTAATCATTGCAGGGCTTTCATGTCCTGTTAAGGTTTGAATAGTTTTATCATCAATACCAGCATCAACGAGATCAGTAACAAATGTATGTCTGAATTGGTGAGGATTTACTCCGTAATCATTGCAAATGTGCTGAACCCGTCTTTTACTAATTCTGGTTTGCCTGTTACTTAGGAAGAGAGCTTCTGCGGTACTTTCTCTAGACTTCAAGTAGTCTGCAATAGCATAACGTGCTTCTTTATGTAACGGGATGATGCGCTCTTTATTCCCTTTACCTTGACGTACTCGAATAGTTCCTTGTCTTTCAGAAAGTTTAACATCGTCTATATCCAGGGCAACTAACTCTGCAATTCGAATTCCTGCATAAATACAAGTTAGGAGAATGGCCTTATCGCGTTTGTTACCGCTACGGTCCACTTCTCTCATAATACGAAGTACTTCTTTTCGTTCTAATGCAACAGGAGCTTCACGGTATAAGTTAGGTGCTTTAACTATACGAATATCTTTAATACAATCTGTTTTCTTAGCGAACTGAGAGAATGCTCTAATTGCAGCATAATGGCCATTAATGGTAGATGCACTTTTCTTTTGTGAAGTAAGGTCATCTAAGTATTGCTGAACATCAGAACGAGAAAAATTATATAGATCAGTTTCAACTGCTCCTAGCCATTTTTCGAAGTGAAGCAGCTTGTAATGGTAGCCACGAATTGTTTCGGGGCTTTTTCCATGTTCTTTTTCGTAATTGATAAATGAATCTAGTATATGCATAAAAACACTCCTTTTAATTACACGCCATATTTTATGGTAGATAAATGCAGGCATATGATTGGTAAACCTGCATTGTTATGTCAGCTATTATCTATATTATAGCGTGTAATATAAATTACACGCAATTATAATTTTGAAAGGGATGATTTAATCATGAAGGTTAAAGTTTCAAGTATTAACGATAAAAGTAATTTATCGGATATATTTTTTGGGAAGCGGTACTCGGCAGATGTAACTTTGAAAGAAACGGTATTAGGACAAGAGAAAAGCCACAAAGAATATCTGGAGCTACCAGATGTTATTAATGTGAAAGTATCAGCCTTATTTAAGGAAATAGAAGAATATATCGATAATTCACGTGAAGGTGGAAGTTTAGAGGTTAGATTAGATTTTTGTAAAGATGAGACTGCGGTAGGATGTCATATTTATTACGGTGAAGATAAGATAACCACATATCACGTTGTAAATGGTTTATTTGAAAAAAGTAAATCGTCATTAGCGTATGGTATTCTAGATCAAATTAAACGTTGGTTCGGTTGGGGAAATGATTCGAAACAAAAGTTAATACTGTATATCAATCTGGATGACTGGGAAGAAGAAGTTATTGCGATTCTTAGAGCGTATTCGGATATTCAGGTTGTTGATATGGGTACTCCTGAAAAAGAATAGCAAGTGGGAGGTTCATAAAATGATTAAAGCAATAAGCATTGATACTTTAGTAAATCGTTACTATGAAAAGGTTAAAAGGTTCGTCATGCGCTCAAAAACGATTTCGCTTTATGAAATAGACCGGGAATTCCAAGTAGGACATGTAGTAGCAGCTTATATTATAGACCGCTTAGAAAACGAAGGTGTAATTGCTCCTTATGAAACTTGTATGCCAAGAAAAGTATTATTGAGGAAATAAACAGTGATAGATTTTAATGGTTTGGCTACAGAAGAGGAAGTACTGCAGGACATCATTACGCAGCTACTAGAAATATATGTAGATGATCCGGTGGCGTTTGTAGAAGATATTCTTGGAGTTGAACCTGATCCTTGGCAAAGAGAAGTGCTGTATGATATAGCAAATGATTCACATGTAAGTGTTCGTTCTGGCCAAGGGGTAGGAAAAACTGCAATGGAATCATGGATCTGTATTTGGTTTCTTTGTTGTAGGCCATATCCTAAAATAATATGCACTGCTCCTACAAAACAGCAATTATATGACGTTCTTTGGGCCGAAATTGCAAAATGGCTTAACAATTCTCAAGTGAAAGACTTGCTAAAATGGACGAAAACCAAGATTTATATGAAAGGTTATGAAGATCGTTGGTTTGCTACTGCAAAAACGGCTACACGTCCTGAAAATATGCAAGGTTTTCATGAAGATTACATGCTATTTATTGCAGATGAAGCTTCAGGTATAGCTGATGATATTATGGAAGCGATTCTCGGTACATTATCAGGTTCAGAAAATAAGCTTTTTATGTGTGGAAACCCGACTAAAACTAGTGGGGTATTTTTTGATTCTCATAATAAAGACAGAGCACTATATAAGTCACATAAAGTATCTAGTGAAGATTCTCCTAGAACAAGTAAGAAGAATATCGAAATGCTCAAGAAAAAATATGGAGAAGGTTCCGATGTATATCGTGTTCGTGTTGAAGGAGAATTCCCACGTGGTGAAGCAGATGCATTTATTTCATTAGAAACTGCAGAAGCAGCACGAATGAGAGAAGTATACAAGGTTGAAATTATTGAAGATGAGGAAGAGGAAGCTACGGTAAAAGAGCTAATCCCTGATACTGCAGTTATAGAAATTGGCTGTGACGTTGCTCGTTTTGGTTCAGATGAGACGATTATTGCAACAAGGCGAGGATGGAAAGTGCTACCGCTGCAAGTCCATCATCAAAGAGATACCATGTACGTTACCGGATTATTAATACAAGAAGCAAAGAAGTACTTTTCATGGTGTGAAAGAACCGGAAAACGTATTCCAATTCGTATAGATGATACTGGAGTGGGTGGCGGTGTTACAGACCGTTTAAAGGAAGTTGTAGCAGAAAATGATTATCCGATTGATGTCATACCTATTAACTTTGCGTCTAAGGGTAATGCGGAATATGCCTGTATTGTCAGTGTTATGTATGGCCATTTCAAAGATAATTGCCTTGAATTTGTATCTATACCGGATGATGAAGATTTAATTGCTCAATTATCTGTAAGGAAATATCAAATTAATAGTGATGGACGTATAAAAATAGAACCTAAAAAGGCTATGAAAGACCGAGGGTTAAAATCACCCGACCGAGCAGAAGCGGTAGTAATGGCGTTTGCACCGTTCTATCCAAAAATTAGAGATCGTTCGAAACGTCCTCAAAGAAAGAGAAAAGGAAGGGAGGGTAAAACAGCGTGAGTAAAGTAAGGGCGAAGGTAGTTAAGGTTGATGGAGCATCGACAACTACTAAACAGATATATGACGATGCATTTAGTGGTATGTACGATACAGATGGCATTGTACCACCGCCACACAATATTAAAGAGTTAAAGAAAATCGCCGAATATTCTAGTATTCTGCAGCAATGTGTAGAGGCGATGACTACTAATATATCTGGTTTTGGGTTATCACCAGAATATTCTTTTGACTATAGAGCGGCCAAAACTGAAATTCAAAAGAAAGCAGATGTAGAGTGGGAAAAACTAAGATTCTTCTTAAAATATCTTAGTTTTGATGAAACACCAGAAACAATCTTATCCTGGTCTTTATCAGACATGGAGAAGACAGGAACCGGTTATATGGAAGTATTGCGGAACGGAGCAGGAGAGCCTTGTTCTATTGTATATATGGAATGTGAGGATGTACGAGTAACAAAGTATACTGATCCTGTAGATGTTACGTTTGTTGTGATGCGTGAGAATAAGCCTGTAAAAATGAAAGTCCCTAAGAAGTTTCGTCGGTTTGTTCAGTTGAAAAACGGAAACAAAACATTCTTTAAAGAGTTTGGTGATCCACGTTTTATGAATTCGCAAACAGGTGAATTTACAACCGAACATAATGAGGGAGATGAGGCAACGGAAGTTTTACAGCTGAAGATAGGTCCTACTCCATACGGTAAGCCTAGATATTTGGGTCACCTCGTTTCTTTGTATGGAGCAAGAAAAGCAGAAGAATTGAATTACTACTATTTTAAGCAAGGACGTCACGTACCTGCTGCTATCGTTGTAGAAAATGGTCAATTATCAGCGGAGTCGTATGATGCTGTAGAGAAGTATATGAATGAAATACAAGGTGTAGAAAACTCGCATCAATTCTTATTGTTAGAAGCAGAAGGTTTAGATCAAGAAAAGATGCGCGGTGAAGAGGATATAACGCCTGTAAAAGTGCAAATAAAATCCTTGGCAGAAATGCTGCAGCAAGATGCATTGTTCTTAGAATACGACTCAAAGACGCGTGATAAGTTACGCTCTGCGTTTAGGTTGCCACCGCTATATACAGGTGAGTCCCAGGATTATAACAAATCAACTGCGCAGACTGCAAAACAAGTTACAGAAGAGCAAGTATTCGGACCACAACGGAATATAGTTGGCGGTAAGTTAACTACGTTATTCTGTCAAGCGTTAGAAATACATTACGTCTCTATTATATTAAAAGGGCCTAATACTTCTGATCCAATCGAAAAAGCAAAAGCGTTAATACCATTAATCAATAATGGGTCGCTAACTCCTAATGATCCACGCGATTTAGTTGGGGAAATTTTAGGTAAAGAATTAGAGCCACTTACTTATGAGGGAGCAGATGAAAAACCATTCCAATTAATAGCTGGAACAAATAAAGTGCCTAATCCGATCACTGTAGATCCCACGACAACTCCTATAATGAAATCATTTGATCCTACAGTTGTAGATTTGTTAAAAGGAGTAAGGGATGCATTAGAGGACGTGAGAGATAAATGGAGTCAATAAATCGCGCTTTGTACGTACTAAATACAATATTGAAAGAAGCGGATACTGATGGGGATATATCAGATGATTTACCGGATGATATGCCTGGTGCGGACAGTCTGCAGAGTTTCTATGAAGAGTACGAAAAGAAGTTGGCCAAGCTGCTCCGGAAGCAACTGAAGTATTATTGCAAAGCTTTAAACGCATATGGAGCAGAGGATATTGTTTCAGAGGAGATTCTGAATCTCTTTGAAGAAGATTTGTTTATAAATGATACATTTGAAAATGATATGGCCAATTTATCAAATGAGGTTCTGCTTCCTATTATCATTGCCTTATGTGAAATCATAATGGAATCCCTTGATCCGGATATTTTATTTGAAGAATTATCAGAGCAAACGGAAGCAGATGTTACAAACTGGGGAATAACGTTAGCTGCATTTCTCTTTCTTGCTACGAGGAATGGTATATTAGGTGCTATTTCAGTTGCAATAAAGGGGAATTTAACTATTTCTGCGCTTATAACTGCATTGCAGGACCTAATGGTATTTAGTAGAGGTAGGGCTTCCGGTGTAGCTAAAAGCGAAGTGTTAACAGCTCTGAGTTTTGCTCAACAAGAGAGTTATGGTCAAAGTCCAGCAGTTACAGGAAAGATGTGGGTACATACTGATCGGCAAGAAGGTAATCCGCGTGCAAATCATCAAAAAATGGACGGTGTTGAAGTCCCTGTTGATGAAGAGTTTGAAATAGAAGATTCAGATGAAACGTGTATGTTCCCGCGAGAACCGAAATTAAGCCCTGCTGAAAGAATGCACTGTCATTGCGTTATATTCCCAGTTATAGACGGTCTTACAATTGTATTAAGTAAAGAAGATAAAGAAGCTCTAAGACAGCAGTATATTGCTGAAAGGAGATTGGGAAATTGAGAAAAAGCATATTAAGTGAATATCAAAAAGAAGTTGTAACAGGTGCAGTGCTCTTTGTAGTAGCGTATACATTCGGGTTACTGACAGGTCTATTCATTACAGATTGAAGGGAGGTGAGAAAATGACAGTACGAGAATTGAAAAATGCGAAAATAACGCATGTTTCTTATGTAGATAAGGCAGCGAATAAAAAACAGTTTTTCTTAACTAAATCGGCGGATAAAAGACCTACATTCCAAAAGCAAGTAGACATTATAACGAAAAGTGAAGACGAACAGAAGTTGGTTTATGGTGTCGTATATGAACCTGGTGTAGCAGATGCCCATAATGATTTCATGACTGCGGAAGAAATTGAAAAAGCTGCTCATGAATTTATGAAAGAGGCTCAAAATATTGATACTCAACATGACTTTACAGCAGGAGCAGGTGAAATAGTGGAAAGTTATATAGCTCCGGATGATTTAGAAATCAACGGTACCACTATCCAAAAGGGATCATGGGTTATTGCTACTAAGGCTAGTGATGAAGTATGGGAGAAAATCCAAAAAGGTGAAATCACAGGTTATAGCATGGCTGGTACTGCTGAAGTGGAAGATCAGGAAGATGTATCGAAATCAGAAGATGGAATTTTCAAGTCCTTTATGAAACATATGGGGGCTTTTTTTAATGGGCAAAACACAGCTGCTATTGAAAAAGGTGAAGTAAGAGACAACTACGCTAGAAATCAACAATTACGTAATGTATGGGCTGCTTGGGACAGTATGGAGAGTGCTTATTACAGTTCTAGGTGGGATAACTATACAAATGAAGCGGTTGATTTTGAACGCTTACTGGAAGCCATTCAAGATTTCACAGAAATTATCCAAGAAATACGAGATGGTGGCGATGTGGCCATTGCGAAAGCACTAGAAATGAGACCTGCTACAACTCTTACAGAAGAAATTGAGAAGGCAGGAAGAAAAGTTAGTGCTGCTTCTATGGCAGATATCGAAACCGCTCAAACAGCATTACAAAACATTATTGACCGCGTAAGCGATAAGGAGGAAGACGAATTGAAATTAGAAGATATTACAAAGGCTATATCAGATGCTGTAGAGCCAATTAATCAACGATTACAGGCATTAGAGAAAGGGGATACAGAGGAAACGCCTGAAGAAGAAAAAAATGAGGAACTTACAAAGTCTATTACTGCAGCAATTCAAAAAGCTGTAGAGCCAATTGAGAAACGATTAGGCGATATTGAAGTTGCACGCGGTATTTCTAAACAAGAAGAACAGCATGAAGAAGAAATTCAAAAATCCAATTCTCTATGGGATGGCGTGCTTTAATACACAAATATAAGGAGGAATTCACTATATGTTAGACAATAATAAAATTATCGAAAAAGCAGCTATGACATTATCAGATTTAGCGACAGGAGGGCGACTAAATACAGAACAGTCAAGTGCTTTCTTGAAAATGGTTCAAGCAGCACCAACAATCATTAAAGATTCAAGATTTGTTCCTATGGAATCAGACTCTCGAAAAGTTGAGAAGTTAGGCTTTGGATCAAGAATTTTACGTCCTGGTGTTGAAGGAAAAGCGTTAGCGGATAAAGATCGTTCTGTACCTCAAACCAGCACAGTGAAATTAGAAGCAAAAGAAGTAATTGCAGAAGTTAATATTACGTATGATACATTGGAAAACAACATTGAAAAAGGTAAATTGAAGGAGACGCTTATGCAAATGATTGCAGAACGTGCTGCTCTTGACTGGGAAGAATTAATTGTGAATGGTGATGTTTCTTCAAGTGATCCGTATTTAGCTTTAATCAATGGTATTCGTAAACAAGCTACATCTCACATCGTGGATCATAAAGGAGCTGAGTTTGTAAAAGAAGTATTCAAACACGGTTATAAAGCTGTTCCTACTAAATATTTACGTAATAAGAAAGATTGGAGATTCTATACTTCACAAGGAATTGAAGTTGAATATTTAGATACTATGTCCAATCGTCAAACAGCATTAGGTGACGCAGCAATCAACGGTGGCTTACCTTCTGCTTACGGTGTACCGGTGCAGGGGATTGCTATGTTACAGCCTTACGTAGCTGCAGAAAAGACTGTATCTGACATCATTCTAACGCACCCGAAAAACATCTTAACAGGTATGAGTCGTCAAATTAGCATTGAAGTAGATAAAGATATTCGTGAGCGTAAGTTTATCATTGTATTAACTGCAAAAATCGATGCTAAATTTGAGGAAGAAGATGCGGTAGCGAAAATTATCAATGTAAAAGAGTGAGGTGATTAGTTTTGTATTTTGCTAAGTTAGTAGGTGGCAAGACATATATGATTGATGGCCATATATTTACCGATGGTGTCGAAAAGGTAGTTAAGAAAGAGACATACGAGTATTTAAAAAATAATGATCTGTTCGAAGTTAGGGAAGGTGAGAAAGAAGATGCGCCTTCCCTTTTATCTGGCGAAAAACACACTGAATCTACGTTAAAAAAGCTTTCTAAAGCGGATCAGGAAGAAATTATTCGTTCTTTAACTCAGGGCGATTTTATTCAAGATACAAAAAATGAAAATGAGCGTATCGCTTTAATTCTTGAGTTGCAGGAGCAGGAGGCTTGATATGGCCATTATTACACCGGAACAGCTTATTGATTACACTGAATTCGATGAAGTGAAGCAGAGAAATCCAAAGCTGCTTCGAATGGATATTGTAGAAGCTCAGATCGATATTTTTTCATTAACCTTTGTTGATTTTCAAGATAAAGAAAAGTTTCCGGGGATCCCCGAAGAAGTTGAAATTGCCTGTTTGAAATTAGCGCAATACTACGCTTTGGTTAATTCTGATGAAGCGTCAGTAGAAGGTGTGCAGTCCCAAAGGATGGGGAATTATTCAGAACAAACAATGGGTTATGTAAAACCAAATGTTAAAAAGTTGTTGAATGAATGGATTTCAGAAAAGAAACGTAATGGAACAGTATCGTTACGTTTAAGGAGCCTTTAATTATGAGTAGTAGAGCTTTTAAGCGGCTTCTTATCCATAGCTGTACATTAGTTAAAAAGGGCGTCATTGTCGGTAAAGATGAAAACGGGCGTAATCAATATGAAGATCAAGAAATAACTGATGTACCCTGTCGATTGGATACTATCCGTAAAAAGATGGAGAAAACCGATAAGAGTATAGATACAGTAGAAAAAAACATTCTATTCATGCTTCCGTCTGGTGATGTAGCAGCTGCTGTACAAGTGAAAAATATAAGGATGAGAAAAACCCCTAATGATATTGTTCTAGCAGGGGTTTTTAGCATTCCTGAAAAAAATCCTATATACGGTAGGAAATCTATACATCACTATGAAATCGAACTTGAGAAGGTGAAAAAGTGATGAAATTAAAAGTTACGCATTCTTTTAATATGGGGCTTATTGCAAATCAACTGAAAGAGGCACGTAAGGCGGGTGTAGAGGCTGCTAGAGAACCATTTGCAGCAGAAGCGAAGCGCATCACAGTGGATGAGGATCATGTAGATTCTTCTCGCTATGTCAACTCTATTAGTGTATTAACTGACTTCCCTGCTACAAATAAGACTGGCAGAGGGACAATTAAGCCTACTGGTGACGATATAGTAAACATTATTACAGAAACACGAGATGTTACTAAATTGGAAACCGGAACTGCCGTTCATTATGCTCCACACCTTGAGAGAAGATATAACATTATCGGTCGAGGGTTAGATAATGCAGAAACAGATATGCATGAAGCTGGAGCAGAAGGAATTATAAAAGTATTTTCTAAATAGGTGTGTGATAAAAATGAGCTCTTATGTAAATCCCATACCACCTGTTCGAAAATTATTAGAAAAACACGGCATGACTTGCTATGGAAATAAATTCCCTGAGGATGCTGAGTATCCATGCGTTTGTATTCGTTTGGCAGGTGGAAACGGATATACACGTTTACAGCTCATTGCTCGATCTGAGGATGATGATATAGAAGCGATGAATTTAGCTATAAAAGCAATGAATACATTAGAACGCTTTATATCAGATGTGCAGGAACTGCAGGTTATCTGGTGTGAACGTACCAGTAATCCCGTTCCTTTTACAGATAAAGAATCAAATAAAGAGGAAGCCTGGTGCTATTTAAATTTAGAGCATCTAGGATCTTAAAGGAGTGATAGTATGGCTCAAAAAGCTGTTGCTGAAGAAAAGAAAGAAACCGTAACAGAAAAAGGAGATACGAAAGAAAAAAAGCAGCGCATTTTACTCTGTGAAGGTCCAGCAGAGGGGAATGGAGCTGCTTATTTAATTTTTCGTGATGATTTACAAATTCATACGAATACGGAACTAACTATAGGAAAAGACATTACAGAACATGAAGCAAAGCTGCTTCTTAGTGAAAATACATGGAAATTCAAGGAGGTAACTAAATAATGGCTGAATTATTTAAAGTTGATTCTACAAAAATCGTAGGTGGACCAGGACGTCTTGTAACTGCTGCATATGGGACAAAATTACCAGAGTCAATTGAGGACTTAATTGATCCTACAACATACGTTCTTAAAGCCGGTTGGGAAGATGTAGGAGCCACTCAGGAAGGAATTAAAGTTACACGCTCTTACGATGAGGAAGAAACGGAAGTTGACCAAATTCAAGGGCCAGCAGAAACAACTATTACAAAATGGAGTCATGATGTAAGTACATTACTGGCGGAGAACTCTATTGAAAATAGAAAGTTGGCTTTAATCGGTGGTGCGATTATTCAAAGTTCACCTAAATTTGGAACACCGGTTAAAACTAAAGGTGCTCTCGGTATTGGTGCAACAATCATTACTTTAGAAGTAGCAGTTGGAGCTGATTTCAAAGTAGGAGGATTCCTGAAAATAGGCAATGAAACAAAGAAAATCGTTGCAACATCAGGTAGCTCTATTACTGTGGAAACAGGTATCTCAGCTGCTGCAGAAGAAGGGGCTGATGTAACGCCAATTATTGCACTAGGAACGAAAAGAATTGGATATGGTACGGTTTCCGATGCTCCTATGCGTTCTGCAGCGTTAATTAGTAAACACGAAAAAACAGGTGCATTAACAATTGTAGTATTACGTAAAGTAAAAGTTTCTGGTGAATCTAAAGAGCAAACGTGGGGAAAAGAAAAACGAACAATTCCTTTATCTCTTAAAGCCTTTGCAGAAAGTAACGTTGCTACAGAAGAAAATGTTTATTACGAAATCGAACAAGTAATTTAATAGTTATATAGATGCTAGGAGGAGTACGGTATGGAAAAGATTTTTAAAGCAATTGATACAAATAAAACGATTGGGGAAGTAACACTATCTGATGGTAGTGTTCTTTCTTTACCTAAAATTACATTGAGTAAACTCTTTGAGATTGCGGCATTTATCTGCAAGGATGGTAATAGCTTGTGGAAAGATATTAGGGAAATATTCGCCATGAATGAATTAGGAGTAATGGAGCGCTTGGGCGCAATATTAAGTGTAATGAAGCCAGAGCACTTAGTTAAAATTCATTCTATTCTATTGGAAATTAACGCTGAAGAAGCAATATCCCTAGATCATGATGAAATTCTAGAAATTACTGTTGAATATCTTGAGAGTATTAACATGGGAAAGACCTATTCGTCGATCCAAAGGTTGGCCAAAGTGTTCAACAAGACTCTTCCGGATTGGGATCAGCTAATGGCCAAGTTGGACAGCCTAGTACCAGAGGAGGAGACGTCGGCTGGGAAGGATTCTTAGAAGCAATAGTTGACCAAATTGAATTCGTGTCATCTTACTATGGTTACACTGAAGAGTATGTATTAGATCACACTCTTTACTGGTTAAGGAGAAAGGTAGAACAGGCGTTACAAGAAAAATATGATGCGCATACTAATTCAGTGCGTGGCCAATTCCAAAGCTATTTGCTGCTCCTGGATTCATTATTTAATAAAGGAGCAGAATTTAATAAAATTTTACCTCCTACCCATGAGCAAGCAATTGCAAATAGTCAGGAAAATATTGATGATACGGTAGCGAATGAACAAGAACAGTACGATAAAACACAATGGTGGTTAACTCCTAATGAGGGTTAGCCTCTTTTTTGTGTAGAAAGGAGTGTGAAGTATGAGTAATGTTGGGAAAACAACCATTGAGATAATTGCAGATTCGAAAAAAGCTAGACAAGCATTTTTTGAATTACAAAAAGTAATGGATAAGGGTACTGCAGATTTCGGTAGACGATTAAAACGTAATAATCCATTTAAAATTCTAGAGCAAACTATTAATACAGCTTCTAAAAATATTGAAACTGGATTGAATAAGGTTGAAAGAAAGTTTTCTAGATTAGAGGCAGTGGTTGAGAAGGCTCAGAATCGTTTTGAGGCGTTTAAACCAAGAATAGATATAAATGGTCTTCAACAAGATTTAGCGGCTGCGCAGGACGGTATTAATAGCTTATCTGATTCTGTTAAAAACTTTGATACCGCTATCAATCTGCAAGTAGGAATTGAAGGGCTAGAAACTACAAACAATACACTTAATGATCTGGAAGAGCGTGTTACGAATTCAGTTAATTCTATTTCTCAAAAAATTGAAAGTGTAGCTGCTAATACAAATGGATTAGATTTCTTATCACAATTACCTGGCCAAATCGAAGAGAAAATAAATTCATCTATCCAAGTACTATCTACATTAGAAAATAAAGTATCTGCAGTTGTGCAAAGTATAAATACGACGATACATTCCATTTCAGATCCAGTAACCGTTAATGTTAATACAAACCAATTAGATCAATTAGAAGCAAAAATACAACGTTTAGAACGATTACAAGCCCAATTCGCTAGTACGCAAAGTGATACATTCCATGATTATTATGATTATTTAGATCGTGCAGCAACTCGTATGAGTCAAACTGACCAGCAACAACGAAGACATATGCAACAGCCACGTCAATACACTCCTACTTCTTCCATGATACCAACAGCGGGAGCCGGAGTTGCCAGTATTTCAGCAAGCGCTGCAGCTGCCGCCGCCGTAGCCGCCGCTACTGCCGCAGGTGCAACTGCAACCGCCGCTGCAGCAGCTGGAGCAGCGGCCGCTAGAGCAGCTAAGGCAGCAAGAAAAATGCAGCAAATACTTGCTAATATGCCAGAACATTTAAAGGCTTGGCATACTGAATTTATGCAGATGGAAAGAGACTTAAAGGCACTAGGTCGAGCAGCTCATAGTTTAGATCAAATGGCGGATGCCGCTGTTAGGAATAGAGTAAGTTTGGATCGAATGATGAGTGCGAATTCGGCAGCTAAAGGTGCTGCTAAGGACATTCAGAACTTGAATTCCCACTTGAAAGAAACGCAATTCGCTATTTTAGGTCTGAATAAAGAGGGTAAAGTACGTATTAGCGCTGAAGAATCGCAGGCTCAGTTAGCTAAATTTAGACAAGAAGTTGCTCAAACGCGAGCTAAATTACGAGAATTACGTGATGCGGGTGACATTTCATCTTATGAAGCAGGTAATAAGGCACTCCAGAAACAACTGAGTGAAATCAGAAAAGCTATGAGTGCTGCTGCTATGGGTGGTAATGAGTATAATGCTATGCTCCAACGTTTAGGTGTCCATACGCAAGATGCCGCTAATAGAATGGTTATTATGGCAGAAACACAACGTAATTCGTTCATGCATTCCATTCAAATGATGAATGCAATGAAAACGCAAAGTCAAAAAATGATGGATGCACTTGGTGATACAAGTCATATCCAAAGAATCGATAGAGCATTTTTACAAGTCGGCCACCGTTTAGAGACAATGGCGAAACATGGTAGTGCTGCTCATATTGCATTAAGTCAATTGGGACCAAACGCAAGCATGAAGGCTTTGCAAGATCGTGTTGCATTAATCAATATGGGTATTTTACGAATGCAGCAGGTTGCCATGTATGCAGGAATAGCATTACTTGGATTTACTGCAATTATGGCGAAGGCCGCTGTTGGTCCAAGTCCGGATGAAGTTCGTAAACAACAAGGTGAAATACAAGATGCCTATAATGAAGCGTATAACAAACGTTTAGAGGAGCTTACTAATTGGGCTGGTTTATTTGAAAAAGTTGAATTAAATGCAGTCAAACCAAAAGCTTTAAAAGAAAATCTCCAAGCTCAAGTTAGTATTTTTGAAAAATGGGTCGATAATTTAAAAGATCTTACACGACGTGGTGTAGATAAAGGACTAATAGCAGAGTTAGAAAAAATGGGCCCTAAAGCACTTGGAGAAATCGAAGCGTTAAATTCCATGACAGATAAAGAGTTAACTAGTTATGTTGAGCTATGGCGCAGAAAAGGGCAACTAGCCCGTGAAAAAGTAACTGATGAGCTATCTTACTTAAAAGAATCAACTCAACGACAGATAAGGGAATTAGAAGAGTCCTTAAAACCACTTGGGCTTTCTTGGGAAAAATTCAAAAACACTTGGTCTAAAGCAGCGGAACCATTTGTAGAAGTATGGGGGCAAGCAGCTGCTAAAGTTTTAGATGTTGGAACAGCTATCGGTGAACTAATTGTAAAATTAAATGATCTGAATCCTAGTATTTCTGCTGCAGCGGGTAACTTTATGTACTTGATGACAGCAATGACGTTCCTTTTAGCTCCTATGGCAATAGGTATTGGTAGAGCGAATGGGATGAAAGCAGCCTTTGCAGCTTTATGGGTGGTTATTAGTGATCTAGCTCTTGGTTTACTTCGTGTAGTTGGAATGGCTTCTGTCATATCGGCATCAATCGTTATTGTTGTCGGTTCTTTAATGAAAATGTGGGATGCTTCAGAAAAACTCCGGAATTCAGTCACAAACGGATGGGATGCAATAAAGTCTTCTTTCTCTGAAGGGTTTAATTCAGTTCAAAGTGACTCGGATAAAACTATAAGTGTTTGGCGTCAAATGGGAGATGCACTTGCTGGTGCAGTTGATTTTATGGTGATGTGTATTAAACCATTTGCAGAGATTTTTGGTGGTATGGTTGCTTCTACCATTGAATGGGCAGGAAAGTTATCTGGGACATTCTCTAAAGTCCCAGAAGGCGCTCAACACTACCAAGATTTAAAAGATAAAGCTATTCTGCACATGATGGAACTAAGAACAAAAACCGGTGAAGAAGCGGAAAAAGCGAAGAGTGAAACCATCCAAGCATTCCAGGAGATGACGAACGAGGTTATAAAAGAATTGGACGGGAAAAAAGGACAATTCGAAACAATGTTTGCTCAATTAATGGGTGTAGTGCCTGAGAGTGCTCAGAAAACGCTTGAAACAGTTAAAAATAACATTGTAGATTCCATAAACAAACAAATTGAAGCAGCAAAAACTGCAAATAAAGTTCTTATGGAAGGTGTGCAGAAGTACCAGGGCGACATCTCTAAGATGCCAAAAGACTTTGCTGAACAATATCGTCAGGCAATGGCAGTAGCAGATAATAATATAAAGTTATTCTACGATAAAGCAAGTCAATTAACTGGATTAGCCGATAGTATAAATAAAGGCGGACTTTTAAGCGTAGAAGCAGGTAAAAAGAAGTTCGGGGAAATAATGACCACCTTCAAAGAGGGTATGGATGGTTTAACAAAACAAACGGATGAAATGCGTGAACGAATCGAAAAAGAATACAATTTAGGAAAAATAAATGATGGTGACCGCAAAGCAACTTTAGATGCTATTGATCTATACGAAAAGAAACACGTTATGGATTTAATCGGTATCCGTAATGAGGGCACAAAAGCTCTAGAAAATAATTTGAAAGCTGAAGATGCTGCTCTTGTATTAGCTAATCCTCGTAAAAAAGAATTAGAAAAAGCTGCTTGGTACGAAAAATATAAAGAATTGTTATTCGGAGCAGAAACTTATGGTGAGGCCATGAGTCGCTTTAACAGTGAGCAAGACAAAGCGGAAAAATCACATAAAGAAGCCTTAGCTAATTATGAAAAACAGTATGGTCGAGAAAAAATCGAAAATATAAATCAATATACTGCTGAGTTATCTAAAGGTACTAAATCCTCAATTATGCTTGCTGAAACTATGGCAAAAGAAATTGATGGGAAGATGAAGGTTGATTTAGGACCTGCAGGAACATTCACGGTCAAATCCTTTGTTGATAAGCTGAAAAACGGTGAGTTACAGGCGAATGATGTAGCAGTAGCGAACGCTAATAAACTAAAAGATGTTTACAAAGTGGATTTATCCGAAAGTGGAATGTCTTCTATGCAGACCTTTACACAAGGACTTATAGGAAAAGACACTTCTGAAATTAAACAGGCATTAGGTGTAAAACTTGCTAATGATACTAATATCGATCTTGGAATTTATGGCCAAATGACAATTGGCACCTGGATGCAAGGGCTACAAAACGGAACTTTATCTTTTGATACGGTATTTCAGTATTTTCAGCAGCAAGTTAAGAATGGCGTAAAAGTAGATGCTACTGCAGAAGGACAAGCAAATATACAAACGCTTGTAAACGGAATGAATATCGGAGCCTTATCTGTAAGTCAGGTAGCGCAATTGATTGGTTTAGATATTAAAAGTAATGCAAGTGTTGATCTTGGAGCAGAAGGCACATTTACAGTCCAATCTTTAATACAAGGTATGCAAAGTAAGCAAATCGATGCCCAAACAGCTGCGATGATTATCAAAGAATTAATCGCTAACGGTGCGAAATTAGATGCTACGCAAATTGGTTCTGATATCTCTAATACGCTTGGTTATGGATTAGGTTCCAACCCTTCTCCTGTTAATGCAGCTAATCAACAACGAGGCGGAGTTGAAGGTGCGCTAGCCGGTACATCTGATGGTGGAGGCGGAGCAAAAAGCGGTACGAACCTTGGAGATGGAATACTATCTAAACGTGGTTACATAAAAGGTAGTGCTTTAGATGTTGTAGCTGCAGCCCAGGAAGGTATGAATACAATAAATGGTAATCCATCTGGTCAAAAAGGTGGAATTGATTTTGCACAAGGTATCGGTTCTCAAAAAGGTAATGCGCAGAATAATGCCCAACAAAACGTGAATGCTGCTCATGGAGGATTCGGAAATATTAACGGTGATCCGTTCGGTTTAAAGGGTGGTAGTGGATTTGCTAATGGTTTAATGTCTACTCGCGGTCAAGCACAAAATGCAGGTAGCGATGTTGCATCAGCGGGAGAACGAGGGTTAAAAAGTACTAATACAGAAAGTCTAGGTTCTCACTTTGCATCTGGTTTTTCTAGTGGTATCCGTAGTGGTAAAAGCCTTGCACAAAGCGCCGGAGAAGCTCTAGCTTCAACAGCGTTTGAGGCTGCAAGAAGATGGTTAGAAGTTCGATCTCCATCTCGTAAGGTTAAACGTGAGATAGGTTTTCATTTCGGAACAGGATTTGCAGCAGGTATTGGAGAGTCCACAAAAACTGTTGTAACTGCATCGCGCAATCTAGCGCAATCTGCATTTTCTATGCTAGATAGCTTTACGGGCGCTACAGATGGATCTTCTTTTGTAGAACCTTTTGTAAATAATGTAACGAATATGACCGACAGGGTTATGACACATGTCCAAACATTCGGAAATAAAATTACTGATGTAATGGACAGTGTAAAAGATACACTGAGTCAAAATATTAGTGGGAATATAAACTTTGATTTAGCTTCAGAAAGTATTAAGAAAACGTTACAAAATGCGCAGATGAATTTATCGGATCAGTTTATGCATAATCTTGACGGTAAAATTCCTTCTTTATCAGCAAGTAGCATACCGAATTTAAATGAAATTATCACTGCAGTGCAACCTGCAACTTCTCATAATAAAGAGATTAATCTAACGGTTAATCTTACATCTCTAATGGATGGCAGAGAGGTTGCGAAAATAACGGCTCCATATACTACTGAAATTCAAGAACGAGAAAAACAGCAAAGAGATCGATTTAAGGGGTGAGAATATGAGTGAATACCAAAGTTTCACCTTTAACAATCAACGAAAAGATTATATTGTAATGCCTGTCGGTCGAAAACGTCCTGCATGGGCACCAGTCAAACGTAATTTTTTAAATATTCCAGGTCATCCTGGATCTATATTACTAAATACTGAAATTGAGGCACGTCAAATAGACGTGCCTCTTATTGTTAAGGGAGAAAACATAGGAGATTTACAAAAAGTTAAAGAGGATTTAGCGGATTGGTTAGTCACTGAACGCGAATGCGAATTAGTGTTTGACGATGAGCCGGATCGTACTTATTTAGTTGTTGTAGACGGTTCGTTTGATGCTGAAGAGTTGGTTAATAGAGGGAAAGGAACAGTTACCTTTATTGCGCCTATGCCTTATAAGTTAGGAAAGGTAAAAAAACATAAATTTGCTAAAGAAGGGGTCGCAGAATTAACATCTTCTTTCGAAAATACTGGCACTGAGGAAACGCCGCCTCGTATTGAAATAAATGTTAAACAACCTGCTACATTTTTAGATGTATTCTTTGACGAATCTCCAGGAAATCGTAACTATTTTAGACTTGGACATCCTCTAACTGTAATGCAAAAGCCAGCTCAGCAAAGGGAGCGCGTCATGTGGGATGATATGTCTACTGTTATTGGTTGGACACCAATTAAGGGCACATTTGATGATATGCAAGGTACAGGAGAATTAAAAGTAAAAGATGGGACTGGCCTATATTGTCCTTATTATGGCGAAGAAGGAACAGCAGGTTTTCATGGTGGACTTGCTAAAAAAAATATCCCTGGTGGTCCACTACAAGATTTCGAATTAGAAGCCTGGGTACATTTACAATCTAGAAATGCAGATCAAATGGGACGTGTGGAAATCATTCTACTCGATGAAACGAGCAATATGGTAGCCCAGATTAATATGAACGATTTATATTGGGAGGCTGAAATTACTAAGGCGCATATGACGCTTGGTGATAATGCAGTACCTGGAAGTAGACGTCTTTTAGTTGAGACCACTGGTGCGTATTCTAATACATTTAATCAATTTTATGGTCGGCTGCGTATCGCTAGGAGAGGCAGAGAATGGTCTGTTTATGTAGCGCGTTTTAGAGACGGTACAGAGATTGATGATGCATCTTTAGTAGAGCGTTGGACGGATTCTGAGACTAATCCAAATCCTATGACGTCACGAAAAGTTGCACAAGTCATGATTGCAATTTGTCGTTGGGATAGAAATACACCGGTTTATACAATGCAAATTGACGACCTTAAAATTTGGAAGTTAAACAACATTGATACTAATGCTGTGCCGTACATTTTCGACACAGGAGATAAAGTGGTTATTGATTCAGAATATGGACATGTAACGATCAATGGTAAAAATGCTATTGATTTAAAAGAAGTAGTTTCTGAGTTTCCGCTGATAGTTCGAGGAGAAAATCGTATTGATATTAGACCTACGGAATTAGATGCAACAATTAGTTATAGGGAGCGATTTAAATGAAAAAGGTCAGTGGGCTATTTCATATCGTGGATTTTAAAACAGAAAAGATCATTGCAGTTTTACAACCAAAAGATTATTACGATGATTTAAGACATTGGGAATTAAAAAGTAATATTGATACCCTGACATTTAAAGTATTAATAGACAATCCTAATGCAGATGCCCTAATTCAGCAAAATTTAATTTTAAGACAAACTAGAGACGGTCGTTTTATTCCGTATGTTATCGAGGAAGCTATTCAAACAAAAGATGGAAGATTTATAGAAATCTTTTCATCTGCTGTATGGGTAGAAATTGCTCAATCAGGAATTATACGGCCGCAGCGTATCGAAGGTAAAACAGTCAATGAATTTATTGATATGGCTCTTATAGGTATGAAGTGGAAACGTGGAAAAACTGATTATGCAGGATTCCATACAATGACTATCGATGAATTCATTGATCCACTTACCTTTTTAGGAAAAATAGCTTCTTTATTTAAATTTGAAATACAGTACCGTGTAGAAGTTTTTGCTAATAAAATTGTCAATTGGTATGTCGATATGATAGCAAAACGAGGACGGTATACAGGTAAAGAAATTAACCTGGGAAAAGACTTAATTAATGTCCGAAGAATTGAAAATACCCGAAATATATGTACAGCTCTTGTAGGTTTTGTAAGGGGCGAGGGTGACAGTGTAATTACCATCGAAAGTATAAATAATGGACTTCCTTATATTGTAGATAACGAAGCCTTTCAGCGTTGGAATGTAAAAGGATTTCACAGGTTCGGATTTTACACACCCGAAACAGATAACCTGAATATGACACCACAACGTTTACTTACTTTAATGGAAATGGAAATAAAAAAAAGAAAAGCTGCATCTGTTTCATATGAAGTAGATGCACAAAACTTAGAACGTGTAAAAGGATTTGAGCATGAGCAAGTAGGTGAAGGAGACACGATAATTATTAAAGATCCAGGGTTCAAGCCTAAGCTTTATTTGGAAGCAAGGGTGATTGCTGGGGACGAGTCTTTTAAAGATCCTACTGCAGAGAAATATCTGTTTGGTAATTACAGAGAAATTACAGATCCGAACGAAGAAATGCGAAAATTATACAATAGACTCCTGGGGCAATTAAGTGGTAAGGCAAACAAAGAGTTGTTGGATCAACTAGAAAAATTGGTTGAAGAAAACGGAGAAACCATCGAAACCATACGAAAAGAATCTGAAGCAGTTAAAAAGTTGGCAGAAAAGGTTCAAGAAAACTTGAAGAATAATACTGTTAATATTATTGAATCTAAGCAGCAGCCTACAGAGAATCTTCAAATTGGTAAGACGATATGGCGAGATATTAGTAACGGTAAACCTGGTGTTTTAAAAGTATGGAACGGGAAAGATTGGGAGCTCCTTATTCCTGATGTGGAATCAATTAAAAAAGATACACTGGAGCAGGTTAATAAGGATATTAAACTTGCAAAAGAAGAATTAAATAAGAAAGTGGAAGAAGCGCAACAAGAAACCACTGGCCAATTTAATACAGTAACAGAGGATCTTTCAAAAGTTACAAGAACTATTTCTGATGTACAAAGAGAACAAGGTGAAATCGATAAAAAAGTAACCCAGTTTGTACAGGATTCTGAGGGATTTAAAACTTCTATTGAATCGTTAACGAAAAATAATACTGAGACTACAAATAAAATCAACACCTTAGAAAGTGATGTGGATGGAAATACGAAAGTTATTTCACAAGTTAAAGAAAGTGTAGCAAACATTAATGACGATGTAAGAAACTTGTTAATCGGTTCTAAATCTTTTGATGGTGCTTTGACCTTTGCACAAGCAGACAATCGTTGGTGGTTTAAATCAGCAGATAAAGTTAAAATTTCGAAGGATGTTTTTCAAGGTAATGCAGTTGTTGAAACCCAATCATCATGGACTGCTTTAGCTTATAACTTCAAGGATTTAGTAGATCGAAAAGTTGTAAAAGTAGGAGATAAAGTAACCTATTCAATTTTTACTCGTGTAAAAGGTTTACCGGATGGCCAAGATTTACAACACACTTTCTATTTTGCACCAGGTGCTACTGGAATTCGTCCAAATAAATCTACTAATCAATGGCAAAGAGTAAGCGTTTCGTTCACAGTGACAGCAAGTATGATGTCATCACCGGGAACAGATAACGAGAGTCATTTTCGTGTAGAGCCTGATGCAAATCCTCCTGCTGGTTGTTGGTATCAGCAGAGTTCACCACAATTGACTATAGGCAGTAAAGATTATTCGTGGCGACCTGCTCCTGAAGATATTGCAGATGGTAATGTTTTCACCAAGATAACAACCGAGATCAAAGAAGAAGCTGGGAGAATCTCTAAAAAATTGGAGCAGGTTGAATCGCGTACAGTGGGTGTTGAAAACTGGCTAATCAATACTGGGCGAAATCAAAAGCCACAAACACTTGGAATGTCTGGAGGCGCACTAGTCAACAAAGCTGCTCAATCGTTCACTGAGGATTACATGATCGTAGAATGTACAGATCATACCGACTCTTTCTACCAATTCCATCTAGATAATACTAAGATGGGTGACTACGAAAAAGAGAAAGATATGACATTTAGTATCGATATGCAAAACGATGTTCCTATTGATTTACTTGTATTCCAATTTATTAATGGAGTTTGGGCAGAAAACTTGTACAATAGATTCCCTGTCGCTAATTGGTCTAGAAGATCATTTACATTTAAAATTGATGCGCGGGCAACTGGATGGGGATTACGATTAAGATTTGAAAGAAACGAAAATTCAAAGGGTAAGAAATTTCGTTTCAAGAAACCTAAACTAGAAAAAGGTTCTGTTCCTACAGGTTTTACAAAATCGACTTATGAGTTGGATCAAAGTTTCGAGGGTGTAAAAGAGCGTATTGAAAAAACGGAATCTATCCTTAATGATGCTGGTGATCGTAACTATGTACGTAACGGAGATTTCACACACTATTGGGCCGATAATGAGCTGCAATGGGATAAGAACCTAAACGGTAATTTGCGCGCTGGTAATTGGGCAACAGGTTATAACGCTGGAACAACAGATCCTACAAAGGGTTATCATATGCACGTTAATGACCAAAAGTTTGGGTATCCCGTAGTTGCTGTTATTAACAAAAATGGTCAATTCGGTCAAGCTAAAAGGTGGCTTGGAATGCCTCAAGAAATGCCAGCTAGTTTTCGAAATGATTTCCAGCCAGGTGATACGTACACAATCGCCTTAGATGTATGGTCAGAAACAGCAAACAACAGACTAGCGGTAGGATTACACCACTTTATTGAGGGTAACAATTCAATGGGCTTTCATAGCGGGGGTACGCCAGAATTGACGATTGAACCTGTTAAAAAGTGGGTTCGAGTTCATGTAACAATGAAATTACATGATAAATCAGATATGAAAAAAGGCTTTAGTTTGTATATTTATGGTGATCGTTCTGCTGATGGTAGTGAGTGCTACTTCAAAAATGTATCCGTGTTAAAAGGATCTATGCCAAAAGCATTCGCTCCGTCTCCGGAAGATGGGGTAAAAGAAAATGTATTCAGCCAGAAAGTAACGGAGATTACGCGGAACGCCGAAGGGATAACAAGTGATGTAAAAAAAATACAGGAAATACAAACTCAGCAAGGGCAAACACTGACTCAAGCTACTACAACGATCCTGCAACAATCTGAAGAATTGAAGCTAGCAATGAAAAAGAAAGATGTTGAAGCTTATGTAGGTGGTTTAGGTACTGTCAACGAGTTGCGTGATGCTAATTTTACGTTAGGACCGAAATATTGGTTTTGGAATAGCGGTAATGGAGCTACTGGTGCTGTTGATACGAATTTAAAATACAAAGGTATGAATACATTTGCAATTACCGTTACTGGCCAGTCCCAAGATCGTTGGTGGGGACTTACAAGTCAATTTATTGAGTGTCAAGTTAACGAAGACTTTGTTGCATCAGGTTATTTCAATACTGACGGGAAAACACCTATTGATAGTGTCGGTGCATTTATTGAAATTGAATGGTGGACTGCTGACAAAAAAACTCGCATTAAGACAGCTAGAACGAATATCACTGTTGTAAATCATACATGGGTTCGTGCTGTATGCACAGATAAAGCACCAGCCAATGCAGCGTTTGTGAGATGGCGTTATTACGTTACAAGAAATGGGCGTTTATGGTGTGCTGCTCCTATGTTACAACGTGGCACTATAGCTACAGAATTTTGGCTACATCCGAAAGATCAAACGGATGCTGACAAAATGCTAGAAGATATAGCCAATAGAATAGCTACTGAAGATTACAATAAAAAAGTTACAGAATTAGAAAGAAGTATTAGTACTAATAAAGAGGGCGTTTCAATCATTTCCGAAAAACAAGAAACGTTTATAAATGAGACTTACGCCGCTTATGTAAAAGAAACGGGTTCTAAACTTAAGGTTCTTGATGAAGGAATCCTTGCAGAAGTTAAAAAAGGTAATATCATCGCAGCTATTAACTTTTCATCGGAAAAATTAGAAATTGATGTTTCGAAGGTAGCTATTAATGCCGATACAATGGTGAAATGGTTAACGGCAAAAGGTATTGATACGAATCTTATTAGAATTGATGGTGATAAGATAACCATTGATAAAGATGGTGTAACTGTTAAAATGCTAGACTTCCTATTCCAAGACGAATGGGGAACGAAAACAACTGCGGTATCAAGACGAAACCTAATAGCAGATCCTGACTTTTCTAGTGTTACAAAGAAAAACATCGGACATAACGATTATTATGGGTTTGAAGGTGGATACGGCCTTACTTGGAAGTCATGGGGAAATGTTGTAATAGAAAAGAATACGCATATATTCGATTACGAGCAAATGGTAAATGCTGCAAGGGTAGATATGTATAACTATCCCGAAACAGTCGTGAATAATGGGATACATCCTGGTAACGAATATACAGTTTCTGCTCACTTTAGAACAGCTATGATAAATGGTGTACGTAAAACAGGGAAACCTCGTTTACAAGTATGCTGCGTTAAATTCCGAGACAATGTAAGTTACGATATATGGAATGAACAAAAAATGGATTTTCCTGAACCGTCTACATTTTATGGAGAAATCAGAAGATACTCTTTCACTTTCAAAGTGCCAACAAACTATATTCCGCAACAGCACGCATTAATTATTAAAGTTTGTTCTGGAAATGCTGACATGAGACAAGGGACAGCAATTTGTGTAAGTGGTGTAACGTTATACAGTGGCAAATATGCATCTATGTATAATTGGGATCGTGCTGCAGCAGAAAGAGCAGATGGTATTCAGCCGTTTAACGCGCTTGCTGTAGGTGGTGTGAATAATAATATAGCTCCAGCAGCAGACGGACAAACATTTGATATAAGCACTGAAAAAGAAGTTAAAATCTATAGAAATATCCGAGCGATGCAGGGAATTAACTTAGGTGGCGGTGGATTCCAACAATGGGGGCATATACGTTTTACAGACGGTAATGCTGGAGCAGGTTTTTATACGAGTACTCCAAGTGGTTGGAAATTTAACGCACTTGGATAGAAAGGAGAAATAAGAATGAATGAGAATCAAATGATGCCACTTCAAGCAGGTGAAGGCTTTCCTTTTGTGGGGAGGCTGGTGGATGCAGAGCGCACAGAGACAGGGATTTTTGTTCAAATACCTGCTGATATGTTAAATAATGCAGGTCTTCTAAAAGGTGTTAGCAGGGTTGAAGTATGGAGAGAGATGGATGGGACAGTAAAGTTTCGAATTGCCACGCTGTGTGAAATATGTAAACGAGGGGCGCGTTTGTACCCGCTAGATATGGGATTTGCGAAAAAGAACATTTGTTTAGAGTGTTATGCATCAATTACAGGGAATTACCCATCTCAAGAACCGCCAACACCAGCTAGTGAAAATAACACAGAAACAGAGCAGGAGCAGCAATAGCTGGTCTTTTTTATTTTGCTTGAAAGGAGGTGAAATATGGATAGAATACAAGCTCTTATTAAAAGCATAAATATTAGTGATATCATCACCTCGACCGATTTTAGAGCTGCTTCAGTAGTAAGTGGTGGAATAGGCACGTTTTTAAGTCTGGTTTACGGAAAGACAAACTTGATTTGGATCTTCATCTTAATGATGGTTGTAGGTTTAGACTGGATTACTGGTAGTAAGGCATCTAAATTAGATGGAACATACTCATCACAATATGGCATTGAAGGCATCGCGCGTACCGTGGTGCTTTTTTTATTGCCGTGTTTAGCGCATATGTTTGATATCGCTTTTAAGCTACCTGATTTTTTCTTTTTTATGGTCACAGGTGGCTTGATTTATCACATTTTTAATAGTTTTACAGCAAACTGTGTAAGAGTCGGTTGGGATAAATGGATTCCGACCTGGTTGTTAGAAAGCGTTGCGAGTGAAATTCAAGCGAAAATACAACGTTCTGATGCGAGAAAAGATAAGGGAGGAAATGTAAATGAAACAGAAATTAAATAACCGTGGCTTATGGGTGGCACTCTTCGCGCTGCTAGGAATGGTTTTAATGGATACTGTTCCACATTTTAATGCAGGACGTTATCAGGAATACGTGGACATAATTCTAGTAGTCTTAATCGCTTTAGGGGTTATTTCTAATCCTGAGAGCGGGAAATGGTTCAGTGATACAAAAGAACCTCAAGACAATTAAAAACGTTGTACGAGTCTAAGAGAGACGTTAAAACACGTCTCTTTTTTCGATAAATAAAAAAAGAAAGAGGTAATTATTATGGGATATATTGTAGATATTTCAAAATGGAACGGTAATATTAATTGGGATGTAGCAGCACCACAATTAGATTTAGTTATTGCTAGGGTACAAGATGGTTCTAATGTTGTTGACCATATGTATCAAAAGTATGTAAGTGAAATGAAAAAGCGTGGTGTTCCGTTTGGAAATTATGCTTTTTGTCGTTTTGTATCTATTGCTGATGCAAGGAAGGAAGCGCAAGACTTTTGGGCACGTGGTGATAAAAGTGCAAAGTTCTGGGTTGCTGATGTAGAAGTACAAACGATGGATGATATGCAAGGCGGTACACAAGCATTTATCAATGAATTGCGTCGTTTAGGTGCTAAAAAGGTCGGTTTATATGTAGGTCATCATACGTATGTGTCATTTGGAGCAAGAAATATACAAGCAGATTTTGTGTGGATTCCTCGCTATGGAGAGAATAAGCCTGCATATCCATGTGATATTTGGCAATATACAGAGACAGGAAATATTTCTGGTATCGGGAAATGTGATATTAATAAATTAATTGGTGATAAACCATTGTCTTGGTTTGTGGGTAGTGCTGTATCAAACATCATTGCTAATAGCTCCGTAAAAGTGGAAGGCATTGGTATTGCAACATCAAAATACCCTGATGGATATGGTGTTAATTTATATGAGAACCCTGCTGATCCGCAGTATACAGGAAATATCACTCAAAAAATTCCATACCTTATTTTTAAAGGATATTGGGGTGGTGGAGATAAGGATATGATTTGCTTAGGTTCTGAGAAGCAGTGGGCAAAATTAGAGCATTTTGATGTAGAATGGTTCCATGCTTACTCAAAATATCCTCCTGGGTACGGAATTGCGGTACACAGTGAACCTGAGTGTATTAATCATATTGATGACATCGACGGAACGGTTCCATACCGTGTTTGGGGTAAACATTTAGATGCTATTGATATTGGTGGTAATAGATGGATTAAAGCGGAACATATAATGATAAAATAAGAGAAGCCGTCCTGAATGGGACGGCTTTTTTACTCTATTTTTGTTAGGTCGTCCTAACAAAAATAGAACAATGAATTATACATATAATAGACAGTTAAACATGTACGCTGAAGTTGGGATTTGTTTTGGTGTCCTGCAATGTTTAAAAGAAGCTTATATATCAAAGTATAAAGTCTATTTTTTATTTGTTAGGTCGGGATGACATTACATACCTAACAAATAAAAAATAGAAAAGTGATACGAAATATATAGTTATAAAAAAGTAATTTACCCCTACCTTTTTTCATTATTTTTTTGTTATAACTGTTGTCAGTTAGCAACTGTTATGGTATAATTATAAATGTAAAGGAGGTGACAACATGAAAGAGTGGTTGGAAAATATAAAAACAGTCCTCGAAATCATCACATTATCTTATGGCATCTACCAAATGACAAAAAAAGATAAGAAAGATGATAACGAAGACCAGTAAGAAAAGCGACTGACTGGTGTTACAGCACCAGTTGGTCATCTAAATTATAACACAAACTCTTTCGTGGATGAAAATGACAAAAACATCCAAAATAATCTTATTACTAGTAACCATGATTATAATTAACTCCGTTTTAAGTTGGATTGGAAGTACACTAACAATTGCAGCAGCGATTATTGTATCTTTATTTACACTATTGGCAATCGTCCGTTTGCGATGATTGCCAAATCAAAAAGCAGGTGAATGTATGGCAACGTACCATTTTAACAGTAGAGAAGAATTAATGCAGTTCATGGAAAATGATATTTTGACGGTTACAGAAGCAAGTGAGTTGATGGGTTTTTCACGTCAACGTTTTAATAAACTAGTATCAGAAGGACGGTTAATTCCAATTATGAAAGCCAAAAGTATGAAATCCCCTAATTTGTTCCTTCGATCTGATGTAGAGCAGTTGCACCAGGAGCTAAAAGCATTGAGAGGAAAATATAGACCGCACGAAGAAAAAGGAGCAAAATGATTTGCTCCTTTTTCATTTGAATTCTACATAAAATGTATTCTCAATTATTCCAAAAGCAACCTTACAAGGAAATGGATTTTTCCCTGCAGAAGCTGCCTGCATACAAGCAAGAACCCATTCTTCTAACTCTAAAGGTAGTCGGTATGCTTGGACAGTACTATCGTCATTTTTAATCGTGATAATAGGGGTGTTTACCCTCGTTGTGGTAAAACCATCTGTTGTTACCATCGCTAAAGCATCTCTAGCATGGAAGCCCGCACTTAAAACCTCATACACTATCCCATGCTGTTCATCTATAACCATAGGAATATTTAAAAAAGCATGGTTATTTATATCATCATGAATAACTGCTCCTGCACCATTTTTCCTTAATTGATTTCCTGACATTTTGTACACTTCCTTTACAACCAATCTAATGTAATTGTTTAAATCTATTCTATTTCAAATCTGTAAATTCATCTATCTTAAAACTGGTATTTAAGTTATAAGCATCTGTACAATATACAGTTCTACTATGGATATCTATACCTGTGACTGTTATGTATTGTTCATGTAAGAACCCGTTACGATAGTATTCAATATTAATTTCTTTATTGCAGTGTAGAGACTCATTTAATGCTCGTTCGATTTGCTGCTTTGTATCATCAGTAATAGTAGGTTTGGATACCTTGTATTGTTCTTCTAACATGCGATCAATTCCTTCAAACTGCTCCGTAATACTTGCAAACGGAAGCCACTTTACCATACCTCTTCCACGAATCTTTGGTGCTCCCCAGTTTTCCATGCCAAATCCCTCAATTCTTGTTATTTGTATACATTTTACACGAATGTATGTTCGATTTAAAGTGTGAAAAAGTTATTTGAAAAGATTTATTAAAACTCTTGTGATACTTGCAGCATGTTATTTGCGAGTTTGAAAAATCCTTGTGAAAAAACAAGGATTTCCCTCTTATTTTGGTTATATAAGAAGAGTAGAGACAAAAAAATTGTCTAAAAAGTTATAAAAATGTGATCAAAAACTTCATTTTTGTCGAAAATAAAAGAAGAGAGAGTTGCAAAAAAAATACTTTTTTTCTTTTCTTGTAAGGGTTATATGTGAACTGTAAGTAGATGAGATTTTGAAAGGGGTGTTGCCATTGCTCGTATTTAGAGTTTAGTAACAAGGAAGAAACATATTTTATAAGGGGGAAAAGAAATGAAAAAAATTGATTCAAATATTTTAACACAACTATATATTCTTTATGACATCTTAGCGAAATTAGCTCCGCTACATAGTTACGTAAATTGGTACATGCCAAAAGAGTTTGGTACTTATACCAATTCAATTGGTAGTCTAATTTCAACAAATTTGTTCACAGCAGTTTTAGTACTGGTTATCGTCTTTTTAATAGCAACAATATGTCGATTAAAAAAAGAGATTCGAAGCGTTGATAAACCAAAAGCGAAAACGCGATGTGAAAGGTATCAACGCTCCGTAAAGTGACTGGCATCACTTTAAACATATTGTTAACAACAATAACTTAACATAACCCTAAAAAATAAAAAAGGGAATTACACAGAAGTTAGCCTGCTGCGGGACGACTTCTGTGTAAATATATTAGATTAAAAACAATTTCTTCTCTTTAATAAACCAATCGGGAATTTCTTTCTTTTGGTTTAGAATGCTTTTTGGAATCCAATGTACTGCAACTGCAGTATTTTTCACTTCTACCACGTACCTAGTAGCTTTTTGGGTAGTTCGTAGTAGTTTTATATCAGCTAATAAATAATAGGATTCTAAAGAGTAGCGCTTTGTGTATCGAATAATTGATTTAGTACCAGGATCGATATTATTTTTAAAGCCGATTACTTTATAAATTGCATTTAGCAGTTTTCTAGTAATAGGTTGGCCATCTTTTGCAAAAGGAAGCAGCACATTATGTACATATGCTGCATACTCCCGTTTAGTAGACTTCAAAGAGTCTAACATTTCTTCCATTGCTGCTAATTCAGCATTTAATTTCATTACTTTACGAACCTGCTCCCAAACAATTTTTAGAGAAGCAGATAGATATTCTTTAGCCTTTCCACCAAAACGAACAGCACCTCTTTTTGCCATATACCATGCTTCTTGCATAAGTTCTTTATGGTTTATCGTGTCCATGTCTTATACCTCGCCTTAAAAGCCGAATACGAGGCCAGATACAAGATAAGTGAACGTTACTAGGAAAATAGCAAAGGAAATAGTTCCGTAAAACCAAAGGCGATCTGAAGCAGCCTCATCTATACCGAACCATTCGTTAACCGCATTGTATTTGTCAGATACAAAGTGATAGAACATTCCGAAAAATTCACTTTTATCTTTGCGTTGTGGTACAATAACCTCATTATTTGTGATTTTGTATAGGGTGTTTGCCATTGTAAATCATCCTTCCATTTCATAGATAATGTGTAGGGAAAGCTCTTTCGATGCCGCCAAGCTGGGAAGAGCTTTCCCTTTTTATTTAATTAGAAATCCATATCTTCTTTATCAGATGGATCAATACCACCTTCAACTACTTCTGCTTCAATAATTGTTCCCTCTGATAAAAATGCTTCTTCACTCTCTTTTTCATTTTGGAGATCCGTGTTTGGTTTTACCATAATCGAACCATTCTTTATTTCTTCTAAAGAAGATTCTATATTACTTAACTTATCCATGAGCATACGGATAAGTTGTTGATCTCTGTTTTGATTCTGGACTAAATCCACCACATATTCAGTTAAATTACGTTTAGAAGACTTTTCATCCAAAATTTCATAAACATCATCGGGCATATTCTTGCAGATTAACTGCATTTTTTTGCGTTTTTCCATTTAAAACACACCTTATGCTTCTACTTTTTTTGTTTCATCAATACTGCGTAACTCCAAAGCATTTAAATTTATTGTACGAGCTGTTGGAGCGAAGACTTCGTTATCTTCTTCCTCAATAATGTCACTTAAAAAGAAATGGTTATTTTGAGCAGCTTCTTCATTCATATGCTTTAATAGATTTTCCTTAATGTAAGGCTCTAAAATCGGTGCTTCTCCACCAAAGTATATGAATTTCAATACTTCATCACTAGATGCTGGGATGAATTCGTTTAAAACTTGAGTCACAAGTAAGCTAGCATACTCATTTAGCATTTCTGTAATCTTATCTGTTAAATCAGTTTCGTCCCCAGTATTTTCATTTTTCAACTTATAGGTCTTTTTGTTGTAATTTTTCACAATGAAGTTTTCGAATGTACGTAGGCTGCTAAATTGTTCTAATAATTTTTCTGTACGAAACTCTTCAATATGTCCTAAATACGGCTTAATATCTATTACTTTGAATGAGTCACGACTTGTTGGATTTGTTAGTCCAACACCTAATCCTACTGCATCAGTTGAACCACCACCGATATCGATTAAAACTACTTTTGCATTTTCGAATTGAGCTGCAGATTTTCGCTTTTCAATAGCAATTGCTTTTGCATTATCATCTTTTTTAACCATTCTATATTTAATGGAATGACGAGCAATTTCAGATTCAATTCTACATTTCGCTTCTTTTACATTAATTTTTAATGTTCGTTCCATTCCTGGTGTATGTACTGTTACAACGTGCTCTTTTAGGAAGCGATCCGCCATTTTATTTTGAGCAACACTGAATTTAGACTCTCTTTTTAACAGCCAAATCGGTAGCATCATGCTCATGTATTCTATTTCAATCTCATTACTTTCCTTGTTTCCTTTTAAAGCGTGGTAATAAGCTACAGCACTTAAAAATGATACATAAGGAATTGGGCTTTTTATTTTGTCATGCATACGTTTTACATGTACGTTGGATAGTGTTTGTGATACTGCTGCTTCCCCTACCAAGAAATACTGCTCTTCTCCATCAATCGTTGTAGAAATAAGCATTTTCTTTAAAAGGTCTTTTGGATCAGTGATAGAGTCCACGAAATGCGTTTCGGCTTTTTGTTTACTAATCGGCGAAACATTTGTTGGCATTTCAAAATAGTAACCTTCTAGCATGAAGTTGTTAGTACTATTACCGAAATCACCATTAAATCTTGAGATATTCATTTTTTCTCCTCCTAATTTTAAACAAGTAGGGTTTTAACACCACTTATAAGGTAATTTTACCATAATTAACCGTGAATGCAAGAATAAAATAAAATTAACACCACTTAAACACCACTTGATAAAAACATCATTTGATAGAATACTACGATTGAAATCATGACAAACTAAGAAGAATATATATTGTTAATGGAGGATTGGATATGACTAGGGATAAAGTAGAGGAAGTTGGACAAAGGTCCAAGTTAGAAGTAATAAATAATACTAATTTCGAACCGAATCCAGAATCAGGGAAAGGTGAAGGGTCAGAACTACACTTGAAATGGGGAGGGGATACACGTCCAGAAAATCAAGAAACAGATCTTCCGGTTGGACAGTCTGATACCAAAGAGTCAAAGTATGTACATAATGGTGGTAATATTAGAACTTTTATTGTAGGAGTTTCGAAAGGCGATATACCAATTGGAGGGTTTATTCATTCTGTTAAGAATCCTCCTGGAGGTGCAGGTAGCGAAAATACGACATTACACGTTCAATACGTAGGTGATGAAGTTGTTGTTTATAGAAATTATTTTAATACTACTACTGACGAAGTTATGCGAGAAGATATTGGAACAATCAGTTTAGAAGATTGGAAAAGCTAATTAGGTTTATATGAAAAAGAATCCATTTTAATAATGGATTCTTTTAATTATGACCATAACTGTTGGTAATTATCTTTTAATGTGTGAGAACGCCAAAAAACAATATAACGATGCATCGCTTCAATACTCTTCATTCCAAGTAAAACTTTTATTTCAGCAGCACTAACACCATTTCTAAGCGAATCCAATATGTGACGATTACGTAGTGTGGTGGGGGAGAGGTGGTGAACATCAGCACGCTTAATCTCTTTTTGGAACATACGTTGAATGGCGATTTTTGTTAGTTTTTTTGGGGATTCCGTACTGTAATCCCATTGAAACGTACTTGTTGCATGGTGGAATGTTACGAAAAATGGATCATTTGTATTTTGGCGCGGCCGCACGGATTCCGGTATGTCCTTGTAGGTGGAAACGAGCAATTGACGATCTGTATTATTTAATGGGATTGCTCTTTTAATTCCACTTGCAGATACAGGCATTAATGTACCCTGGCCAAAATTAATATCTTGCATAGTTAATGTGGTGAGGTCATGAATAGAAAAGCCGTAGTAAATCATTAAGCGGACCAAGAATAGATTTCTGTTCATAATATATTTTCGTCCTGCTACCTGGTAATTGGTTAAGCCATCAAAACTACTCATAGTGCATAGTAACTTTTCAATCTCGTTATCTGGAGCAAAGTTATCTAATTTTAGCAACACCTCTTTGCCACGATCTACAGATTCTAAAAACACACCATGATAATCTAAAAAGTTAATAATCACGCTCATTATTCGTTTTAATGATGCAGTAGAGCGGTTTTGCATGTGTTCTGCCGATTTGCAGTATTCCTTAAATTGCTCCGTTGTTATTTCACGATAAAAGGGCGATTTTAATGCATCCTCACTGTTTTCAGTCCATATAGCTAATTGTACTAAGTCATAATGATAACGACGCATGGTAGAAAGTTTACGCCCGTTTCCTTGCATATATAACAGATATTCGTGTATAGCTTCTTCCCAGGTCATAATAAAAGTCTCCATTCTGTATAAATATCGTGTACCACTATTGGTGAAAGAAAAACAACAAGGCGTCCACAAGGGATTCCTGCTGCTTCACTTATTTTAGTATTCGTTTGTACCACGGTTGTTTTTCTGCCGTGGCTGCTGCTTCCTGGAACTTTATGAGTGTATCCATTTTTTCTGTAAGTTCCTGGAGTTGTCCCTGGAGTTCCTGATTCCGCTTATCCGATTGTTGCAATTGCTCGTGAATTTTCTCTGCGCGTTGATCAGATTTGATAACTTGTTCAGCTAATAGAGCATTTTGTTCGTATAAACTGCTTTGCTGACTAATTATAGTTTCTAAATTTTTCAGAAATGGCTCTATCTGTGCTACTGAAAAATTATTCACCACTTCACCAGCATTCTCTGCATCATGGTAAACGGGCATAGATCCTTGCAGCTGTTCTAATATCTCGTGTGTTTGTACACCACTTGCATATAAATCTTTTATCTTTTTTAGTATTGGTAGTCCTTCACTAAAGATCATTTTCTTTCTACCTACTAATTTCACTTTAAAAAAATCCGGATACGTGTGTAAATACCTTGAAATCGAAGTATGACTAATCCCTAGCGTATCAGCTGCATCTTGTATGGAATACCATTCTTTCACCACCACACCATCACCTCACCAGTACTAATTCGACGTGCGCGGCCAATGTCTTGCTAAAAAGTTGCAATTAGTTAACAAAAACACAAAAATAAAGCCCTACTGTAATAAATACAATAGGGCTATCGTAGTACGCTAATACTACGAATTAATACAGTCTGTATTATAGTTATGGATGCAATCACCATTAATTAAAAATATACTATAACGGCTATAAACGTACAATTGCCCTAGAATAAATTCAGTTTTTCTAATAACCAGTCTTGAACTTCTTCTTTTAAATCAAGCCCTACAGCAATAGATCCCAGCACTACACCTTTTCCAATAAGATTTATATCTACTGACATTGCTACTTTCCCAGTTTTAATTTCATATGTAACTGTTTCAATGTGTTTTTTAGGAACACGAACAAAATTAATTAGACCTGAGGATTCTACATACCTATCTGTAATTTTAATTTTATTATCTTTCCAAGAAAACTCCGTATCTGTTATTGTTTTAGGATTTTTAGTTCCGAATAAGCCCATAAGTAATAGACCTCCCATATAGTATTATTACAATCTTAGCATATGGGTAGAGATACTTATAGTCTGCTTTAGGCATACAAAATAAACATATTACCTGGCCTATTTTTTAGATAATACTTTTATTTTACGAGTTCATTAAAGGAGATTCTTTTAAAATATTTGCTGCTTCTTGTAAGGTAAACCCCATTTTTGTATAAATTCCTAGTGTATTAAAGTTATCTAGGGTCAACTCCGATACATTAATTTCCTTTTGCAAATAATTAGCTTTTTGCAATAAGAATTCTTTTAATACATCGATATCTTTTTGTTCTACTTTACCTTTCTGTTCGATACTAGCAGCTGTTTCCTCAGCTGCTTTTTGTTCATGAACCCATTCTGGTACCATTTCAGAACGTTTAAGATTTTTAGTTTTTGGTGCTGTTTTTTTACTTTGGTGCTGCTGTTTCTTTTTGATATCTGTATACTCCGATTCTACACGCTTAATATCATCGAAAGTTTTCATACCTTGTTTTTCCCAACGACTTATAATTCCTTTAATAGTAGCAATATATTTATTGGTATTTAAATCTGCTAATCGTTTAATAGATTCATTTACAATATCTTTTCCGTATTGATCAGTAAGAGACTCTAATTCTATTTGCACATATTTTGTTGGTTTACTAGAAATAGATTCCTTAAAAAAATCAATAGGAGACATATTGATACTTACATACTTACTAAATAAAGATAAAGGATTCTTTGGTAATGAATTCTTTGGTATTGGTTGGGACATTTTGTCCAAATGCATTATCCCATTTTGTCCAAATGTATTAGAATGCTGTTTTGTGGGTTCAGTCCCATTTGAATCATTGCTATTATACATTTGGACATTTTGTCCTAATGGTTCTGTTTTTCCTTTTTCTGATTCTACTATTCTAGCAAGCTGTTCTTTTTTCTTTTTCGCTTTTTCTTTTTTTTCTGCATCCTTTTTGCACTCGATTTCATAGTAGTTTTTTTCAGGTAAACTTAATAACACTTCGTAATCAATTCTATACCAAAGTGTGCGATCTTCTTTCATTTGGTTGAGTGTATCAGCAACCAAGACACCCATTTCTCGTAGCTTAGTGAATTTTCGAGTCAGGGTTTTTCTAGGAATCCATGTAAACTGTTCTTGCCATTTTGCGATGCTATTATAAACCCACATATGGCCATTTTTAAAAGTTCTATCATCAGAGAGTTGTTGTTTTGTGGTAATCCAATAATGGACCTGCTGAACGATAAGTGCCATATCACTATCATTAAGTTTTCTAGCAAGTGCAGGTCTAACTAAAAGAGGGGTTTCATCAAATAGAATTTGATGAATACTATTTGAAGTATTTGAGTTTGACATAATAAAAAACCTCCAGTTTGTTCCCCGGTAAAAATGGGTGCAGCAAACTAAAGGTTATATCTAGACGATTTTTTCAAAATGTGATAATATCGTTATAGATAGCATCACATTTGAATACGTAAGACATAACCTCTGCTGTTCCGAGTTTTCTCTGGTGTTTTGAGTTGGCCGCTCTACCATCGAAAACTGTATGCCGGGGTTTTTTTCTTTTTTATATTAATATTTTGTTTGATTTTTATATGTATCTAGCATCAATCATAGCAGAATTATGTAGAAAAAAGAAGGGTGAACCAATTGGTAACACTCACTTATCTATTAAATCTGATCAATAATGCTAAGAATTTTATATCAACAGTATATAGCAAGATGTATGCTTTTAGCAACGTCAATAACTCGAAAAGAGAGGATGATCTATTAGATCGGCCTCTCTTTTTTTCTTTTTCTATAAAATAATATCATAAAACAAAGAACAGGTGTTCTCTTTTTTGATTTATTTTGGTAAAATGAAGAAAGTTAATCAACATAAGTAAAAACGTCGTTAACATTAAAATTTCGTGAGGAACCACGTTCGGCAGCTATTTTATTGAGCGCAGAAATGATTAATTCTAATGTATTGATATTAATACGACTACTTTGATTACTTACCATATCAGCAATAGTATTACTTCTAACCGTAGAAATGACCGAAAGGCGGTATGGTGATATATCTAATTCGTTTAGCGTTTGTTCTAACGTAAAGTGAATTCGTCCCATTCTATACTTCTCCTTACCCTCGTTTTGTTAAATAAATTATACTATACATGTTTAGTGTTTTTCATATTTTGTTTGAAATTTAGCAAATATAGGGTATACTTTCCTTAGGAGTTTAACGCTAGGAGTAAGTGTATAGGAGAGTGAGGTTTGCCGTGAATACTTTATCTCTTTTAAGTGAAATACATGCAGATATGAAGAAAAAAGGGATTAACGATATTCAAATATCAGATAAGTTACAAGTAACGAAAGGTTTAGTAAGTCAGTATTTTAAAGGTAAGACGAAAATCAGTTTTATGAATTTCGTTAAACTGGTTCGTCATGTATATGAAGATAGCGCATTAGTTCAAAAATATATTCTACGTTTTTGTGCAGATACAACAAAACCTTTGAATTTATGTATTGCAATGGAATTTGCTAGTGCAAATAGGAACATTGAGTTATTAACCTTCTTAGTTCAAAAAGGAAAAACATTTAATAATAAAATGGTTAAGGAATGGGCATCTCATTATGATTTTCTTTGTGAGCGTTCGAAAGGGAATTTGATAGGAGAAAAATTATTTAAAAAGATTTCCAAAAGCTCTATAAAGACAACAAAGGATGAAATGAAAGTTTTAAAATCGATCATATTAATGTATTCATTTTCCGATATGCAGGAGTTCACAAGTTTAATAAAAACTGTTCCTGAGATAACTGTAAAAGAAGGAATACAAAATGCGCAGAAAGAAGAAACGGAGAATGAAGATGTAACTGTAGAAAATCTGAAAGAGAGCTATTTTAAAGATGCCTATGACATCCGAATGAAAGAATTACAACTAGTGGCAAACCTCATGGATAATAATATAACTGCAGCAAGAAAGATAGGGGAATCAATCATTCAAAATGATATCTCAAAAGAATTCCCAAGATTTTTAGCATCTACATACGAATTTCTCGGTATTTCTTATTTGTTTGAAGACACGTATAAAAGTCAAATATTAGTGCAAAAAGCGATAGAAGTTTTAAAAACTGAAAATACAGATATTTACAATGATAAAATAGCAGAGTGCCAACAAACATTAGATTTTATAAGAATAGATTGTGGAGTAGATTTAGATAAAATCAATCCTGTAGACATAGGAGAAAAGGCACATTTAGCAATTAAGAGAGGTCTCGTCGAAGAAGGCATTCGTATTCTAGAGGAAATTAAAAGAGAAAACGGAACATGGACAGCTTTCCAATGGTACTATATGGGACTAGCAACTGGTGAAGAATACTATTTCCGTCAGTCCACCTCATGCTTTGAGCAACATGGTAATAAGTTTTATGTGCAGTTGCCGAACCGTTTTATAAGGGAAAATCGATAAAATGGTAATAAATCTGTTGAAAACTGGAATTTCGATGTTACAATAAGAATATATTCAACGCAATATTTTATATTTTCCAGTCTTGGGCAGAGGTGAACATAATGAAAAAGATACTAGCAGCGCTTATTGCTTTATCAGTCGCTTTAGGAGTAATTGGTAGTACAAGTGCAGAACATGCTTCAAAACAAGAAGGTAAAAAACAAGCCTCTTATATGGCGGCTGATCCAGGCGGAAGCGTGGGTTAAGTTAAATAGCAATTCTTTGAATGACACCGTGAAATGCGGTGTCATTCAGTGTTTTAAGGGATGTTTAAGTTTTTTACAAATGGAAAAACACTAAACTTTTTTGGATAACAACAAGGGGGATTCAAATGGAAAAGATAATAGAAGCGTTAAAAAAAGCAGCTGCTACTCAAGAAGGATTGAAGCAAGAGATAGATTTACATAACGTTTTATCTGAATGTGCGGGAAAAGGGGATATACCTTTGGGATTATATAAGCAAATTGAAGAATATATGAAAGAAACCGCATAAAAAATTATGCGGTTTCTTTCATTCTGGATGGATTGCTTGGAAATATCCATTTATTATATTAGCAATTTGCTCTTTCTGTTGAGGAGTTAGTTTCTTTCCGTCCCAATTTAAATTAGTAGCAGACAAAATAGCACGTAAATTATCGTTCAATGGTTCTTCAATATCAGAATATCCACTTAAATAATTTGGAGTTGTCTGCAAAATTTCAGCTAATTTGGCCATTTTCTCCGGAGGCGGCGTTCTATGGCCTTGTTCGTAATTTGTATATGTGCTTCTTGCAACTTCTACATATCTGCAAATTTCATCGACTTTTAATTTATGTTTTTTTCTTAAATATCGTACTCTCGAAGGTATGAAACCTTTTTCTTTTTCCGCTTTTCTCGCTTCATTAAAATCAACGTGTTGATCGGAGTTTTGAGAGATTGAGTGTTTATCTTTGTCTGTATTGTTCACATCCACATCTCCTTTCACTGTATATGCCATAAACTCATTATCTTCTTTTTGTCTACTAATTGCAACATTACGTTAAATTTTCCAAGAAAAAATATGCAAAAATGCATAAAGTGGTTGTTATATTCCATAACATGGTATATAATCAGTTTGAAAATGTTGCTTATAGCATACAAAAAGTGAGGGAGATAGATGGACAAGAGAGATAAGGTTCTCCTCATAAAAGACGCGAGGAAAAAGAAGGGTTTAAAACAGTGGGAAATAGCTGAAATGGTTGGTATTAACAGGGCTTACTATGCTGGTGTAGAAGGGTTAAAGAAAACACCTAGCTTAAAGGTTGCGGCGGCCATATCAGATGTTTTGGGGATAGATATAAAATTTTTTTTGAAATAAATTTATGCTTAAAGCAACATACTCTATTTGAATACATAGGAGGCGTTTAAGTGGAGAAAGCGACACTAATGCAGTTGTATCAGATTATACGCTTTGAGTCTTGTGGAAGTAACACTAAAGTAGCAGCGATTAAAGAATTGGAAAGAAGGTTGTGGCATGCTCGATGCGGTTCAATGGGATATATGTGACTATATTCCAAAGTCTGATCTTGGGGGAGATGTTCATATGACCAGAGAGGAAATGATTATCCTACTTTCTTTGAATGGTAACTATAGTGAGCAGTATTTAAATTCATGCTCCGATGAACAATTAGTAAATTTATATAATGATAAATTCAATTATGGTAAGTAGGTGGTGAGATGGTGAAAAAAGCAACGAATTATGCAAATAGAGGAAATGCTTTAGAAATAGCAATTGAAACGGCCAATGCACAGTACGATGCCAGGGAAGTCGCCTTAATCGATAAAGTGGCTACTCCTGTAAAAGTTAAGAAATTGGATCAGCGTGGACAAATAGAGAGTGGTTGGTACGCTCATAAAAGTACTGTCGATTACAAAGGGCTTACAAATGGAGTGTCAATTGCATTTGATGCCAAAAGTACGATGAGTAAAACGAATTTTCCACTGAAAAATGTGAAAAGTCATCAAATATCATATTTACGAAAGCACCAACAGCAAAAAGGAGTCAGTTTTCTATTGATCGAGTTTTCGGTACATCAAGAGCATTACATATTAATGTTTGACCAACTGGCAGAATGGTGGTCGGAATCGATGCAAAGTGGTAGAAAGAGTATTCCTTATCAATATTTTGTAGAAAATTGCATCCGATGTGGACCGGGGCGAGGTATTGCGTTAGATTATCTTGCTTCACTACCACAAGTTAATTAGGAGGAATTTACATGATAGCTAAAGGGGACCGAGTTTTTGTTGAAGATTTGCTTTTTAGTGGATGGGGATCGGTTAAATTTATTATTCCTGGTGAGATGTTTGGTATTCAATTGCAGATGGAGCAGCCAGATTCAGACGGGCATTACATTAAAAGAGTAGGCATTGAACATATAAAGCAAATCCCTAATGGCATTACTGCTTCTTCTCAAATTGAATTACAAGATGGTGCAGTTGTATTAGCAGAAAGTACAGCTGAGACTCTTAATTTGAAAGTGGGACAAAGTTATCTACTGAGTAGAAGTGCATATTCGAATAGCAAATCCAGTAATACTTGCTATGTATATCGAGTTGATGATGGGAAGCTTTTGGGATGCCATCCTAAGACGTATTTTATAAATTGGCGGCAGTTTGAAGGTGAATTGCCAGTAGTATCTGAGGAAAAGGCAGATCCCGCAGTTTTAGAAATAATGAAGAGTGCTATAGAAAATGAATCAATAGAACAACTATCTCTATTTGATTTTTAAGCTTGGTGAGATGGTGGTGAAGTGAAGAATACAAAAATATAAGTTAAGGGAGAAATGAAAATGAGAACAACAGGTATTGTAAGAAGTATGGATAGATTAGGGCGAATAGTTATTCCTAAGGAACTAAGACGTACACTTGAAATTCCAGATGGAGATTATGTAGAAGTATTTAGAGATGGAGAAAACGTGATTGTTAGAAAGCTACAAGATACAGGTGTTGCACGAAAAGTTGATAAGTTAGGACGCCTGGTTATACCTATGGAACTTCGTATTGCTCTAGAAATAGATAATACTGAGCCAATTGAATTTTTACTAAATGAAGATGAGATTGTTTTAAGAAAGTATAGACCTGCGTACGCATGCCATTTAACAGGCGAGATTAGTCAGGAAAATTATATTTTGGCTGGAGGAAAGTTAGTTTTAAGTCCAAAGGCATTGCAAGAAGTGGCTGCTGAGATTAATAAGTTAGCAATGTAATAGTGTTGTTGAATAGGTGGTGATGTGGTGAATAAGCAGCTGAATATTTTCGATGTAGAACCGGAAATTGTGAAATTTGATGCTCGTAAAGCTCATGTGAAGCAACGGAAAGGGAAAGCTAGCTACGCTGATATTTTAGCGAAGATACCCAAAAACGCCAAAGACATAGATGAACTTCCTGAAAAGGTAGTAAAAAAAGCAGGACCTGACAATAGATTCGATTTGTTTGTAGATTATACAACTGCTTTGTGGCGATATCAGAGAGCAAAAGTAAAAGGTTTTAGTTGGGAAAAAGCAGTGGAACTGTGCAAGAAGATGCGTGATGAAGGAACTCCAGTAGAGTTACGGATTTACTTAAATAGCGGGTTCGCACCATTAAGAGTAGATCAATATCTTAAATAACGAGAGGGGAAAATAAAATGAATAAATTTGAATTTAAACAAGAAGTTAAATGTACTTGTGGATGTAATAGATTAGGAATTGTACTTGGGAAAACGAAAGTTCCTGGTATATGGGTAGTTGCTAGGGAAGAAGGTGTAGCTTTTATGCATGAAAAAAATATGGATGTAGTTAAAGAGCCACCTGTAAAAATACCGAAAGAAATTGCTGATATTCTTGGCTTGAAACAATATTCAAGTGCTCCAAATGCTATGTGGGAGATATTGAATAAGCAAGCGCATGAATTGTTTAAAACAAGCTGGTTATTTGAAAAAGGTAATCTTATAAAACTTGCAAGAGCAATTGAATATGGCTATGAAGCTGAAGCGCCAGTTATCCGGAAAAATGATTATGTTGTATTCGAGAATAAAGATGTGAAATGGATCGCTAAATGCAGCGGAGTAGAAGGAAATGAAATTGAATACGCTTATGCCATTGAGTTCAAGTTAGGTAAGTATGATCATGATGATGGTGGCGGGAAGGTGACAATGGACCTGTTTGATGTACGAGTTGCAACGGAAGATGAGGCGAAAGCGTTGCGACGTGCTGCGACATTCATTAAAAATAACAGAAAATTCAATAAATTTATGCCGTTTGACATAGCGATAGACAAAGATGGATCTGTAGTTCGAGTGGAAAAAGAAACAAATGGGGATGGGAATGTAGTTGTTCTTTATGGGAATGAGGAGGATGGATATTTGGCCACATCTCGACCTGCATCGGAATTAACTCTTCGTTATTTAGCAGAAAACAGGGTTGATCTAGAAGGTTAATGGACAAGCAATGCATCATAGAACGGCTCATAAATATAGGTGTTTTTAAAAAAGGAAATCGTCAACTTTGGGAACTAAACGTTCCTGAGTTGATGCTCCTTTTAAACGAAAACGATCCAGAAAATAAGGGGGAGACGTAGATGACTGTACAGTATCGCTATCGACTATCTATTCAATTAAATGGTAAGCATCATAAAACGGAGGTTGCGGCCCATTCGGAGGCGCAAGCAGTATCGATGTTCTATAAAGAGTTCAAGTTACATAAGACAAACATGCCGTACTCAGATTTTAAAAGAATAGTAAATTGTGAATACATTGGGTTAGATAACCTGGAACAGTTCTATAGCAAGGAAAAAGACTTTTTGAGAATGTGTAAGTTTAGAAAAATTGAATTTGCTTATATGGGAATGCGAGTCGAAATAGCAGGGAAGATGGCCACAATTGTAGGGAATCACAAAACAGATTTGCTAGTTGTGTATGATGGGATGTCGCATGAATCTAAAGCTGATCCACGTTGGGAAATTATCTATTTTGGTGAAAATGGTGAGGTTGTAAGGGATTGGCGTAAAGCGAAGGAAGGTCGTGCTGTATGTATCCATTCATAATTGAATATGAGCTGCCGCCAATGCAAGGGACGCTTAGTGTTATCGAAAACGCAAAAGATGAACATGAGGCGCGCTATATCGCATGCAGCTTATTAATACCAGTGGCAAAAATTAAGAGTGTAAGGAGAGGTTGACATATGAACATTGCCAAGTTGTTTAAAATGCAAAAAGAGTTTGATGTAAGAGTTTTAGAAGATAAAGAGCTTAGTTGGGCAGGAACGTTTCAATCAAGAATTTTAGCATTCATTGATGAAGTAGCAGAATGTATGAAGGAATGGCGGGGGTTTAAGTTTTGGAGTGAAAATACAAAACCTAGAACTTATGTGAGAGAAAGTTGTCCCGATTGCGCGAAAAAAGGATACACAAGAGGGAATCCACCAGTTGATGAAAAGTTAGGTACACACGGGTTAGGAAACCATTGGTATTATTGCGAAAAATGCGCGGGGTATCTAGTAGTTGATAAAAATCCTCTTCTTGAAGAATACGTTGATGGGTTACATTTTGCGATTAGTTTATGTATCCATACTGGAGCGGAGGTAAATCTACCAGTAGCGATTTATTGTGACAATGTAACAGAGCAGTTTTTAGAAATATACTCATTAGCAGTTCGGCTAAAAGAAGAGCCTACGTCATTAAATGCAGATGTCTTGCTAAGCCATTATTTAGGGTTAGGAGAAATGCTAGGCTTCAAATTAGAAGAGATTGAACGTGCATATATAGAGAAAAATCAAGTGAATCATGAACGTCAAAATAATGGATATTAAACTCTTTTTTTAAAGTGGAGCAGCAAAGGAGCGAGAACAATGGATATATATTCCGGATTTAGATGGAATCCATATGATGCAAGAGTTGCAAAAGAGATTGTTGCAAGGGAAGGTACACCAGAGGCAATTAAATATTTCTCTGGTGTTTGTGAAGGACTAACTGATTATGCATATTGGTTTTTCCTTTCAACATTATGGGTGAGTTATTCGGGCCATTCAGATATCAATCTGTGGAAGCAACTTTTTAGTAGTAATAGGCCAAAAAGAAAGAAATGTATTATGAAGCCTAGTGAATTTAAAGCCTTTGAACAATTACCTTATTTTATTTCGGTATATAGGGCGCACAGAAATAATGAAAATGATTGGATTGCATATACTCTTGATCCGTTAATTGCAGCGAGGTTCGCAAATGAGCGAGGGGTTAAAACAATAAAAGAATACAAGGTGAAGAAGAGAGAGGTCATTTCTTTGTTTTTAAGGCGTGGGGAGCGAGAAGTGATAATTCTTGATAAAACGAAAATACAATTTGTTTCGGAAATTTTATTGAGAAGCGAGGTGTAGTGAATGGAAACGAACTTTGAAGTTAAGGTAGTTGGTGTTAAGTACACTTGCGATAAGTGCAAAGAAGGAGAAATGATTTATCAAGCAGGAATCGGAACAATGTTACTCACGAGTCCACCTCAATTCGAACATACCTGCACTAATTGTGAGTTTAAACAAAACCTTTCTAAAAAGTATCCAACGATTGAATATAAGGGAGTTTAAAAGAAAATAGTTGTTTGAAAAAACGAACGAAAAGTATTAGAGGATCCAAAGAACGTTCGAGATTTAATGTGAAATCTCTATTTAAATAGAAACGCAGGTGACAAAATGGCTAAAACTAGGGTTACTACTGAAATGGAGCAACAAATATACGCAGCAACAAAGAAACAAGGTGTATTTGGTTGCTTTGAAGTTACGATTGGATGGTTTGGAAAAGAACGTGTGGACTATCTAACGTTGGATACTAAGGGTATATGGCGCTGCTACGAAGTTAAAGTATCTGTTTCGGATTTTAGGAGTAAGGCAAGTAAAACTTTTTGTGGTCATTATAACTATTATGTTATGCCAAGAGAATTATATGAAAAAGTTAAAGATGAGATACCTAGTCATATAGGTGTATACATCGGTGGTTGGCTAGAGAAACGTGCAAAGAAGCAAGAGTTAGCAGTTGAAGAAGAAATTTTAAAAGCATCCTTAATTAGATCCTTATCTCGTGAAGCAGATAAGTTAATTAAAAGCGCTAATCCTTCTACTGTTGAATCTATGCAAAGGCAGATAAGGTATGAAAGAAAACAAAAAGAAGAATATCGGAGAAGATATCAAGAAGAACGAAGAAAGCAGCAACCAAGGAGTAAGGCAAATAGCTAAGTTTTATAACAAAATAGTTATTTGGGAGAAAAGTAGGTGGTGCTGTGGGGTATACATTCATATTTTTATTAGGTTGGATTATGGGATTAATAACAGGATTATTAGAAAAAGTGGATAGAAAAATAAAAGGGAGTAGGAATGGAGTGAAACATATGAATAAGCGATTAAAAGAAGTGAAAGAGAATATCACCAACATTGCAGATCATGCAATTTGCATGACAAAGTTCGATTACGATTGGTTAATTGGGCAAGTGGAAGAAAAAGAAGTGAAAAACTTTCAAGTTGAAGATATAGATGGATGCGAGTTTGTCAAAGTAAAAGGTTTGGGAAATGCGTTAATTTCATACGATCATGATTGTGATGGCTTCATGACAGGGAAGATTCAAGTTGTTTATTCTGATGGTTCTGGCAGCGCAATTAGCATGGAAGAAGCTCAAGGGCGTATCGATTCAGGAGAATGGACAGTTATTAAACCATAATTGAACAAAATTCTTATTTTAAAAGGAAAGGGAGAATGGAAAATGGATAAAGCAAAAGTAATTGAGTTAATAGCACAAGTGATTTTTGATGCTTCTGAGAGTGGTAAGAATCACGGATGGATGTGCGGACCGGATAACTCTTTAGATAAGTTAGGCGAAGAACTGGACGTTAGTAATGAAGAAATTTATGACACTGTATTAAAACTAAATGGTCCTGATCCAGTTGCGATCAGTAAAACGGAAGAAGGTACTTATAAAAGGATTTTAGTAGAAATGCATTATCCGTGGGATATGATTAAAGATTGGTCAGAAGAGAAGTGTGAAGCTGAAATAGAGGCAATCGATGGTGCAGATGTAATTTAATAAAATCTTTATTTGAATTAAAGGGGGATGAATATGGTGGATGACAAACGAAAAATGACAAAATGTGATTATTGGATTGCATACATGTTTATCCGAGAAGAAGGCGGTCATTGGGAATGGGGGAATGGCCATGTAAACATTGCAGAAGTATATAGTGGCATTGAGTGGGTAAGAGAAATCGAAGCTCGTATTAGTAGAAGATATAAATACAATACAGTTAAAATAATGAACTTTATTCCAGTGTTAAGAGGTGAATGAAAAATGGCAGAGAGCGCATTTGAAGGAACGGTTTTAGAAGGTCGTGAGAGGAGATACACTGTGTTAAATGAAAAGGATTTGGAGAGATATGTTAATGAAGAAAAGCGTGAGGAATTTCGTCAAATTTTAAACGAGGTGTTAGGCGAAATTGAGGATGGCCGATTATGCGATGATAAGAAGCCGTACAACAGTTATATCGTTATTAATACAGATGAACCATATATAAACGAAATAATCGAAGTAATGAAACGGCATGGCTATTTTAAATAAAATCTTTATTTGATTGGGGGGAGACAAAATGGGCTGGGAAAAAATAATTGAGCAAACGGAAATGACAACAAAAGAAAAGTTATAACTGATATGTGACGCTAGTTTGGTACAAGCGAAATCCGTATTAGTTGAAGCGAACAGTTTTGCTTGGATGGTTCGGACTATCAAGGAACTTAGCGAGGAGGAAAACAAGTGATTTATGAAGTCATAGATTATTGCTCTAGATGTGATGAAAAATTAGAAAACTGTGAATGTGAATGTAAAAAGTGTGACGAGTGGCTACACGATTGTAAATGTAAAGAAAACTAAATCAGAACGCTATGTTATTAGAAAAGGAGAAAGGGCATGGAATTTATCTTTAAATGTGCCGAATGTGGTCATAACAATACCGAAGAAGATATTGATTATACGAATACGATTTGTGGAGAATGTTGTGGTTGTGAGGGTTATGAATACGAATTAATTTGTAGTTCCTGTGGCGATAAAATATATAGAGGTAGTGGATTTGGAGAATTCAACAGAAAAGAAGTTGCTGAGGATATTCAAGAAGAAATACTTGAGATAAATGAAAGAGCAGCTAGTAAAGGCTAACTGCTCTTCAGAAAAACGTTAAGAAGGAAGTTCAGAACTAAAGTGTATTTATAGTATGAACAAGGTTTATGGATTTATTCAAGGGTGGTAGAGAAGATGGGAAGAAGTGAAGAAGGGGGGATATGTAATGTCGCTTTTTTATAAAAGTTCCAGATCTACACGTCAATTAGGTCCTATGCGCTTTGCTAAAGATATAAATCGAATTTCTAGTGAAGTAATTGAGTACAAGCTAGGTAAGGAAGAGTTAAATAAAATTAGACAAGAGCGGCCAGCTCATACCGGAGAAGAATTTGAAACATTAATTGCAGCAGGACATAGCGAAAATAGCATTAGAGAGATGTGGGGCTGGGATTATAGGCAATTAAGTCTTTTTAAAAGAAGATGCGGAATTAAAAGAAGATACAGCAGCACTACGTAATTAAAAATTCCATAAGGGGAAAGAGGTAAGCTGTATGAAATCAGGAGTGATTAGTAAAAAGAGAACGAAATATAAAAAGAAGAATCAACAAGAAAAGCTAACGTTACATGATATTAAGTATCTCATGGGAGCTTATAATCAGAGATGTAGCGGGAAAACAATTAGAGTAATTAGATAGATAGTAAGAAAGGGGCAATATTACAATATGAGCGTAAAAGAACCTGGGAAAATAGGACGAACAAGAAAGAAGAAATCAATCTCCTCAGCGTTAAAAGAGGTTGATAGAGATGCCACAAAAGAAGCAGTAGAAGCTAAACTATATCAATACAAAGAATATATGTATGAAATGGAAGAAGAAAATTTACCCAAGATTACGCCAAGTTATAATATTGCTCCACCGACGTTTACGAATTCGTTTCATAGTAGCACGGAAGATACGGTTATTCGTAACATGGAGATAAATGAGAAACGTACAGCTTTTATGGGTAAAATAATGCGTGCGGTAAATAGACTTAATAAAAGGGAAAGAACATTAATTGTGAAAAAATACCTCGATTTTGAGGATTACATAGATAAAGAGATTTGTGAGGAGTTTCTGGATGTATCAGAAAGAACATTTTATAATATACAATCCGATGCGTTTTATAAATTAGCAATACATTTGCGTGAATTAAAGTATCTAAATAAGGATAAAAACACTCCAGAATAGACGGGGTGTTTTTTATTTGCAGTAAAGAAGCAGATAAATTGCATAAAATATGCTTAAAGAATACATTGAGGATGTGGTATTATGTTATTGTAGAGAAAAATATCTTAAGCAGACAAAGTGTTTTAGACTTGTTACCCTCCGGAAACTCTGAGGATGTGGCGTTTAGTTTAATTGAGCGCTCACATGCCTCTCCATATATCCTTTTATCTAATGTATTCTAAAAGAGTATATGGAGGGTGCGTCAGCCTGTACCCTCAACTCCATCTGGTCCCTATATTATGCGAAGGTACGAAAAACAGGTGAGGAGCTTCATAACGAGGCTCCTTTTTCAAAAAGGGATTTTTATTTTGTATCCTATTGAGAGCAAGAGTGTCCCCTTCTTGCTCTCACATGATACAAAATGCCATTGTAGTATTTCTCTCTATCGCTATATCAGCATCCACTCTGATATAGCGATAGGAAATCCCATTCAGGAATGTATATTGGACTTTACGAATTATATGGATCAAAATGGTGGTTGTGATTTGAATGAATTTACGTTCTTGATTTCTAATAAAGAGTGTATAAGGTAAATTCGAATTCATTATCGCTTTCACCTGTTGATTTATATGTAACTACTCACAGAGTTATTTCGTCTTTAACAACGTTTCTGGCGCAAGATCTTCAACTAACAGGGAGAGGCTTTTGTCTCTCTTTGAATTAATATCCGGTTTGAGTGATTAAATGATATTTATTCAAAGAGGTACAAAATCTCAAATTAATAAAATAAGAATGAAAAAAAGGAGCTCTAATTGATAGGGCTCTTTTTTATTTACGAAATCAAAGTAATAACAATATAAAATGAGAGACCAGAGATAAGATTAGTACGTTCTGTTGAATAAATTCGAGGAAACAAACTCAAACTCGAATGCCGGTGAGGAGGTGGTGAGATGAGAGATGGCTAGAAAAAGAGATCCTAGACGGAATCAGGCTAAAAAAATCTGGTTAGATAATGAAAAAAGCGGTAAGGAAAACAAATTAGTAGATATTGCAAAACAAATTGGAGTACCTGCTAATACAATTCGAAAATGGAAATCCCAAGATAATTGGGAAGAAGAATTAGAGGGAGAGCTGAAAGGGAACGCTCCTAAACCCAAAGAGAGCGCTCCTATTAGAAAAAGGAACGCTCCTAAATCTAAAGGGGCTCAGCCAGGCAATAAAAATGCCGTGGGTAATAA
>NZ_JBQXON010000022.1:0-48412 GCF_052646455.1 Bacillus cereus group sp. Bce041
GGCAGAGAGGTCACACCCGTTCCCATACCGAACACGGAAGTTAAGCTCTCTAGCGCCGATGGTAGTTGGGACCTTGTCCCTGTGAGAGTAGGACGTCGCCAAGCAACTAAAAACACAAGTCATTTGACTTGTGTTTTTTTGTATTGTTAAAAAGAATGGGAAAGAAGTAATGGAAATACAAACACGTTGCCCAAGAGTTAATCATATTATATAAAAGATGGGTGTATATTTTTCTGTAAATTGTTAAGGATTAGAAGTATAAAATAGGTTCACTTAAATAGGGAGGGAAGATTATGAAATTACAAAGTGAAGTTTGTATTGTTTGTGAGACAAAAAGAAAAGAAGGTATATATGTTTATAATAATTTAATATGCCATGAATGTGAAAAGGATATGGTGAATACAGAGACAGATGATCCGAAATATATATATTATTTAAAGCAGCTTCGAAAATTAGAAGTATCATATTTTTAAATAGGCATATGCCTATTATTTTTTTTGTTCTGTATAATAGATAGAGAATGAATAATAAGGAAGAGATGTAGATGAATCAAAATCGTATGCCTTTATATGAGGCGTTAATAGAGTTTAAAGAAAGAGGGCCGTTATCCTTTCATGTTCCTGGTCATAAGAATGGTTTAAACTTCCCTCAGGAGGCAATAAGAGAGTTTAAAGGTATTCTATCTATTGATGTAACTGAATTAGCAGGACTAGATGATTTGCATAGTCCGTTTGAATGTATAGATGAGGCACAACAATTATTGGCTGAAGTTTATAATACAAAGAGAAGTTATTTTTTAATTAATGGTTCAACAGTCGGGAACTTAGCAATGATTTTGTCTTGTTGCGGGGAACATGATATTGTTCTTGTACAAAGAAATTGTCATAAATCAATTATTAATGGTTTAAAACTTGCGGGAGCAAATCCCATTTTTTTAGATCCATGGATTGATGAAGCTTATAACGTACCAGTGGGAGTTCGTAATGAAATTATTAAGAACGCAATTGGAAAGTATCCAAATGCGAAAGCACTTATTTTAACGCATCCTAATTATTATGGTATGGGGATGGATCTAGAGGCAAGCATCGCTTTTGCACATGCACATAAAATCCCTGTTTTGGTAGATGAGGCACATGGGGCACATCTATGTTTGGGAGAACCATTTCCGAAGTCAGCATTAACATATGGTGCAGATATTGTAGTTCATTCTGCACATAAAACATTACCCGCAATGACAATGGGTTCCTATTTACATATAAATAGTCATTTAGTAGACGAAGATAAGGTTACTACTTATTTAAGTATGCTACAATCTAGTAGTCCATCGTATCCAATTATGGCTTCCTTGGATATAGCACGCTTTACAATGGCGCGTATAAAAGAAGAAGGTCACAGTGAAATTGTTGAGTTTTTACGAAGATTTAAGGAACAATTACGTTCTATTCCCCAAATCACCATTTTAGAATATCCGTTGCAAGATGAGTTAAAGGTCACCGTACAAACTCGTTGTCAGTTATCAGGGTACGAATTACAGTCTGTATTTGAAAAGGTCGGTATATATACAGAGATGGCTGATCCGTACAATGTCCTATTTATTTTACCCTTACAAGTAAATGAGGGATATATGAAGGTTATAGAGATGATCCGAGTAGCATTGCAACATTATGAGGTGAAAGACAAGAGGGAATCTATTCGTTATACTTATAATGGTGAATTCTCTCTTTTACCGTATACGTATAAACAACTAGACGGATATGAAACAAAGATAGTATCTATAGAAGAGGCTGTTGGAATGATAGCGGCGGAAATGGTGATTCCGTATCCACCTGGAATTCCATTAATTATGTATGGAGAGAGAATTACTTCAGAGCATAAAGAGCAAATTATGTATTTAGAAAGAGCAGGAGCTCGTTTTCAAGGTAATACGAAATATATGAAAGTGTATGATATAGAAAGTAGGTTTTAGGATGAAGGGATTATTTGTAACAATTGAGGGCCCAGAAGGTTCAGGTAAAACAACGTTAATTAAAAGCTTATTGCCATATTTTGAACAAAAAGCACAGAAGGTAATGGCGACAAGGGAACCAGGCGGTATTGCAATTTCTGAGGACATTAGGACGATTTTACATAAACAAGAATATACGATGATGGAAGCACGTACAGAAGCGCTTCTTTATGCTGCTGCGCGCAGACAACATTTAGTAGAAAAAGTTATGCCAGCACTTAATGAGAACTACCTCGTGTTATGTGATCGTTTTATAGATAGCTCTTTAGCATACCAAGGCTATGCAAGAGGATTGGGTATGGATAAGGTATTTGAAATAAATCGTTTCGCAACAGAGGACTGTATGCCTAGTTTAACAATTTATCTAGACATTGAGCCTGAGGTTGGTTTGGCTCGGATTGAAAAAGATGCAGGACGTGAAGTAAATCGACTAGATATGGAAGATATCTCTTTCCATAAACGTGTGCGCGAAGGGTATTTACAAGTTGTAGAACGTTTCTCGGATCGTATTGTATTGGTAAATGCTGATCAACCGATGGAAAAACTTATAGAAGAAGTTGTTCAGATTATAGAAGATAAATTGTTATAATAGAAGGAAAGAATGAAATAAGTGAGGTATGCATTATGACGAAGACGTGGGAGCAGCTTTCTGCTATACAACCCATCGGTGTAAAAATGTTGATGAATAGCATTGCAAAAGAGCGTATATCCCACGCTTACTTGTTAGAGGGAGGGAAAGGGACAGGAAAGTTTGCGACAGCAATTCAAATGGCAAAGAGTTTCCTCTGTTCTGAGCGGAATGGAGTAGAGCCCTGTCATGTATGTACAAACTGTAAGCGAATTGATTCAGGTAACCACCCTAACTTACATATTGTAAAACCAGACGGATTATCTATTAAGAAGCAGCAAATTCATGATTTGCAAGAAGAGTTTTCAAAAACAGGATTAGAGGCAAATAAAAAATTATATATTATTGAGCACGCAGATCGTATGACAGCAAATGCGGCAAATACACTTTTGAAATTTTTAGAAGAACCAAGTAGTGATACAACTGCTATTTTACTTACTGAACAAAGTCATCAAATTTTAAATACGATTTTATCTCGCTGCCAAGTTGTTACGTTTAGACCGTTACCTACGGAATCTTTAATTAGAAGATTACAGGATGAAGGGATTACAGCATCTTTATCGACACTTGCTGCTCAACTTACAAATAGTTTTGATGAAGCTTTAGCTTTATGTAGTGATGAATGGTTTGCACAAGCACGAGCTTTAGTGATAAAATTATGTGAAGCGCTCGAAAAAGATAAAACCTCTATTTTTTTTGTACAAGAAAAATGGGGAAAACACTTTGGAGAGAAAGAACAATTACAGCAAGGTTTAGATATGTTACTCCTTATTTATAAGGATTTATTATATGTTCAACTTGGAGAAGAAGATCGTCTTGTTTTTCATGAGCAGAAAGAGATGTTTGAATCGTTTTCCTATGCTCAGAAGCGCATTGTATCAGCTCTCTTTAATATATTAGAGGCAAAAAATAGAATCAACGCTAATGTAAATGCGCAGCTTGTGTTCGAACAGTTAGTGTTGCGGTTGCAGGAGGGATGACCGTTTTGTATGATGTAGTAGGTGTTCGCTTTAAGAAGGCCGGAAAGGTATATTACTTTGATCCAAACCAGTTCGATATCTCTGAAAATGAGTTTGTCATTGTAGAAACGGTAAGAGGTATTGAATACGGAAAAGTAGTTATTACCAAAAAACAAGTTGATGAAAACGACGTTGTATTACCGCTAAAAAAGGTTATTCGTATTGCAAATGAAAATGATCGTACCATTGTTGAAGAGAACAAACATGCTGCCAAAGAAGCATATCAAGTCTGTCAACAAAAGGTAGTAGAGCATAATCTTGATATGAAACTTGTAGATGTAGAGTATACATTCGATCGTAATAAGATTATTTTCTATTTTACTGCGGATGGTCGGATCGATTTCCGCGAACTAGTGAAGGACTTAGCCGCAATTTTTAGAACAAGAATTGAACTAAGACAAATTGGTGTTCGTGATGAAGCGAAGATGCTAGGTGGTATTGGTCCATGTGGTCGTATGCTTTGTTGTTCTACTTTTTTAGGGGATTTTGAACCTGTATCCATTAAAATGGCAAAGGATCAAAATTTATCATTAAATCCTGCAAAAATCTCTGGTTTATGTGGTCGCTTAATGTGTTGCTTAAAATATGAGAATGATGAATATGAGGCAGCAAAGGAACAACTTCCTGATTTAGATCAACGTATACAAACCCCGCATGGTACTGGCCGTGTTATCGGATTAAATATTTTAGAAAGATTAATTCAAGTGGAACTAGTAGACAAGGAACGGATAGTAGAATATACGTTAGATGAGTTAGTGAATAAAGGGGTCGTTTCGAGTCAAACCACAGATTAATGAGGTGGGTGCTTGTGGAGAAAAAAGATATTTTTGAATCGGTTTCTAGTATGGAAGAGCAAATTGGACATTTATATAAACAGTTGGGAGAATTAAAACAGCATCTTGCAGAGTTGTTGGAAGAAAACCAGCATATAAAAATGGAAAATAACAATTTGCGACACCGTTTTGAAGAAGTGCAGAATAAAGAAAAACAAAAAACTCAAAAACGTAAAGAAGTGAAGCCGAAAACAGATATTGGTGAAGGCTATGACAATTTAGCCAGACTATATCAAGAAGGTTTTCATATTTGCAATCTACATTATGGAAGTGTACGTAAAGAGGGAGATTGTTTGTTCTGCCTTTCATTCTTAAATAAAAAGTGAAATTACCTTTCCAATTATAATTGGAAAGGTAATTTTTTATACATGAAATAGGGTAGGTTAAGGGTAAGAAAAGGAGCAGTATATGAATTTATATGAAGATGAACGTTTAGATTACTTATTAGCACAAGACATGAAGATTATACAAAGCCCATCAGTATTTAATTTTTCTTTAGATGCCGTTTTACTCGCAGATTTTGCATGGGTACCAATTCAAAAGGGGAATTTACTTGATTTGTGTACAGGTAACGCGGTTGTTCCCCTTCTATTAAGTACAAGAACAAAAGGAAATATTACTGGTGTGGAAATTCAAGAACGCTTATATGATATGGGAGTAAGAAGTGTTCAATACAATGGGTTGGAAGAAAGAATTCACCTCATACATGGAGATTTGAAAGATATGCCAGAGAAACTTGGGCGTCATCAATATGATGTTGTTACATGCAATCCACCATATTTTCAAACACCTCAAACTTCAGAGAAAAATATGAATGAACATTTAGCGATAGCTCGTCATGAAATTATGTGTACATTAGAAGATGTTGTATCTGCAAGTAGTCAGTTAGTAAAACAAGGTGGGAAAGTAGCGTTTGTACATCGTCCAGGGCGATTACTAGACATTGTCACATTAATGCGTAAATATAAAATTGAACCAAAGCGTGTGCAATTTGTTTATCCTAAGGTTGGAAAAGAAGCAAATACATTGTTAATTGAAGGAATTAAGGATGGAAATGCAGATTTGAAAATTTTACCGCCTCTCGTTGTATATGAGAACAATAACGAATATACAAAGGAGCTACGTTCAATTTTATATGGAGAAGAATAAGCACTTTTTTTATGTGGTAGAGTGCTCTGATGGAAGTTATTATGCTGGATATACAAACCATATAGAAAAGAGAATTCAGACTCATAATAGCGGCAAAGGGGCTAAGTATACACGCGTCAGGCTTCCTGTCGTTTTAAAATATGTAGAGACCCACGATGATAAGCGTACAGCTATGCAAGCGGAGTATTACTTTAAGCAATTAACGAGAAAACAAAAAGAGGCATATATGCAAAAAGGAGAACGCTATGTGGCAACAAAAAAGCTTTCAACAAAATGAAAAGGGAGTTTTATATTTAGTACCAACTCCTATTGGAAATCTAGAAGATATGACATTTCGTGCAATCCGAATTTTAAAAGAAGTTGATTTAATTGCTGCTGAAGATACGAGACAAACGAAAAAACTTTGTAATTATTTTGAAATTGAAACACCTGTCACGAGTTATCATGAGCACAATAAAGAAGTAAGTGGGAAGAAACTGTTAGAGAAATTAGAGGATGGAAAGAATGTAGCACTTGTTAGTGACGCTGGTATGCCGTGTATTTCTGATCCAGGTTACGATATTGTCGTTGAGGCAGTAGCTGAGCAATATCATGTAATTCCGCTTCCTGGAGCAAATGCAGCCCTTACAGCATTAATTGCATCCGGTCTTGAAACAAAGCAGTTTTATTTCTATGGTTTCTTGCAGAGAAACAAAAAGGAACGGAAGATGGAGTTAGAAAAGCTTCGTTATGTACAAACTACAATGATGTTTTATGAAGCACCTCATCGTTTAGATGATACTTTAATTTCGATGCAGGAAGTGTTGGGAAATAGAGAGATTGTATTATGTCGAGAGTTAACGAAAAAATTTGAGGAATTTATTCGAGGAACAATCGAAGAAGCAATTGAGTGGACGAAGCAAAATGAAGTACGTGGTGAGTTTTGTATTTTAGTATCTGGTTCAACAGAAGAACCTGCTCCAGAAGAACAATGGTGGGAATCTCTTTCGGTATATGATCATATTGAATATTATATAAATGAAAAAAGTATGAATTCAAAAGAAGCGATTAAAACAGTCGCTAAAGATCGAGATTTGTCGAAAAGAGATGTATATCAAATCTATCATGTCGATAAAAAATAAGCTTCTCATAATTGAGAAGCTTATTTTGCTGTTTCGATATAATCTTGAAGTTCGTTTAAGATTTGTTCAGCGCCTTCTTTGCTTAAGATGATTTTACCTTCAGCTAAAGAAAGGTTACCGTCAGATACTTCACCAGTTACTTGGCAAGTCATGTTTGGTTTATATTTCTTTAAGATGATTTTTTCGTCATCAACATAGATTTCAAGAGCGTCCTTTTCTGCAATACCTAAAGTACGGCGTAATTCGATTGGAATTACTACACGACCTAATTCATCAACTTTACGAACAATACCAGTAGATTTCATAATTTTTTTCCTCCTAAATAAATAGTTTATAAGTTTCGAGTCTATTTTTAGATTCGTCATTTTTCGACAAAATACCCTATGGACATATGATACCAATCATTTACATTTCCGTCAATTCTTAAATTCTATATTTTTTAAAAAGATTTATAGATTTCTTATTTCTTATATATAATAGATTGAGAGGAAATTCCACAATTATTTACATTATTTTCTGAAAAAATAATAAATTAAAAGTGGATATTGTATATTTTTTTTGAAATATGAGCAATAGATGATAAAGATATTGAGCATTAAGACCTAAATTGAAAATTAGGTTGGCGTAAAGAAGATAAGTTAGATTTGGGCTGCTCGTAAAAGCCCAATTAACGTAGGCTAATAATTAGTGGGGAGGAACAAAAACCCTACTGATTAAAGTTTCACTTTATATATGAGTTTTTGATATACTGTTTATAAATACATATGAGGTTATTCGGGAGGTCCAAAACAATGACAGAGGAAAATAAGTCCTTTTATATTACTACCCCAATTTATTATCCAAGTGGAAAATTACACATTGGACATGCTTATACGACAGTAGCAGGAGATGCGATGGCACGATATAAGCGTATGCAAGGTTATAATGTGCATTATTTAACAGGAACTGATGAGCATGGACAGAAGATCCAAAAGAAAGCAGAAGAGTTAAATATTACGCCACAGGCATATGTTGATAACATTGTTGCAGGAATTAAAGAGCTTTGGGAGAAGATGGATATTTCTTATGATGATTTTATTCGTACAACTGAAGATCGTCATAAAGATGTTGTCGAAAAAATCTTTAAACAATTAGTAGATCAAGGTGACATTTATCTTGATGAATATGAAGGTTGGTATTCTGTACAAGATGAGACGTTCTATACAGAGCATCAATTAGTAGATCCAATTATGGAAGGCGACAAAGTAGTTGGAGGAAAAAGCCCAGATAGTGGTCATGATGTAGAACTTGTTCGTGAAGAATCTTATTTCTTTAGAATGGGTAAATATGTCGACAGACTATTAAAGTTCTATGAAGATAATCCACATTTCATTCAGCCGGAGTCTCGTAAAAATGAAATGATTAATAATTTTATTAAACCGGGATTAGAAGATTTAGCAGTTTCTCGTACTTCATTTGACTGGGGAGTTCGTGTTCCTGGTAACCCAAAACACGTTATTTACGTGTGGGTTGACGCATTATCTAACTATATTACGGCGTTAGGTTATGGAACAGCAAATGAAGAGAAATATAAAAAATTCTGGCCTGCAGATGTGCATTTAGTTGGGAAAGAAATTGTTCGTTTCCATACAATTTATTGGCCGATAATTTTAATGGCATTAGATTTACCTCTTCCGAAGAAAGTCTTTGCTCATGGCTGGATTTTAATGAAGGATGGAAAGATGAGTAAGTCAAAAGGAAACGTAGTAGATCCAGTTACATTAATCGATCGTTACGGATTAGATGCATTACGTTATTACCTACTTCGTGAAGTTCCATTTGGATCTGATGGCGTATTTACACCAGAAGGATTTGTGGAGCGTATTAATTTCGACTTAGCAAATGACTTAGGTAATTTATTAAATCGTACAGTAGCTATGATTGATAAGTACTTTAACAGAGAAATCCCTGCATTTAAAGCAAATGTGACGGAATTTGATGAAACGTTAGTAGCGTTTGCACAAGATACTTTGAAAAAAGTAGAAGAAGCAATGGAGAATATGGAGTTCTCTGTAGCGTTAGGATCTATTTGGCAACTAGTTAGTCGTACGAATAAATATATTGATGAAACACAACCATGGGTATTAGCAAAAGATGAGAATGATCGTGAAAAGTTAGCCTCTGTAATGGCTCATTTAGCAGAAGTACTTCGTCAAACAGGTATTATGCTTATGCCATTCTTAACAGTAGCACCAAGCAAGATGTTTGCTCAGCTTGGCCTTACTGATGAAGCTCATAAATCTTGGGAAAGTCTATCTACAATTGGCTGCATTCCAGCTGGAACAAAAGTAGAAAAAGGAAACCCAATTTTCCCTCGTTTAGAAATGGAAGTGGAAGTAGAGTACATTAAAGAACAAATGAAAAGCTCTGCTCCTAAAGTAGAAGAGAAAAAAGAAGAAGAACCGAAGGCAGAAGAAATTACAATTGATGATTTCTTTAAAGTAGAATTACGCGTAGCTGAAGTACTATCTGCTGAACCTGTGAAAAAAGCAGACAAGCTGTTAAAAATTCAACTAGACTTAGGTACAGAAAAGCGTCAAGTTGTTTCTGGAATTGCAAAATTCTATTCGCCGGAAGACTTAAAAGGTAAAAAGGTTATTTGTGTAACAAACTTAAAACCTGTAAAATTACGCGGTGAATTATCGCAAGGTATGATTTTAGCGGGTGAAGAGAATGGCGTATTGTCATTAGCATCAATTGACCAAAATCTACCAAATGGTACAAAAATCAAGTAATTAAGACAAGAAAAGAGATGTTTCACGTGTAACATGTGTGAAGCGTCTTTTTTCTTTTTACACTCTCTATTTTTGCATTAAGATTGTAGTATTGTTATCGTTAAGTTATTAAAGAACTTATTTTTGTAGAATAAACTTGATTTCAATATAAAAGGAGTTATGTATTATGTTGTTTGATACACATTCACATTTGAATGCAGAGCAATTCGAAGGAGATTTGCAAGAGGTTATTGCCCGAATGAAAGAAGCGGGAGTTACTTATACAGTTGTTGTTGGTTTTGATGAAGTAACGATAAAAAAGGCGATGGAATTAGCTGAAGCCTATGATTTTATTTACGCTGCGGTTGGGTGGCACCCAGTTGATGCGATCGACATGACAGAAGAACATTTAGCTTGGTTAGAAGAACTTGCTTCTCATCCTAAAGTCGTTGCACTTGGAGAAATGGGCTTAGATTATCACTGGGATAAGTCTCCAAAAGAAATACAGAAAGAAGTATTCCGTAAACAAATTGCATTAGCGAAAAAAGTAAAATTGCCGATTATTATACATAACCGCGATGCAACTCAAGATATTGTTGATATTCTAGAAGAAGAGAATGCAGCTGAAGTAGGAGGCATTATGCATTGCTTTAGCGGCAGCGTAGAGGTAGCAGAGCGATGTGTTGATATGAACTTTTTAATTTCGTTAGGTGGACCAGTTACATTTAAAAACGCTAAGAAGCCGAAAGAGGTTGCTACGGAGATTCCATTAGAGAAATTGTTAATAGAGACGGATTGTCCGTATTTAACACCGCATCCATTTCGAGGGAAACGAAATGAACCGAGTTATGTAAAACTCGTGGCAGAAGAAATTGCGAATTTAAAAGGAATTTCTTATGAGGAAGTAGCAAAAATGACAACTAAAAATGCAAAAGTTTTATTTGGTGTTGAATAAAAAAGAATGGGGAAACCTGTTCTTTTTTATTTTGAGAAAAACTAGTAGAAGTGATGAAGAAAATAAATGTGAATGATGAAGTGTTACAATAAGGACAGAGAACAAAGATTTTTCTATTCTATTTTTTAAAATATAAGAATGGGGAAAATAATAATGGAAAAGTCGTCATTTTTTTGTTTTACTAAGTAGAGACGAAATGAGTGTGGAGGCAAGCATGAAAATAAAAGAGATTATCGTTGTAGAAGGTAAAGATGATACAGTTGCGATTAAGCGTGCTGTTGATGCGGATACAATTGAAACGAACGGTTCAGCAATCGGTGATCATGTTATTGAGCAAGTTAAATTAGCGCAGCAAAAAAGGGGCGTTATTATTTTCACAGATCCGGATTATCCTGGAGAGCGTATTCGAAAAATTATTTCTGACAAGGTTCCTGGCTGTAAGCATGCCTTTTTACCGAAGGAAGAAGCGCTTGCTAAAAGGAAAAAGGGTGTTGGGATCGAACACGCTTCTAATGAGTCGATTCGCCGCGCTCTAGAGAATATACATGAAGAAATGGAAGCTTACACAAGTGAAATTAGTTGGAGTGATTTAGTCGATGCAGGCTTAGTGGGCGGAGAAATGGCAAAGAGCCGCAGAGAAAGAATGGGTAAGCTATTAAAGATTGGTTATACAAATGCAAAACAGTTACATAAACGATTACAGATGTTTCAAGTTTCAAAGGAATCATTTGCAGAAGCTTATAAGCAAGTAATACAGGAGGAAAAAAAATGAAGGATATCGCAACGCCAAATCGTACAAAAGACATTGTTGAAAAGTATGGATTTTCATTCAAAAAAAGTTTAGGACAAAACTTTTTAATTGATACAAATGTATTAAATCGTATTGTCGATCATGCAGAAATTGGTTCAGAAAGTGGTGCAATTGAAATTGGACCAGGTATTGGTGCATTAACAGAGCAATTAGCAAAGCGTGCTAAAAAAGTAGTGGCTTTTGAAATTGATCAAAGACTATTACCAATTTTAGATGAGACGTTAGCGCCATATGGTAACGTTACAGTTATTAATAAAGACGTACTAAAAGCAGATGTACATGAAGTATTTAATGAGCAATTTGAAGAAGGGCAAGATGTAATGGTAGTAGCTAACTTACCATACTATATTACAACGCCAATTTTATTTAAATTGCTTGAAGAAAAGTTACCAGTTCGTGGATTTGTTGTTATGATGCAAAAAGAAGTTGGAGATCGTTTAGCTGCTAAACCTGGAACGAAAGAGTATGGTTCTTTATCGATTGCTATTCAGTATTATACAGAAGTTGAAACAGTTATGACTGTACCGCGTACAGTGTTTGTACCACAGCCAAATGTTGATTCTGCAATTATTCGCCTTCTAAAGCGTCCGAAACCGGTTGTAGAGGTGACAGATGAAACATTCTTCTTTGAAGTAGTACGAGCAAGTTTCGCACAGCGCCGTAAAACTTTGATGAATAATTTATCAAATAATTTAAATGGTTTCCCGAAAGATAAGGAATTATTGGATCGAATTTTAACAGAAGTAGGAATTGATCCAAAGCGAAGAGGCGAAACGCTATCTATTGAAGAGTTTGCAACATTAAGTAATGCATTAGTTCTTCATAAATTATCATAAGAATATGAAAGGGACAGTTCAAGTTGAACTGTCCCTTTTGTCACCTTTCTCTCTTTAAATTCATACTTTAAAAACAGGTAAGATGGCCTAATGAGTTTGGAGGTAGGAGAATGGTTTTACATGTTGGAGAATTAGTGGAACGATATTCTCATAAGAGGGATATTCTTTTTCGTATTATAGAAATAAAAGGCGAGATAGCTATATTGTTTGGAGAGGAAATTAGACTGGTGGCGGATGCGCCACTTGAAGATTTAATTAGTATAGATCAAAGAGAACATAAAAAAAGGGTGAAGCGTGAGAAAGAAACAATGGAGCGCACGTATCGTTTGTTTCAACAAGATTATGTACTGATGAAACAAAGGCATGAACATACTTCAACTGGTGGATACACAAGTGAGGTGAATTATTTTCAAATGCCGGGACGTGTATTGCATATAGATGGAGACCCTTTATATTTGCGCAAGTGCTTAGATTTATATAATAAAATTGGCGTTCCTGTTCAAGGTATTCATTGTAAAGAAACGGAGATGCATGAAAAAGTAGTAGACTTAATAGATCACTTTCGCCCAGACATTCTCGTTATTACAGGGCATGATGCATATACAAAATCAAAAGGAGTGAAGGGAGATTTAGCGGCATATAGGCATTCAAGACATTTTGTACAGGCTGTTCGTGAAGTGCGAAAAAAATATCCATCATTGGATCAACTTGTTATTTTTGCTGGGGCATGTCAATCACATTTTGAGGCACTAATTCGTGCAGGGGCCAATTTCGCTAGTTCACCATCTAGAATTAATATTCATGCACTAGATCCTGTATATGTAGTTGGTAAAATTAGTTTTACTTCATTTATGGAGAGAGTCAATGTATGGGATGTCGTACGTAATACAATTACTGGTGAAAAGGGACTAGGTGGAATTGAAACGAGAGGGATTTTACGAACGGGATTACCTTTTCAACATTACGAAGAGTAAGCAGGATACATATGTATCTTGCTTTTTTGTATGGAAGGATTTAAATGAATTTGGATAAAAAGAGGTAAGAACGTGCAGACTACGTAATGATACTTTTACAATATAGTATTTCTTCTATCTATTCAAACGCAGGATGATATTAGCTGTGAATCGCGGTTAATAATTAGGATAGATATATCGTGCTTTAAGTGTTCAATCTAAATTACAGCGAGGTGTAGCGAAGTATATGTCAAAACGTTTAGATGAAATTAAAAGCGAATTAGATCACCATCTTGGACAGCGACTTATGTTAAAAGCAAATAGTGGAAGAAGAAAAACTGTGGAGCAATCAGGTGTACTAGCAGAAACATACCGTTCCGTTTTTGTTGTACAATTAGATCAACAAGAAGATGCGTTGCAACGTGTATCTTATAGTTATGCAGATGTTTTAACAGAGACAGTAGAGTTAACATTTTATGGAGACCCTCATAATGAGGTCATTTTATAATCCGTATATCATTACATATATTCCCATAAATGAAAAGCTATATTATTTTGCATACTAACTATACCGTAGCAAAATAAGGAGGGACTCTGCATTGAGTAGACGAAGAGGTGTCATGTCAAACCAATTTAAAGAAGAGCTAGCAAAAGAGCTTGGCTTTTATGATGTTGTTCAGAAAGAAGGATGGGGCGGAATTCGTGCGAAAGATGCTGGTAACATGGTGAAACGTGCTATAGAAATTGCAGAACAGCAATTAATGAAACGAAACCAGTAGTTGTAAGATACTTTCTATGCTACGGTAGCCGAGGAGACATTCCTCGGCTTTTTGTACTCTAAAAGGTGCCATCATTTTACATAAGTAGTTTCATTCTGAATGCTTTTCGTTATAATTAGGGAAGTGTCATCGTCTTACTATAAATTTATGGTAAAATAAACGATAAAAGATTGAGTACATAGAGTGGGTGAATAGATTGAAGCTACTAGTGAAAGCACCAGCAAAGATTAATCTGTCGTTAGATGTACTGGGAAAAAGACAAGACGGATATCATGAAGTGAAAATGATTATGACAACCATTGATTTAGCAGATCGTCTAGAACTAACGGAATTAGCAGAAGACCGTATTGAAATTTTATCCCATAATCGGTATGTCCCAGACGACCAACGAAATTTAGCTTATCAGGCAGCGAAATTATTAAAAGAGAAGTTTAATGTAAAAAAAGGTGTATCTATTACTATTGAAAAAACGATTCCAGTAGCAGCTGGATTAGCAGGTGGAAGTAGTGATGCAGCAGCCACATTACGTGGTCTTAATAAATTATGGAATTTAGGGCTTACAATTGATGAGTTAGCAGAGCTTGGCGCAGAAATTGGATCAGATGTATCGTTCTGTGTATACGGAGGCACAGCAATTGCCACTGGAAGAGGAGAGAAAATTGAGCATATAAAGACTCCGCCTTCTTGTTGGGTTATTTTAGCGAAACCACATATAGGTGTATCTACTGCTGATGTGTATGGAAATTTAAAGTTAAATCGAGTTACACATCCGAATGTAGATAAAATGGTTGATGTCATAAATTCTGGTGATTATAAAGGAATTTGTGATACTGTTGGTAACGTTTTAGAAGATGTAACATTTGGAATGCATCCTGAAGTTGCCCGTATTAAATCACAGATGAAGCGATTTGGAGCGGATGCTGTATTAATGAGTGGAAGTGGTCCAACTGTATTTGGACTTGTACACCATGATTCACGAATGCATCGCATTTATAACGGATTAAAAGGATTTTGTGAACAAGTCTATGCGGTACGTTTATTAGGAGAGCGAGAAACGCTTGAATAAAGACGTATAATACGTTATGATTTGTTTAGAATATTCGTGATTTGAGGTGAGAGTATGAAAATTAGAAGAAGTACAAGATTAGTCGATATGACTTATTACTTGCTACAAAACCCTCGTCAGCTAGTATCTCTCACTTTTTTTGCTGAAAGGTATCAATCGGCTAAGTCTTCCATTAGTGAAGATTTAGTTATTATTAAGCAAACGTTTGAACAACAAGGGGTCGGCACATTGCAAACGATACCAGGAGCAGCAGGAGGAGTGAAATATATACCGTATATAAGTGAAGAAGAGGCAGATCTAATTATTGATGAGCTTTGTGGCTTATTTGAAAACCCAGATCGTATTTTGCCTGGCGGTTACTTATACATGACAGATTTATTGAGTAATCCTCGCCATATTAATGGCGCAGGTCGTTTGTTTGCTTCTGTTTTTGCTAGGCAACCAATTGATGCAGTTATGACGGTGGCAACGAAGGGGATTCCACTTGCTTATGCAGTGGCAAATTACTTAGATGTACCAGTTGTAATTGCAAGGAAAGATAATAAGGTAACAGAAGGTCCGACTGTTAGTATTAACTATGTGTCGGGTTCTTCTAAACGAATTCAAACAATGACGTTAGCAAAACGCAGTCTTCCAGAAGGGTCGAATGTTTTAATTATTGATGACTTCATGAAAGCTGGCGGAACAATTCAAGGTATGATGAGTATGTTAGAAGAGTTCAAGGCTAATGTTGTTGGTATTGGTGTATTAGTAGAATCCACAGATATTGAAGAACGACTAATTAATAATTTTGTATCATTAATTCGTCTATCGGAAGTTGATGTGAAAGAAAAAACGATTCAAGTGGAAAAAGGGAATTATTCTCTTGCGCCATTTGATGAAGGGCTTGTAGAGGCGGAATAAAAGATAGAGCAGATAGCTCTATCTTTTTTATTTTATTTATAGATTATAAAATAGATGGACAAACTGCCTTTCGTACACTATTTTTAAAGAGTAAAATAAATAATAAAAGGGTGAAAAGTATGAAAGTTGTTCAAACAAGCAAGGCACCACAAGCAATTGGACCTTATTCACAGGGGATTATTGTAAATAACATGTTCTATAGCTCAGGACAAATTCCATTGACGGCAAATGGGGAGCTTGTAACAGGAGATGTAACAGTACAAACAGAACAAGTATTTCAAAATTTACAAGCGGTATTAGAGGAAGCAGGTGCTTCATTTGATACAGTCGTAAAAACAACAGTATTTTTAAAGGACATGGATGATTTTAATGCTGTGAATGAAGTGTATAGCTCTTATTTCTCTACTCATAAACCAGCTCGATCTTGTGTGCAAGTAGCAAAATTACCGAAAGATGTTTCCGTTGAAATTGAAGTAATCGCCCTAGTTAAGTAACCTTTTGTAAGCGATAACCTCCACTAATCTCTATATTCAACTACTTTAAAAATTTTTATCTTAAAAATTTTTAAAAAATTAAAGGGAAAATAGAAAATTTGTGGAATTTATACAAATATATCGCTTATTTAGAAAAGGGTGGTGAACACAAGATGGAAGTGACTGACGTAAGATTACGCCGCGTAAACACAGAAGGCCGCATGAGAGCAATTGCCTCTATTACTCTAGACCATGAATTTGTTGTTCATGATATTCGTGTAATTGATGGTAATAATGGATTATTTGTAGCAATGCCAAGTAAACGTACTCCAGATGGAGAGTTCCGTGACATTGCACATCCAATTAATTCTGGTACACGCTCTAAAATTCAAGATGCGGTTTTAACAGAGTATCATCGTTTAGGCGAGTTAGAAGAGGTTGAGTTTGAAGAAGCGGGTGCTTCGTAAAATTCGAATGAAAAGGGCTTTTGACAAAAAGCCTTATAATTTTGTAGCAAACTCCTGTAAGCATTTACAGGGGTTTGTTTTTTTTGCTTTATATTTGGAAACTGCATAATTTATTAACATAAAAAGAAGAAACTACTAATTTTTTCAAAATCATTTTAAATAGTATAGCTTATTTCTTAAAAAAGATACTAAAGAGTAAAACATCTTATAAGAATTATGGTAAAATTTAATAGTTAAAATGTGTTTCTTGAAATATATGATGATTTAGGATAATATCTTTAATGGATAAATAGGTTGCGATGGAGGGTCTATATGTCAAACAGATTTGCAGTGATTCTAGCTGCAGGTAAAGGCACACGTATGAAGTCTAAGCTATACAAAGTGCTGCATCCTGTATGTGGAAAACCTATGGTACAACACGTAGTCGATCAAGTATCTCAATTAGGATTGCAGAAACTTGTAACGGTTGTTGGACATGGTGCTGAAATGGTACAAGAACAGCTAGGGAACGTAAGTGAATTTGCATTACAAGCAGAACAACTTGGTACAGCACATGCTGTAGATCAAGCTGCAAGTGTACTTGCAAATGAAGAAGGAACAACTTTAGTTATTTGTGGTGATACGCCTCTAATAACTGCTGAAACAATGGAAGCATTACTTCAGCAACATAAAGAAGCAGGAGCAATGGCGACGGTGCTAACAGCATACATAGAAGAGCCTGCTGGATATGGCCGTATTGTTCGTAATGAGAATGGTCATGTTGAAAAGATTGTTGAGCATAAAGATGCAAATGAGAAAGAATTAGCTATTAAAGAAATCAATACAGGTACGTATTGTTTTGATAATAAGGCTTTATTTGCTTCACTTTCTAAAGTTTCAAATGATAACGTGCAAGGTGAATATTACCTTCCAGATGTTATTGAGATTTTAAAAAATGAAGGTCATATCGTATCAGCTTATCAAACAGAGCAGTTCGACGAAACGTTAGGTGTTAACGACAGAGTCGCTCTATCGCAAGCGGAAATTATTATGAAAAACCGTATCAACCGAAAGAACATGGTAAACGGTGTTACAATTATTGATCCAAGTAACACTTATATTTCTGCTGATGCAGTTATCGGTAGTGATACAGTTCTTCATCCAGGAACAATTATTGAGGGGAACACTGTAATTGGCTCTGATTGTGAAATTGGACCGCATACAGTAATTCGCGATAGTGAAATTGGAGATCGTACGACAATTCGACAATCTACTGTACATGATAGTAAGCTTGGTACAGAAGTATCGGTTGGTCCATTTGCACATATTCGCCCAGATTCAGTTATTGGAGACGAAGTACGCGTTGGAAACTTCGTGGAAATCAAAAAAACTGTCTTTGGTAATAGAAGTAAAGCTTCACACTTGAGTTATATCGGGGATGCACAAGTTGGAGAAGACGTGAATCTTGGTTGTGGTTCAATTACGGTGAACTATGACGGTAAGAATAAATTCAAAACTGTGATTGGTAATGGGGTATTTATTGGATGTAATTCAAACCTTGTTGCTCCAGTAACAGTTGAAGATGGTGCTTATGTGGCAGCAGGCTCTACAATTACAGAGAATGTTCCATCAAAAGCATTATCGGTAGCACGTGCACGTCAAGTTAACAAAGAAGACTATGTTGATCAATTGCTGAATAAGAAAAAATCATAATGTGGAGGGTTAATCTAGATGTCGACTCAATATCTAAATTCTAATTTGAAAGTATTCTCTTTAAACTCTAATAAGGAACTTGCTGAGCAGATTGCAAAGCATATTGGAGTAGGGCTAGGAAAATGTTCTGTTGATCGTTTTAGTGATGGAGAAGTTCAAATTAACATTGAAGAAAGTATCCGTGGTTGCGATGTATTCATTATTCAATCTACAAGCTTCCCAGTAAACGAACATATCATGGAATTACTTATTATGATTGATGCATTAAAACGTGCATCTGCGAAAACAATTAATATTGTTATTCCTTACTATGGTTATGCGCGTCAAGACCGTAAAGCGCGTTCTCGTGAACCAATTACATCGAAACTTGTAGCAAACTTGCTTGAAACAGCAGGTGCAACTCGTGTAATCACTCTAGATTTACATGCTCCACAAATTCAAGGGTTCTTTGATATCCCAATCGACCACTTAATGGGTGTACCGATTCTTTCAGATTACTTTGAAACAAAAGGTCTTAAAGATATCGTAATCGTGTCTCCTGACCATGGTGGTGTAACTCGTGCAAGAAAAATGGCAGATCGTCTAAAAGCGCCAATCGCTATTATTGATAAGCGTCGTCCTCGCCCGAACGTATCAGAGGTAATGAACATTATCGGTAATATTGAAGGTAAAACAGCGATTTTAATTGATGACATCATTGATACAGCTGGTACAATTACATTAGCAGCAAACGCTCTTGTTGAGAACGGTGCTTCTGAAGTATATGCTTGCTGTACACACCCAGTATTATCTGGTCCAGCAATTGAGCGTATTCAAAATTCAAATATTAAAGAGTTAGTTGTAACGAACTCTATCGTATTACCAGAAGAGAAGAAAATCGACAAAGTACATGAACTTTCAGTTGCTCCATTAATCGGAGAAGCAATCATTCGTGTATACGAAGAAGAATCTGTGAGTGTATTATTCAATTAATTGGATAGAATGAGACGTAACCAAAATTGGTTACGTCTTTTCGTATCGAAAAAAGAAAGTAGTGGTACAAGAATGAAATTGATAGTAGGACTTGGGAACCCAGGTAGAGAATATGAATTAACAAGGCATAATATTGGATTTATGGCCATTGATGAACTTGCGAAGCGTTGGAACATTTCTTTGAATGAACAAAAATTTAAAGGTGTATTTGGTGCAGGGTTTGTTAATGGAGAAAAGGTAATCTTATTAAAGCCGCTAACATACATGAACTTATCTGGGGAAAGTATTCGTCCACTCATGGATTATTATAAAATTGATGTTGAGGACTTCGTTGTTATGTACGACGATTTGGACATTCCTGTAGGTAAATTGCGTCTTCGCATGAAAGGTAGTGCTGGTGGACATAATGGTATAAAGTCAACGATTTCGCACCTAGGAACACAAGAATTTCAACGTATCCGTATGGGAATCGATCGCCCGAAAAATGGAATGAAGGTAGTCGATTATGTATTAGGACGCTTTACATCTGAAGAGATTCCGGATGTTAACCATTCTATTGAAAAAGCAGCGGATGCATGTGAAGAGTGGCTAAATAAGCCTTTTCTCCAAATCATGAATACTTTCAATAGTTAAAAATGAGATTGGGAATATTTCTCTTTTGTTTTACCCATACTAGTAGTAATTGAATTTTTAGGAGGCTAGTATGGAAGGGTATTATTATTGCAGACACTGCGGAGGTAATGTAGGCTCCATTAACGCAGAAAAAGTATATAGCGACGTTTTATTTCAACTAACAGAGCAAGAAGTAGTAGAAATGATTCATTTTCATGAAAATGGAAATATATATATAAAAACGATTTGTGAATCGTGTCAAGAAACGCTCGCATCTTATCCTGAGTATTATGAGTATGAAAAATTTCTGCAATAAAATGTTGTCGCTTTGGCATGTCCAAAGCATTTTTCTGTTTTCCTTTTCCGAAATATTTGCATAAAATAGAATGACTTGCTCTTTATGTTGAGAGGAGTTTTAAAAATGATAGGTTTATTAGAGCAATTTTATAAAAATGAAGAGATACAATCGGTTATTAATGGATTAGAAGATGGGTTAAAAGAACAACTTATATCAGGGATGGCAACGTCTTCTCGTTCGTTATTAATGGCGGCTTTATATAAAAAAACAAAAAAATCACAATTAATCGTGACACATAACTTATACCAAGCACAAAAAGTACATGAAGATTTAGTGGCGTTACTTGGTGAAAAAGATGTGTGGCTATATCCAGTGAATGAACTGATAGCATCGGAAATTGGGGTTGCAAGTCCAGAATTGAAGGCGCAACGTATAGAAGTGTTAAATCGCTTGGCTGCGGGAGAGAATGGAATCATTGTAGCGCCAGTGGCAGGATTGCGTAGATTTTTACCAATAAAAGAATTGTGGAAGCAAAAGCAAGTTGAAATCAATCTAGGGCAAGAGATTGATTTAGATGCGCTCTTGCATACTTTACATCATATTGGCTATGAACGTAAGTCGATGGTAGAAGCTCCAGGGGAGTTCAGTTTGCGTGGGGGAATATTAGATATTTATCCTTTAACTGAAGAACTACCATTTCGTATTGAATTCTTTGATACAGAAGTCGATTCTATTCGATTATTTGATGTGGATGAACAGCGTTCTCAAGGTAAAAAAGAAAGCGTTAGGTTTGGTCCGGCAACAGAGTTTTTATTTTCACAGGAAGAATTAAAATCAGGAATTCAGCATCTTGAAGAAGGTTTAACTAAGACGATGCAAAAACTTTCTGATGATAAACTAAAGACTACAGTGCTTGAGACGGTAAGTCATGAAATTGAGATGTTGAAAAACGGGCAAAGTATAGAACAGATGTTTAAATACTTATCTATTTTCTATAAAGAACCTGCTAGTCTGATAGATTATTTACCAGAAGACGGTGTTGTAATTTTAGACGAGATTTCCCGTATTCAAGAAACAGCATCGCATCTTGAAACAGAAGAGGCGGAATGGTATATATCACTTCTTGGTGAAGGAACAATTATTCAAGATTTATCTTTCTCTCACCCATTCGAGGGGTTTCTTCATCATAAAAAAAGAAGTTTTGTATATTTAACGTTATTCTTGCGTCATATCGCACACACACATCCGCAAAATATTGTTAATGTAACATGTAAAACAATGCAAGATTTCCATGGACAGATGAATTTGTTAAAAACAGAAATTGATAGATGGAATGAAGGGCATTTTACGACTGTTGTACTTGGAACAGATGATGAACGTGTGAAAAAATTACAACATATTTTAAGTGATTATGATATTGAGGCAGATATTGTAGAAGGTACAGATATCTTATTGCCTGGAAGGTTACAAATTGCTGTAGGTGATTTACATGCAGGATTTGAAATGCCGATGCAAAAGCTTGTTGTCATTACTGAAAAGGAGCTTTTTCATAAGAAAGTTAAAAAATCACAACGTAAACAAAAGTTATCGAATGCTGAACGTATTAAAAGTTATTCGGAATTAAAAGTTGGAGATTATGTAGTTCACGTAAATCATGGTATAGGTAAATTTTTAGGTATTGAGACATTAGAGATTAATGGTGTTCACAAAGATTATTTAAATATTAAATATCAAGGTAATGATAAGCTATACGTTCCAATTGAACAAATTGATCAAGTCCAAAAATATGTAGGATCTGAAGGTAAGGATCCGAAAGTTTATAAATTAGGCGGTAATGATTGGAAAAAGGTTAAAACGAAAGTTGAAAAATCTGTACAAGACATTGCGGATGACCTAATTAAACTATATGCTGAGCGCGAAGCTTCAAAAGGCTATGCATATACGCCAGATACGGCAGAACAACAAGAGTTCGAATCCTCTTTCCCATATCAAGAGACAGAGGATCAGTTACGTTCTATTGACGAGATTAAAAAAGATATGGAACGCGGACGCCCGATGGATAGGCTCCTTTGTGGTGACGTAGGGTATGGAAAGACTGAAGTGGCTATTCGTGCGGCATTTAAAGCAATTATGGATGAAAAACAAGTTGCAATTTTAGTACCGACAACGATTCTTGCGCAGCAACACTATGAAACAATTCGAGAGCGTTTTCAAGATTATCCGATCAATATAGGCTTATTAAGTAGATTCCGTACGAGAAAACAACAAAATGAAACAATTAAGGGCTTAAAGGATGGAACAGTAGATATTGTAATCGGAACACATCGTATTTTATCTAAAGATGTTACGTATAAAGATTTAGGGCTTCTTATTATTGATGAAGAACAAAGATTTGGTGTAACACATAAAGAAAAAATTAAACAATTGAAGGCAAATGTTGACGTATTAACATTAACGGCAACTCCGATTCCGCGGACGCTTCATATGTCTATGCTTGGTGTGCGCGACTTATCTGTTATTGAGACACCACCAGAAAATCGTTTCCCAGTCCAAACGTATGTAGTCGAGTATAATCCAGCGTTAATGCGAGAGGCAATAGAGCGAGAGCTTGCAAGAGGTGGTCAAGTTTACTTCCTATATAACCGTGTAGAGGATATTGAAAGAAAAGCAGATGAAATTTCGATGTTAGTTCCAGATGCCCGCGTAACGTACGCACATGGGAAAATGAACGAAAGCGAATTAGAGTCTGTTATGCTATCATTTTTAGAAGGACAGCATGATGTTCTTGTAAGTACAACAATTATTGAGACGGGTGTAGATATTCCGAATGTAAATACGTTAATTGTATTTGATGCAGATCGTATGGGATTATCACAGTTGTATCAGCTTCGTGGGCGTGTTGGACGTTCTAATCGTGTTGCGTATGCATACTTTGCATATAAACGTGACAAAGTGCTGTCAGAGGTTGCAGAGAAGCGTCTACAAGCAATTAAAGAGTTCACGGAACTTGGATCTGGTTTCAAAATTGCGATGAGAGATTTATCTATTCGTGGAGCAGGTAATTTGTTAGGGGCAGAACAGCATGGATTTATTGATTCTGTCGGATTTGATCTATATTCGCAAATGTTAAAAGATGCAATTGAACAGCGTAGAGGAACAGATGGGGCTGAAAATATAGTTAATGTTGAAATTGACTTAGAGGTAGATGCATATTTACCAGATGCTTATATTTCAGATAGTAAGCAAAAAATTATGATGTATAAACAATTTAGAGGTGTTTCTGCAATTGAGGATATTGAAGAATTGCAGGAAGAAATGATCGATAGATTTGGCGATTATCCACAAGAAGTTGGTTATTTATTACAAATTGCAAATATTAAAGTGTTGGCAATGAAAGAACAAATTGAATTAATTAAACAGAATAAATTTGAAGTAACATTCCTGTTTTCTGAACAAGCAAGTCAAAATATTGATGGTGGAAAATTATTCATGCTCGGAAATAGTTTTGGACGTATGATCGGTTTAGGAATGGAAGGATCACAATTGAAAATTGTTATGAAAACAAATGGCTTAGAGACATCGAAGTGGTTAACAATTGCTGAAAATTTATTAAAAGGCTTACCAGATGTAAAAAAAGAAGTAATAAATGCCTAAAATAAGATAAAAAAATACAATTCGACGTGCATAGAAGAACTAATGTGTAAAATACTATGTCTAACAGTTGGTGATTTTTACATGAACAGGTAAATTCACCACTTTGATCATCAGTAGAAAGTGAGGCAGCATTAGAATGAAAGCAACTGGAATCGTACGTCGAATTGATGATTTAGGCAGGGTAGTAATCCCGAAGGAAATTCGTAGAACTTTACGTATTCGAGAAGGAGACCCACTAGAAATATTTGTTGATCGCGATGGAGAGGTAATTTTAAAGAAGTATTCTCCAATTAGTGAGCTAGGTGATTTTGCGAAAGAATATGCTGATGCTTTATATGACAGCTTAGGACATAATGTGCTTGTGTGTGATCGAGATTCTATCATCGCAGTATCAGGCGTATCGAAAAAAGAATACTTAAATAAAAGTGTTGGCGATCTAATTGAAAAAACGATGGAAGAACGAAAGTCTGTTATTATGACGGATGAAAGTGATATTTCCATTATTGATGGTGTAACAGAAAAGGTTCATTCTTATACAGTTGGACCGATTGTTGCAAACGGAGATCCGATTGGAGCCGTCATTATTTTTTCAAAAGAAGCCATTATAAGCGAGATCGAGCATAAAGCGGTTAATACTGCTGCCAGTTTCTTAGCGAAACAAATGGAACAGTAAGGGTATATTGATTTTAGAAGTAGCAATCTTTCCTAATTATGATCTTTCTTTTTGAGAAATCAATTATTTGGAGATATATGTATATTGAATGAAGGTAGCACTTTGCTACCTTTTTTCGTTGAATATTTTTAACATTTAGGAACTCATTATTACCCGTGTTGGTAAGGGAGTTTGTTCTTTTCTTTATGATATAATACGAGAGGTGAGAATAGAAAAAGGAGTTTTCTTGTATGGAAGCGAAGAAGTATCAAGCCTTTTGGCGTGGGGCTATTATATTAACGATTGCAAGTTTCGTTACAAAAGTATTAAGCGCTTTTTACCGTATTCCATATCAAAATATAGCGGGGGATATTGGGTTTTATATTTACCAACAAATTTACCCGTTTTATGGATTTTGTTTAATTTTAGCTACTTATGGATTTCCTGTTATCATTTCGAAAATGGTTGCAGAACGACTAGAGCGGGGAAAACAAAAAGAAGCAGAAGAAATTATTTGTGTATCTTTTTGGTTCTTATTAGGGATTGGTTTTATAGGCTTCTTTACACTGTTTTTTGGGGCCGAAACAATTGCGGTAGCTATGGGCGATATACACTTAGATAAGTTACTACGTGTTATTTCATTTTCATTCTTATTGATGCCATTTTTGTCTGTAGCAAGAGGGTATTTTCAAGGATTCAATAATATGATGCCAACGGCTGTTTCGCAAGTAATAGAACAAACAATTCGAGTTTCTATTATTGTATTTTTATCGCTATTCCTAATTGCTCACGGATTTGATTTATATACAGTTGGTGCAGGGGCTATGTTAGGCTCAATTGCGGGTGGACTTATTGGGATTATTGTACTTATATTGTATATGCGTCAAGATTTTCGTTCTATATTCTTCAAAAGTGCAGCGAGAATTAAGGGTAAAAGGAAGATAGTTAAAATCCTTTTTTGGCAGGGGTTAGCGATTTGTGTTAGTAATTTAGTGCTTATTTTTATACAGATGGCTGATTCAGTGTCCTTTTACAGCTTACTTATTGGTGCGGGAGAACAGGCTGAAAATGCAAAGGTATTAAAGGGTGTTTATGATAGAAGTATTCCGCTAATGCAATTAGGTACTGTTGTGACGACTTCTTTCTCGTTGTCACTTATTCCGATTATTACAGCGGCGAAGGAAAGAGGAGATCTTTCCTTTATTCAAGAAAAGGTAAAGTTAGCAATGAAAATAACATTTGTTATTGGACTTGCAGCAGCTATTGGACTAACTTGTATTATTCAACCTACCAATATTATGTTGTTTGAAAACAGTGATGGATCAGATGTTTTATCTATTTTATCGTTATCTATTTTATTTAGTTCATTGTCAATTACGACAGCTTCTATTTTACAAGGATTAGGGCAAACGTTTAAGCCAGCGTTATTTGTTGTATTTGGAGGTTGCTTAAAGTTAGCGTTAAATTATATATTCATGCCTTATTTTGGTGTGAAAGGTGCAGCTTTTGCGACTTTATGTGCGTTAATTATAATCTCTGGATTAAATAGTTTATTGCTTACGAGAGCTGTATCAGGGTCACTTATCAATAAGCGAAATATGTTAAGGATAGTAATTAGTGGTATCTGTATGGGGTTTGTATTAATGATGTTCACACGTGTGTTACAGATGTCTGGATTAGTAATTAATACGGAACATAGAGGAAGCGCGACGCTTGAAGCGTTGTTAGGTGTAGCCATCGGCGGATTGACATATATGTTTTTTATTTTGAAATTACGTGTATTTACAAAAAAAGAATTAGGAACCGTTATGAAACAAGAGAAAAAAGAAGGTTCATTGAAGAAGAGTGGATAGAGGTGACTGGTTGTGAGTGGAATCATTACTATTTTAGGTTTAGGAGCTGGTGAATTAGATCAGCTAACGATGGGGGTATATCGAAAAATAAAAGAAGCAGACCATCTGTTTGTTAGAACGAAGGAACATCCAGTTATAGAAGAATTGGAGAAAGAAGGCGTACAATATACGTCTTTTGATGCTGTATATGAAGCGCATGATACGTTTGAAATTGTATATGAAACAATTGCGAATAAATTGCTAGAACAAGCTGAAGGTACAGAAATTATCTATGCTGTTCCCGGGCATCCACTTGTAGCAGAAAGAACAGTTCAGCTACTGTTAGAAAAAGGAGAAGTTTCAAATGTTGAAGTGCGAATTGAGGGTGGACAAAGTTTCCTTGATCCTATGTTTGCAAGTCTAAAGATTGATCCGATTGAAGGATTCCAATTACTTGATGCTACATCATTTGAAAGAGGGCAATTAGAACTGCGTCAACATTTAATCTTTTGCCAAGTATATGATGCATTCGTTGCATCTGATGTGAAATTAACATTAATGGAGATGTTACCAGATGATTATGAAGTGTATATCGTAACAGCTGCAGGAACTTCATTTGAACAAGTAAAGAAGGTACCGTTGTACATGTTAGATCATGAAACGGAATTGAATAATTTAACGAGTGTGTACGTGCCGCCAGTTCAGGAGCGTGCGTCCTTGTATCAACAGTTTGATGTTCTTAGAGAAATTATTGCGGAACTTCGTGGTCCAAATGGTTGTCCGTGGGATAAAAAGCAAACACATCAATCATTAAAGAAATATTTAATTGAGGAAGCTTATGAAGTGTTGGAAGCAATCGATGAAGAGGATGATGATCACTTAGTAGAAGAATTAGGTGATATATTATTACAAGTTATGCTTCATGCTCAAATCGGAGAAGATGAAGGTTGGTTCTCTATAGATGATATCATTCGAACTCTATCTGAGAAAATGGTTCGTCGCCATCCGCATGTGTTTGGAAATACGGATGTAAACAGCGCTGATGAAGTGATTGCAAATTGGGAAGAAATTAAAAAACAAGAAAAAGGATTCGTGAAAGAATCTGTTTTAAATGGCGTTCCAAAAAGTTTGCCGCAGTTACTACGCGCCTATGAAATTCAGAAGAAAGCTGGTAAGGTTGGATTTGATTGGGTTGATGTGCAACCGATGATAGAGAAAGCTTTGGAAGAATGGCAAGAGTTCCAACAAGAGGTTACAAATATGGATGAGGAAAAGATGCTGGGTGAGTTTGGTGATTTACTATTTGCATTTGTTAATATAGCTCGTCATTACAAAATAGATCCAGAAGAGGCGTTACGTTCAACTAATGAGAAATTTACTGGTCGTTTTTTATACATGGAGGCAAAAGTAGCTGAAATGAATAAAGAGATGAAAGATTTATCATTAGAACAGTTAGATGTTTTATGGGAAGAAGCGAAACAAACAGAGCGTTAATAGGGGGATTTGATATGCGTCTAGATAAGTTTTTAAAAGTATCACGTTTAATTAAAAGAAGAACATTAGCGAAAGAAGTAGCTGATCAAGGAAGAATATCTATTAATGGTCAAGTGGCAAAAGCGAGTTCTGATGTGAAAGTAGCTGACGAATTAACAATTCGTTTTGGTCAAAAAATAGTGACTGTGAAAATAAATGAATTAAAAGAAACAACTAAAAAAGAAGATGCAGCAAATATGTATAGCTTAGTTCGTGAAGAAAAAGTAAAAGCGGAAGAAGGCTTGTTCTAAAATCATGTATCCCCTCATACATTACTATTAGCTAGTAAAAACCTATGGGGGGATTTACGTGAATAATGGTTACTCACCTACGTCTTCTAATCAACAAAATGTTTCTGTAGAGCATGACATTATTATGCGTGGCAGGCGTATAATTGATATTACCGGTGTGAAGCAGGTAGAGAGTTTTGATAGCGAAGAGTTTTTACTAGAGACCGTAATGGGTTTTTTAACGATTCGTGGTCAAAATTTACAAATGAAAAATTTAGATGTGGAAAAAGGTATTGTGTCGATTAAAGGGAAAGTTAATGAGATGCTGTATATTGATGAAAATCAAGGGGAAAAAACTAAAGGTTTCTTTAGTAAGTTGTTTAAATGAGCTTAACAATTCAGTTGTATACAATGCTTTCAATGATTGGGATGGGTGCTTGGATTGGAGCGTCTTTAGATACATATCAACGTTTTTTAAAGCGCCAAGAACGTAAACGTTGGCTTGTATTTATACATGATATATTATTTTGGATTGTCCAAGCATTATTCGTCTTTTATGTATTGCTTATCGTAAATGAAGCTGAGCTACGTATATATGTGTTTTTGGCATTATTATGTGGTTTTGCGGCATATCAAAGCTTATTGAAGGCACTATACATGAAGCTGTTAAATTTTCTCATCTATATTTTTATGCAAACAACATATTTTTTTGTTCGAATTATACAGCTACTCATGATAAAACCTGTTATTATTATAGCGCAGCTATTTATTGCATTTATATTATTCTTATTTCGTATACTGCTTTCAATTGGACATGTGTTATGGAAAATGGTGATTTGGATATTACTTTTCATATGGAAAGTTTTTTTCTGGCCTGTTCGATTTATTGCTTCGCTCATATGGAAACTTCTCCCTAATCGTGTTAAACTTTTTATAGTGAAACATATAGGGTTCCTGCAATATATAGCAAAATTGAAGGGACATATCTTCCAACTATGGGAGCATATAAAAAAGAAGTTAGGGGGACCTCGGAAATGAGGGAACTGAGACAAAGAACAATCGAAAAACAGAGTCCAAATCCTGTTAAAGAGCATATAATACAAACGGATGAGAACAGGAAGCGACTTTATCGCCGTTTAGCGGTTTTTCTTGTCTTTACTTTTACAATTATTGCGAGTATTAGTGTAACGTTTTATCAACAAAACAGTTCCATTAAAGCAAAAGAAGCAAAAGTTAAGGACATGAAAAAAGAACTGGATTCATTAACGAATAAAGAAAAAAGTCTAAAAGACGAAGTTCAAAAGTTAAATGATGAAGAGTACGTATTAAAGATTGCTAGAAGGGATTATTTCTTCTCTGGTAAAGGGGAGATAATTTTTCCTGTTTCTAAGTAGAGTATGTCTTATTGACACTATATTTTAGGATTATATATAATAAAGTAAAATTTGACTTTTTAACCACTAAGGAGGAGCATTTTTTTTATGTCAATCGAGGTAGGCAGCAAGTTACAGGGTAAAGTAACAGGTATTACAAATTTTGGGGCTTTTGTGGAGCTGCCAGAGGGCTTAACGGGTCTTGTTCATATTAGTGAAGTTGCTGATAACTATGTAAAAGATATTAACGATCACTTAAAAGTGGGCGACCAAGTAGAAGTAAAAGTTATTAATGTTGAAAAAGATGGAAAGATTGGTTTATCTATCAAAAAAGCGAAAGAACGTGAAAAAACAGAAGGAGATCGTCCACGTGGTGAATACCAACGCGGTGGTGATCAACAACGTTCTGGACGTCCACAACGTAATAATCGCTCTTTCAACAGAGATAATCGCGGTGGCGGTAACGACCGAGCTCCGAAAGAAACATTTGAGCAAAAGATGGCACGCTTCTTAAAAGATAGCGAAGATCGTTTAACTTCTTTAAAGCGTAACACAGAGTCTAAACGTGGTGGCCGTGGCGCGCGTCGCGGATAATAAGGACGTTTAGTTTTTAACATATAGAGAGGTACCCAGAGTAATGTCTCAGGGTGCTTTTTTATATGTAAAAAATATTTTCAAAAAAGTTTTTGAGATGTGTTGACTTTAATTAGTATCTGATGTAAGATACTAATTGTCCGTTAAATAAGACGACATGGCGGTGTAGCTCAGCTGGCTAGAGCGTACGGTTCATACCCGTGAGGTCGGGGGTTCGATCCCCTCCGCCGCTATATTTAATTTAACGGCCCGTTGGTCAAGTGGTTAAGACACCGCCCTTTCACGGCGGTAACACGGGTTCGAATCCCGTACGGGTCATCTAAAAAGATCATGCAAATTTGCATGATCTTTTTTTGTTAAATAAATTAAGATATACAACACTTCTACAAAATCACCCTATATTTTCTGAATATTTAATTAAAATATCGAAAATAACTTACATACCCTGTATATCTGTAGAGTTATTTCGAATAAAAAGTCGAACGATTATAAAAGTGAAAACTGTTGTTTTGACAAAAAAAACAACAATCATCTTTTATAATGACAGTAATTAAACTATGCAGGTGGTGTTAAAAATATGCCTAAAGCAGGAAGGAATACTATGAATACAAGTGCATTGGCAATGAATGAGAGTCAGCTTGATGGAATAAAGTGGACGAGTAAGTTGCGAATGAAATTTGAGCAAGTTTTCTTTAGATGGGGATTTATTATTGTTGTTATTGGTTTTCTTTTGGGACGAGCATATATATTAACAAATATTTTACCGTTTGCACTGCCATTTTTTGCTGCTGTTTATGTTATGAAGCGGGATAAGATGCCGCTAGCATTTTTAGCTCTAATGGGAGGAGCTCTTTCAGTATCGATAGATAATTTGTTTTTTACCTTTGCATCTATCTTTACCTTCTTCATTTATAATATCTTCTTTAGTCGATTTACACGTAAAACTGTTGGACTTGTTCCATTTCAAGTATTTATCTCCGCATTAACCGCACACTTAGTTGTTGTATATTTTGCGCAACAAACTGTCACCATGTACGATTTACTCGTTAGTACCATTGAGGCTGGGCTTAGTTTTGTATTAACTATGATATTTTTACAAAGTGTCCCACTTTTAGTGGAAAGGAAAGGAAAACAACAGGCATTAGAGACGGAAGAAATTGTTTGTTTGATTATATTACTAGCATCTGTTTTAACGGGTACAACAGATTGGTTTGTATATGATGCTTCTATTCAACATATTTTTACAAGGTATTTAGTGCTAGTATTTGCATTTATTGCGGGTGCTGCCACAGGGTCTACAGTGGGGGTTGTAACAGGACTAATATTAAGTTTAGCAAATGTGTCTAGCTTGTCTCAGCTTAGCCTTCTTGCTTTTTCTGGATTGCTTGGTGGATTGTTAAAAGAAGGAAAGCGTTTAGGTGTTAGTTTAGGTTTATTAATTGGGACAAGCTTAATTACATTATATGTAGACAAACAGACAAATATTGTAACAACTTTAATTGAGTCAGGTGTAGCGATTGTTATCTTCTTATTAACACCGAAGCTTGTTTTGGATCGTATTGCTAAATTTATGCCAGGTACACAAGAGCATTCGCAAGATCAACAACAATATTTAAGAAGGATGCGTGATGTTACAGCAAATAAAATCAACCAATTTGCAAATGTATTTGCTGCTTTATCTAATAGCTTTTCTGTATATGGGTATGTAGAGGAAGAAGATAAAGAGACAGAAGCAGATTTGTTTTTGAGTACAATTACTGCGAAAACATGTCAAACATGCTTTAAAAAGGATCAATGCTGGGTAGTGAATTTTGATAAAACGTACGATTATATGAAACAAATAATGAATGAAACGGAAGAAGGAACCCTGCAACATAATCGTAAATTAGTTCGTGAGTGGGACAAGCATTGTGTGAGAGGGAAAAAAGTGACGGATTTAGTAGCCGGTGAATTAGATCACTTCTATGAGGGACAAAAATTACGAAAACAAATGAAGGAAAATCGTAGAATAGTAGCGGAGCAACTATTAGGTGTATCAAAGGTTATGGAGGATTTTGCTAAGGAGATACAACGAGAGCGTGAAAATCATCAAGTGCAGGAAGAACAGATTATGCAAGCGTTCCGAGATTTTGGTGTCGAAGTAGAGCATGTTGATATTTATTGTTTAGATAGAGGAAGTATTGATATTGAAATGTTAATTCCAGTTGCATCTAATGAACATGGTGAGTGTGAAAAGTTAGTTGCACCGATGCTTTCAGATATCCTTAAAGAAAATATTGTCGTTAAACATGAAGAAAAGTCTTCTTATCCAAATGGCCATAGTTTAATATCATTTGGTTCGGCGAAGACGTATTCTCTTGATACAGGATTGGCTACAGCTGCAAAAGGCGGTGGATTTGTTTCGGGTGACTCTTATGCGATGATGGATTTAAGTGTTGGTAAATATGCACTTGCGATTAGTGATGGTATGGGTAATGGGCAAAGAGCTCATATGGAAAGTAAGGAAACGGTGAAATTATTACAAAAAATACTCCAATCAGGCATTGATGAAGAAATAGCAATTAAGTCTATCAATTCAATTCTTTCTTTGAGAACGACAGAAGAAATGTTTACGACATTAGATTTAGCTATGGTAGATTTGCGGGATGCGAGTGCAAGGTTTTTAAAGATTGGATCGACGCCGAGTTTTGTTAAACGCGCAAATAATATTTTGAAAATTGAAGCAAGTAATTTGCCGATGGGAATCATCGAAGATGTTGAAGTTGATGTGGTGGGTGAACAATTAAAAACGGGCGATATTCTTATTATGATGAGCGATGGGATTTTTGAAGGAGCACAGCATGTGGAGAATCATGAATTGTGGATGAAACGAAAAATTAAAGAATTGCAAACCGAAGACCCGCAAGAAATTGCTGATATCATTATGGAAGAAGTGATTCGCTCTTGTGATGGTTATATAAATGATGATATGACTATTGTAGTGGCAAAAGTGAAGAAAAATATGCCGAAGTGGGCTACGATTCCGATTGTAGGAATGCAGGCGCAGTAAAATATAAGTGGAATGTTTATCTATAATTTGATTTTAAAAACCTAGGTAAATACCTAGGTTTTTTTGTGGGAAAAGGTAATGTTATTAATTTTGTGAATATACACGGAGGATGTAAGATAAAAATGTAATTTTTGTATATCTTTTTTTTGCACAATGTTTGTAAAAGTTGTACCATTGTAGACAAGGTGACTAAGGTTGCTGTTCTTGTTTAATGAAAGGTGATTGCGAAGTTGAAAGATACATTTGTTGAAAAAGTAGATGACTTTGTAAAGCAGCATGATGTATTAAAGAATGATTCAACAATTGTTGTGGGAGTTTCTGGTGGTCCTGACTCGTTAGCGCTTTTATATTATTTATTAGAAAAAAGAGCGGAAAAACAGTTGGAAATTGTAGTTGCTCATGTGGATCATATGTTTAGAGGTGATGAATCTTATGAGGATTTACAGTTTGTGCAGGGCCTTTGTGAAGAACTGGGAATTATTTGTGAAACGATAAGGATTAATGTATCACAATATCAACAGCAATACGGAATGAATGCACAGGTTGCTGCGAGAGAATGCAGATATGCATTTTTGGAAAGAATAATGAAGAAATATGATGCGAGATATGTTGCTCTTGGACATCATGGAGATGATCAAGTCGAGACAATTTTAATGCGTCTTGTAAGAGGGAGTACTCCGAAAGGATATGCAGGAATTGCAGTGAAGCGTCCTTTTCATAATGGATATTTAATTAGGCCGTTACTTGGCGTAACGAAGGAAGAAATTGTTGATTACTGTAATAAGCTAAATTTAATGCCACGTATAGATCCGAGTAATAAAAAGGAAGTATATACAAGGAATCGATTACGTAAATATGTCCTTCCTCATTTGAAAGAAGAAAATCCACAAATGCATGAGAAATTCCAAAAATTTAGCGTGCAGATGCAAGAGGATGAGGCTTATTTGCAGGAATTAGCTTTTGAGAAAATGAATAAAGTAATTACAAAAAAAAGTGATAAACAAATTAGCTTATCAATTCCTGCCTTTGAATCCATGTCTATGCCTTTACAAAGAAGAGGGATTCAACTAATATTAAACTATCTTTATGAATATAAGATTCCATCTTCTCTTTCTTCTATACATATTGACAAGTTGATTGAGTTTTTTAAGCGGACACAACCTTCAGGTTCACTTGATTTTCCGGGTGATTTGAAAATTGTTCGTTCATACGAGGAGTGTAGCTTTAGATTTAAACAAGAAATTGTCTCTCCTTTTTCACAAGATTTATTAGTACCCGGGACCATTACGCTATTGAACGGGGATGAATTTGTAACAGAGGTGAGCGAAGATATACCAAGTAACATGAATGAAACAGTATTTGTTGCTAAGTATAATGATATATCATATCCACTTCGTATTCGTTCTAGAGAAAATGGAGATCGCATGTCAATACAAGGTATGAATGGCACGAAAAAGATAAAAGCTATTTTTATCGAAGCGAAAGTACCGAAAGAAAAAAGAGAAGAATGGCCGGTCGTTTGTGATGCAAGTGGGACTATTATTTGGGTACCCTTGTTGAAACGATCTGCATTTGCAATTTCGAAAGAGATGGCAAAGAAGGATAAATATATGATTATTCACTACAAAAGCAAGGAGTCTTCCGGGAGGATAATGAAATGATGAATCAAGATATCGAAAAAGTATTAATTTCTGAAGAGCAAATACAAGAAAAGGTGCGCGAACTAGGTGCAATTATTGCAGAGGATTATAAAAACACAGTACCTCTTGCAATTGGTGTACTAAAAGGCGCAATGCCATTCATGGCAGATTTATTAAAGAGAACAGATACATATCTTGAAATGGATTTTATGGCTGTATCTAGTTACGGTCACTCTACAGTTTCAACAGGCGAAGTGAAAATTTTAAAAGATCTTGATACTTCTGTAGAAGGTCGCGATATTTTAATCGTCGAAGATATTATTGATAGTGGTCTTACACTAAGCTACTTAGTAGACTTATTCAAATATCGTAAAGCGAAGTCTGTAAAAATTGTTACATTATTAGATAAGCCAACAGGCCGTAAGGTTGATCTGAAAGCGGATTATGTTGGATTTACTGTTCCACATGAATTTGTAGTAGGATATGGATTAGATTATAAAGAGCAATACCGTAATCTTCCTTATGTAGGCGTATTAAAACCAAGCGTTTACTCAAATTAATTAAATATAGGCTTCACAATTGTATAGGAAAGTTTTTCTATGTTACGATTTACTATAGTGTTTATGCCGTGAGAGGAGGTTAGGAATGAATCGTATCTTCCGTAATACCATCTTTTATTTACTGATATTCTTAGTAGTAATTGGAATCGTGAGCTATTTTAATGGTTCGACACAAAAAACGACATCAGTTAGCTACGACAAATTCATTACTAAACTAGAAAGCGGTGAAGTGCGTAATGTGCAACTTCAACCGAAAAATGGTGTATTTGAGGTAAAAGGACAATTTAATAACTCTAGCCAAGGAGAACAATTTGTTACTTATGCACCAAATACTGAGGAATTACAAAAGAAAATTAATGATAAAGCGAAAGGTGCCGAAGTTAAGTATCAACCAGCAGAAGAAACAAGTGCTTGGGTAACATTCTTTACTTCAATCATTCCATTTGTCATCATCTTCATTTTATTCTTCTTCTTATTAAACCAAGCTCAAGGCGGCGGTAGCCGTGTTATGAACTTCGGGAAAAGTAAGGCGAAGTTATATAATGATGAAAAGAAAAAAGTTCGTTTCAGAGATGTTGCTGGTGCGGATGAAGAGAAACAAGAACTTGTTGAGGTAGTTGAATTCTTGAAAGACCCTCGTAAGTTCTCTGAAGTTGGTGCTCGTATTCCAAAGGGTGTCCTATTAGTTGGACCTCCAGGTACAGGTAAAACTTTATTAGCACGTGCTGTTGCAGGTGAGGCTGGCGTTCCATTCTTCTCTATCAGTGGTTCTGACTTCGTAGAGATGTTTGTCGGTGTCGGTGCATCACGTGTACGTGATTTATTTGAAAATGCAAAGAAAAATGCTCCTTGTATCATTTTCATTGATGAAATTGATGCAGTAGGTCGTCAACGTGGCGCAGGTCTTGGTGGTGGTCATGATGAGCGTGAGCAAACATTGAACCAATTACTTGTTGAAATGGATGGATTCGGTGCAAACGAAGGTATTATTATCGTTGCTGCGACAAACCGTCCAGACATTCTTGACCCAGCGTTATTACGTCCAGGTCGTTTTGACCGTCAAATTACAGTAGATCGTCCAGATGTAAATGGCCGTGAAGCTGTACTGAAAGTACATGCGCGTAATAAACCACTTGATGAGCATATTAATTTAAGAGCAATTGCGACTCGTACACCAGGATTCTCTGGTGCGGATCTTGAAAACTTATTAAACGAAGCTGCTTTAGTAGCTGCACGTCAAGATAAGAAGAAAATTGATATGAGTGATATCGATGAAGCGACGGATCGTGTTATTGCAGGTCCAGCTAAGAAAAGTCGTGTTATCTCTGAAAAAGAACGTAATATCGTTGCTTTCCATGAAGCAGGTCATACTGTAATTGGTGTTGTTCTCGATGAAGCAGATGTCGTTCATAAAGTAACAATTGTCCCTCGTGGTCAGGCTGGTGGATATGCGGTAATGCTTCCGAAAGAAGATCGTTACTTCATGACGAAACCAGAGTTACTTGATAAAATCACTGGTTTACTTGGTGGCCGAGTAGCTGAGGAGATTGTATTTGGTGAAGTGAGTACAGGTGCTCATAATGACTTCCAACGTGCGACTGGTATTGCAAGACGTATGGTTACGGAATTTGGTATGAGTGACAAACTTGGACCGATGCAATTTGGTAGCTCGCAAGGTGGTCAAGTGTTCTTAGGAAGAGACTTCCACTCAGAACAAAACTATAGTGATGCGATTGCACATGAAATCGATATGGAAATGCAATCAATTATGAAAGAATGTTATGCTCGTGCAAAACAAATTCTTACTGAAAACCGTGATAAACTAGATATTATCGCACAAACGTTACTTGAAGTAGAAACGTTAGATGCAGAGCAAATCAATCATTTATGTGATTACGGCAGATTGCCAGAACGTACAACATCTTCAGATGATGTGAAAGTAAACATCAACATGAAGAAAGACGATGAAGATAAAGAAGATAAGTAAGAAGTGAAGGAGTGACTATCGTCACTCCTTTTTTGTTTGTTAAAATCTTTGTTAATTACTATTGAGAACTTAGTGGATAAAGTAATTTAAGTAAAACTAGTATTAAAAATTGAAATAGAGAGCAATCTTTTTGTAAAATGATGAGGATAGGAAAGCTGATTATATAAGTATGTGTGATATGATGTTTTTATAAGTTTTATACATACTGCACAAATATAGATTAAATAAGATAAGTGGTGAGAATATGATTTTTGTATTGGATGTAGGGAACACAAATGCTGTACTAGGTGTGTTTGAAGAGGGGGAACTTCGTCAGCATTGGCGCATGGAAACAGATCGTCATAAGACAGAAGATGAATATGGAATGCTTGTAAAGCAATTGCTTGAGCATGAGGGTCTTTCGTTTGAAGATGTGAAAGGTATTATTGTGTCTTCAGTCGTACCACCAATTATGTTTGCTTTAGAGCGCATGTGTGAAAAATATTTTAAAATTAAACCGCTTGTAGTAGGGCCTGGGATAAAAACAGGACTAAATATTAAATATGAAAATCCGCGTGAAGTAGGCGCAGACCGAATTGTAAATGCAGTAGCAGGAATCCACTTATATGGAAGTCCGCTCATTATTGTTGATTTTGGTACGGCTACTACATATTGTTATATTAACGAAGAAAAACATTATATGGGTGGAGTTATTACGCCAGGAATTATGATTTCAGCAGAGGCTTTATATAGCAGAGCAGCAAAACTTCCTCGTATCGAAATTACAAAACCAAGCAGTGTTGTTGGGAAAAATACAGTAAGTGCGATGCAATCTGGTATCCTTTATGGTTATGTTGGACAAGTGGAAGGTATTGTTAAGCGTATGAAAGAAGAAGCTAGACAAGAACCTAAAGTTATTGCAACAGGTGGATTGGCAAAATTAATTTCCGAAGAATCGAATGTAATTGATATTGTAGATCCGTTTTTAACGTTAAAAGGTTTGTATATGTTATATGAACGTAATGCAAATTTACAGCATGAGAAAGGTGAATAAATACGTATGAAAGATTATTTAGTAAAAGCGTTAGCATTTGATGGAGAAGTGCGTGCGTATAGTGTACGTACAACAAATACAGTAAGTGAGGCGCAAAGACGTCATGATACATGGAGAACAGCTTCAGCGGCACTAGGGCGTTCTTTGACTGCGGGTACAATGATGGGCGCAATGTTAAAGGGTGAGCAAAAGTTAACGATTAAGGTAGAAGGTAACGGTCCAATTGGCCCTATCTTAGTAGATGCTCATGCAAATGGAGATGTACGTGGTTATGTAACGAATCCGCATGTTGATTTTGAAGGAACAGAACAAGGGAAGTTACGTGTATATCAAGCGGTAGGTACAGAGGGGTTTGTAACTGTAATTAAAGATATTGGAATGCGTGAGCCGTTTATTGGTCAATCTCCAATCGTTTCAGGAGAATTAGGAGAAGACTTTACGTATTATTTTGCAGTTTCTGAACAAACGCCTTCTTCTGTAGGTGTTGGTGTTCTTGTAAATGGAGATGATAGCATATTAGCGGCAGGTGGATTCATCCTTCAAATTATGCCGGGTGCGCAAGATGAAACGATTTCATTTATTGAAGACCGTTTACAAAAGATTCCACCTGTATCAACGTTGATTGAACAAGGTCTTTCTCCGGAAGAGCTACTATATGCAGTTCTTGGAGAAGATAAAGTAAAAGTATTAGAAACAATGGATGTTCAATTTAATTGCACATGCTCACGCGAGCGTATTGAGAGTGTATTAATTAGTTTAGGTAAAACAGAGTTAGAGCAAGTTCGTGAAGAAGAGGAAGAGACAGAAGTTCACTGTCATTTCTGTAATGAACGATACAAGTTCTCTAAAGAAGATATTACAAATTTAATCGAGAATTTGTAATAAGGGAATTAAGAGGAGCAATCCTCTTAATGAATTGACAAACAGGGAATTTTCTGACAAAATCTAAATATAGATAAAACCAATAAAAATACTCGGTGTTAGGAGTGACAGGAATGCGAGTGGCACAATCAGTTTCAGAATTAATCGGGAAAACGCCGATCGTTAAGTTGAACCGCATCGTAGAATCAGACAGCGCAGATATATACTTAAAATTAGAATTTATGAATCCGGGGAGTAGTGTTAAAGATCGTATCGCATTAGCTATGATTGAAGATGCTGAAAAAAAGGGATTATTAAAAGAGGACGATACTATCATTGAGCCGACAAGTGGTAACACAGGAATTGGTTTAGCGATGGTAGCGGCTGCTAAAGGATATAATGCAATCTTAGTAATGCCAGAAACAATGAGTATTGAGCGTCGTAATTTATTACGTGCTTACGGTGCGGAATTAGTATTGACTCCAGGGCCTGAAGGAATGGGTGGAGCAATTCGTAAAGCGACTGAATTAGCAAAAGAACATGGCTACTTTATACCACAACAGTTCAAAAACCAATCGAATCCAGAAATTCACCGTTTAACAACAGGTCCAGAAATTATTGAACAAATGGGCGACCAATTAGATGCGTTTATTGCAGGTATTGGTACAGGTGGAACGATTACTGGTGCTGGTGAAGTACTGAAGGAAGCGTATAAAGATATTAAAATTTATGCAGTAGAACCTGCAGATTCACCAGTATTATCTGGTGGGAAGCCAGGTCCACATAAAATCCAAGGAATTGGGGCGGGATTTGTTCCGGAGACGTTGGATGTAGAAGTATATGATGAAATTATTCAAGTGAAAACAGAGCAAGCATTCGAATATGCGAGAAGAGTGGCTAAAGAGGAAGGTATTTTAGTTGGTATCTCTTCAGGCGCAGTTATTTATGCAGCAACAGAGGTTGCGAAAAAGTTAGGTAAAGGGAAAAAGGTACTTGTTATTATCCCGAGTAACGGTGAACGTTATTTAAGTACACCACTTTATCAATTTGAATCCTAATTAAACGCGATTGAAAAAGCATCCTTGAAAAAGGGTGCTTTTTCTTTTGGGATTGGAAATAGGAAAAGAGTGAATGACTAGAAAACTTCATGTAAAATAAGAGGTAGTATAATTAAATTATTTTCACTAGCCTTCGAGTATAATCAATCTCTATATAAATAACTTATGTAGTTTGAGCTGGTTTATCTAAGAGGGTGGGATAAAAGAAGACGGGGTGTTGATATGCAACGAAGAAAATCTTTAGCGCTTTCTATTCCATATCAGTTAGATTTCTTTAAGCAATATAAATTTCTTTCTCAGGGTAAATCGCAACATATTTTGTTAGAAAGCGGCCGTGGCGGTCGTTATAACATTGTAGGGCTGAACCCAGTAGCGGTAATTCGAGGGAAGGATGAAACGTTACATATAAGTGAAAGTGGTAAGGAAACAATAAAACGAGGGAATCCGTTAGATTTAATGCAAGAATATATGGAACAATGGAAGACGGACTATAACCCAGAGTATCCGCCTTTTCAAGGTGGTGCAATTGGCTATTTCAGTTATGATTGTATCCGTTATATTGAAAAGCTACCTTCTCTTGCGGAAGATGATATTAATATACCTGACATCTTCTTTTTATTATTTGATGACGTATTTGTCTATGATCAAAAAGAACAAGTGTTATGGGTTATTACGCATTATGTAGATAAATATGAAGAGGCGAAAGAACGGCTAAATGAGTGGAAGAGTCTTTGGATGACAGAAGCGCCTGAAGTGACCGTGCCCTTTGAAAGTCCTGAAAAGAAAAGTGAAGCAGTTGCTTTTACTGAAGCTGGCTTTATGAAGGCAGTTGAATGTATTCAAGAATATATTGGAGCGGGTGATGTGTTCCAAGTAAACTTGTCGACGAGACAAGAAAGAACGTTACAGACACACCCACTAGAAATTTATACAAGTCTTCGTGAAATTAATCCATCTCCATATATGGGTTACCTGGAGCTTGGGGATTTTCAAATCGTTAGTGGATCGCCAGAGTTGTTAATTAAGAAACAAGGAACTGAAGTAAGTACAAGACCAATTGCTGGAACGAGATCTAGAGGCGCGGATGAGCAAGAGGATGAAGAATTAGCAAGAGAATTAATTGAGAACGAAAAAGAAAGAGCAGAGCATGTAATGCTTGTGGATTTAGAAAGAAATGATTTAGGACGTGTTTGTAAATATGGCACTGTAGAAGTAGATGAATTTATGGTAATTGAGAAATACTCGCATGTTATGCATATTGTTTCTAATGTACGTGGTGAGGTGGAAGAAGATAAAGATGCTTTTGATTTAGTGAAGGCTGTATTCCCTGGGGGAACAATTACTGGTGCCCCAAAAATACGTACGATGGAAATTATTGAGGAATTAGAACCTGTTCGAAGAGGGATTTATACAGGTTCAATCGGTTGGATGGGTTATTCTGGAGATACAGAATTGAATATTGTAATTAGAACACTTCTTGCTAAAGATGGAAAAGCTCATGTACAAGCAGGGGCGGGAATTGTAATTGATTCAAATCCGGAAAATGAATATAAAGAGTCGTTAAAAAAGGCGATTGCTTTATGGCGTGCAAAAGAACGTAGCGAAGAAACGGTTAGGTGAGAGAAATGATATTAATGATTGATAATTATGATTCTTTTACATTTAATTTAGTGCAGTTTCTTGGAGAACTTGGACAAGAGCTCGTTGTTAAACGTAACGATGAAGTGACCATTTCAGATATTGAGAATATGAAACCAGATTTTCTAATGATTTCTCCAGGCCCATGTAGTCCTAATGAAGCTGGGATTAGTATGGAAGCTATTAAATACTTTGCTGGAAAGACTCCGATTTTTGGTGTTTGTCTAGGGCATCAATCTATTGCACAAGTGTTTGGGGGAGAGGTTGTCCGTGCAGAGCGATTAATGCATGGGAAAACGTCGCTTATGCATCATGATGGAAAGACGATTTTTTCGGATATTCCTAATCCGTTTACTGCGACGCGCTATCATTCCCTTATTGTTAAGAAAGAGACGTTACCCGATTGCTTAGAGGTAACATCTTGGACAGAGGAAGGGGAAATTATGGCACTTCGTCATAAGACATTACCGATAGAGGGTGTGCAATTCCATCCAGAATCTATTATGACTTCTCATGGGAAAGAGCTGTTGCAGAATTTCATTCGTAAATACAGTCCAAGTGCGACATTATGTTAATTTACGTAAATGGTCAGTATGTAGAAGCAAGTGAAGCGAGAATTTCTCCTTATGATCATGGTTATTTATATGGTCTTGGAGTTTTTGAAACGTTTCGTATTTATAATGGTCATCCTTTCTTATTGGATGATCATTATAACCGTTTAATAGAGGCGCTGGATACATTGCAAATTAAATGGACAATGACAAAAAATGATGTGATGCTTATTTTGAAAGATTTACTCGCTAAGAATGAATTGAAGCATGCATATGTACGTTTTAATGTATCGGCGGGTATAGATGAAATAGGATTACAAACGGAAATGTATGAAGAGCCTTCTGTTATTGTTTTTATAAAACCTTTAACAGCTCCAGGGGATGTAGTGGAAAAAGAAGGTGTTATTCTAAAACAAGTGCGAAATACACCGGAAGGGACATTTCGCCTGAAGTCTCATCACTATTTAAATAATATTTTAGGGAAGCGTGAAATTGGAAATGTTGTGAGTAAGGAAGGTATTTTCCTCACTGAAGCAGGTTATGTTGCAGAGGGCATTGTTTCGAATCTATTTTTTGTGAAAGGTGATGTTTTATATACACCTTCGTTAGAGACAGGGATTTTAAATGGTATCACTCGTGCGTTTATTATAAAGAGTGCTGAAGAATTAAATATAGAAGTAAAGGAAGGTTTCTTTACAAAAGATGAGCTATTTTCAGCGGATGAAGTCTTCGTAACAAACTCCATTCAAGAAATTGTTCCGCTTTATCGTATAGAAGCGCAGGATTTCCCGGGTAAAGTAGGAGTGGTTACAAAAAGTTTAATGTACCTTTATGGAATGCAAAGAGAGAAATTATGGAGCAGAAATGAATTACGAAGAGGAGATGTGTAGTTTGAAGTGGGATTATGATTTGCGCTGCGGCGAATATACATTGAATTTAAATGAAAAAACATTAATTATGGGGATTTTAAATGTAACACCAGATTCGTTTTCTGATGGTGGGAGTTACAACGAGGTAGATGCTGCGGTACGTCACGCAAAAGAAATGCAAGGTCAAGGTGCTCATATTATTGATATTGGTGGCGAATCTACTCGCCCAGGTTTTGCTAAAGTATCAGTAGAAGAAGAAATAAAGCGAGTTGTCCCGATGATTCAAGCAGTTTCAAAAGAAGTAAAATTGCCTATATCTATCGATACATATAAAGCTGAAGTTGCAAAGCAAGCAATTGAGGCTGGTGCTCATATTATTAATGATATTTGGGGAGCGAAGGCGGAGCCAAAAATTGCTGAAGTCGCAGCTCATTATGATGTACCCATCATTTTAATGCATAACCGCGATAATATGAATTATCGTAATTTAATGGCGGATATGATTGCTGATTTGTATGACAGTATTAAAATTGCTAAAAATGCTGGTGTGCCAGATGAGAATATTATTTTAGATCCAGGTATCGGTTTTGCTAAAACACCTGAGCAGAACTTAGAGGCGATGCGTAATTTAGAACAGTTAAATGTGCTAGGTTATCCAGTTCTCTTAGGTACTTCGAGAAAGTCCTTTATTGGGCACGTATTAGATTTGCCAGTGGAGGAACGCCTTGAGGGAACAGGAGCTACCATTTGTCTTGGTATTGAAAAGGGCTGTGAGTTTGTTCGTGTCCATGATGTGAAAGAAATGGCGCGTATGGCTAAAATGATGGATGCGATGATTGGTAAGGGGGTAAGGTAATTGGATAAAATTTATATCCATGATATGGAGTTTTATGGTTATCATGGTGTGTTCCCAGAGGAGAATAAATTAGGTCAGAGATTTAAAGTTGACTTAACGGTGGAGTTGGATTTAAAGCGTGCAGGGGAAAGTGATGACTTAGAGCATTCGGTCAATTATGGAGAGCTTTTCGAATTATGTAGAAAAGTTGTTGAGGATAGAAAGTATAAGCTTGTGGAGAGTATCGCTGAAAATATTGCTGCAGATATATTAAAACAATATGAAAGTATTTCACGCTGTACAATTAAGGTAATTAAGCCGGATCCACCGATACCGGGTCATTATCGTGCTGTAGCAGTAGAAATTACGAGAGAACGTCCATGAACAATATAGCTTACATTGCATTAGGGTCAAATATTGGAGAGCGTTATACGTATCTAACTGAAGCGATTCAGTTTTTAAATAAAAATCCTTATATTCAGGTTGATGATATTTCATCTGTATATGAAACTGAGCCAGTTGGCTATACTGACCAAAGTTGCTTTTTAAATTTAGTTATAAAAATTTCTACCAATTTATCACCACAAGAGTTATTGAAAGTAACACAAAAAGTAGAAAATGACCTAGGAAGAAAAAGGGAAATTAGGTGGGGGCCGAGGACTATCGACCTTGACATTTTACTTTATAATCAAGAGAATATTGAAGCAGAGAATCTTATTGTTCCGCATCCGCGGATGTTTGAAAGAGCTTTTGTTATCGTTCCGTTGTTAGAGATTAATCAAGACATAAAACAAAACATTTCACGTTCACAAGTAGAAGAAATGAAAAGGCGAGAGGGAGTAACGGTATGGAAGCAGAAAAATGGGGAAGACGCATTCGTGCTTTTCGAAAGCTAAAAGGCTATACACAAGAAGGTTTTGCTAAAGAACTAGGGGTATCTGTATCTGTTTTAGGTGAGGTTGAGAGAGGGAATAGATCGCCTTCTCAAGATTTTGTAGTAGAAGTTGCTAAGGCATTAAATGTTTCGATAGAGGAATTAATGCCAAAGTGATTGTACAGGAAGGAGTAGGTTGATTGTTAAAGATTGCAAATATCGAGATGAAAAATCCGGTTGTACTAGCACCGATGGCGGGAGTGTGTAACTCTGCATTCCGTTTAACAGTAAAAGAATTTGGTGCCGGCTTAGTTTGTGCTGAAATGGTAAGTGATAAGGCAATATTACTTAATAATAAAAGAACATTAGATATGTTATATATCGACGAGAGAGAAAAGCCATTAAGTTTACAAATTTTTGGTGGAGAGAAAGAAACTCTTGTAGATGCTGCGAAATATGTAGATAAATATACGACAGCAGACATAATTGATATTAATATGGGTTGTCCAGTGCCGAAAATCGTTAAATGTGATGCGGGGGCAAGGTGGCTTTTAGATCCGAATAAAATATATGAAATGGTAGCAGCGGTTGTAGATGCTGTAAAAAAGCCGGTTACAGTTAAAATGCGTATCGGTTGGGATGAAGAACATATTTTCGCAATAGAAAATGCTAGGGCTGTTGAGCGTGCTGGTGGCCAAGCTGTGGCGGTTCACGGACGTACACGAGTGCAAATGTATGAAGGAAAAGCGGATTGGGATATTATTAAACAAGTAAAACAATCTGTAAATATCCCGGTTATCGGAAATGGTGATGTCGCAACGCCGCAAGATGCAAAGCGTATGCTTGATGAAATTGGTGTAGATGGTGTTATGATTGGTCGTGCGGCTCTTGGAGATCCGTGGATGATTTATCGTACGGTAAAGTATTTGGAGACAGGTGAATTAATGCCGGAACCAACAGTGCGCGAGAAAATTGATGTATGTATGTTACATCTAGATCGTCTTATTGACTTAAAGAACGAAAGTGTCGCTGTAAGAGAGATGAGAAAACATGCAGCTTGGTATTTAAAAGGTGTTCGTGGTAATGCGAGTGTACGTAATGGTATTAATGCTTGTAACACACGGGAAGACCTTGCGAATGTGTTAGGTACATTTGTAGAAGAAGTGGAAGCGAAACAACAAACAATTTACGTTGGTTAATAATGGACATAGGAGATTGACATTCTTCTATACACTTCCTATAATTACGTGAAAGAAAGAAGAGCTGCCAGTTAGTTGCTGGCAGTTTTTCTAGTTGAGTAGAAAATGCTATACTGTATATATTGTAAAATTAAATAGAGCTGGAGTGATATCAATATCATGGATAACATGAACCACGAAGAATTAAACGACCAATTGATTGTTCGTCGTGAAAAGCTACATAATTTACGTGAACAAGGAATTGACCCGTTCGGTAAAAGATTTGAACGCACAAATTCAACAACTGATTTAGTGAGTCTATATGGAGAGTTCTCTAAGGAAGAATTAGAGGAGAAGGAAATCGCTGTTTCTATCGCTGGTCGTATTATGACAAAACGCGGAAAAGGGAAAGCTGGATTTGCACACGTTCAAGATTTACATGGACAAGTTCAAATTTATGTTCGTAAAGATGCTGTTGGAGATGACGAGTACGAATTATTTAAAACAGCAGATTTAGGTGATTTAGTAGGTATTGAAGGTAAAGTGTTCAAAACAAACGTTGGAGAACTTTCAGTAAAAGCAACAGGCTTTACGCTATTAACGAAATCTCTTCGTCCATTACCAGATAAATACCATGGATTAAAAGATGTTGAACAACGCTACCGTCAACGTTACTTAGACTTAATTACAAGTATGGAAAGTCGTGAAACGTTCGTTACTCGTAGTAAAATCATTCGTGAGATGAGAAGATACCTAGATGACAACGGTTATCTTGAAGTGGAAACACCTATGATGCATGCAATTGCAGGTGGAGCTTCTGCGCGTCCTTTCACTACACATCATAATGCGTTAGATATGGAATTATATATGCGTATCGCAATTGAGCTACATTTAAAGCGTCTTATTGTGGGTGGTTTGGAAAAAGTATATGAGATCGGCCGTGTATTCCGTAATGAGGGTGTATCAACTCGTCATAACCCTGAGTTTACAATGATTGAATTATATGAAGCATACGCTGATTATAAAGATATTATGAAGTTAACAGAAGATATGGTTGCTCATATCGCGAAAAAAGTACTGGGTACAACAACAATCCAGTATGGTGATTATGAAATTAATCTAGAACCAGAATGGACACGTCTTCATATGGTAGATGCGATTAAGCAATACTCTGGAGCTGATTTCTGGAATCCGATGAGTGTAGAAGAAGCACGTGAGCTTGCAAAAGAACATAATGTAGAAATTAAAGATACAATGGAAGTTGGTCATATTATAAATGAATTCTTCGAACAAAAAGTAGAAGATAAATTAATCCAACCAACATTTATTTACGGTCATCCGGTAGAAATCTCGCCGCTTGCGAAAAAGAATGATGAAGATTCAAGATTTACAGATCGTTTCGAATTATTTATCGTTGCGCGTGAACATGCAAATGCATTCACTGAGTTAAATGATCCAATCGATCAAAAAGAACGTTTTGAAGCGCAATTAAAAGAGCGCGAACAAGGTAATGATGAAGCTCATATGATGGATGACGATTATATTGAAGCTCTTGAGTACGGTATGCCTCCTACGGGTGGATTAGGAATCGGTATTGATCGTCTAGTTATGTTATTAACAAATGCACCATCTATTCGTGATGTATTATTATTCCCTGCTATGCGCCATAAACAAGACTAAGCTTTGGAGATTTCTCCAAAGCTTTTTTTATTTGAGCATGAGTTGTGTGGGTATAGTAAGTCTTGATAGTGCGAGAAATTATATTTATATAGAAGAAATGTGCTGTTTTTATACTTTTTTACTAAGTTAAAAATTTTATTAGAAAAACTATTGCATTTTAATAATCAAACTGGTATATTTATATTCGTTGCCACGAAAGGTAACAAACAAAACGAACGAAAAACAACTTATTGAAAAAAGTTGTTGACGAAAATATAACGAAATGTTATATTGATAAAGTCGCTTCTGAGCGACGAAGTAGTTCTTTGAAAACTGAACGAAACAAACAACGTGAAACGTCAATTTTTATTTTAGATGCTAGACAAACTAACTTTATTGGAGAGTTTGATCCTGGCTCAGGATGAAC
>NZ_JBQXON010000023.1:0-47542 GCF_052646455.1 Bacillus cereus group sp. Bce041
GTATTAGGCACGCCGCCAGCGTTCATCCTGAGCCAGGATCAAACTCTCCAATAAAGTTAGTTTGTCTAGCATCTAAAATAAAAATTGACGTTTCACGTTGTTTGTTTCGTTTAGTTTTCAAAGTTCAACATCGCGTTTCAGCGACTTTTATAATATATCATACTATATTATTTTCGTCAACAAGTTTTTTTGATAAGTTGTATCTCTCATTTGCTGACTCTGCCTATTATATAGGCTTTCTCTTCCCTATGCAAGTATTATTATAAAAAAATAAAGAGAGGGAAAATCCCCTCTCTTATTCTTCTGAAGAAACCTCTTCACTCGTTTCTTCCTCTTCATCTTTTTGTGCTTTTGCTACCGTCGCTACCTCTTGGTCTTCCTCTAATCGAATTAGACGAACACCTTGTGTATTACGTCCCATTTGAGAGATTTGATCAACTGGCATACGAATAATAACGCCTGCCGCTGTAATTAACATAATATCTTCTTCACCTGTAACAGACTTAACAGCTACTAATTTACCGTTCTTATCTGTAATGTTACAAGTTTTCAGACCTTTACCACCGCGACTTTGCAGACGGTATTCATCAATCGGTGTACGCTTTCCGTAACCATTTTTCGTTACAATTAGAACATTTACATCCTCTTCGACAATTTCCATACCTACAACTTGGTCTTCATCGCCCAACGTAATAGCTTTAACACCTGCAGCATTACGTCCCATAGAACGAACATCTTGTTCATTGAAACGAATTAGCATACCGTTACTTGTCCCGACAATAATATCCTTATCACCCGATGTTAAACGTACAGATATTACTTCATCCTCTTCACGAAGAGAAATTGCAATTAAACCATTTGTACGTATATTTGCAAATGATGAAAGTGGCGTTCTCTTAGAAACCCCTTGTTTTGTCGTAAAGAATAAGAACTGATCGTCACCAAATTCACGAATCGGAATAATAGCGTTAATCCACTCACCCTTATCTACCCCTAATAGGTTAATAATTGGTAGTCCTTTTGCAGTACGACTATACTCTGGAATTTCATATCCTTTCGTACGGTATACTTTACCCTTGTTTGTAAAGAATAAAATATGATCATGAGTAGACGTTGTTAATAAATGTTCAACAAAGTCATCATCATTCGTACCCATTCCTTGCACACCACGTCCCCCACGGTTCTGTGTTTTGTACGTAGAAGCTGGTAACCTCTTAATATAACCGTTATGAGTTAACGTAATCGCAATGTTTTGTTCAGGAATTAAATCTTCATCTTCAATAAATTCCATACCGCCAATTGTAATTTCTGTTCGTCTCTTATCATTGAAACGCTCTTTTACTTCTGTTAATTCTTCACGAATAATCTCAAGAACTTTTTCTTCATCTGCTAAAATCGCTTTTAATTCAGCAATTAACTTCATTAAGTCTTGATATTCTTGCTCAATTTTTTCACGTTCTAATCCAGTTAAGCGTTGCAGACGCATATCTAAAATCGCTTGCGCTTGTTTCTCACTTAAACCAAAACGTTCCATTAAGCCTTGCTTTGCAATATCTGCTGTTTTTGAACTACGAATTAACGTAATAACTTCATCAAGATGATCTAAAGCAATTCGTAATCCTTCTAAAATATGAGCACGTGCTTCTGCTTTTTCTAATTCATAAGCAGTACGTCTACGAATTACTACCTTCTGATGCTCTAAATAATGATATAGATTTTGTTTTAAATTTAGTACTTGTGGCTCCCCATTTACAAGAGACAACATATTAATACCGAAACTTGTTTGAAGCGCTGTATGTTTATATAGATTGTTTAATAGTACGTTTGCATTAGCATCACGACGTACTTCCATGACAATACGCATACCATTACGATCTGATTCATCACGTAAATCTGTAATACCTTCAATTTTCTTATCGCGAACTAATTCTGCGATTTTTTCAATTAATCTCGCCTTATTAACTTGATAAGGTAGTTCAGTTACGATAATAGATTGTTTACCGTTTGACTTCTCTTCAATTTCAACCTTAGCACGAAGCATAATGGAACCGCGACCTGTTTCATAAGCTCTTCGAATTCCACTTCTTCCTAAAATTAAACCTGCCGTCGGAAAGTCTGGACCAGGAATATATTCCATCAATTCTGCGATAGTAATATCAGGATTATGACTTAATGCCAGCACACCATCAATTACTTCGCCAAGCTGATGCGGCGGTATATTTGTTGCCATACCAACAGCAATACCTGTTGTACCGTTTACTAATAAATTAGGGAAACGCGCTGGTAGTACTATCGGTTCTCTTTCGGAACCATCATAGTTATCTTGATAATCAATTGTATTTTTTGAAATATCACGTATTAATTCCATAGAAATCTTAGACATTCTTGCCTCTGTATAACGCATTGCTGCTGCTGAATCTCCATCTACAGAACCGAAGTTACCATGCCCATCTACAAGCATATAACGTTGACTAAAATCTTGCGCCATACGTACCATTGTTTCATAAACGGCTGAATCACCATGAGGGTGATACTTACCGATTACTTCACCGACAATACGTGCTGATTTCTTATACGCTTTATCAGCTGTAATTCCTAAATCATTCATCGCATATAAAACCCTACGATGCACAGGTTTTAATCCATCACGAACATCTGGTAATGCACGAGATACGATAACACTCATTGCGTAATCTAAAAATGAGGTACGCATTTCATGACTAATATTAATTTCTCGAATTCGTGCTTGTTGTTGATTGTCTGACATCAACGAGCACCTCCTCTTACATTTCCGTTACACATACATTGATTTATATGTAGAAGACAGGAATACTTAGATTCCTGTCATTACTCATTTAAATATCAAGGTTCTTCACGTATTTTGCATTTTCTTGGATAAAGTTACGACGCGGTTCTACTTTATCACCCATTAAAATTTCAAACGTTTCGTCTGCTTCTATTGCATCTTGAAGAGAAACTTGAAGTAACGAACGTACTTCTGGATCCATTGTCGTCTCCCATAGCTGAGTTGGATTCATCTCCCCAAGACCTTTATAACGTTGAATTCCTGGTTTCGGCTGGGCTGGTAGCTCAGCTAAGATTTTTTCAAGTTCCTTATCGTTGTAAGCATATTGAATTTTTTTACCTTGTTGTATTTTAAACAATGGCGGCTGTGCAATATAGATATAACCACACTCAATTATTTGACGCATATAACGATAGAAGAACGTTAATAATAGGGTACGAATATGTGCACCATCAACATCGGCATCGGTCATAATAATAACTTTATGATAGCGTGCTTTTTCAATATCGAAGTCTCCACCAATATTTGTACCGATTGCCGTAATAATTGTACGAACTTCATCATTTGATAAAATCTTATCTAAGCGCGCCTTTTCCACATTAATAATTTTACCCTTCAGCGGTAAAATTGCTTGGAAATGACGATCGCGTCCTTGTTTTGCAGATCCACCCGCAGAGTCACCCTCTACGATGTAAATTTCACTAATTGCTGGATCTTTCGAAGAGCAATCAGCTAATTTACCAGGTAAACTTGAAACTTCTAACGCACTCTTTCGACGTGTCAATTCACGCGCTTTTTTCGCAGCTACACGTGCACGTGCAGCCATCGTACCTTTTTCTACAATTTTTCGCGCTACATTAGGATTTTCTAGTAAGAACTTTTCAAATGCCTCTGAGAATACAGACTCTGTAATTGTTCTCGCTTCACTATTCCCAAGTTTTGTCTTCGTTTGTCCTTCAAATTGTGGATTTGGATGCTTGATTGATACAATTGCTGTTAAACCTTCACGAACATCCTCACCAGTTAAATTACTGTCCGCATCTTTTAAAATGCTATTTTTACGACCATAGTCGTTGATTACACGAGTTAAAGCTGTTTTAAAACCTACCTCATGTGTACCACCTTCATACGTATGGATGTTATTCGTAAATGAGTAAATATTATTTGTGTATCCTTCGTTATATTGAAGAGAAACCTCAACCTGAATACCATCTTTTGAACCTTCTACGTACACAGGCTCTTCATGAATCGGTTGTTTTGAGCGATTTAAATGCTCAACGTATGATTTAATTCCACCTTCGTAATGGAATTCTTTCTTTTGCTTATGTTCACGTTTATCTTCAATTGTTAATTTAATATTACGATTTAAAAACGCTAATTCACGCATACGAGTTGCTAGCGTATCAAAATCGTATACTGTTGTTTCTTGGAAAATTTCCGGATCTGGTTTAAATCGAGTTATTGTTCCTGTTTGATCGGTGTCACCAATGACTTTTAAATCCGCAACCGGAATACCTCTTTCGTATTTTTGGTAATGGATTTTACCTTCACGATGTACAAATACTTCTAATTCTGTTGATAGAGCATTTACAACCGATGCCCCAACACCATGTAAACCACCAGAAACTTTATAACCGCCACCGCCAAATTTACCACCGGCGTGGAGAACAGTCATAATAACTTCTACAGCTGGACGTCCCATTTTTTCTTGTATACCAACCGGAATACCACGCCCATTATCCGTTACACGAATACTATTATCTTCTTCGATACTAACATTAATTTCATCACAATAACCTGCAAGTGCTTCATCAATACTATTATCTACGATTTCCCAAACAAGATGGTGAAGCCCTTTTCCACTTGTAGATCCAATATACATACCAGGGCGTTTCCGAACTGCCTCTAGTCCTTCAAGCACCTGTATCTGACTTTCATCATATGCATTTTCTTGCATTTGCTTTTGTTCCATTGACACAAAGATCACCTACTTTTCCATTTAAACAGGGGTTATTCCCTATCTATTTCACAATCTACAGTGCCGTTCGTTACATGAATTGTTTTCGCTTCTTTTAATGTTTCGTGTTCAATTCCGTCGACACTCGTCGTTGTAACAAATGTTTGCACTTTTCCTTGAATTGTATTTAAAAGATGTGATTGACGATAATCATCTAATTCTGATAAAACATCATCCAACAAAAGGATTGGATATTCTTTAACCTCTGAATAAATCAATTCAATTTCAGCTAATTTTAGGGATAGTGCGGTCGTTCGTTGTTGTCCTTGCGAACCAAAGACTTGAACATTTTTACTATTAACGAAGAATTGTAAATCGTCACGATGAGGACCAATTAAAGTCGTACCACGGAAAATTTCACGTTGTTTCACAGATTGAAAACTTTCATAGTATACTTCTTTTATTTTCGACAAATCCATTGATTCTGATACATCTACACTTGGTTTATAGACAATTTCTAACTCTTCTAATCCACGGCTTATACCTCGATGAATTGGAGCTGCCCATTCCTGTAGCAAATGCAAAAACTCAAAACGTTTTTGCAGTATTTTCGCACCATGCTCAATTAGTTGAAGTGTAAATACATCCAACATCGTTTCCTCATTCTTACTATTCCCTTGCATTTTTTTCAACAAGTGATTTCGTTGCGTGAGCACCTTTTGATATTGACTTAATTCATACAAATATACAGGAGCTATTTGTCCTAATTCCATATCTAAAAAGCGTCTTCTTACTTGAGGGCTTCCTTTTACAAGATTTAAATCTTCTGGGGCAAACATGACAACGTTCATCACGCCAATATATTGACTTAACTTTTGTTGTTCAAGTTGATTTAATTTTGCCTTTTTACCTTTTTTCGAAATATTTAATTCCAAAGACAAAGAACTGTTTCTTTTTTGTAATCTCCCTTTTATTTGACCAAAATCTTCATCCCAGCGGATAAGTTCGCGATCATTAGAGGTTCTATGAGATTTCGCCATCGCTAAAACATAAATAGCTTCCATCAAATTTGTTTTCCCTTGCGCATTTTCGCCGATAATTACATTTACCTTATCTTCAAAGGAAAGCTCTAATTTTTCATAATTGCGATAGTTTTTTAATTGTATTTCTGAAATAAACAAAGGGCTCCCCCTTTATGCCTGAACTTGGAAAGTTCCGCTTCCTGGAATTTCAATAACATCATTCGCATATAGTTTGCGACCTCTTCTATTTTCAAGTTCGTTGTTCACGTACACTTCATATTCTTGTAAAAACCATTTTACAGCGCCACCTGTATCAATTACATCAGCTAACTTTAAAAATTGTCCTAGTGTAATATACTCTGTTGAAATTTTAATACGTTTCATAAAATCGCTCACTTTCTGAAAGTGTTCATTCTTTCATTGTACTAAATAAACTAGCATTAGGAAAGTAATACCCAAAAATCAAATAAGGGCCACTAGCATCTTTAAACTAGCAACCCTTATTCCTTACCTAGTAAGTACGAACCGGTAAAATTAATTGAATAATTGAATCATCATTTACTGTACGAATTAAGAACGGTCTCATCGCCCCAGTAAAGCTAACTTTAATCTCTGTACTATCCAAAGCTTTCAATGCATCCATCATATATTTTGCACTAAAAGATATTTTTAACTCTTCTCCATCTACTTTTTCGCATTGTACTTCTTCGACAACTTTTCCGATTTCTGGTGAATTCGAAGAAATCTCTAGCATTTCTTGCTCTAAAGTTGATAATTTAACAACGTTATTGCGGCCATCTCTTGCTAATAGTGAAGCGCGATCAATTGCTTGTAGGAATTCTTTTGTATTCACAAAAATATCCGTTTTACTCTCTGCCGGAATTAAACGTGTCGTATCAGGATAATTCCCTTCTAACAATCTTGAGAAGAATAATAAATGTTTTGTACGGAATAATACTTGATACTCCGTAATAACGATATCTACCATTTCTTCAGACTCATCTAAAATTTTACTTAATTCATTTAAGCTCTTACCTGGGATAACAACATTAGCTTGGAATTCATCTGCAATATTATGTCCTTCAATTTTTGCTTTTCGAAGTGCCAACCTATGACTATCTGTTGCAATACAAGTTAACTCGCTGTTATATACCTTCCAGTTTACACCTGTCAAGATTGGTCTTGTTTCAGAAGTAGAAACTGCAAATACAGTTTGTCTGATCATATGTTTAAGTAAATCTGTTGGTATCTTAAATACATGATGTTCTTCAATCTGTGGCAATAACGGATATTCTGCAGAATCTAAACCATTTAGGTTAAACTCTGATTTTCCAGATTTTATTTTTGTCATAAAATGATTTTCTACAGAAATTTCGACAGTGTCTTTAGGTAGTTTTTTTACAATCTCACTAAAATATTTTGCCTGTAAAACAATGCTTCCTGATTGAGCTATTTCTACGATTTCTTTTCCATCTTCTTCGACTGGAATAAACGATTCAATAGAAATATCAGCATCGCTTCCTGTTAATGTAACTCCTTCTTCAGTTGCTACAACTTTAATTCCCGTAAGAATTGGGATTGTTGTACGAGAAGAAACTGCCTTCATTACATCTTGTACACCTCTTACAAGATAGTCTTTTTGTATTGTAAAACGCATAAAGAAAAACCTCCGGTAAGTATAAGATTTTATTTAATTAATAAAGATAAAAAATAGTAGTAATAGTAATAGGGCTTGTGGATATGTGGATAACCCCGCTAAAGGATGTAAAAACAGTCTATCTACATGTGGATAGACTGTGCGTAAAACAAGGTAAGTTATTCACACTATTCAGCTACTACTTTAAAATACCATTAATTTCTTCAACTTGCTTTTGTAATTGCGTATCGGTTTTTAGTAGTTTAGAGATTTTTTCATGGGCATGGATAACTGTTGTATGATCACGTCCACCAAATTCTTCACCTATTTTTGGTAAAGAGGAATCTGTAAGCTCGCGCGATAAATACATTGCAATTTGGCGAGGAAACGCAACTGATTTTGTACGTTTTTTCGCTTTAAAATCTTCTAATTTCACTTGATAAACGTCCCCGACAGCTTTTTGAATATCATAAATAGAGATAATTTTCGGCTTAGAATTTGGAATAATATCTTTAAGTGCTTCAGCTGCTAAATCAGCATTAATATCTTTATTAATTAAAGATGAATAAGCTACAACTCGGATAAGTGCACCTTCTAATTCACGAATATTTGAATCAATTTGATTTGCGATATAAAGCATAACTTCATTTGGTATATCAAGCCCTTCAGCTTTTGCTTTTTTGCGTAAAATCGCAATTCGTGTCTCTAAATCTGGCGGCGTAATGTCTGTAATAAGTCCCCATTCAAAGCGGGAACGAAGACGATCTTCTAAAGTTGGAATTTCTTTTGGTGGTCGGTCACTAGAAATTACAATTTGTTTACTTTCTTCGTGTAATGCGTTAAATGTATGGAAAAACTCTTCTTGAGTCTGTTCTTTTCCAGCAAGAAATTGAATATCATCTATCAATAAAACATCTACGTTACGATATTTATTACGAAAATCAACAGCTTTATTATCACGAATAGAGTTAATAAATTCATTTGTAAATTTTTCTGATGATAAATATACAACTTTTGCATTTGGATTATGTTCAATTACATAATGACCAATTGCGTGCATTAAATGTGTCTTTCCAAGTCCAACTCCCCCGTAAATAAAGAGTGGATTATACGCTTTAGCTGGCGCCTCAGCTACAGCTAATGAAGCTGCATGGGCAAAACGGTTACCAGAGCCAATAACAAATGTATCGAATGTATATTTTGGATTTAACATGCTCTGTGGTAAATGAGCTGAATCATCTTGTGCTGGATTCGGCTTAACTGGAGGCAGATCAATGTCCTCTTCAGCTTGACTTTGGGGAATAATAAAGCGAATTGCTAATTTTGCCCCTGTTAAATCGTATAGTGTTTCTGAAATTAGTTCGGAGTAATGAGATTCTAGCCAGTCACGAGCAAATTCATTCGGAGCTGTAATCGTTAATACGTCTTTCTTCAAGTTATGAGCCGTTGTGGATTTTAACCATGTCTCATAACTAGGCTTGCTTACCTTTTTTTCTAATTCTTTTAAGGCACTATTCCATAAATCAGAGATATTTTCCAAAGGTGTCCCTCCTTTACTAAGTTGGTAAAAGAATAAGGTTGTGCAACAAATGTACAACCTAATAAATATAAAATGTATATTTATACGAAACGTATTTTAAAACCTAAAAACGTCGTTTGTATATGAGATAGGGTTTTCGACAAAAAAAGCAAATGTGGACAACTATTTACCCACATGTGATTAAAACTGTCCACATGTTATACACAAATTGTGGATAAGATAAAGATGTGGAAAACTTATTCAAAGTGAAAACACAACTATAATATCAAAAAAAAGTGGCTATAGCAATGAATTTAAGAAAGTTATCCACAAAATCAATACCTTGTGGAATAAACTTGTCCACAACACGATATACTGTGTAAAAGTGCGAAAAAAGTTTGTGGATATAAAAAGCGCGAAAAAATATTTATCCACAAGGAAATATAGGTGCTGTGAAAAAGTATGTGAATAGGTTCAAAATGAATATTTGATGAAAATTTCTAGAACCATTGACATTTTCCTAGTTAATTAACTATAATTTATAGGACTGTCTTTAACAGATATTCCTCAGGGAGGTGTCATATAATGAAAAGAACTTACCAACCAAATAAACGTAAGCGCAGCAAAGTACATGGTTTCCGCAGCCGTATGAGCACAGCGAACGGACGTAAAGTGCTAGCAGCTCGTCGTCGTAAAGGAAGAAAAGTATTATCTGCGTAGACCACTGATCGTTCAGTGGTCTTTTTTTCTAATAATAGTGAATTTCCGCTGATGAAATACAGGAGTGTCAATTGATATGAAGAAAAAACATCGTATAAAGAAGAATGATGAATTCCAGGCGGTTTTTCAAAAAGGAAAATCAAATGCAAATCGTCAGTTTGTTGTATACCAATTAGATAAAGAAGAACAGCCAAACTTTCGCATCGGCCTTTCTGTTAGCAAGAAAATAGGAAATGCAGTAGTTCGTAATCGAATTAAGCGCATGGTCCGTCAGGCTATTACAGAGTTAAAAGATGAGATAGCTTCTGGAAAAGATTTTGTTATAATAGCAAGGAAGCCTTGTGCAGAGATGACATATGAAGAAGTAAAGAAAAGCTTAATTCATGTCTTTAAACGCTCTGGTATGAAAAGAATAAAAAAGTAGCGTAAGGAAATGAATTACACTATATACATACCGATACAAGGAGGAGTAGGCTTTGAAAAAGAAATTAGGTTTACTAGCCATGGTCGTTGCATTAATGGCGATTGCCACCGGTTGTAGTGAAACGGGTCAGCCGATTACATCGAAAAGTACTGGGATTTGGAATGAATATTTCGTATATCCGCTTTCTCAGTTAATCACGTATTTTGCCGACTTATTTAACAGTAATTACGGTTTAGCAATTGTTATTACAACTCTTATCATTCGTTTTGCATTATTACCATTAATGATTAAACAAACAAAGAGTACAAAGGCAATGCAAGCGTTACAACCAGAAATGGTGAAGTTAAAAGAGAAATATAGTTCTAAAGATCAAGCAACACAGCAAAAACTACAACAAGAAATGATGCAGTTATATCAAAAGAATGGTGTAAATCCATTGGCAGGATGTTTACCGATATTTGTTCAGATGCCTATTTTATTCGCGTTTTATCATGCGATTATGAGAACAGCTGAAATTAAACAACATAGTTTCTTATGGTTCGATTTAGGACATGCAGACCCGTTCTATATCTTACCAGTCGTTGCAGCAATTACGACATTTATTCAGCAAAAGCTTGCAATGGCAGGAACAGCTGGTCAAAATCCACAAATGGCAATGATGCTTTGGCTTATGCCGATTATGATTTTAATCTTTGCAATTAACTTCCCAGCTGCATTATCACTTTACTGGGTTGTTGGTAATATCTTTGGTATTGCTCAAATGTACTTTATTAAAGGGCCAGAGATTAAGGCTAGTAAGGCTGGTAAGGCTGGAGGCTCAAGCAAGTGAGTGTAATTACTGCTAAAGGACAAACAGTCGAGCTGGCAGTAGAGGATGCTTTAAGGCAATTAAATACATCAAAAGATCGAGTAGATATAAATATTGTCGATGAGGGTAAAAGGGGATTCTTAGGTTTATTTGGGAATCGCCCTGCAGTAGTAGAAGTTGTATTGAAGAAAGATCCAATTCAAGAATGTGAAGAATATTTAAGAAATGTTATTCACGATATGGGTGTGGAAGTCGAGATTAGTAAAATTGTAAAAGGACGCGAAATCGAATTTACAATTTCTGGTGATAATGTAGGTGTTTTAATTGGGAAAAGAGGTAATACATTGAACTCTTTACAGTATTTAACAAAACTTGTCGCGAATCGTAACACGAAGCAGTATATCGGTATTACACTAGATGCTGAAAATTATCGTAGTAAAAGAAAAAGTACGTTAGAATCACTTTCTTATCGATTAGCGAAACAAGTATTTAATACGAAAAAAAGAGTTATTTTAGAACCGATGCCATCTTTTGAACGAAAAATTATTCATCAGGCATTATCAAATCATCAAGGTATCAATACAACTTCTGAAGGAAATGAACCACATCGGCATGTTGTAATATCTCCTAAATGACCGGTTGCTCAAATGAGTGCCGGTTTTTTTGAGCGGAAAATAGATGTGGATAACTAAAAAACACTAAACTTATCCACTGTGAATAAGTTTAGTGTTTTTTACATGGGGATATAATAAAATGAGTTATTCTTCTTTTGTAGATAGGTTCGTTATGGTATCCTAATAATTTAGTGAAAGAAATAATCATGTTGAAATAGAGATAAATAAGCAAGTGAGGTGAAAGGACATGGAATTTGATACAATTGCTGCGATTTCCACAGCGCTTGGAGAGGGTGCAATTGCCATTGTTCGAGTAAGTGGGGATGATGCGGTTGAGAAAGTTGATCGTATTTTTAAGGGGAAGGATTTAACAGAGGTTCCTTCTCACACTATTCATTATGGTCATATTGTTGATTTAGATACAAATCAAGTTATTGAAGAAGTTATGGTGTCTATTATGCGCGCACCAAGGACTTTTACACGTGAAAATATAGTGGAAATTAACTGTCACGGTGGACTTGTTTCAGTAAATAAAGTATTGCAACTTATTCTAGCACAAGGAGTACGATTGGCAGAACCGGGCGAATTTACAAAACGTGCTTTTTTAAATGGACGTATCGACTTATCACAAGCAGAAGCTGTTATGGATTTGATTCGAGCAAAAACAGATCGTGCGATGAATGTAGCAATTAATCAAATGGAAGGGCGATTATCTAAATTAATTGGTCTTTTGCGTCAAGAAATATTAGAAACATTAGCTCATGTTGAGGTAAATATAGATTATCCAGAATACGATGATGTAGAAGAGATGACACATAATATTTTAATTGAGAAAGCGACGCATGTTCGTTCGGAAATCGAAAAAATATTAGAAACATCAAAACAGGGGAAAATTTTACGTGAAGGTATTGCTACAGCAATTATCGGTAGACCTAACGTTGGGAAATCATCGTTATTAAATAGTCTTGTTCAGGAGAAAAAGGCAATTGTAACTGATATTGCAGGAACAACTCGTGATGTTATTGAAGAGTACGTTAACGTGCGTGGTGTACCTCTTAAACTTATAGATACAGCCGGTATTCGGGAGACAGAAGATGTTGTTGAACGAATTGGTGTGGAACGTTCAAAAGAAATGATGAGCCAAGCGGATTTAGTATTAGTTGTTGTCAACTATAGCGAGGCTTTAACAAATGAGGATGAAGATCTATTCCGTGCGGTACAAGAAAAAGACTTTATTGTTATTGTGAATAAGACTGATTTACCGCAAGCGATTGATATGGAACGTGTTACAGAGTTAGCCGCGGGAAATCGTGTTATTACAACATCCTTAATTGAGGAACAAGGAATAGATGAACTAGAAAAGGCAATAGCTGATTTATTCTTTGAAGGAACAATCGATTCTGCAGATATGACATATGTTTCTAATGCGAGACATATTGGATTATTAACACAAGCAGGAAAAACAATCGGTGATGCAGTTGAGGCGATTGAAAATGGTGTACCAATTGATATGGTACAAATTGATTTAACAAGAACGTGGGAAATACTTGGTGAAATTACTGGGGACACAGTGCATGAAAGCTTAATTGACCAGTTGTTCTCTCAATTTTGTTTAGGAAAATAATATAGTGAAGTTGTAGAAAGATAGAGATTATTAGGAGGAATAAACAATGGGATACAATGCCGGTTCATACGATGTCATAGTAATCGGTGCAGGTCATGCAGGATGTGAAGCTGGTCTTGCGGCAGCACGAATGGGCTCAAAAACATTAATGTTAACAATTAATTTGGATATGGTAGCATTCATGCCATGTAACCCTTCTGTTGGTGGACCAGCAAAAGGGATTGTTGTTCGTGAAATTGATGCATTAGGCGGAGAAATGGGACGTAATATTGATAAAACTCATATTCAAATGCGTATGCTAAATACAGGTAAGGGACCAGCCGTACGTGCACTTCGAGCGCAAGCTGATAAATTCGCTTACCAACATGAATTAAAGAAAACAATTGAAGAAACACCAAACTTAACGTTGTTCCAAGGAATGGTAGAGCGTTTAATCGTTGAAGAAGGTGTATGTAAAGGGGTAGTTACACAAGCTGGTGCAGAATATACAGCAAAAACTGTTGTAATTACAACTGGAACATTTTTACGCGGCGAGATTATCATGGGCGACTTAAAATATTCAAGCGGTCCAAATAATCAGCAACCGTCTATTACATTATCTGAGCATTTAGAGGAACTTGGATTTGATCTTGTTAGATTTAAAACAGGGACACCTCCGCGTGTAAACAGTAATACAATTGACTACAGTAAAACAGAAATTCAACCAGGTGATGATAAGCCACGTGCGTTCTCTTTTGAAACAACGAAATTTATTATGGATCAAATTCCATGTTGGTTGACATATACAAGTACAGAAACACACCGTTTAATAGATGAAAATTTACATCGTTCAGCTATGTATTCTGGTATGATTAAAGGAACAGGCCCTAGATACTGTCCTTCTATTGAAGACAAAGTAGTAAGATTTAATGATAAACCACGCCATCAAATTTTCTTAGAGCCAGAAGGGCGTAATACACAAGAAGTATATGTACAAGGTTTATCCACAAGCTTACCAGAAGATGTACAACGTGACATGCTTAGAACAATTCCAGGCCTAGAAAATGTTGAAATGATGCGTACAGGTTATGCAATTGAATATGATGCAATTGTGCCAACACAACTATGGCCAACACTTGAAACGAAAAAGATTAAAAATTTATATACAGCAGGACAAATTAATGGAACTTCTGGTTACGAAGAGGCGGCCGGACAAGGGCTTATGGCTGGAATTAATGCAGCATGCCGTTCTTTAGGTAAAAAAGAAGTTGTTTTAGGTCGCGAGGATGCTTATATTGGCGTCTTAATTGATGATCTTGTAACGAAAGGTACAAATGAACCATATCGTTTATTAACGTCTCGTGCAGAATACCGTCTATTATTACGCCACGATAATGCTGATCTTCGTTTAACTGAAGTTGGTCGTGAAATTGGATTAATTAAAGAAGAGCGCTATGAGCGATTTACAAATAAAAAATTACAAATTGAACAGGAAAAGGAACGTTTAAGCAGCATTATTATTAAACCACGTCCTGAAGTTCAAGAATTAATTCGCAATATTGGCGGAAGTGAATTGAAAGATGGAATACGTGCAAGTGACTTATTACGTCGTCCAGAGATGACATATGAGCATATTCATCTTTTAGTACCAAGTGAAGTAGAATTAAGTGATGAAGTTAAAGAACAAGTTGAAATTCAGATTAAGTATGAAGGGTATATTGAAAAATCTTTACAGCAAGTAGAGCGTATGAAGAAAATGGAGAGTAAAAAAATCCCTGTAGATATTGATTATGATGCGATTTCTAGCCTTGCTTCAGAAGCTAGACAGAAATTGAAAGATGTTCGTCCACTTTCAATGGGGCAGGCTTCACGTATTTCTGGCGTAAATCCAGCGGATATTTCCATTTTACTTGTGTATATAGAACAAGGAAAAATTGCACGCGTATCGAACCAATAAATAGTAAGGAGATATTGCTAGATGAACATAGAACAATTTCAATCTATGCTAGAAGAGAAGGGAATCACCCTCTCTTCTAGACAGTTAGAGCAGTTCAAAATCTACTTTGAAACATTAGTAGAGTGGAATGAAAAAATGAACTTAACGGCTATTACAGAAAAAGAAGAAGTATATTTAAAACACTTTTTTGATTCCATTACAGCTGCTTTTTATTATGATTTTTCAAAACCATTCTCAATTTGTGATGTTGGTGCAGGGGCTGGATTCCCAAGTATTCCTTTAAAAATCTGTTTCCCGCACTTAAAAGTAACAATTGTAGATTCATTGCAAAAACGTATTAATTTCTTAAATCACTTAGCCCAAAAGTTAGAATTAAGTGATGTTGCATTTTGTCACGATCGTGCTGAAACATTTGGGAAAAAAGAAGGTGTACGTGAATCATACGATATTGTAATGGCACGTGCAGTTGCGCGTCTTTCTGTATTAAGTGAGCTATGTTTACCACTTGTAAAAGTTGGAGGAACATTCATTGCAATGAAAGGTGCAGCAGCAAACGAAGAAATTGAAAATGGCAAGTATGCTTTAGAGGTGCTAGGCGGAGAGTTAAAAGAGATGTCTACGTTCCAATTGCCGTTTGAAGAGAGTGAACGTAATATTTTATTAATCGAGAAAAAGCGCAAGACACCAAAGAAATATCCACGCAAACCGGGAACACCCAATAAATTACCTATTGAAAAATAAATCTTATTAGACGTAAGATTAAATTATATAAATGAAAACGTAAATGTTTCATAGGAAACATTTTATGGAGAATAGTCAATAGGCCTAAAAGGTGGTGGAATATGTATGAAAAATACGTTTTCTCGTTTATTTGGCTTTGGAGATAAAGAGAGCGAATTCGAATTACAAGACGAAAGCCATGAAGAGATAGATAAAAAGGTATATGAAGAAATACAAGAAATTCCGATAATAAATATTACCCCTAACCGTTATCAACCAAGAACAGTTTTTGATGATGCGCGTATTGATGAGCTAGCATTAACAATTCGTACACATGGACTTATTCAACCGATTGTTGTAAGGCAATATGAGGATGATAAGTACGAGATTATTGCTGGAGAAAGACGTTTTCGCGCGGCAACAAAGTTAGGTTGGGAAAAGGTTCCTGCAATTATAAAGAATTTAAATGATACAGAGACAGCTTCTGTAGCTTTAATTGAAAACTTGCAACGTGAGGAACTAACGGCAATCGAGGAAGCTGTGGCATATCAAAAGCTGATTGAGTTACATAATTTAACACAAGAAGCATTGGCACAACGACTTGGAAAAGGACAATCTACAATCGCAAATAAGTTGCGCTTGTTAAAGTTGCCTGAAGAAATAAAAAGTGCATTATTAGAAAAAAGCATTACAGAACGTCATGCCCGCGCTCTCATTCCTTTAAAAAATGAGGAATTACAACTGAAGGTTTTACAGGAAATTGTTGAGAAACAACTAAATGTAAAGCAAACAGAAGAACGAATTGCGAAGTTACTAGAGGAAGCGAAACCGAAGCGTAAGGCAAAGCAAAAAGCAGTAAGTCGAGATACGAGGATTGCTATGAATACAATTAGACAATCTTTACAAATGGTTACTGAAAGTGGTTTGAATGTTAATTCTGAGGAAGAAGAATTTGATGAGTACTATCAAATTACAATTAAAATTCCAAAGAAAAAATAATAATGACGTGCTAGAGACCTTATCCTATTGGAGAGGTCTCTTTTACTATATTTTCTTGTTAAATGAAGAAGGAGTTTAGAAATAAATTTTGAAGTTTAATAAAGGACGTAAAAGAAAAAGTTTTATTTCATGTTACAATAAACGTAATTGTTACTAGAATAAGATAGAAAGGTTGAAAGTAGGTGACATCATGGGAAAAATCATTGCTATTGCTAATCAAAAAGGCGGTGTTGGAAAAACAACAACATCTGTTAATTTAGGGGCTGGATTGGCGCAAGTAGGTAAAAAAGTCCTTCTTGTAGATATTGATGCTCAAGGAAATGCAACGACTGGTGTGGGAATTGAAAAATCTGAATTAGATCAATGTATTTACAACGTTCTTGTGGAAGATGCAGATGTTCAAGGGGTTATACAGAAAACCGCAACTGAAAACTTAGATGTTCTACCCGCTACAATTCAATTGGCTGGTGCTGAAATTGAATTGGTACCGACTATTTCCCGGGAAGTACGTTTGCAAAGAGCATTACAGCCAGTTCGTGATGAATATGACTATATTATTATCGACTGTCCCCCATCTTTAGGGTTATTAACGATTAATGCATTAACAGCAGCAGATTCTGTTATTATTCCTGTACAGTGTGAATATTACGCACTAGAAGGGTTAAGTCAGCTATTAAATACAGTTAGACTTGTACAAAAACATTTAAATAAAAATTTAGCAATTCAAGGTGTATTGTTAACAATGTTGGATGCCCGTACAAATTTAGGGATTCAAGTTATAGATGAAGTGAAAAAGTATTTTAGGGATAAAGTATATCGCTCGATTATTCCGCGTAATGTACGCTTGAGCGAGGCTCCAAGTCATGGGAAACCTATTATGCAGTATGACGCTAAATCAAGAGGAGCAGAAGTGTATATAGATTTAGCAGAGGAAGTGATTGCAGGTGGCTAAAGGATTAGGAAGAGGAATTAATGTGTTTTTTCCTGATTTAGATGTGAAAGAAGAGGAAACAATTCAGGAGATTCTTGTAACTGAATTAAGGCCGAATCCATATCAACCGCGTAAACACTTTAATAAAGAGGCGATTCAGGAATTAGCAATTTCGATTAAGGAACACGGTATTCTACAACCATTAATTGCTAGGAAGAGTATTAAAGGATATGAAATTGTTGCAGGTGAAAGACGATTTCGTGCTGCAAAAGAGGCTGGTTTAGAAAAAGTACCTGCGGTTGTAAGACAATTAACTGAACAGCAAATGATGGAATTTGCTTTGTTAGAAAACTTACAACGAGAAGATTTAAATCCTATGGAAGAGGCAATGGCATACCAGATGTTAATGAATGAGCTAAATGTAACGCAAGAACAATTAGCGAAGCGTCTTGGTAAAAGCAGACCTTACATTGCAAATTATACTCGGTTATTAAGCCTACCTTCTTTCGTACAAGATATGATTGCAAATGGTCAACTTTCAATGGCTCATGGGAGAACTTTACTTACGATAAAAGATGAAGAACAATTGAAGTCCTTATTGAAACGCATTGAAAAAGAAGGATTAAATGTTCGTCAATTAGAGAAAATCGTCCAAGAGATTAATCAACACGTTTCACGTGAAACAAAAAAAGTGAAAAAAGAGCGAAATATATTTTTCGTAGAACGTGAAACGTTCTTAAGAGAAAAGTTTGGCACAGATGTGAAAATTAAAGAGACGAAAAAAGAAAAAGGTAAAATCGAAATTGAATTTTTTAATAAAGAAGATTTAAATCGTATTTTAGAACTATTAGCACAGAAAAATTAAAAAGCAAACCATCTTATTATTTATAGATGGTTTGCTTTTTTTAATGCGGATAATTTTTGATCCGTCTCTTTTATACTTTTTGCGATTACATCAGCCATTTTCATGACTAAACTTAATCTTGTATTTTGAAGAACGAAAAACTCCATAAACCCATTTAGATTGACGATACCGTGTATGTGCAAATCACCAACTGCAGGTAATTTCTTATTCATAGCAGCTCCAGGTTTACTAGGTCCCTTTCCAGTAGTGATTGATCCGATATTTTGGGACTTTCCTAAACATGCATCAACAGCAATTATAAATGCAGTAGGATATTCTTTCTGTATATTCTGAATTTTCTCCTCTAAATTTAGCGCATGTACTGGCTCATCTAGTGTACCGAATACTTGGAGGTTTTGGATGTCTATTTGTTCAAGTTTTGTACCAACTAATGGGCCGAGTGCGTCACCTGTAGAGCGATCTGTGCCGATACAAACGAGAATGAGTGGTATATTAGTTTTAATAGGAATATGGGTAAGTAAGAAATTACTGATTATCTCAGAGGCTTCTAGATCTTGGTGCATAACGTTTTGAGTTTCTTTCTCAAAAAATGGTAAGCGAAAACTTCCAATATTCATGAAGCACCCATCCTTTTAATAAATTTTCAATATATGTTATATGGTGAGGAAAATGGAAAGTTATAAGTGCGTAATTTTTGCAAAATGTGAATGAAAACGGAAATAATAGTACTAGTATATATATATTCGTTCCATTTTATACCTGGATGTCGGGGATAAAATAGGATTAAAATCATAAAATTTTTTCAGCAATTAGGGGACTTCTGATACAATAATAAGGGTAACTAAAAAGAAATTTTAGCTAGAGAGGTAGAGGTACATGGATTTATTAGCGAAGTGGTTTAATTCTATGAAACAGTATTTATTAGATGCTGATCGTTGGGCTCATATTGGAGTTGCGACATTAAAAATATGTATTATTTTAACAATTGGTGCAGTTGTTGTGCGAATTGCAAGGGCGGTTGTACGAAATGCGTTTCGTATGGGGAGTCGTTCTCCAATTCAAATTTCAGAACGTCGTACAGTTACAGTAGCGAAATTACTTGAAAATATTGTAGCGTACGTTGTTATGTTCATTATGCTAATTGCGATTTTAGGTGTGTTTGATATTAATGCATCAGGTTTATTAGCGGGTGCTGGGGTAATTGGTTTAGCAGTCGGATTTGGTGCTCAAAGTTTAGTGAAAGACGTTATTACAGGTTTATTTATTTTGTTAGAGGATCAGTTTTCAGTTGGCGATTATGTTAAAATCGGTCAATTTGAAGGAGTCGTTTTAGAAATTGGACTTCGTACAACGAAAGTAAAGAGTTGGACAGGTGAAATTCATACTTTACCAAATGGAAGTATTATTCAAGTTACTAACTACTCAGTTAGTAATAGTGTAGCGTTTGTTGATGTATCTATTTCATATGAGGCTGATATTGCGAAAGCAGAGCAAGTTATTGAAGATTTATTAGTAGAATTACCTTCAAAGTACGAAAAAATGGTAACAACGCCTCAATTATTAGGTGTGCAAACATTAGCTGCATCAGAAGTTATATTACGTGTTATTGCTGAAGTAGAACCGATGCAACATGCAGTTATTGCAAGGGCACTTCGTAAAGAGATTAAAAATCGTCTTGATTTACATGGAATTGAAATTCCATATCCACGTATGGTTTTATATAATCGTGAAGAATTAGTTAGTGGAAAAGCAATTTAGTATGGAGAGGAGTTTGGAGAATGGAGCAAAAGGAATATAACTTGTATGATGTTGTGGAAATGAAGAAAGCCCATCCATGTGGCGAGAATCGTTGGAAAATTATTCGTATGGGAATGGATATCCGCATTAAGTGCGAGGGGTGTGACCATTCAGTAATGATTCCTCGAAGAGAGTTTGATCGTAAGGTGAAAAAAATACTTGTGAAGCACGAAGAATAGAGGGAGAGTAACAGTTACAGTAGGTAACTGTTACTTTTTTTCGTTTGGCGGAAACTTGTCATTTTTTTCGTTACTATCTATAATGATGAAAGATTGAGACATAGGAGTGAAAAATATGGGATTAACGGCTGGGATTGTTGGATTACCTAACGTAGGGAAGTCCACTTTATTTAATGCAATTACACAAGCAGGAGCAGAATCTGCGAACTATCCATTCTGTACAATTGATCCAAACGTAGGGATTGTAGAAGTACCAGATGAGCGTTTAAATAAATTAACGGAATTAGTAGAACCGAAAAAGACTGTTCCGACTGTATTCGAGTTTACTGATATTGCAGGTATCGTAAAAGGTGCTAGTAAAGGTGAAGGTTTAGGAAATAAATTCTTATCTCACATTCGTCAAGTAGATGCAATTTGCCAAGTTGTTCGTTGTTTTGAAGACGAAAATATTACGCACGTTTCAGGGAAAGTAGATCCAATTGATGATATTGAAACAATCAATTTAGAGCTAATTTTAGCGGATTTAGAGTCTGTTGATAAGCGTATCGAGCGTGTTGCGAAATTAGCAAGACAAAAAGATAAAGAAGCGGTATATGAGCATGAAATTTTAGTTCGTTTAAAAGAAGCTTTTGAAGAGGGAAAACCAGCTCGTACTGTTGAATTTACAGAAGAGCAGATGAAGATTGTTAAAGGCCTTCATTTACTTACAACAAAAGAAATGTTATACGTAGCGAATGTAAGTGAAGACGATATTATCGATCCTTCGGAAAATAAATACGTACAAATGGTAAAAGAATTTGCAACAAATGAAAATTCTCAAGTAATCGTTGTATGTGCAAAAATTGAATCAGAAATCGCTGAATTAGACGAAGAAGAGAAAAAAGTATTCCTTGAAGAATTAGGAATTGAAGAGTCTGGTTTAGATCAATTAATTCGTGCAGCATATGACCTATTAGGACTTGCTACGTACTTTACAGCTGGCGTTCAAGAAGTACGTGCTTGGACATTTAAACAAGGAATGAAGGCACCACAATGTGCTGGTGTTATTCATACAGACTTTGAGCGTGGATTTATTCGTGCAGAAACAGTTTCTTACGATGATTTAATGACAAACGGTTCTATGACAGCTGCAAAAGAAGCTGGAAAAGTACGTTTAGAAGGAAAAGAATATATCGTAAAAGACGGAGATGTTATGCACTTCCGTTTTAACGTTTAATTTAATATTTCCTAGGAAAAATAAAGATATGAACTTGGCAAATATATTATATGTTTGCCAAGTTTTTTATGTATTGGTGAGTTGATTCATATAACTTACTATGATATAATCTAAACTCGTGAGTAATTACTATAAATTAATTGCTCCTTGCCCATTACGGGCCGTTTAGACCAAAAGGAGGTGAAAGTGTAATGAGAAAGTACGAAATTATGTACATCATTCGTCCTGGCGTTGAAGAAGAAGCTCAAAAAGCTTTAGTTGAACGTTTTGCAGGTGTTTTAACAAACAATGGTGCAGAAATCATTAACACGAAAGAGTGGGGTAAGCGTCGTTTAGCTTACGAAATCAACGACTTACGTGAAGGTTTCTACATGATCTTAAACGTGAAATCTAACGCAGAAGCGATTAACGAATTCGACCGTTTAGCTAAGATCAACGAAGACATCCTTCGTCATATCGTTGTTAAAGAAGAAGAAAAATAATTGATATATAAGGGAGAGTGGTTCGATTGATGAATCGTGTTATCCTCGTTGGTCGTTTAACTAAGGACCCTGACTTACGTTACACGCCCAATGGTGTCGCAGTAGCTACTTTTACGTTAGCTGTGAATCGCGCATTTGCCAATCAGCAAGGTGAGCGTGAAGCTGACTTTATTAATTGTGTAATATGGCGTAAACAAGCAGAAAACGTAGCAAATTATTTGAAAAAAGGTAGCTTAGCAGGCGTAGATGGACGTCTTCAAACTCGTAATTACGAGGGACAAGATGGTAAACGTGTATACGTAACAGAAGTTCTTGCGGAAAGCGTGCAATTTTTAGAGCCGCGTAATGGCGGTGGGGAGCAACGTGGTTCATTTAATCAGCAACCATCAGGAGCTGGTTTCGGTAACCAAGGCTCTAACCCATTTGGTCAATCTAGTAATTCAGGTAACCAAGGTAACTCTGGATTTACGAAGAATGACGATCCATTTTCAAATGTAGGTCAACCGATCGACATTTCCGACGACGATTTACCGTTCTAATACAGTAAATTTGTTAGTTTTAACAAAGAATGGAGGGAAATAGACATGGCAGGACGCAAAGGTGGACGTGCGAAACGTCGTAAGGTGTGTTTCTTCACAGCTAACGGCATCACTCGCATTGACTATAAAGATGTTGATTTATTAAAACGTTTCGTTTCTGAGCGTGGTAAAATTTTACCTCGTCGTGTAACAGGAACAAGCGCAAAATACCAACGCAAACTTACAGTTGCAATTAAACGTGCTCGTCAAATGGCACTTTTACCATATGTTGGTGAATAATAGCGTATGAAATGCACAGTAGAGTGGGACTCTACTGTGCATTTTGCTATGCTTTTCTTTTTGAAAGAGAGGTTAAAATGTGAAACAAACAAAGTTTATTACAGAAGGTGCAGCATTATTAGCTATATATGCAATTTTATTGCTTATATCTATGTATGTTCCGATTTTGGGTACAGTTGTAACTTTTGCGTTGCCGTTACCATTTATACTATTAATGATAAGACATAAACTATCTAATGTGCTCGTGGTTTTTGTAGCAGCACTTTTTGTTACTATTATTGTGAGTCAACCGCTGAATTTAGTGAAGACAATTATGTTTGGATTGATAGGGATTGTTTTAGGATATATGTATAAAACAAGAAAAAAGCCAGTGGAAATCTTAATAGCGGGGACGCTTGCATACTTAATTGGTTTTGTAATTATTTATGTTGCGAGTATAAAGTTTTTCAACATAGATATAATGAAGCAAATGCAAAGTATGTTTAGTGAAAGTATGGCGAAAAGCGAAAAGATAGTAAGTGCTACTGGCATGCCGATTAGTAAGGAACAAAAAGAGTTACTTGCACAAATGAATGATATATTACAATCGTTACTTCCAAGTATACTTGTGCTAGTTTCAGTATGTTTTTCTTGGATTACAGTGATAATATCAGGTAGTGTTTTGAAAAAGTTAAAACATGAAGTTATATCTTGGCCTAAATTTAAAGATATACAATTACCAAAGAGTATCATTTGGTATTACGTTATATTTATTTTGTTAGCAACTTTTATAAAAGTAGAACCAACATCATATTTACATATGGTATTTTCTAACCTAAATGTCATATTTGCACTATTGCTTGTACTGCAAGGTCTGACATTTATCGCCTTTTTAGCGTATAGAAAAGGTTTTACTAAAGGGGTTCCTATTATTAGTTTTATTGCATGCATGTTTATTCCGATGCTGTTTCCTCTTGTGACAATCTTAGGTATAATTGACTTAGGGATTTCATTGCGTTCTAAAATAGGGGGATAAAATAATATTCCTTATACTATTTTAATCTGTTTAACTAACTGGAAGGTAAGTTAGTTTTACTTTATAGGAGTTGTATACATGCCTGAATTTGATAAGAAACAGTGGTTTTTATATCCTGTTTATGTATTGGCATTTTTTGTGTTTGTGCTCATTTTAATTCTCTGTTATTTTCATTTAATTATGGGTATAGCTGCTTTTGTCATTTTTTGTATCGTATTCTTTATCGTTATACGATTTGAACTTAATTTTCAAAGGAATTTCGAAAAGCATACGACAGATATGATTACAAGAGTAAAGAAAGTAAGTAATGAAGCATTTAACCAAATGCCGATTGGTATTTTGTTATACAATAAGGATTATGGGATTGATTGGGCAAATCCTTATTTATCTTCATGTCTGGGACAGCACGCATTAGCTGGATGGCACCTTTACGATGTATCAGAAACATTACTTCTTTTCATTAAAGGAGAAACTTCTGATGATATAGTCTCTTTAAATAATCGAAAGTTTCGCGTTTTTGTAAGGAAAGAAGAAAAGTTAATTTATTTCTTTGATGTAACGGAACAAACAGAAATTGAAAAGATGTACGAGGATCAAAGGACTGTTTTAGCTGTCATCTATTTGGATAATTATGATGAAGTTACACAAGGATTAGATGATCAATTACGTACGAATATAACAAGTCTTGTGACATCGCGACTAAATGAATGGGCACTTAAGTATGGTGCTTATTTAAAACGTGCATCTTCAGAAAGATTCTTCGTTGTGCTAAATGAAAGTATTTTGACGCAGATGGAGAAAGGGAAATTTAGCATTTTAGATCAGGTGCGTGAAGAAACATCTAAAAGGAATATACCACTTACATTAAGTGTGGGTGTCGGATCAGGTGATTTACCTTTATCAGAGCTTGGAGCAATGGCTCAATCTGGTTTAGATCTTGCGCTTGGGCGTGGGGGAGACCAAGTAGCTATTAAACAAGCGACAGGTAAAGTTAAGTTCTATGGAGGTAAGACAAATCCGGTTGAAAAACGTACCCGTGTACGCGCCAGGGTCATTTCGCATGCGTTAAAGGATTTAGTATTAGAAAGTAGTAATGTCATTATTATGGGGCATAGGGCTCCCGATATGGACGCAATTGGTGCTGCGATTGGTATTTTAAAAGTGGCTCAATTAAATGAGCGTAAAGGATATATTGTGTTAGATGAAAATGATTCCGATAAAGGAATTAAGCGTTTGATGGACAAAGTGAAACAAAATGAGGAGTTATGGTCTCATTTTATTACTCCAGAGCAAGCGATGGAATTTGCAAATGATGAGTCGTTACTTGTTGTTGTCGATACGCATAAACCTTCTATGGTGATGGAGCAAAAACTGTTACATAAAATTGAAAATGTGGTAGTTATTGATCATCATCGCCGTGGAGAAGATTTTATTGAAGACCCATTGCTAGTTTATATGGAACCATATGCTTCTTCAACGGCAGAATTGGTTACAGAATTACTTGAGTATCAACCTAAAAATTTAAAGATGACAATGTTAGAAGCGACGGCATTGTTAGCGGGTATTATTGTCGACACGAAAAGTTTCACATTCCGGACAGGGGCTCGTACATTTGATGCTGCTTCTTATTTACGCTCACATGGTGCAGATACTGTACTTGTACAAGAACTTTTAAAGGAAGATATGGATCAGTATTTACGGGTTGCAAAAGCTATAAAAAATGCGTACATTTATAAAAATGGAATTGCGATTGCTAAAGTTGATAGTGATGATTACTACGATCAAGTGCTTATTGCGCAATCGGCAGACACGTTATTAACGATGACAGGGATTATTGCATCATTTGTTGTTGCGAAACGTGGCGAGAATCTCATTGGAATTAGCAGCAGGTCTTTAGGTGAAGTGAATGTGCAGCTAATTATGGAAAACTTAGGCGGTGGCGGGCATTTGACGAATGCAGCCACACAGATGAAAAATGTTACAGTAGATGAAGCTGAGGAGAAGCTTCGATTTGTTATTGATGACTATTTACAGGGAGGCACACAATCATGAAAGTAATTTTTCTAAAAGACGTAAAAGGTAAAGGTAAAAAAGGAGAAGTAAAAAACGTACCAGATGGCTATGCAAATAACTTCTTACTAAAACAAGGATTAGCTGCTGAAGCAACAAATAGCAGTATGAAAACTTTAGAAGCTCAAAAGCGTAAAGAAGAAAAAGATGCAGCAGCAGAGCTTGAAAATGCAAAAGAGTTAAAAGAGACTTTAGAGAAATTAACTGTAGAATTAAAGGCGAAATCTGGAGAAGGTGGCCGTTTATTTGGTTCTATCACAAGCAAACAAATCGTAGATGCAATGCAAAAATCACACAAGATTAAACTTGATAAACGTAAATTTGAAATGGACGATGCAATCCGCGCGTTAGGTTATACAAACGTTACTGTGAAATTGCATCCACAAGTAACAGCAACAGTAAAAGTTCATGTTAGTGAACAATAAAAATAAATTAAGCAAGGAGGATTGCGTATGAGTGATGTACTTGCTGATCGTACCCCTCCGCATAATATAGAGGCTGAGCAGGCGGTTTTAGGGGCCATATTGATTGATCAAGATGCGTTAACTTCAGCATCAGAGTTATTGGTACCTGATTCGTTCTATCGAACGAAACATCAAAAGATTTTTGAAGTCATGCTTGGGCTATCTGATAAGGGAGAGCCGATTGACTTAGTAATGATGACATCAGCAATGGCTGATCAAGGATTACTAGAAGAGGTTGGTGGGGTTTCTTACTTAGCAGAGTTAGCAGAAGTTGTGCCAACTGCAGCTAACGTAGAATATTACGCACGCATCATCGCTGAAAAGGCGCTTTTACGTCGTTTAATTCGCACGGCGACTCATATTGTATCGGATGGATACGAGAGAGAAGATGATGTGGATGGTCTTTTAAACGAGGCTGAGAAAAAAATATTAGAAGTATCCCATCAAACGAATGCAAAAGCATTCCAAAACATTAAAGATGTTCTTGTAGATGCTTATGACAAAATTGAACTTTTGCATAATCAAAAGGGTGAAGTTACTGGGATACCAACTGGGTTTACTGAATTAGATAAGATGACAGCAGGTTTCCAACGAAATGATTTAATTATCGTGGCAGCACGTCCATCAGTAGGGAAAACGGCATTTTCATTAAATATTGCACAAAACGTAGCGACGAAAACGGATGAAAATGTAGCGATTTTTAGTTTGGAGATGGGTGCTGATCAGCTTGTTGTGCGTATGCTTTGTGCAGAAGGGAATATTGATGCACAAAGACTTCGTACTGGTTCATTAACTTCCGATGATTGGGCAAAATTAACAATGGCAATGGGGAGTCTCTCAAATGCTGGTATATATATTGATGATACGCCAGGTATTAAAGTAAATGAGATTCGAGCAAAATGCCGTAGATTAAAGCAAGAACAAGGTCTTGGTATGATTTTGATTGACTATTTGCAGCTTATTCAAGGAAGTGGGAAATCAGGAGAAAACCGTCAGCAGGAAGTATCTGAGATTTCTCGTACCTTAAAAGGGATTGCGCGTGAATTGCAAGTGCCTGTTATTGCTTTATCACAGTTATCTCGTGGTGTAGAATCTCGTCAAGATAAACGCCCGATGATGTCTGATATTCGTGAATCTGGAAGTATTGAGCAGGATGCTGATATTGTAGCTTTCCTATATCGTGAAGACTACTATGATCGAGAAACGGAAAACAAAAATACAATTGAAATTATTATTGCAAAACAACGTAACGGTCCAGTAGGTTCAGTGGAACTTGCATTCGTCAAAGAGTTCAATAAGTTCGTTAACTTAGAACGTCGTTTTGAGGATGGACATGCTCCACCGGCATAAAGGCAGTATAAAAAAGAAACACATTTCTTATAATAAGATGTGTTTCTTTTTTTTTATAAGAAAGATAAGGCTTTCATAAGTTAAATATATAATTCTTACGAACGAAAATGTTTTTTTGTGAAAAAATGTTCGCTTTTCGGTTGACTTCTCTTTCGGTTTTGGTACAATTATATTGTTTGAATAGATCGTTTGAAAATTGCGGAGGTGCTTTAATAATGTCTTCAGTAGTAGTTGTAGGAACACAATGGGGCGACGAAGGAAAAGGTAAAATCACTGATTTTCTTTCTGAGCATGCGGAAGTAGTTGCAAGATATCAAGGTGGAAATAACGCGGGACATACAATTGTTTTCGGCGGAGTTAAATATAAATTACACTTAATTCCATCTGGTATTTTCTATAAAGAGAAAATTTGTGTAATCGGAAACGGATTAGTAGTAGATCCAAAAGCATTACTTGAAGAGTTAAAATACTTACACGATCGTGGTGTAAGTACTGATAATTTACGTGTAAGTAACCGTGCACATGTTATTTTACCTTACCACTTAAAACAAGATGAGTTAGAAGAAGCAAGTAAAGGTGATAACAAAATCGGTACAACGAAAAAAGGTATCGGTCCTGCATATATGGATAAAGCTGCTCGTATTGGTATTCGTATGGCTGATCTTTTAGACCGTGAAGCATTTAAAGAGAAGCTTGAGCGCAATTTAGTAGAAAAAAATCGTTTATTTGAAAAAATGTACGATACAGAAGGTTTCACTGTAGAAGAAATTTTCGAAGAGTACTTCGAGTACGGGCAACAAATCGCGCAATATGTATGTGATACGTCTGTTGTATTAAATGATGCATTAGATAATAATCACCGTGTATTATTTGAAGGTGCGCAAGGTGTTATGCTTGATATTGACCACGGTACGTACCCGTTCGTTACATCTTCTAACCCAATTGCTGGTGGTGTAACAGTTGGAACTGGAGTTGGTCCTGCGAAAGTTACTCGCGTTGTAGGTGTATGTAAAGCATATACAAGCCGCGTTGGTGATGGTCCATTCCCTACTGAGCTTCATGATGAAATTGGTCATCAAATTCGCGAAGTTGGTCGCGAGTATGGAACGACAACTGGTCGTCCACGCCGCGTAGGTTGGTTCGATAGCGTTGTTGTAAGACATGCACGTCGTGTTAGTGGTTTAACGGATCTATCATTAAATTCTATCGACGTTTTAACAGGTATTCCAACTCTTAAAATTTGTGTAGCTTACAAATACAATGGCGAAGTTATTGATGAAGTTCCAGCTAACTTAAACATTTTAGCGAAATGTGAGCCTGTATATGAAGAGCTTCCAGGTTGGGAAGAAGATATTACTGGTGTAAAATCATTAGATGAACTTCCTGAAAATGCACGAAAATACGTAGAACGTGTTTCTGAGTTAACAGGAATTCAAATATCTATGTTCTCAGTTGGACCAGATCGTAACCAAACAAATATTGTACGTAACGTATACGAAGCTTAATTAACATTTTTTGAAAAAAACTCATGTCTGCATGAGTTTTTTTCTTATTCCTTTATAAAAAAACAAAAAAAGTATTGCAATAAATACAGAATACATGTTATGATACATCTTGTCGTCACGAAAATATGACGTTGGTGAGTATGAGCCATTAGCTCAGTTGGTAGAGCATCTGACTTTTAATCAGAGGGTCGAAGGTTCGAGTCCTTCATGGCTCACCATTTTATTTTTCGTGGCCCGTTGGTCAAGTGGTTAAGACACCGCCCTTTCACGGCGGTAACACGGGTTCGAATCCCGTACGGGTCATGTTTTTTTTTGCTTATTTTTGGTCCCGTGGTGTAGTGGTTAACATGCCTGCCTGTCACGCAGGAGATCGCCGGTTCGACCCCGGTCGGGACCGCCACTTTTGTTTATACCACCATTAGTGGTTTTATATATAGTTTTGGCTCGGTAGCTCAGTCGGTAGAGCAGAGGACTGAAAATCCTCGTGTCGGCGGTTCGATTCCGTCCCGAGCCACTCTCAGGATATTAAGTGGGCCCACTTAATATCCTTTTTATTTATGTAATTTTACAAAACTGAGTAGTTATTTTAAAATAGAACGAGGAGCCTCTAGCAGTTGAAGCTAGAGGTTTTTCTATAGATCGTATAGGATGCCGTGTAAAAGTGGATCATACATGAGTCTATGAGAATAGAGGAGAAAATACTTAAACAAAGGATGCGGTCATATAGGACATACTATGTAAACATCAATATGTTTAGGGATTATTGACCATATTTTTATAAGGAGGAAATAGACGATGATGGGAAAGAAAATTTTAGTAGTTGATGATGAAAAGCCGATTGCAGATATTTTGAAGTTTAACCTAGAAAAAGAAGGTTTTGAAATAGTAATGGCGCATGATGGTGATGAAGCAATTGAAAAGGCTAATGAAGAGCAACCAGATATGGTTTTATTAGATATTATGCTACCAGGTAAAGATGGCTTAGAGGTTTGCCGTGAAATACGTAAAAGCTCAGAAATGCCGATTATTATGCTTACAGCAAAGGACTCTGAGATTGATAAAGTATTAGGGCTCGAGCTTGGGGCAGATGATTATGTAACGAAGCCATTTAGTACGAGGGAATTACTTGCTCGTGTGAAGGCGAATTTACGCCGCCATCAACAAGGTGGTGCTGCGGAAAAAGAAGAAAATACAGAAATGGTTATTGGACCAATTGTGATTAATCCAAATGCATATAGTGTAACGAAGCGCGAGGAAAATATCGAGCTTACACATCGTGAATTTGAGTTGCTACATTATTTAGCGAAACATTTAGGACAAGTTATGACACGCGAACATTTATTACAAACAGTTTGGGGTTATGACTATTTTGGAGATGTGCGCACAGTAGACGTTACAGTACGTCGTTTGCGTGAAAAAATTGAAGATAATCCAAGCCATCCTACTTTAATTGTAACTAGACGTGGAGTAGGGTATTACTTGCGTGACCCAGAGCAGGAATAGTATATGAAGAAAGTTGGTTTTTTTCAATCTATTCATTTAAAATTTGTGCTTATATATATGCTATTAATATTAATAGCGATGCAAGTTATTGGAGTATATTTCGTAAGGGAATTAGAGAAGAGCTTAGTACAAGGTTTTAGGGATTCTTTAACGCAGCAAACAAACTTATTATCATATAATTTGAAGCAAGAGTTTAAAAAAAGTTATACAAAAGCAGAAACAGAGTCAACAGATGAAACGATTAAAACTTCAATTCGAAAATTTGCCTCTGATCAGAAGAAAGTTATACAAGAGGTAAGTGTATTTGATTCGCACAGAAAGTTACTGGCTATTTCAGATGAATCAAAGCAGAATAAGGTGAATCGAACATCAACTGATATAGCTGTTCAGCGAGTGTTAGTACAAAAAAAGCCGGAAGTGAAAATTGAGAAGGATGGTAGTACAGGTCATCGTGTTCAAGTTATGCTTACTCCGATTCTAGATGATAACGGTAAGGATGCGCTTGGTGTTATTTACATTGTGGCATCTATGGAAGATGTATATAAACAAATGAAGGATATAAATCAAATTTTTGCTACGGGAACAGTAATTGCTTTATTAGTAACGGCCGTACTTGGGATTTTATTGGCTCAAACAATTACAAGACCAATTTCAGATATGCGGAGACAAGCAATCGAAATGGCAAAAGGAAATTATTCGAGAAAAGTAAAAGTGCATAGCCATGATGAAATTGGACAACTGGCATTATCCTTCAATAATTTATCAAAAAAATTACAACAAGCTCGTTCTTCTACAGAAAGTGAAAGGCGTAAATTATCATCTGTTTTATCACATATGACAGATGGAGTAATTGCTACTGACCGAAAAGGGGATATTATTTTACTAAATGATCCTGCGGAAAAGATGTTAAATGTTTCTCGTGAAACAGCGCTCGATCAATCTGTTTTAGAGGTATTAGGGATACAGGAAGAATTTACGCTCGATCATTTATATGAAGAGCCAGATTCTGTTTTATTAGATTTTAGTACGAGAAACGAACCATATATTTTACGTGCTAGTTTCTCTGTTATTCAAAAAGAAACAGGGAAGGCAAACGGCTTAATTGCTGTACTATATGATGTAACAGAGCAGGAGCGTATAGAACGGGAACGCCGTGAGTTTGTGGCGAATGTCTCTCATGAATTAAGGACGCCATTAACGACGATGCGCAGTTATTTAGAGGCACTTACAGATGGAGCATGGCAGGATCCAAATATTGCACCACAATTTTTAACGGTTACACAAGAAGAAACAGAAAGAATGATTAGACTTGTAAATGCGTTGTTACAGCTATCTAAACTTGATAGTACAGAGCATCGTTTAATGAAAGAATGGGTCGACTTTACTGATTTCTTTAATAATATTATTGATCGCTTTGAAATGTCTAAAGAGCAAAATGTAAGTTTCAAACGATCTTTCTCTAAGAAATCTAGATTTATTGATATGGATACTGACAAAATTACTCAAGTGCTGTATAACATTATTTCTAACGCATTAAAGTATTCACCAGAAGGTGGAACAGTAACATATCGTTTACGTGATCGCGGTGATTTATTAGAAATTAGTGTAAGTGACCAAGGAATGGGTATTCCAAAAGAAAACGTTGATAAAATCTTTGAACGTTTTTATCGCGTAGATAAAGCTCGTTCAAGACAAATGGGTGGTACTGGGCTTGGATTAGCAATTGCAAAAGAAATGATTGAGGCACATGGTGGCTCTATTTGGGCGAAGAGTGAAGAAGGAAAAGGGACAACTATTTATTTCACGTTACCAATGGCAGCAGATGAAGAGGACGATTGGGAATGAGTATGGAAAACTTTAAAACAATAGTTTTAATTAACCTAGTTGTAATTAGCCTATTTCTTACTTTTAACCTATGGACGTATGTGCCAGATTCTACATCCATGCAAAACGCGAAATTTGTGCAGGGAAATGAAGGAATGAACCAAACTAAAATTTCCGATGTTGTCCGTCCTACTTCTATCATCGTGCATAAAGATAAAAATCATTATGGGAGCAGAAGAGAGGCAGATATAGAATCAATCTATAAGCCTCTGGAAGTAGGGGAACTACATGATTTTAAAGAGATATCAATCACTAAGGGTGATTTCCTTTCATATGTGCATGGTGAAGGGAAAGTTGAACTTGTTTTCCCTACCGATATCCCATTTGATGCAGTAAAGTCCATGTTTAACATGAAAGAGAAGAGTACAGATAAGCCTAAACATTTTAATCGTATTCTCCTCGATCCTTCTCGAAGTAAGGATCAAGAAATTAAAATTAACTTTGTTTCTGATGGTGATAACTTTAAAATATACGAGGCAAAATTAAGTGGCGTGTATTTAAAAGATATTGTAAATGCCCAAAATCAATTTATAGTATCAGCAAAGCCTTATTTTGATTATCAACTTAATGATATGAAAAAGTTATTTTTACCAGATGGAACGACAGAGTTAAACAATATAACATATATTTCATCTAATTTAGCAGTTGATACGTTTAAGAATGCTCTGTTTAGTGATCCTCGTTATTTAAGTCCGATTACCGAGATGTCGAAAGAAACATTTACAGATGGTATTAGATCCATGGAAATTGAAAACGATCGTCACATGCTAAAGTATAAAAACTCTTCTGTCTTAACTGAGAAAACGATAGATAATTTAATGCTTTTACAAAAAAGCTTTGAATTCGTAAGTGGTCACAGTGGAAGTTTGGATTCATATCGTTTGGACTATATGAATAAAGGAGAGACAGTATTTCGTTTAAATGAAGATGGATATTCAGTATTCAATGAAGATGGATTAGCTGAATTGAGACAAATATGGGGATCAGAAGAAGTAATGGAATATGAAAGACCGTTGCTGTCTTTAAATACTAAAGGTATAGAACAGAAGGTTACTCTTCCGTCAGGGCATGTTGTAATAGCATCTCTAGAAAATAATCCAGAGATAAAGAAACAAGTAATTAAGGATATTGGTATTGGATACAAGTTATCACTAGATGGACAAGTAGTTCGATTACAACCAATTTGGTATGTAAAGCTTGTTGAAGATGAAACAGGTAAACAGAAAATCTATGAGTGGAGTGAGGGAGGACTAAATGGATTGGGATCGGATTAAAACCATATTTATTGTGACCTTTTTTGTTTTGGACCTCTTTCTCATTTTCCAATTCATTCAAAAGCAAGATAGTAATCAATTGGAGCTTATTGCAGAAACAAAGATAGATCAAGAATTAAAAGCAAACAAAATTACGATGGGAAATATCCCTAAAGAACCGAAAAAAGAGTCATTTATTAGAGCAGAAAATAAAGCTTTTAAAGAAGAAGATATACAGTCTTTGAAAAATCAAACAGTGCATATACAAAATATGTACAAGATAGAAAGTAAGCTAAAAGAGCCTTTTTTAAATACGAAATCATTATCAAAAGATAAGTATAATGAATTTTTGAAGAACTATGTATTGGATGGACAAAAGTATGAATTTGGAGCGGTGAAAGACTCTAAAATTTATTTCTTCCAAAAATATAAAGATAAGCCTATTTTCTATAATAATCAGGCGATGATTGTTGTGGAATTAAATGAAAAAAATGAACTTGTTTCATATACGCAGACAATGCTAACTGATTTAAAAGAAATGGGCGAAGGTGAAAAAACGAAAGAGCAAGAAATTATTACGGCTCAAACAGCTTTAGAAAATTTGTATTTAAAAAATAAAATTCATGGAAATACGCATGTTAAAGAAGCGCAAATTGGTTATGCCACTCTTACCGCATCTACTTCTAATAACCAAGTACTGGCTCCAACGTGGAATTTGAAAACGGAGCAGAAGCAGGACTTCTTTGTGAATGCAATTGAAGGACAAGTTATGGAATTAGGAGAAAAGGAAAATCAAGTGGTTGATGAACATACTGGAGTGAGAAAGAATGGGGTTGCATTTTAGCGTACTTGCAAGTGGAAGTACAGGAAATATGCTATACGTAGGAACCGATGAAAAAAAATTACTAGTCGACGCAGGTTTAAGTGGTAAAGCAACAGAGGCTTTATTTAAACAAGCAGAACTGAATATAAATGATGTATCAGGTATTCTTGTAACGCATGAGCATAGTGATCATATTAAAGGTTTAGGTGTACTGGCACGTAAATATGATTTACCTGTTTATGCGAATGAGAAAACATGGAATGCAATGGAACATTTAATAGGAAATATCCCAACTGAACAAAAGTTTATTTTCTCAGTTGGTGATGTGAAAACCTTTGGTGATATTGAAGTCGAGTCATTTGGAGTTTCTCATGATGCGGCAGAACCGATGTTTTATGCTTTCCATAACAATAATAGGAAGTTAGCGCTTATTACAGATACGGGATACGTAAGTGACCGTATGAAAGGCGTTATTAAGGGAGCTAATGCTTTCGTATTTGAAAGTAATCATGATGTAGAAATGCTTCGTATGGGACGTTATCCATGGAGCATTAAACGACGTATTTTAAGTGACGTTGGGCATGTTTGTAATGAGGATGCTGCATTAGCGATGGCAGATGTAATTACAGATGAGACAAAGCATATTTATTTAGCCCATTTAAGCTTAGATAATAACATGAAAGAACTAGCGCGTATGTCAGTATCACAAGTACTAGAGGAAAAAGGATTTGGAGTGGGTGAATCCTTTGAAATTCACGATACAGATCCAAAAATGCCTACAAAAATTCAATACGTATAATTCTTCATTTTAGTAAACAATAAAGGTGAATATAGTTGTTTTCAGGAAGATAGGTGAACAAATATGTCCTTTATTGATGAAGAAAATTATCGTATGAAACGTGCAGGAAAAAAGAAGCACAAAGGTATAGTTCTTTCTAGTATAGCGGGAACAATTGTAGGAGCTTCTTTATTCGCGTTTGGAGCGCCTTTATTTTCAAATTCTGCTGATACGCTTCCGCAAGCTGAAGCAAGCGGAAGTAATATGGCCGAAGCTCAAGGGATTAAACAGATTAGCTTTGTAGATGCTGTTGATCGTGCATCTGAAGCTGTTGTGGGTGTTATTAACATTCAACGAGATAACTTTTCAGAGGCAGATTCAGAGGCCGGTACAGGATCAGGAGTAATTTATAAAAAGACAGATGGTCAAGCTTATATTGTAACGAATAATCATGTTGTAGCTGGAGCGAATCGTATTGAAGTAAGTCTAAGTGACGGTAAGAAGGTTCCTGGAAAAGTATTAGGAACCGATGTAGTCACAGACTTAGCTGTATTAGAAATAGATGCAAAGCATGTGAAAAAAATAATTGAAATTGGCGATTCTAATACTGTTCGCAGAGGAGAGCCAGTTATTGCGATTGGAAACCCGCTTGGACTGCAATTTTCTGGAACAGTTACACAAGGCATTATTTCAGCTAATGAACGTATTGTCCCTGTAGATTTAGATCAAGATGGACATTATGATTGGCAAGTAGAAGTGTTACAAACAGATGCAGCGATTAATCCCGGGAATAGTGGCGGTGCGCTTGTAAATGCAGCAGGACAATTAATTGGTATTAATTCAATGAAAATTGCTGCAAAAGAAGTAGAAGGAATCGGCCTTGCTATTCCGGTGACTAGAGCTGTTCCGATTATGAATGAACTTGAGAAGTATGGAAAAGTAAGAAGACCATATGTTGGGATTGAACTTAGGTCATTAAATGAAATTCCAAACTATTATTGGTCAAAAACATTACATTTACCAGGTACTGTAACAGAGGGAGTTTGTATTTTGGATGTGAAAAGTCCTTCGCCAGGTGCGGATGCTGGTTTAAGAGAACATGATGTTATTGTGGCGGTAGATGGAAAACCGATTCGCGATATTATTGGATTCCGTACGGCCTTATATGATAAGGAAATTAATGATAAAATGACTCTTACGTTTTATCGTGGCACAAAAAGAGTAACAACAACAGTGAAATTAGGCATTCAAAAGTATTAAAAACAGGAGGGCCTACCTCCTGTTTTCTATTGTAGAAAAGTGAGGTGAAGAAAATGAATTTACCTTGTTGTTTAGAGCATGTTGAATTAGCGTTAGATATTATTGTGGATGAGTGTGAAGTTGCGCCAGTTATCAACAGTGTGGATAACTCGGAAAAAGAGAAAAAAACATGTGAATTTTGTCAAAATGAGGCGACATATGTTGTATCGAACACAGATTCTCACACAATATGTGGGTAGTGTTTGTGGATATGTGGATAAGTTTTGTGGATAACATGTTTGTAAGGTGGAGGATACGTGTGAATATCTCGATTATTTCAATTGGGAAATTAAAAGAAAAATATTTGAAACAAGGTATAGCAGAATACTTAAAACGATTATCTGCATACGCAAAAGTAGAAGTAATTGAATTGCCTGATGAAAAGGCGCCAGAAAATTTAAGTGAAGCAGAAATGTTAATTGTAAAGGAAAAAGAAGGTATACGTATACTGGATAAAATTTCTGATGACACGCATGTGATTGCATTAGCTATAGAAGGAAAGCAAAAGTCATCAGAAGAATTCGCGATAAGTCTAGATCGCCTTGCTACATACGGAAAGAGTAAAGTCGCATTTGTAATTGGTGGATCACTTGGACTAAGCTCAGAAGTGATGAAGCGTTCAAATGAATCACTTTCTTTTTCAAAGATGACATTACCACACCAATTAATGCGATTAGTGTTGCTTGAGCAAGTGTATAGAGCGTTTCGGATTAATCGTGGTGAGCCGTATCATAAGTGATGTATTCTATATAAAACACTGATATTATCATATTTATTTTATTATGCCTATAACTGGAGGCTATGTGAATGGTAAGTGATCAGACGAGATATTCTAGGCTCGCGAATATAACAAAAATAATAAATACGAAATTAGAACTACGTGACGTATTGCAGCGTGTGACAATGGCGATATCAGAGGAGATTGTTAGGTGCGACGCTGTTGGAATTTATTTACCCCAGGAAGATGGAACATTTAGAGGGTTTGCAGGAAAACCAGAGACTATAAATGGTGTAACGCTCGATACGCAAGTAATTGATCCTGAAATAGACTTACTGGCAAAAGAAGTTATTGAAACGAAAAGAACCATCTATATTCCTGATACCTCAAAGGATCATCGACCAGATCCGAGACCGGTTAATGCATTCAAAATTAAGTCCTTATTAGCTCTGCCTATCTCATTTGGGCAAGAGTTATTTGGTCTGGTTTTTTTATTTGATTATGGAATTCCGATGAACTTAACAGATTCAGAAATTCAAAGTGTTGAAGCTTATGTAAATATGGCTGCGGTTGCAATTCAAAACGCAAATAATTTAAAACAAAAGGAAAACCTTATTGCTGAGAAACAACTGTTACTAAATGTTACACGTGATTTATCGATGTGTTCCTCGATACAGGAGAGTTTTGATAAATGCTTTTTTTACCTAGAACAGATTTTAGAGAGTAAAAATATGACTGCTCATCTTCTAGATCCGCTAGACAAAACAACAATTAAAACAACGAAATTAAGTAAGGACTGTCATTGGACAGAAGCGGATTGGACAGAGAAAAGCTATGAAGCCAAGATCCAAGAGGTTATTCAAACAAAAAATATAGATAGTAAGGGTCTATTGATGATTCCATTGGTTTCAATGGGAGAAGTATTAGGGGTAATCGTCGTTGGCAAAGAAGGAAAAGCTCACAATTATGATGATTCCCAACTTCAACTAGCAAAATCTATCGTTGATGCCACAGCCCCTACGTTTTCGAATTTGTTGTATATGGATCAACTAGAGAGCATAGTGGAAGAGCGAACGAGAGAGCTAGCTGCTGCTAATGAAAAAGTTACAAGTGTGATTGAATGTATTACGGATGGATTTTTTATTTTAAATAATAAATGGGAATTTACGTACGTAAATAAGCACCAATATTTTCCGCAAAGAAAAACAGCAAAAGATGTATTAGGAAAGAATATATGGAATGTTTTCCCGAGTGAAATTGACACAGTTATGTATAAGGAATTTCATCGTGCGATGTCAGAGCGAACTACAGTTCATTTCGAATTTCTTTCTACTGCAGATGAATATTGGCACGAAGTTATTGCATACCCATATGATGATGGTATTTGTTGTATTTTTAAAAATATAACGGAAAAAAAGAAATATGAACAGGAATTGAAAAGATTATCCAATATAGATTTAATAGGGCAAATGGCAGCAGGTATCAGCCATGAAATTAGAAATCCAATGACAACAGTACTGGGATTTTTACAGTTATTAAAAGAAGAGAATACCTATGAGAAACATAATAAGTACTTTCATTTAATGATTGAAGAACTTAACCGTGCCAATTCTATTATTACTGAATTTCTCTCAATGGGTAATACAAGGAAATTGGATTTGCAGATGTTAGATTTAAATTCAATTATCCGCGATATTATTCCTTTAATAAAGATTGATACGTACAATCAAAATAAATATATTCAAGTCGATACAAATGACATTCCAGAATTACTTTTAAATCGTAATGAGATACGGCAATTATTAATGAATCTATATCGTAATGGCTTAGAAGCGATGAATACAGGGAAAGTTCTAACCATTAGCACTTACAAGGAAGGTCAAAATTGTGTGGTGCTTGCAGTGCGGGATCAAGGAAAAGGTATCAGGCCTGAAGTATTAGAGAAACTGGGTACGCCGTTTTACACGACCAAAGATAATGGAACTGGATTGGGGTTAGGTGTATGTTATGCCATTGCTGCCCGCCATAATGCAAAAATAGAAATTCAAACAGGATCGGAAGGCACTACCTTTTTTGTTAAATTTAATTATGAAAATAATAAAAAATAACCTTATTTAGAATAGTTACGATGAACCGTATCATAAATAAATTTATTCTTTGTATATAAAAGGATAAAAAGACCATTGGACAAAAATTACCGATGGTCTTTTAAATATTATTAGATGGTATATAGATTTCCTAAAATAAGTATGTTTCTATTTCCATAAAAATATGCTGTAATATGAAGAGGAAAAAGTATAAGTAGTTAGAGAAGTGAGGAATTAAAGGTGAAGAAGTTTAAGAAGTTTTACTTGGAGATTACGAGTGTATGTAATCTTGCGTGTAGCTTTTGTCCGCCGACGGAAAGGCAGAAGCAATTCATTTCTGTGGAGGATTTTGCTAAAAGATTAGACCAAATTAAACCTCACACAGACTACATTTATTTGCACGTGAAGGGTGAGCCGTTGCTCCATCCGAAAATAGATCAACTATTAGACTTAAGTCATGAAAAAGGGTTTAAAGTTAATATTACAACGAACGGAACGTTAATTAATAAGAGAAGACATAGGCTGTTAAATAAGCCTGCGTTAAGACAAATGAATTTTTCACTGCATAGTTTTGATGGACATCCAGGTTCGCAAGATAAAGAGGGCTATGTAAGGAGTATACTTTCCTTCATTAGGGAAGCGACAAGTCAATCAGATTTAATTGTATCGTTAAGGTTATGGAATTTAACTCAGGATAATAAAACAAATGCTGAAATCCAGAAAAATAGAGAGTTATTATCTATAATTGAAAATGAATTTAATCTATCTTATCAAATTGAAGAGAAGCTTACACCAGGAAAAGGTATAAAAATTGCAGAACGTGTCTTTATTAATCAAGACTATGAATTCCAGTGGCCAGCATTACATGAGGAAGAGGATGATGGGAAAGGATTCTGTCATGGACTTCGTAATCAAGCGGGTATTTTAGCGAATGGAACAGTTATTCCTTGTTGTTTAGATGGTGAAGGGATTATTAACCTTGGGAATATTAATAATGATTCATTTTCTAACATTATTGAAGGTGAAAGAGCAACAAACATTGTCGATGGATTTTCGAAAAGAGTTGCGGTTGAAGAACTTTGCAGGAAATGTGGATATCGCAAACGGTTTGGGAAGTAAATATGAAATAAGCCCTCATTAAAGCGAGGGCTTATTTTTTTATTCTTGATAAGAATGCTCTAATTCATCAATTAATGAACCAACGTAAGAAACAGCTTTACGGATTGCATCTGGTTTTGACATATCTACTCCGGCATGTTTCATTAGTTCAAGTGGTTTCATTGTACCACCAGCACGAAGCACATCTAACCAGCGATCAATAGCAGGTTGTCTTTCCTCTTTAATCATTTGAGCTACTGCAGTGGATGCAGTGAGGCCTGCGGAATATGTATAAGCATATAGACCCATATAATAATGAGGTTGACGCATCCAAGTTAAGCCTGCACCTTCATCGATTTCTACAGAATCTCCCCAGAATGTCGATAGGACATTCGTTTTGATTTCAGTTAAAGTTGTAGCTGTAAGGGCCTGTCCTTCTTCTGCTAGAGCATATACTCTACGTTGATATTCACCCTCAAGTAAGTGAGTAACAAAGTTGTGATAATATGTGCCAAGTAGTTGCAGAATAACCCATCTGCGCATTCTCTTATCGTCAGTAGTCGCTAGTAAATGCTGAGCTAATAGTAATTCATTCATAGTTGATGGTGCTTCAACAAAGTACATAGATGGGCGTACGTTCATAATACGTTGATTTTTATTTGCTAAATAAAAATGACCAGCATGTCCAAATTCATGTGCTAATGTAAAGCATCCGCGCATCGTATTTTGCCATGTAATTAAAATATAGGGATGAGAGCCGTATGGACTTGAGCAAAATGCTCCTGTTGATTTACCTACGTTATCTGCAAGATCTACCCATCTTTCTTTGAATCCTTTTTCGATTATGGAACTATATTCATCGCCTAATATTTTTAAAGAATCTTGAATGAGCGTGCCTGCGTCTTCATAAGTAATCGACGGATTAAATTCGGGATCTAAAGGTGCATGTAAGTCACAGAAAAGCATTTGATCGAGTCCTAATACTTTCCTTTTTAAATCTGCAAAACGGCGCATATGAGGTGCTAGTTCTTTATAAATAATATCAAGTTGGTTGTTATACATTTCAAGTGGAACCTTTTGTGGTTCTAATAGCATATGGGTAACGGATTCATATTTACGTAAACAAGAAAGTGTTACTTGTTTTTTTACTTCAGTAGCATATGTTGTGGCAATTGTATTTTTATATCGTTTTAGTGTGGAAACAAATGATGAATATGCTTTTCGACGTATATATGTGCTTGGAGAAAATTCATATTTGCTTTCAACTAATGAGAATGAAACAGGAAGTTCGTTTCCTTGTTCGTCTTGTATAGAAGTGAAATCCATATCGGCCAATTTAGTCATGCCGTAAATTTTGTATGGAGAACTATGAACTTCGCCAAGTGCAGCAAGTGCTTCTTCTGTTTCAGGAGAGAGTGTGTGCTGTCTTTTTTGTAGTATTTCTAGTAACGATTTACGGAAAGGTTCGAGTTTTGTTTCTTCAGTTAAATATTTTTCAATTGTTCCTTCGTCGAATGAGAGGATTTCATTATGAATAAAGGATAGTGCAGTATGTACTTTCGTCCATAAAGCAGAAATTTTGGAAGAGTTCGCTTGAATACTTGGATTTGTACGATCAGTAGATTCTTTTAAATTTGCATATGAGTATAGTTTTGTTAACGTCATTAAAAGCTCTTCTTCTAAAAGTAGGCAATTTAATAAAGTGTGGGAGCTAGTATGTAAATGCCCTTTAAATGAATCAAGTTTCTGTATATCATTTTCCAATGCGTTTAATGCAGCATGCCATTCGGCATCAGAATTATACAAATCGGATAAATCCCATGTTAGTTCAGCAGGTACCTCTGCGCGATTAAGGCGATTTTCCATTACATTTTTCAAGTCGTATCTCCTCCTTATTAAGACTATCTAAACACATAATACTAGAAAATTCAGTTAAATTAAAATATTTTACATTTTTATATACAAAAAAGAAGGACAAGCATGAAAATGCTTGTCCTTCGAGTTAATTTAAGAATTAATATACTTTGTCACCATTGAAAATCGAGTTTTTCACGACAACATAATCTACAGTACGAATAGCGTCTAATTTTGTTCCGCCAGCGTAAGAGATAGAAGATTGAAGATCTTGTTCCATTTCGATTAACGTATCTTCTAAAGAACCTTTATGCTCAACGAACATTTTCTTACCTTCAACGTTTTTCTTCTCACCCTTTTGGAATTCAGAAGCAGAACCGAAGTATTCTTTATAAAGTTTGCCATCTCTTTCAATTGTTTCCCCTGGAGACTCTTCGTGACCAGCGAATAGAGAACCGATCATGACCATAGTTGCCCCAAATCGAATAGATTTAGCTACGTCGCCGTGTGTACGAATACCACCATCAGCGATAATTGGCTTACTTGCAGCTTTTGCACACCAGCGAAGTGCAGCTAGCTGCCAACCACCAGTTCCGAAGCCTGTTTTAATTTTAGTAATACAAACTTTACCAGGTCCAATACCAACTTTTGTTGCATCGGCACCAGCATTTTCTAATTCTCTTACTGCTTCTGGAGTTCCAACGTTTCCAGCGATAACGAAGCTCTCTGGTAAATGTTTTTTAATATGTTGAATCATGTTGATCACAGCATTAGAATGACCGTGTGCGATATCAATCGTGATATATTCAGGTGTAAGTTGCTCAGCAGCTAATTGTTGTACGAATTCATATTCGTCCTCTTTTACACCAACGCTGATAGAAGCGATTAATCCACGTGATTGCATATCTCTAATGAATGAGATTCGTTTCTCTGGTTGGAAACGATGCATGATATAAAAGTAGTTGTTCTCAGCTAAATAAGTTGCAATTCTTTCATCAATAATCGTTTGCATATTTGCAGGCACGACAGGTAATTTAAATTTATGTTTTCCTAAAGTGACAGTTGTATCACATTCAGAGCGGCTATTTACAATGCATTTTGCAGGAATTAATTGAATATCTTCATAGTCAAATACGTTTTCCATCATTTACACCCCTAAAATACGAATATTTTATTTTTATTAATCAAAAATGTTCGTCCATAGGATAATTTACATTATTTTTATTAAGAAGTCAAAGGATTTCTTAACATTTTTTAAAAAAGTAGATTTTACATCTGAAAAAAAACGTTAAAAACGAATTTAAAACGTTTTTTTGTTTTTATTGTTCGTTTATGGGAAGGGTTGAAAAATTAAGATAATTATACAAGGTTGTATGTATTCTTTTTATTTTTTTGAGTGGATGTAGGATACTATAAAAAGGTTAATGCTAACAATACGAGCAAAAGATGTTATCAAGTAGTTGAACAATATATGAAATGAAAAGGTTTATTTCTATATAAAAAGATGAATCTGGCATGATTCACCTTTTATGTGAGGTTTCAAGTATAATAAGTAGGGTGATAGTAACGTATACAAAAGATAAAAAAGAAAATAATACAGAATAAAATGAGGTTAATATATGAGTAAAAAAAGTTTTTCTGATTATAAATTATGTAAGGAAATTGTAAGGGCACTTACTGGGTTAGGGTATGATCATCCAACGGAAGTACAAGGTGAGGTTATTCCAGTTGCATTACAAAAGAAGGATCTTGTTGTGAAATCCCAGACTGGAAGTGGAAAAACAGCTTCATTTGGTATTCCACTTTGTGAAATGGTGGAGTGGGAAGAGAATAAACCACAAGCATTAGTTTTAACACCAACGAGAGAGCTTGCGGTACAGGTAAAAGAAGATATTACAAATATAGGTCGATTCAAAAGGATTAAGGCTGCGGCAGTTTATGGGAAATCTCCATTTGCACGTCAAAAATTAGAATTAAAGCAAAAGACACATATTGTAGTTGGGACTCCTGGTCGTGTGTTGGATCATATTGAGAAGGGTACCCTTTCTTTAGAGTGTTTGAAGTATTTAGTTATTGATGAAGCAGATGAGATGCTAAATATGGGCTTTATCGATCAAGTAGAGGCAATTATTGATGAATTACCTACAAAAAGAATGACAATGTTATTTTCAGCAACACTTCCAGAAGATGTTGAGAAATTGTCTCGTACATATATGAATTCACCAACTCATATTGAAATTAAAGCGGCTGGGATTACGACGGATAAAATTGAACATACTCTTTTTGAGGTGATAGAAGACGAGAAGCTTTCACTACTTAAAGATGTAACAACGATTGAGAATCCTGATAGCTGTATTATTTTCTGCCGTACACAAGAAAATGTAGATCATGTATATAGACAATTAAAACGAGCTAACTATCCTTGTGACAAAATACATGGTGGTATGGTACAAGAAGATCGTTTTGAAGTCATGGATGATTTTAGAAAAGGAAAATTCCGTTATTTAGTAGCAACAGATGTAGCTGCGAGAGGAATTGATATTGATAATATTACACATGTTATTAATTATGATATTCCACTTGAAAAAGAAAGCTATGTACATCGTACTGGAAGAACGGGACGAGCTGGAAATAGTGGAAAAGCTATTACATTTATAACACCATATGAAAATAGATTTTTAGAAGAGATTGAGGAGTATATTGGATTTGAAATTCCAAAGGCAATTGGACCTTCAAAAGAAGAAGTTATGAAAGAGAAAGCTGCATTTGAAGAAAAGATACATGCTAAACCAATTATAAAGAAAGATAAAAATGCAGACATCAACAAAGGCATTATGAAGCTGTACTTTAATGGCGGGAAGAAAAAGAAAATTAGGGCGGTAGATTTCGTCGGTACAATTGCTAAAATTAAAGGTGTTACAGCAGAAGATATAGGCATTATTACGATACAAGATAATGTTTCTTACGTTGAAATATTAAATGGAAAAGGACCACTTGTCTTGAAAGTCATGAAGACTACAACGATTAAAGGGAAACAACTAAAAGTTCATGAAGCAATTAAGTAAATAAAAAACTATCCACTTTAATAGGTGGATAGTTTTTTATTTATGATTCTTTTAAATCATCCACTAGTTGCTCCGCTAAACGTCTATACATATTACTCATAGTCACGAAGGATGTTAGTAGTAGAAATTTTTCTAGCTTTGTATCTTCTAAGGAAGAAATCTCATTTACTTCTGTAACACGGTTATTTACGTCTTGTTTAAAGCTTTCGACATTGCTTTCAGTAAGAGCAAGATAATTTTTGTATAACGTATTTAATTCGAATGAATCATCATTTAATAAGGAGTCATTTATAGTTTCTAATGAACTTTTTATGTCGTTAATGGAGAGAGCTCCCTTTAATTGATAAATTAGGCTAATTAAAATCATATGCTCTTTTGAATACTTTTTATTTTTGATGGGGATGAATAGTTTCCCTTTTGCGTAATTATTAATCATCGTTTTGGTTAATACTTTTTCATCATCAGTTCTCGTTGTATCTGCATAAGTATTCTCAAATAGTTGAACAACTTGATCTACATATAAGTCAACATTTGGAATATCCTCAAGTTTAATGTTTTTTTCTAAATGCAATGTCTCAAGTAATTCATTTATATTTTCCACGTAGAATCCCTCACTTTTATAACTTAGTGGAACTTAATGTTTAATATATCTTTAAATATGGTATTACGAAACAAATGAATTGTAAATGTTGACCTTAAAAAGAAATGTGTATATAATTACATGTAGTTATTAAAACTACATGTAATTATATGAGGGGTGTTATTATGAATACTTATGTAAGGGAACCAGTTAATGCATTTACTCACTTAGGTGGAGCGATATTATCATTTATTGCCTTATTAGCTATGCTTGTGAAAGTTTCTATCAAGATGCCATCATTTGCTGCAATTACAGCTGTTATTTTGTTTGGTATTGGAATGATGGTCCTTTATACGGCGTCAGCTGTGTATCATAGTGTTGTGGCCAATGCACGTGTTATTTACTTCTTTAGGAAGCTAGATCATTCTATGATTTTTATATTAATTGCAGGTACATATGCACCCTTTTGCTTAATTACATTAAATTCAGCAAGTGGTTTACTATTATTTTGTTTAGTCTATGCAACTGCGATTTGTGGCATTGTATTTAAAATGTTTTGGTTTAATTGTCCAAGATGGTTATCGACAGCAATTTATATTACGATGGGTTGGTTAATTGTGTTATTCTTTGCACCGTTAGCTGAGAATTTAAGTACAGGAGGCATTATTTTCTTAGTACTTGGGGGCATTTTTTATACAATTGGTGGATTTATTTATGGAACAAAGCCAAAATGGTTAGAGTTTAAATATATGGGGCATCATGAAATTTTTCATGTTTTTGTATTATTAGGTAGTCTTGCGCATTTTCTAAGTGTATATTGTTATGTAATTTAATAAAAAAACGCCACATAATAAAAATTATGTGGCGTTTTTTTATTACCTGATTAGAATCGTATATGTTATAAAATTATTATGGGATAAAATGTAAGTTTCTGTGTTCGCATGTTAAACATAGGATAAGAAATATGTGATATACTTTGAGAAGTTTATAATGAATGAAATATGGAGGACTATAATTATGGCAATACTTGTAACAGGTGGAGCAGGATATATTGGTAGTCATACATGTGTAGAATTACTAAATAGCGGTTACGAAGTTATAGTAGTGGATAACCTTTCGAATA
>NZ_JBQXON010000024.1:0-44613 GCF_052646455.1 Bacillus cereus group sp. Bce041
AGACTTTCTGTCTTTTTTGCTTTTGAATGTTGGGAAGTCATTTTGACCACGAAAGAAATTTTTATAGGCAGTTTGCAAGTTTAGTTGAGCATTTGCCAAAGCTAATGAATCAACTTCTTTTAACCACTCAAATTCTGCTTTGTATTTTGCGGGAGTGGGAAGCTTTTGTTTCTTTAGTTGATCTTTATCATCTTTATGTTTTTCATACGCTTCTTTCCGTTCAGCTAACATTCTGTTATACACGAAACGTACACAACCGAAGGTTTTGTGCATAAGATGTGCTTGGTCTTCTGTTGGATACAAACGGAATTTATATGCTTTATTCTGCTTTGTCATATCATTTCACCTCACCTTTCACTTTGATTTTCAATATATGTTTTTACTACGTCTATTGGCGAACCACCAGTAGTTAGCAAGCAAAAACTTCTTGACCAAAACATCTCTTTCCAAAGTTTCTTTTTCACTTGTGGAAAGTCTCTTTTAATAAGTCGAGAACTTGCACTTTTATAAGCATTGATGAATTTTGTCATTTCTGTATTAGGGTGTGCCTTGAACAAAATATGAACATGGTCTACATCATAATTCCATTCAACTAATGTGATGTTATAGTTTTCAGATAGTCGAACAAACATATCTTTTGCATAGCCTGACATATCATCATCAAACACATTTCTTCTGTATTTCACGACCAACACAAGGTGATAATATAACAAGAATACTGAATGGTTATTACTATCTAATTTCATTTATATACCAGCCTTTATAATTTATAAGACTGATTATATCAGAGGCAAAATAAAAAGGAAAACCTTTTGGCTACGCCAAACCGAAATTCATCTCCCACCTATCGTTGGGCTACGCCCTTCACACGCTTGAGGAAGGAGAATTCTTTCGGGAAATTCGTTAAATAAAAGACATCTTTCTTTTCAGATTGATGTCTTTTATGAATTGAAAATTATATTTTACAAATCTATTCTTTCATTTGCCCTAGACTATATATTTTCTATAGGTAATTCTTATTTTACATTACTATGATTTGATTAAGCATCAAATTTTCTAAGTTAAGATAGAGTTTACATTTTTAATAGTTCGGACGAAAGTCCTAACATTAAAATCTATTTAAATATATATACAATTAAAAGAAGGTTTTAAGATGCAGACGAACACTAATACTATAGAGGACATCTATCAGGAGATATTAGATGGAAAAAGAAATAGATTTCCACCAAACACTTGGAAATTAGATAGAAATAATCAATTGGCCAGAAGAGTAACAAAGTATTTAGTAACAAAAATTTTGAATTGGAATGAAGAAGAGATAAAACAAAATTGGAATAACAAATTGATTGCAAAGTATCGATTACGTGGTGTATTGAAGCACAAATATAATAATAGTCCATATGCGATGATTAATGATTTATATCCGAATCAATTTAAAGAATGGGAATTTAGAATGACACCATTAAATTTTTGGACGAAAGAAAAGGCCCTACAATTATTAAAATGGTTAATTGAAGAAGAGGAGAAATTACCACCACAAAAACTCTTACAAATTTATGGGCAAAAATGGTTAATTGAACATCGATTAAGTGCACCTCTAAGGGTGATTTGGAATGGAAGCCCGTATGCGATGATTAATGATTTATATCCAAATCGATTTAAAGAATGGGAATTTAATAAGGCTCCTAATAAGTTTTGGACGAAAGAAAAAACATTACAAGCACTAAAATGGACAATTGAAGAAAAAGAAAAATTAAATCTGGATCAATTGAAGAATATATACGAAAATAAATGGTTAGCCCAATCAGGATTGCGTGGAGCCTGTCAATTATATTGGAATGATAGTCCATATGCAATGATTAATGATTTATATCCAAATCAATTTAAAGAATGGGAATTTAAGATGACACCTAGTGGTTTTTGGACGAGAGAAAAAGCGCTAGATGCATTACGGTGGACAATTGAAGAAAAAGAAAAGCTGACAGATAATCAATTATTACAGCAATACACAATGAAGTGGCTTAAAAATCATAGACTATGGACACCTGTAGTAAGATACTGGAATGGAAGTCCATACGCAATGATTAATGATTTATACCCAAATAAATATATAAAAAGTTCCTTCAGAGGATATATAAACAAAGTTTAATATTATTAGACATAGCTTAATTAAAATAAAAGCTTAACTTGCTAAACAGCAAATTATATTATCTTGATGAGAGAAATATTTAATGAATAATTGGCACAATTAATAACAATAGAAAAACAGTAAAAAATGGCTATTAGTTTAAAAACAAATTCAAGATTTTAGAGGAGGACATTTATGCATACAAAAAAAGTTCTATTTATATTTAATATGATGAGGCTTCTAGTAATAGTTATCTTATTTCTTCTCTTTTATTTTACACATCAACTATCTTATCTTTATTTTTCAATTCCTTTTATTCTTGAAATATTCAATAGATGTATTCTAAAAAATAATAAAAAAACAAAGTTCTATAGATGAATTTGATAAAAAAGCTAACAATGAAGCAATAGCTTTCATTCACATTAAAAATAAATATGTAAACTGACTCACACAGGGTTTGAGTTGAAAACAAAGATGCGAAGTCATAAAATAGACTTCGCATCTTTGTACTTAAAGCAATCTATATAAATATAAATCCCCTTTAATATTATAGCAATGTCTTTAACAAGATCATCACACCTTACTCACTACATTGTATCCCACTTTTTTAAACGGAAGTAAAACAATACCCCATCCTCAGTATTTTTCACACCGTATTCTGCATCATGTAATTCGAATATATTCTTTACAATTGAAAGCCCTAGACCCATCCCCCCGCATACTCGTTTTCTTGATTTATCTACTCTATAAAATTGATCCCATATTTTCTCTATATCTTCTTCTTTAATATGGGATCCTTTATTTTCAAACCCTATATATACGTCATGTTCTTCTTCATTTACCACTAATACAATAGTTTGTCCCGAATCTGTATACCGAATTGCATTCGTAAACAAATTGGTTATAACTTGTTCCAATAAATTTGCTTTCCCCTTCACACACACATCATCTATATTTGTTTTGATTTGCAGTTCCTTTTCATCAATTTGACAGTGTAAATCTTTTTCAACCTGATGAATCAAATTTCCTATATGAACTTGCTCCAACTGTATTTGATACGTTCCTGATTCATATTTAGCTAAATTAAGCATCTCATCAATCATTACATTCATTTTCTCTATTTCCTTTTCCAACGCTCCCCAATAATATTGATTCATTTCAGGTGCAATCCCGTCCTGAAGCATAGAAGCCGATACCTGCATCACACTCAGTGGTGTTTTCAATTCATGTGAAACACCTGCAATAAAATCTTTTCTTGTCTGTTCTAATTGCTTCTCTTTTTCTAAATCATCTTTCAATTGATTAATATATCCTTCCATTCTTGCTGAAAGCTGATTAATATTGGAGGACAGTTCCCCTATTTCATTTTTCGACTTTATGGATAGCTGATCTTGAAAATCAAATTCCATGATTTTTTTCGTCGCTTCATTTATTTTCAATAGTGGTTTCGTAATGATTCTTGAATAATAGAAAGACACAATAAGCGATAGAACTAACACAAATGCAACGATATATATATAATAATCACTCATTAAATCGCTTGCTTTGGTAAGTGGTTGCAAAGACGATAATGTATATACCATCTCTTGCACTTGACCATTTTTTATAATTGGTTGTATTGTTTCAATATATTGTATATCATTAATACGAATCTCTTTTTGTGTCCAACCTCTATCCTCCAATTTTACTTTATTAGTTATCCAATCAGCTTGAAAATCTAAAATTCGTTTCGCAAAAATATCATTGTTATATAGAGTTTCAATAGCATCAGGGTTTGAATAATTAGGCATACTTATTTCTTTGACAACTCCATCAAAGAAGTATAGTGGACTATCATCTTTAATGAGGCGAATACCCTCTTTAGCACCCTCGAACATATTTTTACTTATCTGACGATGGATCGAAGAATCAAAATTAGTATCATACCCTTTTACTCTCATACTCATTGGAATAATTATTTCCCTACCTACATCCTTACTTGCCGCAGTCAAGACAGCCACAGTAGATATTTTATTAATAAAACCAGTTATAATGATACTAAAATCAGGATCCATATATTCTTTTGCATTAACAATATTATTAAACACAACTTTAGAAGCATTTTCTGGATTTTCTTTATCTACCACCTTCAAATAATAATCCCCTGATGGCAGCATTTTGATATTTGCTTCTTTATCTAGCCTTGCAATCAAAATACCGTGCTGATTCGCAAAAGTCTCTTCTATATTTTGCATTTTCTTCTCATCGTGCGAATGTTTTTCATAATATTTACTGTACTGGTGTAATTGTTTTTGAACACTTTCTTTTTCCTTATCTACATACAGGTATTTTGTAACATACATTTGTCCCAAAAATATAACAGTAATAATCATACAGCATAACAAAAACGTAAGGGAAAACAATTGAAATACTATTTTCCGTCTCATCATCTATCTACCTCAAACTTATACCCCGTTCGAACAACAGTTGTAATATGTTTTGCTCTCTCCCCTAGCTTTACCCGTACATTACGCATATGTGCAGTTAATGTTTTATCGTCTCCATCATAATCATATCCCCAAATATTCGTGATTAATGTGTCTCTTGTCAACACTTGGTCCTTATGCTGCATTAACGATAGTAAAATTTCGAACTCTGTGTGTGTAAAATCTACTTTTTTTTCATCTATAGCAACAGTACGTGCCGATTTATCTAAATGAATACCACATAAATCAATGCAGTCCTGGAATTGTATAATTTGAGTTGTTTCTTTGAATAAACGCTTTGCTCTCGCTAGCAAGATAGTTGGCTTAAATGGTTTTGTTACATAATCATCAGCTCCTAGTTCAAACCCGAGTAATGTATCATCCTCATCACTTCGAGCTGTTAATAAAATAATAGGAACAGTCGAGTTCTTACGAATACGTCTACACACTGACCATCCATCCATGACTGGGAGCATAATATCTAATATGATTAAACTGATATTATCATGTGCAGTAAATAATTCTAATCCTACTTGGCCATCCTCCGCCGTTATTACTTCATACCCATCATGAGAGAAATATTGTGCCACGGCTTCTCGTATGATTTTTTCATCTTCAATAATTAACACTTTTTTCATATCAATTCTCATCCAATCTATGCTTATCTACATGGAAATGGCCATGGCTTGCCTTCCCATTTGAACCCATGATTGTTCAAAATCATTTCGATTAATTGCTATATGTTTCTCTGTCTTTAACGGATCGTTAATATATACATATTGGTTATCATAATTTGTCACTACTACACTATGCTGATGATATGTCACTTTCATTTCCCCTTCATCTGTTCTCCATGTGTAAAATTGATCCTCAGGTAATAGTTTAAAACGAGCATTAGTTAATACCCATACAGGGAACCCTTGATCTATCGCCTCATAAATTTGCTGAGGTTCCTTGCGACTTAAATCCATCACTTTATCAGCTGGAACATATAACTTTGCCAATTCTAAAATTGGTTCCACATAAACACCTAATCCAGGTTTATCAAAAGTAGCCATATTCCCAATAAACCCCTTATGCATATTTCCCTTCAAACCATTTCTCTGAAATGGTACATGTTTTATTTTTGAGGCTAGCTCCATCTTGTCGACTTGCACTCCTGAAAACTGAAGTACCATCGCAAGGCTCGTTACTTCACAACCGCGCATCAATTCTGGTTTTTGTAAAATCAGTGGCACATCCAATGGCTTTGTAATTTCTTCCCCTTGTTCTATGGCCACATTTTCATTTTCAACTACCACTTTATTAAGGGATTCTACAGATACATTCCTCTTTTCTTCTACTTCTGATTTTTGTTTCACTTCAGCTGCTACGGCAGGTTGTTTTTTTGTAATTGTAGGAATATCACTATTTGACATGCCAATACTTGTACCCAATACCGATAGAGTGAATAAACAGATTGTTGCCTTTCTGATTTTATTCATGCTTATCTCTCCTTGTAATGTTCTAAAGAGAGTGTAATTTATTCATATTTAGATAAAATCATATTCATAGAAAGACAAAGTTAAATTTATATCAAGATTATATAAAGATGACTCTTATACATATTAATCGTATGTGTGACAAATCACGCTTTCAACAAGAAACATTTAACATTTTCTATCAATTGAACCATTTCATCACACATCATGAATTCAGAGTTAGAAAAAACTTCAAATAAAACTCCTACAATTTATAAGAAAAAATACATCTACGTACAATAATGTAGTTTGCTTAACATGTTTAGAATTCACACAGTATACTTTTCATATCTGATTTGAATACAAAAGTACCGATTCCAAAGTCATACATATAAGGAACATTTATCCGTCTAATATAGACCAAATCCATACATCACCATTATTTTCATGTTAAGTATTTACTGGTTCAACTTCTACTATATGATTTATAATGTTCCAGCCAATTGAAGTTTGACCCCATCATCTATATTGATTTCACTGATTCTTTTATAAATTTAAATTCTTAGTACATACATCACTTCACACGAGGTTAATATTTATTAGTACACGATAACCGGTTCATATGTGTTTAAATTATCATACACATTTTTTGCAATACTAGGAGGAAGGTTAACGCACCCTCCCGATCCTCCTGTTAAATAGGCATTATTTGCCCAGTTTGTTCGCCAGCCAGCATCATGGAATCCTTGACCGCTATTTGTGAATGGAACCCAGTAATCTACTTTAACTGCATAATCACCTTTACCTACTGCGCTACCTTTAAGTGTATACGGTGACCGTTTATAAAGAACGTACCACACACCTGGTGAAGTATCTTCACTCGTGCTATGTTTCCCAGTTACTACATTTGTTGTGACTGCTAATTTCCCATCCTTATAGATCCAAATGTGTTGCTCTGCAATTGAAATTTCCGCATACGTGTCCCCAATACCATTATTCGATGTTGTTTCATAACCAATGCCTTCCTTACTCCAGCCATTTCCTCGAATGTTAGAAGCAGAAAGTGATTTTTCACCTTTTTCAAAAGCTTGTTGGACTTGCTTTGTTTCTTTTTCAACATCTAGTGCCCAGCCATAGCCTTGTCCTTTTACTGATATGACCGAACCGGAATGGGTTTTAAAGCTAAAATCTTTATTTAATGTTGATTTAGCATTATTAATTTCAGCAATCTTATTCTTAATGTTGCTCGCATCGATTGTAACTTTCATATCCTTTGACACAGAGGCATTTTGAATTAAATCTTTCGCTTTTAAAGGATACACCTCATTCTGCACTTTAAAATCTACAGACTGTTGAAAAAGATTGTGAAGTGCATTCTCCTCTTTTTTGATAATCGAATCGCCTTCTTTAATAGGCTGTATGTATGCAGACTTCAAATGAATTTCGCTGTTATACTTCTGCTTGTCGTAATCTTTCAGTAGACTCGTAATGTCATACTGTTTTCCCTCAACGCTTTTCGAAATAACAACTTTTCCTTGTTTGAGCTTCGCTATAGCATCTTGAGGCGCTTTTAATTTTTTATTCATAGAGAAGAGCTTTTCTTCTACAACTTTTTTCATCGTTTCACTACGATATTGTTCTGCCTTTTCTGGTAACAATGAATAATTCTTTTCCTTTGAGGAAGGAAAAAGTGTCCACTGGCTTTTTAATAGATTCTTAACTTGAGGCAAATCTTTTTCTGTAAGTTCCGTTTTAGTATCTTTTTCATCTAAAATTTGTTGTTGATCGACATAGACTTTGTTTGCTAGTTCAGATGTTTTTAATTTCTGAATTGCCTGATCAGCGCTCAGACCACCGACTTTTATGTCGTTAATTGTAACATTTGAATTGAAGTGGTTTTCCTGATAATAAATCATTCCCCCAATGAGAATTGTGATTATACCACCACCCGTTGCAACAAGCTTCCAATCTTTAAAATGTTTGCTTGATCTTACTCTTTTTTTATCAGCTTCTTCAACCGACTCATTTATTGTATTGTTGTTCATTAATCTTTCCTCCGTTTATACCAAAGCCAAAAGATTTTAAACTAAAATTATTGACTAATGTAACTTATTGTTTTTAAAATCTCATTATTTTCAACCATATTTCATGGTGATTAATTGATCTATTTTAGACTTTTATTAAACGACACATAAAAATTGGCAGATAAATTTTCAATTCACATCAAGCAGGCTTATACAAGTAATAAATCATTATAAAAGGTGCTCCCACTCTATGTCTAAAAATTTAGCAGTATAAGTTGCGCGAAAACGATAAATACGAAATCGATACCACAAAAAATAACTTTTCCATTTAGGAGCGCTAAAGTCTTAACTTGATAGCTAAGACCTCCATCGCTATCAAATTAAGACTTTAAAAATAGTTCCAAATCCCCTATCTTTCTACAATATTCATTCAGATTACTGTTTTAAGTCAGTTTGGTTCTACTTCCTTATTACATAGTTTTAGTTTGCATACTTCCCCTGATTATTTTTCAAATCAAAATACGCATCTAAAACCTCTTTACCAATTATTGAATTAATTTTATTACCTTTGTCATTAGTTATCCATGGGACAACAACAGAAAATGCCACCTCTGGTTTATCATATGGAGCGTAACCTGTTAGAGTTAAATTATAACAACGAACACGCTTGCCCTCTTGATCCTTACCAACGCTATTATCATCGCCTCCATAAACTGTTTGTGCTGTTCCAGTTTTACCAGCAGGCTTATAAGGAAGATTTTTGAAAGTACTCACACCAGTTCCGTCACCTTCTTGAAATACACGTCTAAACCCCTCTTTTACTCGATCTATATATTCTTTTTTCATATCTACATGGTTTAATACAACTGGTTCCATCGATTTTATAATTTTACCAATTTCTTCCTTTCTTGTAGTTTGTTCTCTAATTTCTCTCAAAATTTGTGGCTTCAATCGATTTCCTCCATTTGCAATAGTAGAAACATACTGTGCAAGTTGCAAAGGAGTATACGTATCGTACTGCCCGATAGCTAAGTCTAACAAGAAACCAGGTTGATAATTTTCTTTTCTCATTATTCCAGATGTTTCGTTTGGGAGATCAATTCCAGTTGGAACCCCTAATCCGAATTGCCCAAAATAATATCTCATTTTTTCAAATGCACTTGCCTTTATATCTAATGAGCTATTTGGTACGTAATCTATTCCTGCTATTTTTAATGCCGTATTAAACATATAGACGTTAGAAGAAACTTGTAAAGCTCTTAAATCATCAACAATCCCAAAATCTTTCCAAGATTTCTTCTCCTTAGTCCCTTTAAACTTCATAGGCACATCATTAAAGTTTGTACCGGGTGTAATAGCCTTCGTTGCAAATCCGGTTAACACTGTGGCACCTTTTACAGTTGATCCAAGCTCATATGAGCTCGTCATCGTACCTAAAGCATAATCAGCTATTTCTATGTTTCCGTCTTTCTTTCCTAATTTTTTACCCGCCATAGATAATATTTCTCCAGTATTCGGATTCATCATCACTACAAATGCCCGATCTAAAAGAGGCTCTGACCCCTTATAAGCTTTTAATTGCTTTTCAAGAATTTCTTCTACCGCCTTCTGTAATTTCATATCAATTGTCATAATTAAATTATTGCCACTTTTCCCTTTAGTGACCGTTTCCGTTTGAATAACATTCCCTTTTCTATCAGTAACATTCTTAACTTCTGCCTTAGTTCCATGTAGTACATCTTCATATCGTTGCTCGATATAACTCTTTCCAATACGATCATTGCGATTGTAATTACGAACTAAATAGTAATCTAAATTTTCTTTTGGAAGTCCCTCTTCAGTACTTGTTATATTACCTAGTACAGAACGGAATAATTCACCATTTACATAATTACGTTCCCAGCCAATAGTTGCATCAATCCCTGGAAATTCTGATAAGTTTTCACTAATTGTAGCGTATTCTTTCTCAGATACATTTTTCTTTATAATTTGTGGTGTCATTTTATAACCTGAATTCATTCTCCCTTTAATAGTTAATATCTTTAGGTCTTTTGGACTTAATTCATTCAATTCCTCTGCTGTGACGCGTCCTCGTCTCAATTCATCTATTTTCTTATCAAATTCTTTTCCTTCAATATTTTGTTTACGCAAATTTTCTTCATCTTTTTTTGTAATCTTTTTTTTCGCTTTTTCCTTATTTAACTGCATCCAGTAATCTTTTTTGTCTGTTTCAGTCAATCTATTTATATCTTCTTCTGGTATCTCAAGTATTTTGGAGAGCTTTTTTGCTATTTTTAAGATCTCTTCAGAAGTGATATCCTTCCCCTTTGTATACGAAATGGTACGAACCGCAGTATTATTAACCACCTTCTCACCTTCCCTATCAAAAATTTGTCCACGTGGAACAGGAATACTAACCGTCGTATTTTCTTGCTTTTCAACTGCATTCTTATAACCCTCTCCGTCAACAATTTGTACTTTTCCAAGCCGAATGATAATTGCTGAAAATGATAAAAAAATGCACAAAAATAATATATTTAACCTTATAGATACCTTGTTTTTTTGTAATGTTTTTGATTTTGATTGCCTCATATTTATCTCCTTTTAATACTCAATACATTGAACTAATATCCTGAAAAAACCCCCATCACATAACCCAAAAGTATTTCCCCCTGCATTTACATTATGTCTACAATAACTATTTGAAAATTTTCCAATAATAAAATTTCCATACTCACTAAATAAAAACATATACAACAGAAAACAACATAAATTTTATATAAAGTTTATATAAAGATGTATATGTTAAAAAAAAGTTAGGTTGTAAATTTATGTGAAAAATAAATATTTAATACGTAGAATTTATATAAAAGTTCTCAACAAGTGATTTTTTATACAAAACTGTTTATTTTTAAAATTAATTATTTTAATATACGAAATGAGAATTATGAGTTGATTGAAGATATTGTCGTAATTAATAATGTAATTCAAGAAAAATTCAAAACTCATAGCCATCATTATTTAAAGTTTAAGCTCTTTAAAGTATAAATGTATTAGTATATTTGAGCTTTAATACATTGGGCCCCCATATTTTCTATGTACTAAAGCTATTTTTGCAGTTAAGAGTTAAAAGTCTATCTTTTGTACATTCTATACTTATCAATCGTATTATGAAAAATTGTTAAAAATAATGGAACACATCATTCAAAATGATCACAATAGCATATAAAGGTGGAGAGAACGTTGGATTTTCGAGACTTAAAAATTTTTCAAACTGTAGCAAGAGTTCAAAATATTACCGCAGCAGCACGAATCCTTAATTATGTACAATCAAATGTAACAGCGCGTATTAAACTACTAGAACAAGAGCTAGATACAGTTTTGTTTTATCGACATGCTCGGGGTATCACATTAACTGGTGATGGACAAATATTTCTTAAAAAAGTTAATAAATTATTAAAAGAATTCGAAGAATTACAAAATACGTTTATTGATGATGATAATCCCACAGGTCTTCTCAATATTGGAACTGTAGATACTGTTCATCCCTTACCAACCATTTTGGCCAGCTATCATAAACAATTTCCTAATGTAGATATCTCTTTAAAAACTGATGTAAGTCAACGTTTGATCATAGACATCCTAGAATTTAAGCTAGATGGTGCTTTTGTAACAAGTCCGATTCAAGATTCTTCCTTAGAGCAATATAAGGTAAGTACGAAGACACTTGTATTATTTTCAAATCGTCCTACATTTGATATACAAGATTTAAAAAATGAAACATTTTTAGTGTTTAGTCCCGGATGTGGGTATCGTTTTGTTTTAGAAAAATGGTTGAAAGATGAGGGAATTCTTCTTAAGAAAATTATGGAGTTTAATATGTTAGAAATGATTTTACATAGCGTATCACTGGGTCTAGGCATTACGGTTCTTCCAGTTACAGCTCTAACTTTTTTTACAAACATTCCTAATATCTACTCTCATGAAATACCTGGGAAATATGGAAAAATCGAAACGATATTTGTTAGAAATAAGGATATAGCTTTATCTCTTACTATGAGAAAATTCATAGAAAATATACAGAGTTTATAGTAAACGTCTATAAATGATAATATTTTTATAACAAAAGTCCTAAATTCTCCAAAATAACCGACAATATTTTAAAAACAACAACGACAGATTTAGAAATATATATTGAAATTAGAGAAAAATCGAAGGATCTTAACGGATACCATTCGATTTTTTTGTGATTTTTTAATATCGATCATTAAAAATGATATGTATCATTTTTTAGAATTATTTTACGAACCTATATTCAGTATTTTAAAATTCATAATAATAATGTTATTTTTATATACTCAATTTAGAAAGAAGGCTAAGGATGAAACAACACAGAATGTTATTTAGTATGTTGATTTCTTTACTACTGGGTATTATATGGGAAGCACTGTTTCTATTCTTATGTTATGAATTTGAATATATAGATTTATTTTATTTTTCAATAATTCGTTATGGTTCGATAACAATTATATTATTGGTTTTATTATGGATTAAAAAGAAAAAAAATTCTTATTTAGAGGATACTGGTAAGTTATTTCTTTTTTTAATATTAATGGCATGCACTGTATACAGTATGTTGATTCTTCTAAAACAAATGTTAATGGAAGAAGAGATAGCTTCTCTGTTGGCTTCTACTATAGAAGTACTAATGCCCTTAATGTCTATTGTAATTTTATGGGGGTGTGAACTTAATAGGTTTAGGATATTCACAACTTGTACAGCTTTTATAGTAACATTTCTTATACTCACAAAGGGAGATATAAGTATATTGTATACATTACAAGATCAAATACTTCCATTATGCTGTATTTTAATTGGAATAGTAAGTTGGATTGTCTATAAACTAGACGATTAATACCTCATCATTCAGTATTTGGTGCCGGTACAGTATAAAATTGTACAAAATTAATAAACAAAATTCTATTATATAGAAGAGATTCAACCAATTTGTTATTAGCAAGTTGATTGGAAGAGAATATCATATTAGAGGTTCATTATTTTTCTTTATATCTTGAACGGAGGGTGACCTTACTGAAACCAATCAAAATAACAAGTAGAAAAGCAACTAGATTAATATTAAACTAGTTGCTTTTTTTCAAAATCAAACATATAAATGTTCCGTTAATACATATGGTTTTATCATTTCAAAAGGCTTTGATACCCTATTATTCCATACAGTTCCCCTACGCTCAAACTCAAAGATCCCTTCAATATAATGAGCAATCTGTGGGCCAAATTCTCGCTCGATTAGTTAGATTACACTATTAATTCCTGGCTTTCCCCCTTCACTTCTTACCAACTTTCTATGATTTAAAATACGATTCTAGATTTTTTAACACCTAAAAGCCTCTTATACATTCATCTCCAACATATTTAAATTTAGTTTGATGATTTAACATAATTAAAAATCTATAAGTTAATATTTATACACAATTTTAAAATACGAATAAACAGTTAGTACATAATAACCCAAATAAATTATGCAATATGCACCACTACTAATTAGAATAGGAGTAAAAATATTATATATAGGCATATTGATTATTACTGGTATAGCAAACAAGCTATGAACAAGTCCAACTATCACAGGTGAAATAAAACTAAAGCTAACTTTTTTCGAAATGGACCTTCTTAATTCTTTTTTTGTAACACCTATCTTACGAATAGTCTCGTAATATCCCTGATTAGCATATGCCTCAGATAATTGTTTATAGTAGATAATAGAACCCGTTGCCAGTACAAATATTAGCCCTAAAAAGCTACCAATAAACAACGTCAATCCATATATATTCATAAAATCTATATGGATTTTATAAAAAGTACTAATTGTCGAATTTTCACCGTTGGGCATTAGCTTTACTAAACTCTCAGTCAATTCTTTACTATCCTCTTGCTGAGTTACATCAACGTTTTTCACAATATGTGTCTGTTGTGTTTGCATAACAATTTTATAGAGATAATCAGGTACAATTACAACCAATTCTCCTAAATTAGTAAGTCTATAATTTCTGATTCCCTTAATTACTGATGTTCTTTGTTCCGTTTCAATAGGTAATTGAACTATATTACCATTATTAAGATGCTTATCATTTTCTGGACTATATATAAATACTTCCCCTGTATTTAAATCAACTTTTTTCACCCCCATATTTTGAGCATTCAAATTAAAATTTGATTGTGACATAAGCTGAAATTCATTTGTTAATTTATATTGGGAATTTGGTACACTTGTATTTCCTTCTCTCGCCTGACTCTCTCCCTTAATTGTTAACATTTCTACATCAAAATCACGAATAATAGCATTTTTTTTCTTATTATCCTCAAAAACAGCCTGTATACGCTTTTCCATTTCATCATCTTGTTTTTTATATGAAAAACTGTACGGTGCATTGTTCTTGGTTTCAGATTGTCCATAATAATACCCCGTTACAACTGTACTAATCGCTGTTAAAGCTGTGGCGCTTAATATAGCAATTGTTGCAAGTAATTTAGCATTTCCTTTTACTTGATATAATAGTTGTGAGATATTTAATATGTTCATACCATTATAGAGTATTTTTATTTTCTTTTTAATTTTCTTTATTAAAATGACTGTATAAAATGTATAGAAAAAGTATGTCCCAATAACTGTTGTAAACAAAATGAAAAACGGGATTGCAATAGGGGGCATAGCGTCCTTCACATAATTTATAACCTCATGAAAAAAAGCTGCTAAGAAATAGCCTAATCCAATTAACATAAGGGCTATATACGCCAAAATTTTAGATTCCTTCGGCATACTTTCTCCTTTATGATCTGCTTGAAACAATTCAATTAATTGGAATTGATAAATTAAGCGTGAGTTGTTCCATGCTGTATATAATAAAATAACTGAAAAGACGGTAAAAGTGTCTATTATTGCTTTTATAGACATCTCAAAACGAATTGGTGTGTTTAACTTCATCATACTCATTAACAGTTCCAAGAATAACTTAAAGCTCATGCTGCCAATCAGTATTCCGATTACAAGAGCTGCACCTCCCATTATCATAGTTTCACAAAATAACATCGTACCAATTTGTTTTTTAGGTATACCTAGTAAAGAATATAATCCTAGCTCTTTTTTACGTTTCCTTATAAAAAAATTAGTAGAATAAACAATAAATATGGCTATAAAAATAATAAGAATTACTTTTGACGATTGAAGAACGTTATTAATCGTCACATTAGTAATCATTTCTTTTTTTATTTGATTATTATATCGGAGTGATGCAAATATAAAATAAATAATCATACTCGAAGTTAGGGCTACAAAATAGAGTAAATACTCTTTTAAATTACGCCATATATTACGTTTAGTTATTTCAAATAAAGTCATTTATCTTAACCTCCATGAATATTTATATATCAACATTTTACCAACTTTCTTTTTACAGATTTCACGATACGTGAAATCACATACCACACTTTAGTCCGTCTTAGGCATGAGGTGAACACATCATTTTTTCATAGAATTTCCCTCGTAAACCATTTAATTTGATACAGAATTAATAATCTTTACTCAATGTACACGTAATAAATCCCTTATTTAACAAAAGAGTCGATACTCATGGGAGTATCCACTCTTCTGTTAGAGGGTTTTACTATTAAATTAAATCTTCCATCCTTCTTATTCATACCGTAAACACTCGATTGGATCTAATTTAGCTGCTTTATTAGCAGGAAGTATACCAAAGAAAATACCGATTAACATGGATATTCCAACAGATAGTAAGCCAAGATCTACGGAGATAATGACCGGCCATCCACCAATGGAGGCAGCTATCCAAGCAAAGAAAATGCCTAAACCAAAACCAATTCCTCCACCCAATCCAGTTAAGAAGCAGGATTCAATGAGAAATTGCATTAATATTTTTCCTCTTGTTGCACCAAGTGCCTTTCGAACACCTATTTCACGTGTACGCTCTGTAACCGATACAAGCATGATGTTCATGACACCAATACCACCTACAATTAAAGAAATTCCAGCAATACTAGCAAATACTATTTTCATCGTTCTCATTGAATCTTCCAGACCTTGACTATACTCTTTTGTATCATCTGCTACTGTAAACGAATACTCCACTTCCGGTGATTTCAAACTATTTAGTACAGATAAAGCTTGTTTTTCTACATTTTCTCGCTCGTTGGGAGAAGATAGCTTCATTTTCACTGCATCATATTCCTCCACGCCTGAAATCAATGATGCATTATCAATTGCCGTATAACCATCGTATATTTTAAACGACCGCTTAAAATTATCTGCATATTTATATACGCCTACAATTTTATATGGCTTTCCTTTTATATCTATATACAAATCATCTTTCCAAGTATCAAATATTTTTGTAAATAAAGCTTCACTGATAACCACAACAGGAATTGGTTTTTTCAGTTCATCCCCTGTTAATTCACGCCCATATACCATTTTAAGTTTATAGTCCTGCATAAAATTACCTGTTCCCACGTTTAAATTAAACGAAACAGCCTTTGGACCGCTATATGTTTTTACATCCATATGTTTCTTTGGATACACGTCTATAACACCTTGTATCACTTGCAATTGCTTCACCATTTCCGGTGTAATTTTAGCTTTTTCTGTTGGAGAATCAGGATTATAATAATTTATATTGATTTCATCCATATGGCTGCTCTCTGTAAGATCTTTTTGCATCTTTGCAGTATTTCCATCCCCCATTGCGATAATCGTAATAATTGCACTAATTCCAATAATAATTCCTAACATTGTTAAAACGGATCTCAATTTATGCGCAAAGATAGACGATATGGCCATCCTTATATTTTCTTTTGTATTTATATTCAACCCCTCCAATCTTGAACCATACTTCCATCACGGGTTACAATTTGGCATTCTGCTGCTTCTCCAATTTTATGTTTATGGCTAATCCTAATGATTTTTCATCCTTAAGAGATCCATAATTTGAGTACTTGTTTTCGTATTAAGTGGCTGCCATTGGTTTCTCCACTATAATGATTTTTGGGTTATTTACAATGGCACGTACTAAAGCAACATTTTCTCCGTTTTAACATAACAGTGCTAAATAGATTTCACCACATACCGTGTACAATATAAAAAAGCCCCCACTTTTTCATTTCCAGTTCCTTCTTTCCCTAATATACCTATAGGATAGAAAAAACTATTTAAATAAAAAGTGGGGTAAATATAAAATTTTTATTAAATTTTTAATTTCTCTTCTTTTGAAAATCTCACTTCAAATATTGTTCTTGCTGTATTACTTGCAACAGAGATTGTCCCATTATGTTGCTCGACAATATTTTTTGCAATGAATAACCCAAGACCAGTTCCGCCTCTCTGCTCTGTTCTTGCTTTATCACCTGTATAAAGTCTATCAAAAAGATAGGGTAAATCTTCTTCCGGAATCCTCTCTCCATAATTAATAATCTGTACGATAACCTCTCCATTATTAATATATCCATTCATATCAACAAAATATCCACTATCTCCATATCGAATTGCATTTGTTAAAAGATTTTCAAATACTCGGTTTAATAAATTCTTGTCACCATTAATATATAAATGAAGATCAACGTTCAATCTAACGTCTAAATGATGCTTCTTTAATAGCGGATACAATTCTTCATGTAACCGTATTAGCAACTCATTTATATTAACTATTTTTTTATCTAGCTCTAGCATGCCAGAATTCATTCGAGTAGTTTCAAGTAACTCATCAATTAATCTTTCAAGTCTTAGCGATTTCGTAAATGCAATCGTAAAACAACGTTTAATTTGTTCCTTCGTCAGTTTTTCATCTTTAAGGGTTAAATCTAGATAACCTAAAACAGATGTTAACGGAGTTCTTAAATCATGAGCCAAATTAACAATTAGCTGACTTTTACTATTTTCTTCAAAGTCTCCCCTCTCGACCGCCTCTTTTAATCGTTCACTCGCTATATTAATTTCACACCCGATATCTCCGATTTCATCCTTTAATGGAATTTGAACTTTATTTGTAAAATCACCGTTAGCGACATATTGAATGCCTTTAGAAATTTCATTCAAATACTTTAAGTAGGGCTTTGTTAAAAGGAAAAAAAATAAAATAGATAGTAAGATAAATGAAATCAAAAAGAAAGTAATATCTTCAAATGCTCTTCCTGTTTCCCTAAATTGTTCTAAGGGATTTATATGAAGTACCATTGTTTTATAATAGAGCATTCCTTTATAAATCATATATGTCCCACCAGTTGCTAGTGCCATACTTAGCGCAAAAAATGTAAGCATTTTAAAACGAAAACTTCTCATTATTTTAGTCATTGAAAGCATAGCCTCCCCTCATATCGTTTTTACCAACTTATTCTTTTATTATCCTAGCCAAGTTTATTTTCGCAAACTATGAATATACACCTTAACTCTATTTCCATTTTCATAATAAAAATTGGCTCCCCATACTTGTTGGAAGATGTTTTAAACACTATATAATTTCTTCGGGTGACTCACAATCGACACAAAACATCAAGCTCTTTAAGGTTAATTTAAATTGTTCTCCATATATATGTTCCACTCTTTGCTCAAAATCAATAACAACTCTCCCTACTTTTAAAGGAATCTTCCCTTCTCTACTTGAAATTGATTTAACGTAAAAAATTCATGAAGTTTTGCATTTATACGTGAAACCAACTCAAGCGCTTAGAATGGCTTTGTTTGTTATGTAATCATCTGAGCCTAGTACAAGACCAGCCACCTTATCAAAATCAGATATTTTCGTACTTAAGAAGATGATATGCCTATAATATTTCAAACAAAATTGTCGCATCACTTCTTATCTATCCATTATTGACATTATAATATCTAAAAAAATTCGAGTGGATGGATGATACAAATTGTTTCTTCTCCATTAATTGCTTTCACAACCTGTTAACCTTCTTTTTACTAAATACAACCTAGTCATTCTAATGATATCTATATATTATAATTTAAATAAATTTCATTTGATTACTCCTCACATTTCATTTTTATACGTTTAATTTTAAAGTACTTTGTTTTACGTAAAATCAATCTAAGGGAAGTGAATTCATTAAATTTTGAAACTTAAAATTTTTATATTATTAATTAGTGTCCATGCACACTAATACTTTCTTATTAATAAATAGATTGGCTATTAAAAGATGGTAGTATAACTAATTTCTAAATGCAAACACATTGTACAAAAATAAAAAATATATACCCTCTAAATCTAGAGTATTAATCCATTTCTCATTTTAAATACATCCTTTGTAAATTAAGTGATGTATCTTAGGTATTTATTTGATAAAAAAGGAAGGATGAATGTTCAATCAACCGACACAACTACTTCTTAGGAAGTGTGTTATAGTTAATTCAGAATCAATACTGCTTAGCAGCATTAATTCTCACCTATCTTTTATTTATTTGTTTTTACACCAACTTAAAGGAAAGACCAACTATATTTTTAGTTGGTCTTTCCTTTTGTTATTAGAACACGATTAAGAATCGCTTAGTTTATATACAAATTACGATTTATTTTACGATAATGTACATATACTTCCGATAGAATTCTACCGTACTCTTGATAAAATATGAAAAACATAGCTAGTTAAGGTATCTTTCAAAAAAAATCGAAACAAAAAGAACTTGTAATATATAATTACAAGTTCTTTTTATCGTAGCTTCAACACATTGGAACTATAAACTTGTAAACAACAACATTAGAGGAAGGGGTGAATTATCCCCTTAAAATGATTATATAACTAATATTTACATTTTAAGATTGAAACCTTGAACATTTCGTTAATTTTAATAATCACTTTAATATTCTCCATTTTTAATTTCCATAAACATTTATAATTAAAACAAAATAACCCAAAAATAAAAATATATATGAACTTTTTTATATTTTTTTTGAGATTAATTGAATATTTTATGATTATCATTTCATTTTCATTCTAATAGTGCCATGTTTGTAGATTACTATTAAAGATTTACCTTCTAAAACTTACTTAAAATTGGTTAATATTGAATACATTTACTGAAAATTGAGAAATTAAGTGCATATTGATACTATTATGCTATAAATTATCTGTCAGTCTCACTTCCATTACCCACAATAACGTTTTTCTATATATGTATAGAAATAATTTATCTGTCAGTAATTTATAGTTTATTATCATACATTAAAAAGGAGGAAGTAAAATTATGAAGAAGAAAATCATTACAGCAACTGCTCTGGCTGCAACATTAGCTACAAGTGCATTACCTACAACATCAGTATTTGCTGCTGAGACAGTTGCTCCTATCCAACAACAGGAATCACAAGTTAGTATTCAACCGTTTGCACAAAGTAATCTAGAAACGGCTGTTCAAGCTGCATTAAATGGTCCCGAAGTCAAAAAAATTAAAGTATTTGAGCATGAATTTAATGTAAAAGAAATTGAAGTTGTGGATCGAGGTGCAGCTGGTAAAGATGTATATGGACAAATCTCTCATCATTTAAGCTTCCGTCCAGATGATCAACTTTACTATAAATTCACAAAAAAAGATGGTGAGGTAACGGGATTCGAATTCCATATTGATAGAGGCGGCTGGACACCAATTGTAGCTCCACTCTTATCACTTCTTGCTGCATATAACGGAATTCCTGTTAATCCAAATGATTTAAATTCACTCGGTCAACAACTTGGAAAAGTTATCGATGGTAGTTGGGAACATGCAGGACAATCTATTGCTACTGCAGTTAGTTTAAGCTTTAATGAGAATTAAGCTTACAGGCATTATTTAGGGTTACAGAGAAGTATTATTCGTAAATTTTTCTAAAATGATATTATATGTAACAAATCCATTTCTAAATTCAATGCAGTAATAAGAGAGAGACTCTCCCCAAAAGTCTTTTGATCTCAGATATGGAATTCATATAATTTTGTCACATGATATCTTAACAAATAAAAATTTACATTAATAATTATGTAAACATTACCAATTTTAATAATTCATTGTACTTCGGAAAACAGACGTCTAGTTTAAGACTTCTGTTTTCTTTGTATAATATTAGATTTGAATTGTATGCCTTATAAAGTACATGAAGTATGATAATATACTTTGTCATCATTTCACTAAACTTGCACATGATTATTTTGGCCTTTCCACCCTTTTATGATTACATTTCTAAACTTATGTTCCCAGTGCACGATGGCTTTTGAGCAAATCTAAATGAGAATATCCCACTCTAAATTTTAAAGCTAACACAATATTTTAAGGCAAATGAAAATAGTAAATCTGATGGTAGCTAACATATTATCTTATTTGACTTACTTTCTTTTTAACTTTACAAACCTTTTGGTACCTATTATAAATTGGGCACTATTTATAAAAACTAAATTTTCAATTAATACAGTCTATTATTCTCATGCTGGACTTTATGCATATGGTAAAAGCACCTAAATTATTATATAAGACTAATCTGTTTAAAATCAGGAGAGATATAATGAAGAAAATAAAGATTATAAAACACTTAAAATTCGGGATTCTTACTTGTTTTACACTAGCAAGTTTATGTACAACTTCAATAGTATTTGCTGATAGACATTCAGGTTATTCATATGACTCCGATTTAGGTTATCGAAATCCAAACTGGATGTCAAAATTGGATGATACAAAAAGAATAAGTGAATTATCTATTCCAGGTACTCACGGTTCTATGGCTTTACATGGAGCGAGTTTTATTGATGAGAATTTGACAAGAAATCAAACAATGCCCCTACCTCAACAGTTCAATGCAGGAATACGGTATGTAGACATGCGTGTTAAACGTGTGAAAAATTCTTTTGCCATGCAGCATGGTATTGTGAATCAAAAAGCAATGTTTGAAGATGTATTAAAAGAAACAATCCAATTTTTAAGAGAAAACCCTCAAGAAACAATTTTAATGCGCTTAAAAGAGGAAACTGATCCAGAGAACGGCTCACAGTCATTCGAGGAGATATTTAAAAGTTATAAAGACCGTAATGTGTCCTATTTTTGGGAACCTAATTCTGTGCCATTTTCAGAAAGAAATAACCCTAAGTTAGGAGATATCCGTGGAAAAATTGTAATACTACAAAACTTCTCAGCAGTTGAAGAATACGGAATTAATTATGAATCATTAAATATCCAAGATAATTTTGAAGTTAGCGCTGGACCGGATGGAATGTATGAGAAATGGAGTGCAGTAAAAAACCAGCTTCTAAAGGCACATAACGACTCTAACAATAATCATATCTATCTCAACCATTTTAGTGGTACAGGTGGCGCTACAGCATTATGGAATAATTATTATCCTTGGTTTGTTGCAAGTGGAAAGGAAAATCGAGATACTGGTAGTAACCCACAGTTAATTCAAAAAAATACAACAAATGAATGGAAAGACTTCCCTCGTGATACAAATGGTCAAGTATTTTATGGTGGAATGAATACAATGGGGACAGATTTCATACTACAAGGTGGTATCAGACATTCTGGTATCATTGCAGCTGATTTTCCAGGTCCAGGTTTAATAGATAGTATCATTAAATTAAATGGGATAAACGTTAATGAAAAAGAGATATTAATTTCCCAAATTTCTTCTGACTCTAAGCCATTGCCTGGAGAAAAGAACCGATCCAGCCAAAACTTTAGTATAAATAATTTACCCCCAGGGACAATCGGTTTAAAATGGATTATTGAACCTACCCAGGGAGAGGCTTCTGACAGTATCTCTTTCAATATTATGGTCGATGTTTCTCTGGGTCTAGATCGTGTTAGTTGGAGCAATATTTCAAATGAGTCCAGGACTGCAGCAGATACAAATTCTAGATATTATATCGCAAATCCAAGTGGTGTGAATCACCCATTTACAGTAAAAGTATATGCTATCACCAATTAAATTCTTTAAAGGATTTCTTTATCCCTCCGTCGGCTTAAGAAGTTCAATTACCTTATGTATCAAAAGAGCATTCTCTCCAGGTATGCTATATTAATGGAAATAAAGAATCCAGTGAACTTAAAAAAATTTCATGTGACATATCTTTAGGATTATAAAATAAAAAAGAATCTAGAAATTCCACTAGATTCTTTTTTGTTTTTGGAAACAATTCATATTTAGATTAAAATGTTTTATTTTATAAAAATAATTAAAATACAAATTAACAAACCGCTGAACGTCCTAAAAGTAAAAGTACAATAACTACAATTTCATTCCATGTTGGTAATTGATTTATTTCAACTTTATTCGCGGAAACACATTATATAGAAAATAACATTTCTTGGTTTCGTTCCCCGTTACTTTCATATAAATACATAATCATATCACCTTTCTATATATAATTTATTTATAGTAAAGGCGTTCCTTCTTGATTTCAAATAACTACTTATGACCAATGAGCAGTAACTATCGTATCTTAATGATACTTATAGCATAGAAAAACTAACAGTAAAACACATTCTGTTTTCTTAAAATAACGATATAAAATCAATAAGTAATAGTTGATTCTCCTATTCTTTCTCACAACTAAAAAATTATTATAATAATCATTACACTAACTACCCATAAACTCCATATATACTACAGATTATGTTTGTATGATACGTATATCAATAGAAAGGGATGATATATATTGCTGACAATTTATATAATATACCTGTTTTTATCAATTGCTATTATGCTATTTTTATTTACAAGTACAATCGGTTAATTTTATAGATTATATCAAGCTCGCTTCTTTTCATACAAGAGAACGTCTATTTCTTCACTAAAGTGAACTACCCGCCACTTAACGTCCTAACGGACTGTTTGAAGTAGGGGCTTCTCGGTTAGTCGTTACTTTTGGTAGCTAACGAATTCGTCCTAAGACAGCCGAGCTAACTCCCTTGTTCCAAGGGTTATTTTATTGCTATCTATGCTAACGCTAATAGGCGTATTGCTTCATTTTTGATATTGATAGCTGCGTTATAATCTCTATCGAGATTTACACCGCATATACAAGAATAGACTCGCTCAGACAATGACATATTTTTCACATTTCCACAACTGCTACATGTTTTTGTCGAAGGAAACCATTTGTCTATTTTCACAAGCTGTTTGCCTTGTTCATTTAGTTTATAAGCTAAGAAAGAAGTGAACATCCCCCAAGCATTATCAGCGACGCTTTTTCCAAAATGAAGTGCTTGCGATATTCCCTTCATATTAAGATCTTCAATAGCTACAACATCAAAATGAGTAGCTAACTCTTTAGACCTATGATGAAGGAAGTTCTTACGTTGGTTTACTACTTTTTCATGCAGCTTAGCTACACGGATACGTTGTTTATTCCAACGCCCTGAACCTTTTGTACGTCTTGATAATACTCGTTGAGCCTTTGCTAATCGGTCTAACATTTCACGATAGAACTTAGGATAATTGGCTCTCTCATCCTCAGAACTGACGTATAATTGATCCATCGCAAAGTCTAATCCAACAACTGTTTCTACTTCTTTTTGTACGATCTCTTTTTCGTATTCAGTCAAAATGGACACATAGTATTTACCAGTAGGTGTCATAGAAATCGTACATGACTTGATTATATGGTCTTGTGGTATTTCTCTATGCTGTTTGATACGTACCATTTTCAGCTTTGGCAATTTGATATGACCGTTAAGCAACATAATATTTCCGTTCACTACATTCGTTGTATAAGACTTTCTGTCTTTTTTGCTTTTGAATGTTGGGAAGTCATTTTGACCACGAAAGAAATTTTTATAGGCAGTTTGCAAGTTTAGTTGAGCATTTGCCAAAGCTAATGAATCAACTTCTTTTAACCACTCAAATTCTGCTTTGTATTTTGCAGGAGTGGGAAGCTTTTGTTTCTTTAGTTGATCCTTATCATTTTTATGTTTTTCATACGCTTCTTTCCGTTCAGCTAACATTCTGTTATACACGAAACGTACACAACCGAAGGTTTTACGTATAAGATGTGCTCGATCTTCTGTTGGATACAAACGGAATTTATATGCTTTATTCAGCTTTGTCATATCATTTCACCTCACTTTTCACTTTGATTTTCAATATATGCTTTTACTACGTCTATTGGCGAACCACCAGTAGTTAGCAAGCAAAAACTTCTTGACCAAAACATCTCTTTCCAAAGATTCTTTTTCACTTGTGGAAAGTCTCTTTTAATAAGTCGAGAACTTGCACTTTTATAAGCATTGATGAATTTTGTCATTTCTGTATTAGGGTGTGCCTTGAACAAAATATGAACATGGTCTACATCATGATTCCATTCAACTAATGTGATGTTATAGTTTTCAGATAGTCGAACAAACATATCTTTTGCATAGTCTGACATATCATCATCAAACACATTTCTTCTGTATTTCACGACCAACACAAGGTGATAATATAACAAGAATACTGAATGGTTATTACTATCTAATTTCATTTATATACCAAACCTTATAATTTATAAGACTGATTATACCAGAGGCAAAATAAAAAGGAAAACCTTTTGGCTACGCCAAACCGAAATTCATCTCCCACCTACCGTTGGGCTACGCCCTTCACACGCTTGAGGAAGGAGAATTCTTTCGGAAAATTCGTTAAAGAAGATATAGATATCTTTCGGTTCCCTCCTACATATAAAGTAATTCACCCTGCTTCCTAATACCTACTGATTTGTTACACAAAATTGAATTCCATAAAAATTTGAATTTCAAAACACCCAGGAATACAATGAATATAGTATATACCTTATTTTTTAGAAAGAAGGATTGAACATGAAAACTAAAGTATCTAAATCAATTCAAAATTTGCAATTGAAATCATTTGAAATGATGACAAATTCTGTTTCTTTTAAATCTATTTTGCGTGGAACTGGTATGACTTTTGTAATTATTTTTGGATCATCTTTCATTAACAACTCTTCTTTATTTTCATTAAATTCTTTGATGGTGATATTGGGTTTCTTTTTAATCTTTACGCCATATATGTTTAATATTGCTGAGAAGTCTAATATATAACTTAATTTCCGACGTTTAATCATTGACTTAAAAATTTTAAGCACCCAAAACAAGAAATTCACACACTTTTAATTAAAAGGTGTGATTTTTTTTGTTTGGGTCTATTTGCTCTTAAATCTATAGTTAAGTGATACTACTTCAATTAATTAATTTTTATTTCTAGTTTAAAATTATGCAAATGGGTAGCCTGTATCTTCTCTACAATACAATTCCCCTTATTTAACTATTTATATAGTATAGATTTAAAAGTAAACATACCTAATCCCCCTATACAAAACTGTAAGAGTATCTTCAACCTTTTAATATTATATTTATATAAAATTTACCCTTTCTTGAAAACATACTATACTATAAAATTAAATTAACAAAAATTATTTAATGGAGGTTCATAATGAATAAAACAGAACTAATTAACCAAGTATCCGAGAAAACATCACTTACTAAAAAAGATGCTACCGCATCTGTACAAGCTATCCTAGATCAAATTACACAATCTCTTCAAAAAGAGGAATCCGTACAGTTAATTGGATTTGGTACATTTGAAGTACGTGAGCGTTCTGCACGTACTGGGCGCAATCCCCAAACGGGCGAAGAAATGCATATCCCAGGAGGAAAAGTACCTGCATTTAAAGCTGGGAAAGCTTTAAAAGAGGCTGTTAAATAAGGATTAAATTATCTATCTAAAAAAGAATGGAGATTTTTATCTCCATTCCTTTTTAGATTAATCATATATTTTTTCGGAAAATAATTAACTAATTTTTTATCATTTTCACGATTTCCATACCCTGCAAACTCTTCTAATCATAGAATTTGTTTTTTAGATGCTAGATGCATCTTTTACTGCTAATTTTTTCTTACTTAAATAAACAGCTCGATCCGATTTTTTTGCAACTTCTTGTGAATGTGTCACAACAATTACACATTTATTTTCTTGATGAGCGAGCTCCTGGAACAAATCAATAATGTCATTTGCTGTTTCTTCATCAAGGTTTCCTGTCGGCTCATCCGCAATTAGTAAATCAACATTACAAGATAGTGCTCGAGCAATTGCTACACGTTGTTGTTGTCCGCCGCTTAGTTGCAAGACATTTCGTTTCGCTTCTACTTCTGTGAGTCCTACCTTCTCTAATAATTCTAATGCCCTTGCTTTTTTATTTTTTACCTTCACACCTGTAATTTCCATTGCCGTTAATACATTCTGAAGAGCAGTCATATAGGTAATCAAATTATAAGATTGGAAAATTACAGATACATTTTGATTACGGTATCGATCCAAGCCAATTTTTCGAATATCCTTGCCATTATACAGTACATAACCATTTTTAGGTATATCCAACCCACAACCTAAGCTAAGAGTTGTAGTTTTACCAGATCCAGATGGCCCTAAAATCGTGTAGAAATGCCCTTTTTGAAAAGAAAAATTAACATTATCTAGTATCGTTACTTTTTTTCCGTTACTTTCATAATAATAATCTAAGTTTTTAAATTGTAAAATTGTCTCCATATCGAGCCTCCTTATTCATCTTTTAAAAGAATTTGTTTTGGATTTAAGCGTAGAATAGATAATGCCGGAAGAAGCGTTGCTAATATAGCAATAGCTAGTCCAATTCCCCCCATTTTCCCTACATCTTCTCCTGTTACACTTACATCAATTTTATCAATTGGCTCTTCTTTTTGGTCTTGCAGCGTACCACCAGGCCCCGACATCATTACAGTACCATTTTGTGGGGTGTCTGTTTCTTCGCTTGCTGTAGCAATTTCACTCGAAAGTAAGTTATCCCCTACGAATTGAGATACTTTAGCTCCTGTTGTTATGGATAATCCAAATGCTAAAATAGCAATACATACTACTTCTACTACGAACTGCGCCATCAGTTTCCATTTTTTCTCTCCAATGGACAATAAAATTCCCATTTCCTTACGACGTGCTTTAATCGATAACATAATGATTAATCCTAAGATAATTGCACCTGCAATAGATACCATATAGATAATCATTTGAGAAGTAGAAGCAATATTTTCGATAGGACCAATCATTTGTTTGTACAATGAATCATGTGCATCTAACTTAAAATAATTAAAATCAATATCAGATTTTTTTGCTTCTTTTTTAAATGCATCAATGTATTGTGGATCGTTCAATAAGTACACAACTTGAATACTACTACTCATACCTTCATCTGTTTCTAATTTTTTCAAAGTAGAGTAAGGCATATATAGTTTATTAGCTGGATTCATCATAGGAGGGGCATTTTGACCCATTGGTTGTTCATTCGTTTCATAAATACCGATAATTTCAATTTCAAGAGTTTCCTTCTTATCCCCTGATTGAATTTTAACTTTATCTCCTACTTTCAAATTGTTTTGTTCCGCTAATCGTTTTTCCATTAAAGCTACATTCTGATCTTGCATCTGTTCTGTAATTGGTTTCCCATCAATGATTTTACTTTTTCCATTTTTAAAACTTTCGTGTAATAAAGTCTTGCGAACTCCTTCTATCATAAGAGAAGAATTCATATCTATTTCTGAACCTGATCCTGATCCTCCCGCTATTGCAACGCTACCTTTTCCTTTTCCTTCTTCTTCTCCTTCTGAAGCTCCTACTAATTTAAACCCATCCGCAATTCCGAAATTATGGGTTATATAATTATAGTCTTTTACATGCTTGGACTTCGCTATTTGATCTGTTTCTTTTGTGTTGAGCTTTGGTGGTTTAGGCATCTCTCCAGTTTCCCTTGCTTGTTTTCCTAATTTATCAAAATCAAGACCTAAAGTAACATCAGCACCCAGTTTTTTTCTTGCTGCATCCGCAGCTTTTTTTGATGCATTTTGGATTGTAAATCCTGCCAGCACTAAGTTTGTAACAATCAGAAAGACCGCCATCAAAATTAATGATGTTCCTATCCTTTTTTTCATACTGAGAATTGCGCGTTTTATAAAATTCATTTTTCCTAACCTCCTTGATAGTTGTTATTCTAAATACGCTATCTGGAGTTTATATGAAGATATTCAGTAGATTATCTAAAGACATTAGGGCTTATCTGGAGTACATATGTAGTGATTCGTTAATATAGTCAAGAAAGGCTGGAACACGAATTAAAATATGTAATCGATTTTGAACATTGGTAAAGAGTCAGTCCATTTAATGTAGAATGAGGACAAATGGAATAATAATGTGGGCATTCTTTTTGCTTCATGACCTTTACCACCTCTGATATATCTAGTACCCACACAAAAAGCACATATAAAAAAACCACCGAAAGGTGGCTATATTTTTAAGCGGCACTTGTTTAATCCGCTAATTTCACGTTTTTTATTAGTTTTTCACCATTTCGATAAACTGTTACTTTAATTGTATCCCCCAATTTTTTCTTTTTATATAAATATTTTCGGAATTGAACGACATTTTCTATTTTTTGTTCATCCAATGCAATCACAACATCATACTGTTGTAATCCACCTTTTTCTGCTGGTGATTGGTTTGAGATATTCCTCAATACTGCACCATTTGATATCTCTTTTGGTAATTTTAACTGATTGCGTGCAGAATCTGTCATTTTCTCCACATCTAATAACTGTACACCCATCATCGGACGTTTAACTGTTCCATCTTTCTCAAGAGACTCTAGGATCGTTTTGGCTATATGAATCGGAATTGCAAATCCAATTCCTTCAACAGCTTGTTGTGCAATTTTACTCGAATTAATTCCAATGACTTCACCCTGTTCATTAAACAAAGCTCCTCCACTATTACCAGGATTAATAGCTGCATCAGTTTGAATGACCTGTGCTTGCCAATCCACTTGTTGATTTCCAAGTGTACTAACAGGTATTTCTCGTTCCTTGCTACTAATAATCCCCTTTGTTACACTACCTTCTAGCCCCAATGGATTCCCAATGGCTATTACCGTTTCCCCTGTACGAATTTTTTCTGAGTCTCCAAGTGTTGCGACTCTTTTTACATCTGCTCCGTCAATTTCTAATACCGCTAAATCTAATAATGGATCTGTCCCTACTACTTTAGCGGGAACCTTTTTACCATTATTCAATTTCACTTCTACTTTATTCGCACCGTCTATCACATGATTATTTGTAACAATGAAAGCTTTATTGCCGTTTTTTTTATATATAACCCCTGATCCCGAACCAGCTTCTTCTGATTGATCTTGCGTATTAAATGAATCTGCATTTTTTTTATAGTTAATGACACCTACGACAACTTCTTTTGCAGATTCAATCATATTTTGAGGATTGCTCACATCTTCTGGTTTGTAAGAGATCGGCGTAGCCTGATTTACTTCGTTATGCTTAGGAGATTGACCTGCACTTCCTTTGATTTCATTTATATAAGGAGTAGTCAATCCAATGGTAATTGCACCAATCACTGCACCAATTATTCCTGTGAAAAAATACCCTGTTTTTTTATAGACTTTATTCCTATTGCTTTCTGTTTGATTTGTATCATAGTGTCCCATTGTGAACATCCCTTTCTCCTTTAATTTATAATTGAATGTTTTTATCTTCATATTTAAAATACGATGTATGAATGTAATATTTAAGAATCACCATTTCATAAAAAAATTTTACCTTTAGGCATGGTTTAAACATAAATCAACTATTTTTTCGTAAGGGTAACATTATATTTGAAATTTCCTATGAATATATGTATGACTATATCCAAACCCACTTCAAGCTTGTCTCTAAAAAAAGAGCCTATTCGGCTCTCAACAAATAGAGTATTCAATGTACAAAGTAGGATACGTGTTTATACAGGTGTTTTGCAAAAAGTGGAAACAAGGGACAATAAACATCCATTAGCCTATTTATTCTTTTGTTATAAACTTAGATTCTAACATTCTCGTGAGAATGGATGGTAATAGGTTTGTGTGTAAATAAGAAGGAAGGGATAAAATTTGATAGATTGTGTAAGTCGTTAACATCATGTATCATTCCTTTCTATTTGGTACATGTATCATACAAACTTAATCTGTATTCTATATGGAGCTAATCTAGAGTTATAGTAAAGATTTTCAGTACCTAATTATGGAATACAAAAATAGAGAGAATCAATTTAATCCTCCCTATTTTGTTCACTAGACTTATATAGCTTTCTTTTATTTACACTTGTATATTTGTTTAAGCCTGGTGCTGGTTTCAATTTTTGTTTTTTCTCTTTTATGCGTCTATTATTCGAATGAGGGGCCATCCACAGTTGTACATCTAATAAAGAAAGAATGATGTTTGCTTCTAGTGACATCTTAATTACCTCCCTCTGTCTTGTTATGTATATAAACTATCTCATGCATCTGGAGCTAATTTGAAATACATGTAGTTTTCTTATGAAGTTTTTATAGTGTTTCTAATACGTCTCCACATCAACTCCAGTTTGGAAGGTTATAATGACTACAAGAGGTGATATTATGAAGAACTATCACATTCTGGTGGTAGAAGATGATCAAGAAATACAAGAATTAATCAAACAATTTTTAATGACACAACAGTATAAAGTTATAGTTGCATCAGATGGATTAGAGGGCATGAAACAATTTAATAAGCAGTCCTTCGATTTAATTCTTCTAGATGTGATGATGCCAAACCTGAATGGATTTGAAGTTGGCAAAATGATTCGAAGTCAATCAAATATACCAATTATTATGCTAACTGCGCTAGAAGAAGAACAAGATCAAATGAAAGGATTTGATCTTGGAATCGATGATTATATTACGAAACCCTTTTCTTTTCATGTTTTGATAAGACGCGTCGAAGCAGTACTGAGAAGAAGTAATAATCAAAGTACGGATAATCATTTTTTATTTAGAGAACTACATGTCGATGGCGATGCATATAAAGTATATGTAAATAAAGTTGAAGTTCCCCTAACGACAAAAGAATTTGAAATTTTGCAACTGCTACTTCAAAATGAAAAAAAGGTACTCACAAGAGAAACTATCGTAGAAAAAATTTGGGGATATGAGTATGCCGGAGACACACGAATGATTGATACGCATATGAAAAACATACGAAAAAAATTAGATATACCATATATTAAAACAGTAAAGGGCATTGGTTATAAAATCGATGAATAAGATTGTAAAAATCATGAAGATGAAGAGAATTACCTATAAACTCTTTATGACTACATCCCTCATTTTGTTAGCCTTTGCAACCTTAATTTATGTAACTTTATACTTCTTTCTCCCTAAATTTTATGAGAAATACAAAACAGATCAGCTTCAAACGGGAATCGAAGAATTAATTGATAAATCTAAAGATCTTACGCTTCAAAATGCAACACCACTTGTTGATGAATACGCACAAAAAAATAATGCAGTGATATATCTTCAAGATAATGAGGGAAGGCTTATTTATTATCCTTTTCTTCAAAGTACTATTCAAAGGAGTACTATTCAAGAGGGTACTGTTCGGGGGGGGACTCCAGCAAAAGGTTTTGTTACAACAGTACCAATAAAGGGTTTAGCTCAATCTCGTAATTCATATGAGGCTACCAAGCCAATACAATTCCAAGATGTTAACTTAACGCTTGTGGTGTTCGCAACATTTCAACCAATCGATGAAGCTTCACAGGTCTTAGTACGTTTTCTACCCTATATTAGTATCATTGTACTGGTTATTGGTTTAGGAAGTGCTTATCTCTATTCAAGGTTTATTACTAAACCACTTATTTATATTAATAAAGGTGCACAAAAGATGGCAAACTTGGATTTCTCCGAAAAAATTGAGGTTCGTTCTATGGATGAATTAGGGGAATTATCCAATAGCTTGAATGATATGTCCATAAATTTACAACAGGCAATTTTTGATTTACAAAAAGCGAATCAGCAATTAAAAAGTGATATTGAAAAGGAAAGAGAATTAGAAACAAAGCGAAGGGAATTCTTTGCTATTGTAGCACATGAATTAAAAACCCCTCTTACTGTTATGAAAGGATACATAGAAGGGATGATATATAATATCGGCCCTTATCAAAATCGTGACCAGTATTTAAAGAAAAATTATCAAATAATTGAAAGTCTGGAACAACTGGTTCGCGAAATTTTAAGCATGTCAAAATTAGAACAACATACCTTTAAACTTCAAGTGGAAGAAGTAAATCTTTCGAAATCAATAGATGTAATCACAAAAAGCCTCGAATTTTTTGCTTCTCAAAAAGGCATTCAAATAATAAAAGAAGTCAATTCTGACATTTTTGTTTATACGGATTATGTTCTTTTAGAAAAAGCTTGTAAAAACATCATTCATAATGCGATTATGTATTCACCGTATAACGAAAAAGTCTATATAAAGTTAACAAAGGATTCTAAACAAAACAACATCCAAATGCGAGTTATCAATACAGGTGTCAAAATAAAAGAAGAAGATATACAACATATTTTCAAACCATTTTATCGAATCGAAAAATCAAGAAATCGAAATACGGGAGGGAGTGGCTTAGGGTTATATATTGTAAAACAAATTTTTGAATCCCTTTTTATCACGTATTCTATAAATAATACCAAACAAGGCGTAGAATTTTTAGTTACCATTCCATTATCCAGCAAATAAACAACAAAAGAGTCTCAATCTCATTTCATCCTATAAAAATGAGATTGAGATTTTTCATATTATGTTGGGTATGGCAACCCAAACATAATATGGGGTACAGAGATATTAAAGTTGTTTAAATTACATTAAAAAATAATATGAGTCCTACAAGCCTAGTCATATCAGTGAAAAAGTAACTAAATTTGTAGACGGGATAGAAATATTTTTTGTTACACAAACTGGCCGACTGTACTTTTTTCACTACAAACTGATAACTTAACAGCTGGGTAGAAAGTGATGAGTATACTGGACCAGATATGACTGATTTCGGATTTCACATTTTTTGTTAGTATTTCCTTTCATCATGTCTAAAACAGATTTATATGCTTAGTGACACGGTCAATCAAACTATATAAGCAGATGATCCATTATACTCATTCGCCATATTATGCATAATAATCTATAAAATACGTATCTATAAATTAAAAATCTAAAAAAGAAAAAATCTGAAGATCCTTCGGACGTAAGGAGTTTCAGATTTTTTTATTTTAGTAATACCCTTTGCAACAAGTTGCCATTAGGATAGTGTATCAGCAACTTGTAGCTATTACTATGAATGCTAGATTCCTCAAAATTATTCCATATTTTTTCATTTTATTTATATTATTCTATGCTTTGTTCTAAATTATAATTCCATATTTATGGACAAAAGTTTAAATTTATGGAATTTTGTACAAGCTATTTATACGCTATTTTTAATTAGGAGGGATTCTTTATGTTTGGTCTAGGAAAAAAAAGAACTCCATTTGGGGAGTATTTAGATCACAGAGGAATCAAACAACAATGGCTTGTACAAAGAACTGGATTAAGTAAATCTCTGATAAGTGATTTAGCAAATAAAAAGGATCGTATTCCCACTTTAACATCTGCAACTAAAATCATTAGAATACTAAAAAAATTTGATAAGCATATTGATTATCAAGATTTTTGGAATATTGATATTTAATACCTCTAAAATGGACTGCACATCTAATTGTCTCTAATCCAATTGTGTAGATTACTAAAAATATAGATTTTTCTCTTTATAACTAATGATTATTTAACACTTATAATACAAAAATTCCTTTTATTAAAAAGGATATAAATTTCTATTTAGCTCTGTTCATATCCCCACTCAAAATAATTAATGATTACATCCCACTTCATTTTTGACAAATCAATTCTTTAAAGACACTTTTTATTAGAAAATGTAAATTTCATTGTTTTTTTATCCAGAAGCCTAAATATACATTTGATATTATTCTAAAGTTTATAGCGCACTATTCGAACATTTTGTGAAAATCAGCAAAAAACATTACAAACTACTAGTAGTAGGTATTAATTTACTAGTGTTTGTTCCAAGCACTGTGTTAAACTGAGAGGGTTTAACAGATCTACTCTAATAACATTAATGAAATGGGGTATTTACTTGAACTTTCCACAATTAAAAATCGGTCATATGATGCCAAAGGTCCCAATTATGCAGGGAGGAATGGGCGTAGGCATTTCATTAAGTAAACTTGCATCTGCAGTTGCAAATGCTGGAGGAATTGGGATTATATCAGGAACTGGTATTTCCATAGATGAAATGAGAATGCATATTAGGAAGGCGAAAGAAAAGATCCGGAATACTGGTTATATTGGAGTAAATGTCCTTTTTGCAATGAATGATTTTGCTGAAAAAATGAAAGCAGCTATTGAGGAAAAAGTTGATTTCATCATATCTGGTGCTGGCATTTCACGAGATATGTATACTTGGGGAAAAAATGCCGACATACCAGTTATTTCAATAGTATCCTCAGCCAAAATCGCTAGATTATCTGAACGCTTGGGTGCGGCCGCTGTTGTAGTAGAGGGTCATGAAGCAGGAGGACATCTGGGTACCGATCGACCTTTATTCGATATATTACCGGAAGTAGTCGCAGCAGTCAAAATCCCCGTAATTGCTGCTGGAGGAATTATGACTGGAAAAGATATTGCGCATGCCTTAAAAATGGGTGCATCTGGTGTGCAAATGGGTACAAAATTCGTTGCAAGTAATGAGTGTGACGCACCACTATCCTTTAAGGAAAAATATATAAGTGCTCGATTAGAAGATACTATATTAGTCAAAACAACTGTCGGACTCCAAGGTCGTGCGGTTAAAAATAACTTTACTAAATTAATAGCTGATAATAATAAAAAGATAAAAATAAAAAAGTGTATAAATTGCTTAAAAAACTGTTCTTATCGTTTCTGCACGCTAGATTCTTTGATAACCTCTATGGATGGTGATTGTGAAAATGGTCTTGTTTTCGCAGGTGCACGAGTAAATGAAGTCAAAGAGATTTTGCCTGTCCAAACAATTATTAATAATATTATGATGGAATATAGAGCATGTATTTAAGGTAGAATCCATGTAAGTTCTTTAAAAAATATTTAATGTTGTAAATTCTTATTTTCCTGACGATACATCAACTAATAATTATACTCCAGACATTATTGGTCATAAAAAAGAACACCTACAAATGCTGTAGGTGTTCTTTTGAATTTATAATTGGATAATTTCTCTTATTTCTTCTATAGGTAACTTCGTAAATTTCGCAATATCCTCTACAGACATTCCGTTTTTATACATACCACATACCAATTGTATACGTTCGGCTTTTTTGCCTTCTTCAATACCCTTTTCAATACCTTTTTTGATTCCTTGCTCCTCTGCGTGAGCAAACTTTGCAGCTTCATCCATTAGGGTTTTTTCCCTCGCTTCATAGGCTTGTCGGAATGTCGAATCTTGACTCATTCGCTCCCACTTATTCATTGCTTTTTGTAAAATCGGATCTTGATTCATCGCAATGTCCTCCAATGTTTGAGTTAAGTGTTCATCTTCATTTGCCGGAAGTAATAACAGCCAACGAACAAATGAATCTTCCCACGGATTAACTTTCTCTTCCCGCCATTGTTCCATTAGTTTAGGAAGCTCTATAACATGAATTTCTATATCATCACTAAACTGCTTTTGCTGTTGTACATTCCATAGCTTTCCCGTAGTATGAAATTCCTCATATTCGGGAAAAAGTACGAAGTTTAACAAATTAATAGTAATTGTTTTACTAAGAGAGCTGTACGGCATCCCTTTTTGTAACTGTGAAGTATATAATTTACCCCAGTAATATAAACTTCGTTTAATCATGTCGTGATTATTATTCAGCTGAATTTCTACGTTTACTTTAGTACCTGTGTCTAACGTGGCTGAGACATCTAAAATTGATAATTTATCATCCTCGTGTTCTCGATGTAAATGTGGATCCTCTAATTGTAGTGACATAATAGGTGATTCTAATGAATTCTTTAGCATGGCATTTAAAAATGTGATAAGAATATCCTCACTACCACTTGTTCCAAATAATTGCTTAAAAGCAAAATCAATTCGTAAATTTACTAATGACTTGGTCATGACTTCCTCTTCCTGTCTAAGAAACTCTCTTTTCTTTATTGTACATAAAAATTAGGTAATCATGCAAATAAGAACATTTACAAAAGATAACGCTATCATTTTTTTCAAAAATATATGTTCACTAGAAGATACAGGTACAATTAATATTTAATTTGGTGAATTATAACATATGTTATCTTTAAATAATACCCATTTAAAAAAATAATGGATTATCTGTGACATAATTGTTAAATTTAGGGATATAAAAAGGCTTTCTATATAAAAAATAGAAAGGTGATGGTGTACGGATAAAATATAAGGGGGATTTATATTATGTTTTCAAAAAAACAAAAATTAGTAACAGTGGTTACCACTCTGACGCTAGGATGTGGATTAGCTTTCGGATTAACTCCTACTTCAGCAGATTCTATAAGTAATCCTACTCCTATTAAGGAAGAACAAGTAAGAATACAGATACCTTTCACTGGATATGTTATTTCAGCAGATGATAATTATTTGGTTGTAGCTGACACTACTACAAAAGAGGAGGCACTTTCTTATCAAAATAATTGGTGGGAATTAGCTTCTCAGAATAAAATTTTACGTGTTCCTATTACTAGCAAAGATAACTATAGCGTAGGTGAAAAACTAAATATATTTTCCGTAGGATGGACTCACTCTATTCCACCAATCGCTGTTATGCCTGTTATCGAAAAAGTAATTGAATAAATTATATATTTTTTACAAAAGAAGATAGCCATTACAAATGGCTATCTTCTTTTAAACTCGTTTATTCTAAATTGGACTAAATAATTTTTGTTTGTAACTATCTTTATAAATTTATGCTATAACAACGCTTGTGCACTTTTGTATTTACTGAACTATGGCTTGTTCTTCCTTCTTCATAGCTCTAATGGATTGAGCTACTTTAACCATCATAGAACATTCTATCCTCTTGCGGAAGATTTTACAGCTGAACTCATGTGTTCCCTTAAGGGAACCCGTTGCATGTATTGTATTAGCTGGGCAACCGCCGCTACAGTAAAGCTGTGCCCAACATTCCTGACATTCCGGTTTTGAATAGCAATTATTCTCCTTAAATTGAGACTGTATCTCTGTTTTTGTAATGCCATCCCAGATATTCCCCATACTATATTCTTCTTCCCCAACAAACTGATGACAAGGAAATATCTCCCCCCATGGGGTAATAGCAAGGTATTCAGTTCCAGAACCGCAACCAGAAATTCTCTTTTGAACACATGGGCCTTCTGAAAGGTCAAGCATGTAATGATAGAAAGTAAAACCGTTGCCTTTTTCCTCACGGTTTAGCATTTCCTTCGAGAGAATTTCATATTGATTGTAAATTTCCAAAAGATTTTCTTCACCGAGCGCGTATGGTTCTCGTGGATTACAGATAACTGGTTCCATTGAGATCTTATTAAAACCTAGATCAGCGATGTGATAAATATCATTGGTAAAATCGACATTATTATGAGTATAGGTTCCACGTACATAGTATTCTTTATCTCCACGCTTTTCAACAAATTCCTGAAACTTTGGAACGATATAATTGTAGCTACCCTTCCCATTGACAGTTTTACGTAGATAATCATGAACTTTTTTTCTTCCATCAAGGCTTAATACAACATTGTGCATTTCCTGATTCAAGAAGTCAGTAATTTCATCATTAAGCAGCATACCATTTGTAGTAAAGGTAAAACGAAAAGTTTTTTTGTACTCTTTTTCTTTATTTCTTGCATAGACGACAATCTGTTTGACAGTCTTCCACGCCATGAGTGGCTCCCCACCAAAAAAATCAACATCGAGATTTCGATGATTACCTGAGTTTTCTAATAGAAAATCGATGGCTCTTTTTCCAACTTCATAACTCATGATGGCCCTATTTCCATTGTATTTTCCTTGGCTAGCAAAGCAGTATTCACACGACAGATTACATGTATGCGCGACATTAAGGCAAAGAGCCTTCACATAAGTGGGACGATTTATCAAATCAATTGAAAGATCCTTATAATCATCATCGGTAAAAAGCTTCCCATCTCTTTTTAGTTCTTCAATATCCGCAATTGTTTCTCGAATTTCCTTCTCGGAAACGTGGAAATCATATTTATACTTTTCTTGTATCGTTGACAGGATTTCTTCCATAGGAGTATTCTCATATAGCATAATTATTTCATAAGCAAGATCGTCAACAACATGTACCGACCCGCTATAAGTATCTAATACGATATTGTATCCATTTAATTTATATTGATGAATCATACTGGATAATCAAACTCCTTTTTCATAAAGATTGCCGCCCAATAAAATATAACTGCGTACAATACTACTTGTTTCCTATCTATTTATTGTATTTTCACACTTTTGATTTGCAACTCCACATGAGGTTTTACAAGCGGACTGACAAGATGTCTGACATGCACCACATCCACCATGTTTTATAGTATCTTGCAGTTTACAAGTGCTCAGTGTTATAATTCTTTTCATTACCTATAACCTCCTTTTGAAATAATTTTGAAGAACTAAGGCACATCATTGTGAACATCTTCACAATGATGTGCCTTAGTTCTTCAATTTTGGTGTATTAATTCTATTCATGCTTTTAACAACACTTCGATTAACCACTAAATATTACCAATAACTTTATGTATTAACAAACTACTTTTACTGTCTTTTCTTTTAACCATAATTTAAAATATCACGAGAATATCAAATATTATCTATTTAAAAGTTATATACCATAAAAGCTACATATAGACTAATGTTTGTTGTAATTATTTATATATTCATAAGTACGGTACGTGAAATTACAACATTTATCCTATAAAAAAATATGGACGTTTATAGCTTTCTGCTACAACTATAAAAAGTCAACCCCAATGGAATTGACCTTTTATAGACTGTGGCAACAGAAGGATGTCATAAAACTAGGATTTGATATTGTAGCGTTTCACTTGTGAAAAGTATAACATGATTAAACAAAAATAGATGTGTCGATCCTTGGAACATTAGTTATAACTTAATTTTTTGATTATGTATAGATATATATAATATTTAATGGGCCTATAGAATTCATCATACATCACTATCAATAATTAATGCTTTTTTAATAATAAAAAAGATGTCCAAAAAAATTCTATTTTTTTAGACATCCTTTTAATCTATTTTATTAATAATCCCGTAGGAGTAACTTGATATGTTTTTTTCTTACCCACAAATTCCTGTTTACTATTCTCAAGATTTGTAAGTGTGGCACGTGTCTTTTCCTTTTGTGCTTCTCCCTCTATATGAGTAAACTCAATATAATCTCCTACTTTGACGGGAACGGTTTGGTTTTCAGCAGCTTGTTGTCTATTTCCTACAATTTCTTTATTATACAAAATATTGCCCGATGAGTTTTGAACTTTAATGCTTGCATACGTACTAGTAAAATAGGAATGGGGTATACCCGCTTCTAATTTAATCTGCATTTTTTCTGTTGCTTTGTTATACTCTACTTTTGCGATTTCTCGATCATTATATCCTTTTAAAGACCACGCAAATTGATTTCCATCTAAAACTGTTGTTTCTGGCATTTTCTCTACTTTCTTCAGGCCTTCTTTTGTAACTTCGTACATGGCTTTTTTTCCAAAACTCTCTTGTTTACTATTATCTACATTTGTGAGAGTAGCTCTATGCACACCTTCTTGATGTGTTAACTCGATATAATCTCCTACTTTGACTGAAACTTTTTGCGATTCAGCATTTTGTTGTTTGTTTCCGTAAATATCCTTATTGTATACTACTTTCCCTGATGCATTTTGTACTTTAATACTCGCATATGTTTCATTAAAATAATGATGTGGTATGCCTGATTTTAAATCAACTTGCATTTCTTCTGTCGGCTTATTGAAATTGATTTTAGCAAACTCAAAATCACTGATTCCTTTTAGCGACCAAGCAAATTGATTTCCATCTAGAATTGTTGCTTCTGGCATTTTTTCTACTTTCTTCAGGCCTTCTTTTGTAACTTCGTATATGGCTTTTTTTCCAAAGCTCTCTTGTTTACTATTATCTACATTTGTGAGAGTAGCTCTATGCACACCTTCTAGATGTGTTAACTCTATATAGTCTCCTACCTTAACCGAAACTTTTTGCGATTCAGCATTTTGTTGTTTGTTTCCATAAATCTCTTTGTTATAGACCACTTTACCTGATGTGTTTTGCACTCTAATACTTGCATATGTACTATCAAAGTAGTTATGTGGTACACCTGCTTTTAAATCAATTTGCATTTCTTCTGTTGATTTATTTAAATTTACTTTTGCAAATTCAAAATCTCCAATCCCTTTCAGCGACCATGCAAACTGCTTTCCTTCTAAAATACTAGAAGAGCTCGGTATATCTGAATTAAAGCCTAAGTTATCTAATATAGATTTTAGATCAGGTAAAACACCTATTCTATCATTCCACGGATCTTGAGATTTTGTTCCTGTATTTGGATTACTTAGGATATTTCTTAATTCGGCTGGTGTATAAGGAGAACCTCGATGTTCTTTAGCAATACCTTGAATCGAAGTTGCTGCTCCAGCAATAATTGGTGAAGCACTTGATGTTCCACTAAATGTTGATGTATATAAATTTGTAGTATTTTGACTTGGATTTGCTGATGTTGTATCAACATTTTCTCCCCATCCATATACATCTAATCGACTTCCATAATTTGAAAACCATAAACGTTTATGTGGAACAGTTGATGATCCCGCCCCAACCATAATAGCACCTGAATCCTTGAAGTCTGGACTATTTCGATTTAAGATCTTTTTTCCATTACGATCTTTAAAATTATCTAAGTCGTTTGAACCATTTGCGCCAGCTTCTATAATAATAATCCCTTTATCTGCACCAACACGAATTGCATCAAAAATATCTGGATGTACTTCTACAGGTAAATATTTATCCCCATACCCATCATACGAAGCTTGTGCCTCTAATAAAAGAATATCTCCCGCTTGTAAATTATGTACAGCACTTAAAATAGCATCCGCTGTATTATAAATTCCATTATCCCTAATTTGGGATATCACTTTTACATTTGCTTTTGGTGCAATTCCAATATTTCCAATTTGATTATCTTCGGATGAAACAATTCCTAATACAGAAGTACCGTGAGCTCTATGCTGACTTATATTTTGTCCAGACATAAGCTTTATATTTTGATTGACTAAATCCTCATGGTTCAATAACCACCCATATTCCATATCCACAAAAGTTGTACCTTTCCCGTCACCACCTTTAATGCTCCAAGCATGCGAGGCATTAATTCCCTTTGGTGCCGCTTCAAGATATCCTTGATTTTTAAATCTAGGATCATCGTATGGATTAACAGATAAACCTGGTAATTGTACTTCAGGGGGTGTTAAGATTTGTTTTTCTTGTATATAGGCCTCCTCTACAAGAGGTGATGTTTCAAATTTTTTCAGCAATAATTCTATTTCTATATTATTAGGAGCTTGTACAATATAATAATTTAATAAATTTTCAGCTGATTGATTAGCAAATGATTTAGAATGTAATGATAACTTTTCAATCTCTATCGGATTTACAGATGAAAACAGGCGATTCAAAGTAAGTTCCGTATTTTCGGAAAATAACTTCTTTAAATTATTATCATAATTACCATTTTTTATTCGTTTCTCAATGCCATCTTCATAAGGTAAGTCCATTTCATTTTTAAACTTTACAATTAATTGTCCCTCCTGTGAATCTCTTTTATTAGAATCAGTTTCTTTGTTTGTAGCATTATAGGACTCCGCATAAACTTTATTATGAATACTATCATCTGGTAGTATTTGATCTGTTCCTAAGAATGTTGTCATTGCAATTGAAGCAATTAGAAACCCTTTGAATATGTTCATACTTTACCCGCCAATCTATTTTCTCTTGAGCATTGTTTAATGCATATAATAGTTAAGATTTTAATATAATATATAAATTTACAATTTAAGTTTTAAGGTTACCTCTATGACTTTATTAATAATCCCATAGAGGTAACCTGATATATTCTTTTCTTCCCTATATATTCCTGTTTACTATTATCAAGATTAGTAAGTGTAGCGCGTGTCTTTTCCTTTTGTGCTTCTCCCTCTATATGAGTAAACTCAATATAATCTCCTACTTTGACGGGAACGGTTTGGCCTTCAACAGCTTGTTGTCTATTTCCTACAATTTCTTTATTGTACAAAATATTGCCCGATGAGTTCTGGACTTTAATGCTTGCATACGTACTAGTAAAATAGGAATGGGGTATACCCGCTTCTAATTTAATCTGTATTTTTTCTGTTGCTTTGTTATACTCTACTTTTGCGATTTCTCGATCATTATATCCCTTTAAAGACCAGGCAAATTAATTTACATCTAAAACTGTTGTTTCTGGCATTTTCTCTACTTTCTTTAGGCCTTCTTTTGTAACTTCGTACATGGCTTTTTTTCCAAAACTCTCTTGTTTACTATTATCTACATTTGTGAGAGTAGCTCTATGCACACCTTCTTGATGTGTTAACTCGATATAATCTCCTAGTTTGACTGAAACTTTTTGTAATTCAGCATTTTGTTGTTTGTTTCCATAAATCTCTTTATTGTATACTACTTTCCCTGATGCATTTTGTACTTTAATACTTGCATATGTACTATCAAAGTAGTTATGCGGTACGCCTGCTTTTAAGTCCACTTGCATTTCTTCTGTCGACTTATTGAAATTGATTTTAGCAAACTCGAAATCACAGATTCCTTTTAGCGACCAAGCAAATTGATTTCCATCTAGAATTGTTGCTTCTGGCATTTTTTCTACTTTCTTCAGACCTTCTTTTGTAACTTCGTATATGGCTTTTTTTCCAAAGCTCTCTTGTTTACTATTATCTACATTTGTGAGAGTAGCTCTATGCACACCTTCTTGATGTGTTAACTCAATATAATCTCCTACTTTGACTGAAACTTTTTGCGATTCAGCATTTTGTTGTTTGTTTCCATAAATCTCTTTATTGTATACTACTTTCCCTGATGCATTTTGTACTTTAATACTTGCATATGTACTATCAAAGTAGTTGTGTGGTACACCTGCTTTTAAATCAATTTGCATTTCTTCTGTTGATTTATTTAAATTTACTTTAGCAAATTCAAAATCTCCAATCCCTTTCAGTGACCATGCAAACTGCTTTCCTTCTAAAATACTAGAAGAGTTCGGTATATCTGGTTTTATTGGATTAGAATCCGTACCCTTCCAAATCTCTGCTGTTAAAATTGGATATCCTAATGCAGCTACTTTTTGAATAGTATCGTTATTTGGATGTAATCCCCACTTCTCAAAGAAAGGAATCAAATTTTGTTTGGCTACTTTTGATGCTGAAATCATAAATAATTGTTTTTTATTTTCATCAGTTTGTGGAAGTTCACTTGAAG
>NZ_JBQXON010000025.1:0-41181 GCF_052646455.1 Bacillus cereus group sp. Bce041
ATAAAATAACCCTTGGAACAAGGGAGTTAGCTCGGCTGTCTTAGGACGAATTCGTTAGCTACCAAAAGTAACGACTAACCGAGAAGCCCCCACTTCAAACAGTCCGTTAGGGCGTTAAGTGGCGGGTAGTTCACCTGCTAAATCGTAAAAAAGGAGTTCTAATAGATATGGAGATGAGAAACTTACAAAAACTAATTGAAGACAAGAAAGTAGAATTAATTAAACTTGTAGATAAATATGGATTTAGACATCAGCAGGTGCTAAGTTTAAGTCAAGATATAGATAAGTTGATAAATCATATTATTTATATAAGTCACAAATATAAGTAGAACCCTACATTTATAATTGCCGTTTAATGAGAATTACTTTGGAATATTTTAACATTGAAATGGCTACAAAATAGTAGAGATAGGGTTCAGAAAGCGTACAAGAAGTATGTTAGTTTATTGAAAAAATCCCTACAGGGGGCGTAGGGAAAGTCTAAGGGTATTGAAGAATTGTCGATTCTAAAAGTAAAGGACTTCTTGAAATATAATAAGTTCAACATGAAATTCGTTGAAACTGTATATAATAATTTAAAATTATCGCTTCTAAAGCACCGACATTTAAAGCTAGAAAAGAATTAAAAGAATCTGTGAAATAATTATACATAGCAAAAAAGGGTCTGATATTCATATCAGATCCTTTTTTCATTATTAGTTTAGTATAATTGCTCATCGTAGCTACTTAACAAGGGTTTAGAAACTAAACATTTTTCAGGTACTACAATCTTAACCTTATAATTTTCTTAGTTTTTGGTATTCACTTTCCCAGCTTAACGGACATGGGGCACTATATCATCAAAAGAAAATTAGATGTTTTTAGTATTAAATAAAATTAGTAGCAATACTATCTAGGTTCTTTAAGAAAACCAAATGAGAGAGCAACATTTCAAAGGGTATCTTGTGATATAACTAAGTAGAATTTTAAGCAAGGGGATGATGAGATGAATAAATTAAAGGGGAAAATTGCATTAGTAACAGGGGCTAGTAGAGGAATAGGCCGAAGCATTGCCTTAAATTTGGCACAGGCTGGTGCGTTAGTCGTTGTTCACTATAGTAAAAGAAAAGAAGAAGCAGAAAGTGTAGTGGATAAAATTAAACAAGATGGAGGTTCCGCATTTGCGATTAGTGCAGACTTAAGTACTTTTAACGGTATTAATAATTTGTATTCAATGATGGATCAATCTCTTCAAAAATATATAGGCGATACTACATTTGATATCCTTGTAAATAACGCTGGAATTGGGCAGATTTTAACGTTAGAGGAATCTACAGAGGAGTCTTTTGATGAGGTTATGAATATTAATGTGAAAGCTCCATTTTTCATTATTCAAAAGGCTTTACCACGTTTAAAAGATGGAGGCCGGATTATCAATATTTCGTCTTTTGTCACACGGGTAGCCTCCCCAAGTGTTTTTGCCTACAGTATATCTAAGGGGGCAATTAATACACTCACTCATACTTTAGCACAACAACTTGGTGCCCGTGGTATTACAGTAAATGCAATTCTCCCGGGTATAATTAATACAGAAATGAACGCTGAGACATTGGGGAATAGAGATGGACAAAAATATGCCGCAGGTTTATCGACATTTAATAGGTGGGGAGAACCTAATGATATAGCTGATATTGTAGGTTTTCTTTCTTCATCAGACAGTCGTTGGATAACTGGTGAGTTAATCGATGCAAGTGGTGGATCTTATTTATAATGCTAGAGGAAAAGCCGAATTAAATAGAGTTGGATTTGCACCTCTATTCTTTATTTGTTAAAACACCGAACTACACACCATTTATTAGCTCTTACAAAAAACAGCTTGAAATAAGGAAAAATGTATTAGGTCAATCAAAATAGAGAAGCAATTATGCTGTAGTAGGATTAGTAGTAAGTGTAAATAGTAAAAGTGCAATGAATATGCACAATTTCATATGTAAATAGGTACTGTTTGTTAACTCTTTCATAGAGAAGGGAAGGTATGAATTTAGTATGATAGAATCAATTTGTATTAAATATAAAGGGATGAGTATATGCTAAAAAGAATGATTTTAGGAGTTTCATCATTAGTAGTGGGAGCAACAGTTGGCTTAGCGACTGATGTATCCGCAGCACCTGCACCACCATTAACATCATTAAATGTGGTAAAAGTTGAATCTCAATTAGGCGGGGTTGAATTTATCATTTTAGCCAAGAAGACTCCTTCCTCAAGGAACGCGAAGTGAGTAGGTGGGAGATGAATTAGCTTTGAACAAGGGATCGCAAGGAGCCATCTTAATTGTTCGACATACAGAAAGTGTTACTTCACTATCTATCGAATGTACGTTTGGTATATAATAGTCATATACCGTAATGGAGGTGAATCAAATGATAATTAATAAAGCCTATAAGTTTCGTATCTATCCAAATCAAGCACAAGCAATTCTAATTAACAAAACGATAGGTTGTTCTCGCTTTGTATTCAATCATTTCCTATCCCTATGGGATCACGCATACAAAGAAACTGGGAAAGGTTTAACATATGGTACATGCTCTGCCAAACTTCCTACCATGAAGAAAGAGTTTGTTTGGCTCAAAGAAGTGGATAGTATTGCGATTCAGTCGTCTGTTCGCAACCTTGCGGATGCGTATACACGCTTTTTCAAAAAACAAAACAGCGCACCTCGCTTTAAATCTAAGAAGAACAACGTACAATCTTATACCACAAAACAAACAAATGAAAACATTGCCGTTGTAGGGAACAAAATAAAATTACCAAAACTAGGCCTTGTTCGATTTGCCAAAAGTCGCGAAGTAGAGGGGCGTATTGTAAATGCTACAGTTAGACGGAACCCTTCTGGTAGATATTTTGTGTCATTATTAGTTGAAACAGAAGTACAAGAACTTCCGAAAACAAGTTCTTACATTGGAATAGATGTGGGACTAAAAGATTTCGCTATTTTGTCAGATGGAACACACTATGAAAATCCGAAGTTTTTTCGATCATTAGAAGAGAAGTTGGCGAAAGCACAGCGTGTGCTTTCTAGAAGAATGAAAGGATCCTCTCGCTGGAATAAACAACGAGTAAAGGTAGCTAGAATTCATGAATACATATCAAATACTAGAAAAGATTACTTGGACAAAATTTCAACTGAAATCATCAAAAACCACGATGTTATTGGTATAGAGGATTTGCAAGTATCGAATATGTTAAAGAATCATAAGTTAGCAAAAGCAATTAGTGAGGTATCTTGGTCGCAATTTCGATCCATGTTAGAATACAAAGCAAACTGGTATGGCAAACAAGTTATTGTCGTATCGAAAACATTTGCTTCCAGCCAATTATGTTCTTGTTGTGGATATCAAAATAAAGACGTTAAAAATCTAAACCTACGTAAATGGGACTGTCCTTCTTGTCGTACACACCATGATAGGGATATTAACGCAAGTATCAATCTAAAGAATGAAGCGATAAGGCTTCTAACCGCAAGGACTGCGGGGTTAGCCTAATCAATTAGAGTTCGATAGAACTCTTTACTTAGGAATCCCTCACTTCTAAACGAAGTGAAAGTGGGGGTAGTTCAAACAAATGAAATGGGATATGGTAGAAATCCAATTGCTCAAATGAGTGGTCAAAAACTAAAAAAAGTAGATTCTAAGATGATTGATATAAATGGGGATAGAACAGTGGAGGGATGGGAATATAAATGGGATGCTTCAGGACAGCAAAATGGGCAATTTAAATATCAAAATATATCTACAAATGCACCTTGGAATACATTATCTACGTCATTAAATATTAAATAAACTAACAGAAGAATGCGATGTTATTTTTTTATGTTTGTTATATATGTAATGTTTAGATACCTAAAGGAGTCTACGTTTTTAAGTAGGCTCTTTCTAAATAATGATAAGATATCAGCGAATTGATAAACTATTTTGTCTAATTGGCAAACCAAAGTTTACATAACATTTTTCTAGTAAACAATTCTGGGTTTAATAGTGTAATCAATAACGAAAAGAAATCTTTTATAAAATCAATTAAGTTATTTAGTGGGTCTTTCATCATAAATATCTAAAACTACATATTTATGAAATTTTATAAAATTTTCACTTTATATTTAGTCCTAAATCATACGATTTTAATACAAAATACTATAATTTGATTAATAATAGCAGTGTAAAAAACATTAAATATATTTAGATTTTAGAGCTAATGTTACTTTATTACATAATTTGTTTAAAGGGATATATAGGGTTATTATTCAATGTAACTAAAATAATTTAAAAGGAGATAGGAAGTTATGTTTAAAGTAAAAACAAGGGGAAAAATAAAAAGAATTGTTATGGTTTCAACGGCTTGTACCATGTTGTCAATGTATGGAGCACCAATTTCTAGTACAGAGGCAGCAACCCGATCGCATGCCCCATCAGTTTATGTAACACCACAAAATACTGCTGCTTCAGATATTATTAGCATAGACTGGTCACCAGTCCAAACAGCACCTTATACGTATTGGGCTGTGCATAACTGGAATCAGGGAGGGGAGGGTGGTGGTTATGCGGGCTTCCAACAACAAAGTGGTTTTGATCAATTCGGTAAACGTACCCTTCACTTTGCACTTTGGGATCCAATAGCATCAAACCAAGCAATAAAAGCTGAATATTTATCGCCGACTTCAGAAGCCAGTAGATTTGGTGGAGAAGGAACAGGTCTAAAGGTACAAACAACTTATAATTGGAAAGATAGTGAATGGTATCGAATGACTCTACGTTCTTGGCAAGAAGATGGCCATACAAAGTTTGGCCAGTGGATAAAAGATAATACATTAAATCAATGGAAGTTAGTTGCTATTATGGATCATCCAGTTGCGAATGTTGCATTTAACTATGGTTTATCGATGTTTCAAGAGGACTGGGCTGGTAATGGACAAGATGTAAGAGAAGCACGTCTTAAAAATGGATACAGCAGAAAAGTTTCAGATAAACAATGGAATTCTTGGAATAATCAGCGTATCTCTGGGCAACATGATACGTCCTATCAATACGATGGAGGAGCAACTTCAGAATATCTATGGGTTAGGGCAGGAGGAAATACTCAATCAACTATTGGTACTGGAAAAACTTTTAATATAAATCAGCCTAGTCAACCAGAAATGGGAAATTTAGATTTTGATATCCAAAATACTCGCTTTGAAGCTGGAAAATTAAATGTTTCATGGAAATTGAAAGAACAAAGTACTCCACAGTTTAAAGGGAAAATTGAAATCTATGACAATGAAAAGTTAATGGGACAACCTTTAAAAGTAATTGATAATATTAAGTCCTACCAAACTGAGGTAAGTCAAACTATGCAATTGCCTCAAACAGCTTTTGCTAAAATTACATTAACAGATATATTTGATCGAACTGTAGAGAAAAAAGTAGGAATTACAAATGGAAATTCTGATATTTTAGTAGGGAATCGATTTGCATGGTCCCTAAAAGGAATTAGTGATTTTGAGTTTGCAAAAATCAATTTCAATAAGTCGACAGAAGAAATGCAAATTGACTTAAAAGCAGGCGTACCGCATCATTATTTTAATGAAACGTATGCGAGTATTAAAGTACAAAATGCATCAGGAAAGGTAGTATATAATAATGACTTTTATGGAAACAAACAACAAAATGCTGAATCGCAAAAAGTTCCAGTCAAAGTAGGAGATTATATTGAATTAACACATCTTGAAGGTGTACATAGAGCGAATTTCACAAATTTAGACAACAGTAAACAAGAAAGCTTTGGAAAAAAAGCAATGTATGAAGTCACACAAGAAGGCTTGAAGAAAGTAGAAAAAATGCCAGAAGCAACAATTTTAGACGGAAATCAATTTACATGGTCCCTAAAAGGATATAGTGATCGAGAAATTGCAAAGATGGATTATAATAAAGCGGCAGAAGAGCTGAAAATCAAATTAGAAGCTGGTGTACCGCATTCTTACTTCAATAGCACATATGCAAGTATTAAAGTCCAGAACTCGTCTGGTAGCGTTATGTACAATAAGGAAATCATAGGAAATAGACAACAAAATGCTGAAACCCAAACAGTACCCGTAAAAGTGGGAGATTACATTGAATTAACTCATATAGAAGGAGACGCTGTAAAGGAAAAAACACGCGCAACATTAATGAATCTTGAAAATAATAAAAATGAAACTATTGGAAAGACAGCAAGATACCAGGTTACAAAAGAGGGCTTAAAGAAAGTAGAAAAAATGCCAGAGACAACAATTCTAGATGGAAAACAATTTGCATGGTCATTAAAAGGATATAGTGATCGAGAAATTGCAAAAGTAGATTATAATCAAACAGCAGAAGAGCTGAAAATCAAATTAGAAGCTGGCGTACCGCATTCTTATTTCAATAGTACATATGCAAGTATTAAAGTCCAGAACTCGTCTGGTAGCGTTATGTACAATAAAGAAATAATGGGAAATAGACAACAAAATGCTGAAACCCAAACAGTACCTATAAAAGTGGGAGATTATATAGAATTTACTCATATAGAAGGGGATGAAGCTAAGGAAAAAACAAGAGCGACTTTAACTAACCTTGAGAATGGAAAACAGGAATATATAGGAAAGAAAAGAACATATCAGGTTACATCTACAGGATTAATAAGACAATAAATGTATAAAAAAGTTGGGGGAATCCTCAACTTTTTTGTCATTTTAGCCAAGAAGACTCCTTCCAAAAGGAACGCGAATTGAGTAGGTGAAGATGAATTGGTTTCGAGCAAGAGATGAAAGGAAGCTATCTTAATTGTTTGACATACATAAACAGTTACTCCATTGCCTTTCAAGTATATGTTTATTGTATAACAGACCCATGCCGAAATGGAGCTGAAATGAAGGATAATTAATAAAATTATAGAAGAACAGATACCAATGGGCAGAAAAGGTGTACGAACAAAAGAAGACAGGTGCACCCATTGGGAATAAAAATATGTGGGTAATTTGGATAATAAGAACCAAAATGAGGAAACAAGAATGTCGCGGGTCGTGACGCTCCCACAGAATAGAATGATTAAATTGAATAATTTAAGAAGCGTAGAAAGGTTTAATTTCTACGCTTCTTCTAAATTTGTTATATAAGATTTTACAGCTTGCAATAAGAATTCTTCCTGCCCCATACCAGCACCGGCTGCCATCTGAACTACTTTTTGCTTGAATTGATGATCTACATGAAAAGTTAATGGCTCTACATTACTTTTAAAGTAAATACCTTCTACATGTGGAAGGATCGTGCCAGATTTCATATGAGAATGTAAGTACTTAATCTCCTCTTGAAACTGCAATGGATCTACTTGTAATACGAAAGGCTTAATTTCTAATCTAATAGTATCTGATGAAATACTCAATCGCATATTTGTGACACCTAGCTCCTTATAAAATAAGTTTATTAAATTATAAGTAATGGAATTAAATAATTGAGGTTTTTTAAATGAAAAAGATAAATACCCTCGTTTAGTAATTACCGCTTTTTTATTGAAAGGTTCAAAGGAGTAATCATGTTCCTTATAAGTGGATAGAGGGAAAATTTCTTCGTCCTCTGTAAGAATCTTGCCGTCTCCTCCATTAATCTCTATTACCCTAGCGGTTTTTCCAGTGTGTAGATGTTTTAATAATTGATATAAATATATATCTTCATCTTGAATCTTAGTAATAAATGTTTTTCGCTCTTTCGTTTTAGTTTTTTCATAATCAAGCATAAAAATCTCTAGCTCTTCCTCATCGATAATATATACTTGTTTTCCTCGTTTTTCTACCATTGTTGCGGGTAATTTTCCAGATTTGATGTATGTAAAGATAGTAGATGGTGCTACATTAAGAATTTCAGCTACTTCTTTCGTGCTAAGGCCTTTAACCTCATTTTTATTTTTTAAACGTTCAATATCCTCTAAATAGAAAATCTTACTACCGAATTGCTTCCAGTTATCTTTATATACACATTCTATTAATCCATCTTTTTCTTTTTTTAAAATTGTTTGTACCGTTACTCCTAATAAGTCGGCTGCTTCTTTTGTCGTTACAGTAGGTTTTGTAATGAACAATAAATCTTGTGTCATGAAAGGACACCTCCATAACTATCGTTTGTTAATATTTTAGGTATGTATATATCATATCAGAATCTGATTTATATTTAAAATAAGAAATAGATTTTGTTAAATATCATATTCATTGATATGGTTTGAAAACCTTTTTCATTAAATTTATATGTAAATGAATTTTCATAGTTATTTTTATTATAAAATCACTATTAATTTTAAGTAGTTAACTATTAAATAGTATCTATTTGCTAATAAATTATAAAAAAATATAATTATAAGTAAATGAAGAAGAATGTAGCGTTCTTACAGAAATAAAATGAATTATCATTTGTATAATTAATAGAAGTAAAATAAAATAATAATTATAGGTAATAAAGAGAATTATATTCATAATCTTCTATAGGAGAGGTGAATTCGAAATATGAATAAAAAAAATGTAAAAGAAAATTTATTAATTATAAACAATCAAAGTGAGTATATGGATACATATATAGAGAATATAAAAGATATCATTCCATATCTATATAACAACAGTTATGTAGATATGGTGGAAGATAAGATGGAGGTTGCAGAAAAAGAAGGAAAGGGTAAATATACGTATTTAAGTGACATAGAAGTCATTTATCATTTCGTACATTTACAAAAAGATATGGATGAGAAGAAGAATAGAAAAGAGGATACGAAAAAGAGCTATATCTCAGAAATCTTATCATTTTGTCAGTGCATGGTGCAGCATGCAGAAGAATTTGAATTGGATGGGGAAGAGGTAAAGCAAAAGGACTCTTTATTGAAAACATTGCAACCTTGGCATATTCGTAAATACAATTCGTGGTTGAAACGGGTAGAGAACGGTAGGAATGGTGACACGTATGCAGTCGCGACACTTGCAAAGAAAACAGTGCTCATACGTTCTTTTCTAAAACATCTACATGTATTTTCTTATATTGAAAAGCCTCTTCATGAAGAACTACAGCGCGCAAATGTGAATGAGCAGGATCGGCCAAATCGGGACCTATCCTATGATGAGGTTATGAAAATTTTAGGATTTTATAAAGAAAGAGGACATTTAGTAAACTATACAATTTTACTGGCTCTAGCAAGTACTGGTGCAAGAATTCAAGAATTGTGCACCGCGAGAGTGAAAGATTTACATTATGACGGAAAGTACTGGTTAAAAGTCACTGGAAAAGGGGATAAAGTGCGTGAACTTTTTATTTCGGAACATTTATATCAATGTATTTGTGAAATGAGGCTAAGAAGAGGATGCCAAACAGTATTGGATAAAGGGGATGAGAGTCCGGTATTTATAAATCAAAGAGGAAATACTTATAACTCTAAAACATTATCGAATCAAGTAACAGATATGATAAAAAAGACAAACTTAGAGTTTCTACTGTATCGTGAAAATCCAGTAACGGCGCATACATTCCGTCATGCTTTTGCAATTATGGCAGTAGAGCAAGGTAATGCAGATCTATATCATTTAATGCAAACACTTGGCCATGAAAATATTCAAACAACTAAAATTTATTTAGAAAAGCATATGAAGCGTAAAAACAACGTTGGATCTACTTTCGCTGATATGCTGGCTTAAATTTTATGTAGTATATAGAGGTGTTTAATTATGTATTTTTTACATAATTAAACAATGTATATGTTTGTTTATTTATTGTGAAGAAATATATAATTAGGGGAATAAATAAAAATAACGAAATTCATTTTATACAGAAAAAACCAGGATGATTTTAAAAAGTTATCCTGATTTTTCTTAAATACACATAATTATTCATATTTCATAAAGTTAATTTGAGCTAATTATAAGTTAGCAGAATTTATATCTATTCCAATCTTGATAGTGTTAATAACATTATATAGTTTGTAGAATTAGTTTATAGAGATTATGAAACTATTTTTCATTAGGTGTATCTAATTGATGATTGATTACAGTGCTGGACTTTTTATTCATAAGTATATAGATCCCACCTATGAATGATAAGATTACTGGATAGAAAATCGCCCAACCACTAAATGAGTATACAAAAATACATATAACTAACGATAGGAAGGCCATCCACCAACCTATATCTTGAACTTTTAATAACTTAAGAGCAGCTAGCATTGTAAAAATATACGAGGTAATAAAAATTACACTAGGGCCTTTTAGAAGCATCTCTAAATTGGGTCGTGCTATACCATAAAAAATTAAAATACAACTAAAAATTCCGCCTAAAACTAGTAAAACCCTTGTTGGAGTTTGGAATTTAGAATGTAATTTAGCAAAGAAGGAAGGGAAATGTCCTTCTCTAGCCTGAGCGTAAATCATTCTTGAAAAACCTGCAATGTTAGCATGTACAGCACTAAACGAAATGAAAATTGCTAAAATAGTGGTTATATATGTACCTATTGGTCCAAATCCTTTTGATATTAGAATGCTAAGGGAAGCTATCTGGTTCTTATAACCATATGAGTGAGTCCCTATTGTTACAAAAGATATTGCAATGTACATAATTGAGATGCAAATTGCCCCTAAAAATAGACTAATGGAAATATCTTTAGCAGGTCTTTTAAACTCTTCAGCTAATGGGGTTATCATCTCCCATCCTACAAATGAGAAAAAGATAATTACAGAAGAAGCTCCAACAGAAGACCATCCGTTTGGTACAAAAGGTGTAAAAGAACTTAATTTTACATAGGGGATAGAAACGACAACAGCCACAATTATTAGAAGTGAAATTACACAAATGACAAACACACTCACTTTTGATGATAACTCAATTCCTTTAATATGTAAGAGTAAAGAAGTAATCAAAATTACTGCCGCGATGCCTATAACTCCTGCATTACTTATTGGAAAAACATAGTCAATATATTGGGCACCTGTTAAAGCGATAATAGGTACTCCAATAGGAATAGATCCTAACATAATCCACCCTAGGATGGCACTCGTATTTACATTAAATGCCATTTGAACATAAGCTGTAATTCCTCCTGCGCTAGGAATCATTTTAGCAAGACGCGCCAGAGTTGCGACAATGGGAAAAGCTAATATAGACATGATAACCCAAGATAAAAGCGAAGCTGGTCCAGCGCTATTTGCAGTAATTGAGGGTAATATAAGAATTCCACAACCCAACACAGCTCCTATGGTTAATGCAATCCCTTGTACCCAAGTAATTGAACGTTTCAATGATTGTTGTGTCAAGATATTCAGCCTCTCTTTCGTTAATTGATATCAATTATATAAAGTTTTAAAAAAAGATAACATGCTATAATTTATGTATTAATTATAATTTTCTTAAAAAATTTAAGAATTATTAATTGTATTCTTAATTAATCAAGGGGAGATACATTAATGGATCAAACAGATTTAAAGATTCTTTCACATCTTCAGGAAAATGCACGTTTAAGTATGGTTGAAATAGGAAAGCTGGTAGGTTTGAGTTCCCCTTCTGTTACAGAGCGGGTCAGAAGACTAGAGGAACAGGGTGTCATTATAAGTTATCGTACGATTGTTAATCCGAAAGAATTAAAAAAACATATTACCGCGTTTGTTTTAATGGAACCAAGAGATTGCAACAAATATAAAAAATTTGCAATGGAACATCCAGATGTAGTCGAATGCCATCGTATTGCCGGTTTATATAGTTATTTAACAAAGGTAGTGACAGAATCAGTACATACACTCGAAGACTATATTAATTTGTGCTTAGAGTATGGAAAGCCTACAACCTTAATAGTGCTTTCTTCTCCAGTAGAACATAAATCACTTTTTACAGAGAGTGAAAAATCTTAATTACATATGAAAGATTATTCTAAATAAAAAGCGTAAATAAGTATTTACTCTAAAATGCACTAGTAGATAAAAATAAATAGCCGTGAAGTATTCATGAAAGGCATTAATATTAGTTGCTATTATGAGGGATATACTGAATATGATATAGAGGATTTATAAATAAAAATGGGCTGAAATAGCCCTTTTTATTTTCGTTTTGAAGAGGATTTTTCATATAAAAACAGCATAAAAAGGAGCCTACTAGGAATCCCCTTTTTATTTGGAACGTATCCTTTATGTTATAAGGTTCATACAAAAAGTTCCTTTTTTCTGATAATTAATATTTATACTGATTATGTGATTAATATACGTGAGAGTTTTATATTTCATTAATGTATTCCTTTTCATCTGCATGAATTATTTATTGCAACAGGTTTCCCGTTCAAAATAAGATATCCTAACTAAGGACAATGTAAGTATCTTTATAATGATTTTCCAATATAATCAATGTGTTTATGAAAGGAACTCTGTGTTATTTTTGCTTTTTTACTAACTAATACAGCTTCAAACAAAGGACACAATTGCTATATACTAAGTGTAATTTATTACCCATTCAAAATTCTGTCTATTCAATCTTTCTAAAAATAAAAAAAGATTAAACTTATAAATATACAAGTTATAATGAGGGCGTCGAGACATAATTCAATACCTCTAGAGAAAATAACAAACCTCGTTTGGGTTTGAAAATTCTAAAGAACTTGCTAGAAATTTTTAAAGATTTGATATATTGATATGATTACTATACGGAGTGTAGTGAATCAGAAGGGAAGTTTATTAAACCCAATAAAGAAAGCGCTATCAAACAAATTTTATTTTAAATTGGTCATTCCAATAAATTAGATTCAACTGTAATTAAAAATAATAAATTATGGGGGTGTTTATATGAACATGAATGTAGCATCTATTAAAGAAAAAAAGATTGTTAAATATAAAAGTTGTTTTGATGTGATTGGGCCCATAATGATAGGTCCTTCAAGTTCACATACTGCAGGTGCTTTGGCTATCGGAACAGTTGCTAATAGATTATTTCAAGGTCTTCCCAAAAAAGTTGTGGTAAAGTATTATGAATCATTTGCTGAAACCCATAAAGGTCATGGAACTGATTTTGCAATTATTGCTGGTATATTAGGCTTTGCTGCCGATGACAGCAAAGTGCCAGATGCTATTAAGATAGCAGAGTCTAAGGGAATTGACATTACCTTTATTGAAAAATCGGGTAATAGTCCTGCCGGTCATCCAAATACGGCAGATGTATATGTAGAGGATGAAAGTCGAAGTATTAGAACGATGGGTATTTCGGTCGGTGGTGGGTTGATTGAAGTCAAACATGTTGAAATTGATGGTTTTAGCTTAGATTTGCAGGGGCCATTGCCAGTTGTTATTGCGATTTCGGAAAGAGCTGACTTTGAATTTGTTTTACGCAGGATCTTTAAACAATATGATGTGGAAATTAACAGCTTTCATAGTTTGGAAGATAAAACAAGATATTTATATGCATTCGATTTGGATTCGATATTACCTGGTACTGTTCAGAAGGCATTAGGAGATTTAAGCAATATAGCTAACCTTATTATTCTTTAGTTACATTAAGGAGTGAAAAATATGTATATGTCCATAAAAGAGATTGTGGATGCAGCTAATAAAAGCCAAAAGCCAATTTATGAATTAGCAATCGAACAGGAAATCAAACAAACTAAAACTTCTTATGAAGAAGTTTGGAGTAAAATGGAACGAAATTTAACGACTATGCAACATGCAATAAATAAAAGTATTGAAGGCGACGGTGTATTTTCTCCAACTGGGTTAACCGGAGGGGATGCTGTAAAACTTAAAAACTATCGAGAAAATAGGAAAACTCTTTCTGGAGATTTGATGGTGTTAGGGATTCAAAGTGCTATCGGTGTTAATGAAGTAAATGCTGCATTAGGAGCTATTTGTGCAACTCCAACAGCAGGTGCGAGTGGGACGATTCCGGGAGTCCTATTTAGTATTAAAGATACGTTGCAGTTAAATCATGAAGATATGATTCATTTTCTATTCACTTCAGCGTTATTTGGAACGATAGTCGCAAACAACGCTTGCATTTCAGGAGCGTATGGAGGATGTCAAGCTGAAGTAGGAAGTGCCTCAGCGATGGCGGCTGCAGCTGCGGTAGAAGCTGCGGGTGGAACCCCACAGCAATCTTCTGAAGCTTTTTCAATTGCATTACAAAATTTACTCGGTTTAGTTTGTGATCCGGTCGCTGGTTTGGTAGAAATTCCTTGTGTAAAGAGAAACGCCATTGGAACGGCAAATGCTTTAGCAGCAGCAGACATCGCATTAGCCGGCGTAAACAATATCATCAATGCTGACGAAGTTATTGAAGCAATGTATAGGGTTGGAAGACAGATGCCTCGTGAGTTAAGAGAGACAGGTTTAGGCGGAATTGCGGCTACACCTACAGGGATTGCCATTAAAAATAAAATCTTTGGGGAGAAACAATCAAATCAATAAACAACTATCGATAGCATTGTGAAATATTTAACAATATGTACTCTATTGTTTGCCTAAGGATGTCTGTATGTTGGGGGAATTATCAATAAAATATACTACTATATAATTAAAATATTTTGTAAGTGGTAACAAACGCTTAGGGTTGCAGCTTCGCTATTGATTAATTTAGAAGAGGGATATTCGTTGTGATGCACTATATAAGCAATTCATTTTTCAAGAACAGTCTATATTTCTATACCTTAAATAGAGAATTAAGAATAGCACATGAGGAGGAATTATTACATGAATGGGAATACTGCAAAAAACATAGAATTTCAAGCTGATAATACTGCAGTAAAAGATGAGAAATATCTAGACCCTAAAAAGTGGCATAAACAGGATACTACCTGGGCATTGAGCCTTTTTGGAACAGCAATTGGAGCAGGGGTACTCTTTTTACCGATTAATGCAGGTTCAGGTGGTTTATTATCATTGCTGTTAATTACCATACTTGCCTATCCTGTTATGTATTATTCACATAGGGCGCTTGCTAAAATGATTTACGCTTCGAACTCTGCCGATGAGGGGATTACAGGTACTATAAGAGAGTATTTTGGAAATAAGGCAAGTATCATTTTTAACATTGTATATTTCGTCTCCATTTATACGATCGTGCTGATGTACTCGGTCGCACTTACAAATACCGCTAGTAGTTTTATCGTGCATCAATTGCACATGCCGGAGCCTCCAAGGGCCATTTTATCACTTGTCTTAGTACTCGGTCTTATCGCTATACTAAATTTTGGTCAAGATATAACTGTAAAGATCATGAGCATGCTAGTGTATCCTTTTATAGCTTCTCTACTTTTTATTGCAATATCTTTGATTCCACAGTGGAATACGTCAATGCTTAGTTTTTCAAGTGTTTCTACTGCCTCAACAGGAACAGGATATTTAGGAACGATATGGATGATACTTCCAATCATCGTATTCTCGTTTAATCATTCACCTATGATTTCATCATTTGTTGTGAAGCAGAGAGCTAGTTATGGAATAGACGCTACTGATGCCAAGTGTGCTCAAATACAAAAAGTTTGTTATATCATGACATTCGCTGTTGTTATGTTCTTTGTTTGGAGCAGTACTTTAAGTTTGACTCCAGATGATCTTAAGGTGGCAAAAGAACAGAACTTGTCAATCCTATCATATCTTGCTAATGAGCTTAATTCGCCAGTAATCACTATTGCAGCTCCTATGATTGCATTTGTGGCTATTACAAAGTCTTTCCTTGGCCATTATATAGGAGCGTATGAGGTAATGCGTGACATGATTATCAAGTCCGGTAAAAAACGTGGGAAAGATATAGGAGAAAAAACAGTTAAGACAATGATTCTTACTTTTGTTGTATTAACATGTTGGTATGTTGCTTATACAAATCCAAGTATTCTTGGAATCATTGATGCCCTTAGCGGTCCGTTAGTCGCTGCTATCTTATGTATATTACCAATGTATGCGATCCATAAAGTACCAGTACTTGCTAAATACAAAGGGAAAGCGAGCAATGTTTTTGTCATTATTATAGGTATCCTTACTGTCTTAGCAAGTATTCAGTCATTATTCTAATCCACTGTTGTTAGTACTGATGCAAAAAACATGGGATATGAAAAAAATAAAAATTCTTATCGGAACTGAACTCTATATTGTTGAACTAAAGAGATCATGGTTTTGGACAAACTCCTCATCTTGGAGAGTTTGTCTTTTTAATTATATGCATAACTTTTATACTAGCTTAAACAGACTAGATTAATAGTAAATGAAAACTTCATACAAACCACACATTAACTCCACTACTAGCACAAACTACAGTTGTATACTTTAAGTATCATTTTTCAACAATAAACATTCGAACATACTAATATTATGTAATACGGAAGTTACACTACATTAGAAGAAAACAAATAAGGGAGAGCGTATACTATGACAAGATTTGCGAATCAGCATGTAGAGAACACGATTTTAGAAGAGGATGTAGAGCTTTTAAAACTTATGGCACACCCAATGCGTTTAAAACTGATCAATGAGCTTTCTAAACATAAAACACTAAATGTAACCCAAATGACCGAAATTTTAAACATTCCACAATCAACAGTTTCCCAACACTTATCTAAAATGAGAGGGAAGGTTCTAAGAGGGAATCGTCAGGGGTTAGAAATTTACTATAGCATCGAAAACCAAAAAGCTGAAGAAATTATGGGATTATTAGGACCAATACAATAAAATATTAAGTTTACCATTTAAAGATTTACTTATATAGAATACTAAGCCCTCCTTGTTGTGGAGGGTTTTTATTTATAAATTTTTTAAGTAATTATTACTTTAATCCAATGACATCAATATCTTAAATATGTCACGATTTAAAAGAAGAGGGAATATCAGCCGTTTTTCATACCTTATCAAATTGCGAAGTTCCTAAGGGTGGAGTAATCACGGAAGAAGGTATATTAGTCAATATCATCTATACAAGCACTATGTGCATGGAATCTGGTGCATATTATTATCATACCTACGATTGTAGACAAATTAAAACCATTCATTTATTTGATGCAAACTAATTAGAATAGGTAAACTGTATAAAATACAAATTCAGGGTTCTTATGTAGTTTTAATCTATTTTCAAATGAAAAATCAATAACTCATAAATATTACAACCTGCCAAAAATCAAAAAGGAAGCGTGATTAGCTTGTAGATTAAGCCTGTTTTAAAACTGATGTATACGGGGACAATCCCATAAACATCAGTTTTAAAAAATTAGATACTTTATTTATCAAGTTAATGCGAGTTACATCAGTATAGGAAACAGTGGAAATCTAAATCTTTGTTTATATGTTAATTACTTCAAACGTATCCCTTCGAATGCGTTTATAACCAAGTCATGTACATAGGATTCATCCAACTTTTCACCGGTTACTAGCAAGCGATAAAAAATTGGTCCGTAAATGAGATCGATGCTTAATTCAACATCGAGGTTTTCTTTTAATTCGCCTCTGTTAATTCCCTTCTCCAGAAGTTGCTTTGCTTGCAGTCGACGTGGCTGGAAATATCGAGCACGATATTCCTCTGCTAGTTTCGAATCAAATTGCCCTTCGCCAACTAACTCATTGATAATAGTTCCTTCTCGACTTATCAAAAAACTGGCTAAACTTGTAGCATGAATTAAAATATCATTCAACGCTGAACCTGTGTCAGGTACAGGCAATCTGGCAGCAGCAGCAGAAAGAAAACCATCCATTACCACAGCAGCCTTATTTGGCCACCATTTATAAATCGTAGCTTTGCTGACTTTAGCTCGGTCTGCAATTTTATCGACTGTGACTGCTTTAAAGCCACTTTCCAATAATAACTCATAGGACGCAGAAAGGATGGCCTTTTGGGTTTCGATATTACGTGGTCGACCTCTTTTACCTTGCACATTAATCATTCCTTTCAAAAACATAAACTATACGTTTAGTATACTTAATATGAATAAAAAACAAAATAGCCTATTTACAAAACTGAACGTTTAGTATATATTTTTAGTTAATTAATAAACTGAACGTACAGTTTATTAATTAACTAACTAATATCTTGTAATGGTATGGCTACATTTAGGTTCCAAAATTCAAAAATTAAATTGCTAAAAAACATTTAGAAAAGGGGGATAAACAAGAGGTGAAATTGGATCTTTTAAAAGCAGAATGTAGTTCAAACTTAATTTATTAGAATAAAAAATGGTATCGCAGTAGTTCTTGCCAAGGCGATTTAGTAATTTTGAAATAAAAGTATGGGAGGAAGTAGTTATGTCTAATTTTAAAAATAAAGCAATTGATAAGGATATTTCATCAGGTTTAATCATTCTATTAGCAACTGCATGTGGTATTATTGTGGCTAATCTTTATTATGCACAGCCTTTAATTGGGCTAATTAGTAATGAAATTGGGCTTTCTAATAGTAGCGCTGGATTAATTGTAACGCTAACTCAAATTGGATATGTTGTTGGCTTATTATTTCTTGTGCCTTTGGGGGATATTGTTGAGAATAAAAAATTGATACTTATATTGTTATTTTTAAGTGCATTTGCACTCATTTCCATGGTTTTTGTAAAAAGCGCAACTTTGTTGTTAATTGCTTCATTCTTTATCGGACTGGGGTCGGTCGCAGCGCAAGTGCTCGTACCTCTTGTATCATATCTTTCATCGGAAAATGCACGCGGTCGCGTAGTTGGCAATGTCATGAGTGGTCTGTTACTAGGTATTATGCTTGCGCGACCGATATCTAGTCTAGTAGCCGATATTTGGGGATGGAGTGCAATATTTGCTTTATCTGCTACTGTAATTATTGTCCTGGCGTTTGTTTTATCGAAAGTACTCCCTACAAGAAAACCAACAGCAAAAACAAATTATATCGTCTTACTTAATTCAATGTGGCAACTGCTACGAACTACTCCCATTTTACGTCGTCGCGCCATTTATCATGCTTGTGTATTTGGGGCTTTCAGCTTATTCTGGACCACTGTTCCATTATTATTATCTAGTCCGGCTTTTCATTTTTCTCAAACTGCCATAGCATTGTATGCACTTGTGGGAATTACAGGCGCGATAGCTGCTCCAATAGGTGGTCGACTAGCCGATCTTGGCTGGACACGATCCGCCACTGGGATAGCTCTCACCGTAGTTATTATTTCTTTATTACTTCCACTTTTTATTCAAAGTAGCTCGCCCTTTGGAATAGCTGTTTTAGTAATTGCTGCAATTCTGTTGGACATGGGAGTATCTGCAAACCTTGTGCTTAGCCAACGTTTAATTTTCTCGTTGAGTCCAGAAATCCGTAGTCGATTAAACGGGCTATTTATGGCTATTTTCTTTTTGGGAGGTGCTGTGGGATCCTTTATTGGAGGATGGGCATATGCCTTAGGTGGATGGAATCTAACATTATGGATAGGAATCGCTTTTCCGACTATAGCTCTACTTTATTTTGCTACAGAGAAATAGTTCTATAATTTAGTTTTACCAGTCAGGATAGGGAATACCTATTTATTGTTATATCTGAGTTTCAAAGGTTATTTGTGAATTGTATGGAGTTTTTGTATTAGAAGCAAATTTTTATTTTCTATTGCTGTAAGTGGAAAAGACTCACCTTGTTGAATATATCTGAAATGCAATAAAAAAGAGCTTGTGTAAAAACACAAACTCTCTTTAAAAAGAAATAACGCAATTGAGATATCTATATATTAACAATTTGTTTCTTATAATTCTATGCTTCCTATGTTGAGAAATAATATATTGTTAGTTTGTTAAAACTTAAATGCATTATTGACTTAATATTTCGTCTTTCATGCAAATAATCTTGAATTTGGGATATTTTTTAAAATATTGGTAATGATGAGGTTTTATCGTGAAAATCGTTTAAATCTTATGTTTAACCGATTGAATTGAGAACAAGGTCTTCCTATATACAGCACGAAATACACGGTTCTTTACAGAAAAAGAAACACAAGGTAACATCAAAAAGAGACAATATGCACATTTATCCATACTTTCTGCTATTAACCTCCTAGTCTTGGAGGTAAAAAACAAGCATATCGAGTCTGCATTGATAGTAGTAAGTGGAAAGTTTGTCTATGGGACAGATAAAATTCAAAAATTATCACCTTCAGCTCCTAAATCTAGAACAGGTAGGCTACCAATAATTACTTTTGGGGGTATGATAATAAATCGAAAATTAAGCATCAATTAAGTTATATTATGAAGATTATGGTATAGGGAAGCCAGTTCTATTAATTCATGTTTGGCCGTGAAGTAAGTAAATCAAAATATGGTCAAGGATCATTAGCTGCAAACGAAGCAACAAAAGATGCAGTAAAGAAAAGCCATGAATCCGATCCTTATTAATTGAATTGAGCACAATAGGATCACCTGAAATTTCCATAAAAATGGTTGTGTTTAAAATTATGGGAGATACTAAATATATATATTTGATATGGCTATAGACTAGGGCTTCGGCCCTAGTTTGTTTTTTGTTTGAAACATATTACTAAATAATATATATAATGTGCTTATAGGATCTAAAGCGAGTGAATAGAATGGCATTCAGCAAGGCGCAAAACGAAGCTACAAAAAAACTATAAAAAATACAATCAAGAACACGCAAAATAACTCAATTCTAAAACTATGGCTAGAAGCTTCAGTAAGAATCTAGCTACAAAAGAAGATTTGAATATGCTTAAAGAATTAATTGTAGAAAAAGAGGAGAATGGTTGTGTTAGAAAATAAATTAGGTATCAAAAATCAGTTGGAATTGAATCGAGTGGAAGAACGACTATCAAAAATGAAAGTCAAAAATTTATATGATTCTGGAGAGATACACCACATAGAAGTTGGTACATTCAAGGGGCTTTCTGACATGCATAAATACCTATTGGAGGATATTTATTTCTTTGCTGGAGAGATTCGAAAGGTCAACATAGCGAAGGGGAATTTTCGCTTTGCCCCTGTTATGTACCTATGCCATTCATTAGAGCATATTAGCACTATGCCACAAACAACCTTTGATGAAATTGTTGAAAAGTATGTTGAAATGAATATTGCCCACCCCTTTAGAGAAGGAAACGGTAGAGCGACTAGAATATGGCTAGATTTAATCTTTAAAAATGAACTTTATCAGGTGGTCGACTGGAATAAAATTGATAAAGAAGATTATTTACTGGCAATGGAACGCAGCCCAATTAAAGATATTGAAATTAAGCATTTACTCCAAAATGCACTAGTAGATGAAATAAATAGTCGTGAAATATTCATGAAAGGTATTAATATTAGTTACTATTATGAGGGATATACCGAATATGATATAGAAGATTTATAAAACAAAAAGGGCTGAGATAGCCCTTTTTGTTTTACACTTTGACGAGCATTTTTTATAAAAAATACGTTATTCTTTTTGTAAAATTATAAGAAAGGATAACGTCTTTTTTGCTTTACGGGTAGTGTAAGACCTTAGCTTGATAGCGATGTATTGGTACTCCTTATAGACAAAATAAAAAAGAGAAGCTTGTGTTGTAATCAATCATCGTCATCATTATCACGATCGAAACACTGAGTGAACGAATCATCTGGACATTCCCCAGGGATCGGTTCACACGGGTTAAAGTTTTGATTATCGAGAACTTCGTATGGTCTCATCATATCATGGTCTTCGTGTTCAAGGATGTGGCAGTGCCATGGGTAGATTCCTATAAATGGCCCAAAACGCGCAATGATACGGGTGACCTCCCCAGGATTGGCACGAACGGTATCTTTCCAACCCATCTCGCTTGGATCGGGTGGTTGTGGCGGTCCAACTATAAGGTCAGGACCATTTGGATCACCAGTAAACGTAGCACGATTCAAAATTTGAAAAGTAACAAGGTGCAAATGAATAGGGTGAGTGTCCGGTGTAGTATTGTAAAGCTCCCAAATCTCTATCGTCCCATTATATGGGGTTTCTGTAAGGGGCATTTGATCCCAATCTAGGTTATTTAATAAAAGTTTTAAACGCCCGAATTCATCGGTAGTTTCAACTAAGAGGTTTTTTCGTACGATTACAGCATCATTAGGATCCAAGTGTTCTAAGCAACTTAACTTTTTTGGAATTTTACTGTTGTCAGGTTTGTGCAATTTTTGTTTGACACAAAATTCCATAATTTGTGTCAGGTCTGAAGAAGGTGGGGCACCGTTAGGGAATGGAGCTGGTGCGTCATTTGTTAAGATAATACTTTGACCTTTATGGTTTGAAAAATTGATAATAACATCGACACGTTCAGCTGGTGCAAGGATGATTTCGGATACGATGATTGGTTTTTCCAAAAGTCCTCCTTCTGTGCCAATTTGGACAAAATTTTGTCCAGAACTCAACTTTATACGATAAAAACGAGCGTTAGAGCCATTAAGGATGCGGAACCGGTATTTCCGTGGCTCGACTACAAGATAAGGCCATACTTTTCCATTGACTAGGATGGTATTTCCAAAAAATTCTGGTACAACTGATGGATTTGGTAATGTTGGATCTATTGGTGGAGGTGGTTGTGGCGCTGGAGGTGGCTCATGTCCTGGTTGAGTTGGATAGAACAGTTCACCATTAGGATAAAATGAACGATCTTGTATGACTAGTGGAATTTCAAACTTTCCATTTGGTAAGTTCAATTCTTCCTCTTTCTTATCTCGAAGGAGATAGAACCCTGCAAGTCCTGCATAAACGTTCAAACGAGTGATTCCAAGGGCATGGTCATGATACCATAGAGTCGCAGGTCGTTGACAGTTTGGATAATAGTAAACTTCATGCACGAATTTCGGGCCAACATTTTCAAAGCTTCGCGTAAACCATGCCTCTGGATATCCGTCATTTTCGGGTCTAACCCGACCTTCATGTAAATGTACAACCGTCCTAACAGAAGGTTTGTCTGGTTCTGCTCCATGAATAGTTCGATCTACGGGTAGCAGATGTTCGAAAGGTAATTCATTTTTCCATTTGACTAAAATAGGGTGATTTCTTCGTACTTCAAATGTAGGACCAGGGTACATACCGTTGTAACCCCAAACGGTAGTTGGTGGCAAATCGCGATGTAACTTCTGTTCGACTTGCTTCATAGTTACCTCATAGAACGGAATGTTATCACGCTTATCTTTTGCTTTTAAGACAGGTGGAATAGGTAATGCATCTACAAACTTTTCTAAAGACATTTATCTGCCTCCTTTTTAAATAATCAGAATATCGCTTCACCTTATATTTTTATACCTAATCATCTTATGTGAAAAGAAACTTGAACAGAACTTACACTAAGAAAATGTAATGCATCGTTCTTTATATAATGAAAAAATGAATTTATTTCTCTATAGTTAGTAATTTGGAGAAATCGGTTCATTTTTTGTTTTTGAGATGTTTACTTTTCTTAAGTTGATAGGCATGGGATCACCATATCAAAAAAGAAAATTGCACGTTAAGACATATTTTTGAAACATGTTAATTAGCTCACAATTCACTATGCATCTTGTTTTGTTAAATATATTAAACCACCTCCCGATATTCGAGAGGTGGTTCATATTTATTTATTCACAATTCTATTATATGAATTTATAGTTAAAACGTAGTAAACAAGGTAGATCACACCATACGTTGTCATAGCATAAATAAATGAAATGATATCTTGCTGTATGTCCATGCTATATTGTAAGGATACTGACATTGTTAACATGGCTGCATTTAGTATCCCAATAATTAGCGGAAGGAGAAATATAAATAGTGTTTGTTTTGCTATCGTAGTCCGTACTTCTTTTTTATTTACACCAATTTTCCGTAAAATTTCATAACGATTTTTATCTGAATGTGCTTCTGTTAGCTGTTTGAAGTATATAATACTTCCTGTTGCAACTAGTAAAACTAATGCTAAAGAGCTAACTACAAAGATTTTCATTCCTGTAAGTGCCTTTATTGTTTTATACTCTTTATAGAACGTACGCATATGAGTATCTTCTCCTGCTAGCGTCATTACTATTTCAGATGTTTCCTTTGTTGTTTTTTCATCCGCTACTTTATACGCTTTATATGTGATTGGACTGATTTGTTTTGCAACACTGTCAAACCTTGCATTATCAATTACAATGTATAAAAGCTCAGAACCAGAGGTTAGTCGTATCGCTTTTTTTTCTAACTTGTTGAGCTTAAAAGTATAATTTCCCGCAGGTAACTGAATGTTGACTGTATGATCAATAAAATCAGTGGCTGGTTGATTAACGTATTGTTTAAATGCTATAGCATGCTCACCAGAAAGATTTGGTATATCTCCTAATTTTAGGATTTTGTTCATTTTATGAAATCCACTTTCTGAAATCAAATTAACAGATAGATCATTTTTATCTTGGAATGGTGCTGAAGTATTCCCTTTTACTTGAATAACCGGAATATCTAGTTGCGCTGTAATCGGATGATCTTTGTCTTTTGAAATAACCCGTTTGATTTGATTGTCAGATGTTTCATTTTTTGAAAGATGAATATAGCTAAAAGGAGCTGTTTCATGAGCATCTTTCTCAGTGATAGAATATTCCGAGAAACTCGCTTGAAGATATGGCAGTGCTACAGAAATGAGTAATGCGATAATTGTAAGCATAAGGGCATTTCCTTTTATACGATACAACAAGTGAGATGTTCCAATGATGTTAATCCCTTTATAGTAGTTCGGTTTATTTTTTTGTGCACGCTTTAGTAAATACACAGTTAAAGAACGAAATAATAAATATGTTCCAATAGCGACAAGAGGCATAGAAAGCATTGTTGCCCCGTTAAACATAAACCAATAACTACTTACGAGTAAAATAATCGAAACTACGGCAGAAACGATAGATGCTTTTGGTACTTTCTCCCCTTTTTTCTCTGCTTGGAATAATTCAATTAATTTAAAGCGATAAATTAAAAGATACGATTGAAGGGATGTAAAAATTGTAATGGCCGTAAATGTAATAGTGGTATTCATAATTGCTTCCATAGGAATACTAAAACTCACATCGACTGGAGCACCTACGAGTTTAAGGAGTAACATGATAAACAATCTGGATAATATTATCCCTAATACGAGCCCGCATATTAAAGTGATAGCCCCGATAATTACATTTTCAAAAAATAGCATTCTTGCAATGGTTTTTTTTCTAACGCCAAGTAGGGAGTACAGACCTACTTCTTTTTTACGTTTTTTCGTGAAGAATGCATTAGAATATCCAATGAAAACTGCTACGAATCCTATTAAAACGAAAGAGGTTTGTGACATTGTACCTTCCATATTATTAACGGCATTTTTAATTTCTGGTGTATACAATAATGAGTTGAAAGTATAGCAAATCACGACACTAATCACCATAGAGAAAATGTAGAGAAGGTAGTTGTTTAAATTCCCTTTAATATTTTTTTTCGCTAAACTAAATAACGTCACTTGTACCACCTCCAAGAATGGACAAAACATCTAATATCTTTTTGAAAAAATCTTTGCCGGAAGAATTCCCCTTTACGAGTTCGGTAAACAGCGTACCATCTTTAATAAATAAAACGCGTTCACAATAGCTAGCTGCAAAAGCATCATGTGTTACCATGAGGATGGTTGCTTTATCTTCTTGGCTTAAATTTTGTAAGCTCTCCAATAAGTCTGCTGCCGATTTTGAATCGAGTGCACCAGTCGGCTCGTCAGCTAATATTAAGCTGGGTTTAGATACCATTGCACGTGAAGCAGCTGTGCGCTGTTTCTGTCCCCCTGAGATTTGATACGGGTATTTTTCTAAAATAGAACGAATACCAAAGCGCTCTGAAATCTCATTAACTCTGTTTTCTATTTCTTGTACATCCATTTTTGCCAGTGCAAGTGGCAACAAAATATTATCTTTCACTGTTAACGTATCTAATAAATTATAATCTTGAAAAATGAAACCGAGTTTATCCCGCCTGAATGCAGATAATTGTTCTTCTTTCATATTTAGTATGCTCGTCCCATCAATCAAAATCTCACCGGACGTCGGTTGATCTATGGTCGCCAAAATATTTAAAAGTGTGGACTTTCCGGCACCTGAAGGTCCCATAATTCCAACAAACTCACCTTCGCGAACAGTTAAATCAATATCATGTAATGCAGTAAATGTATTTCCTTTTGTTCCATACATTTTTTTGATTTGTTTTGCGTCTACTATTGATTTCATATATATAATTCCTCCATTAAAGACGTTATTTTTTCTTACAGGTTTTATTCTATATGATGAAACCCTTCAATAACCTTACAGTTTTTCAGGTTAACCTTACAATTTTGTCACCTTACAATAAACATTCCTTTTTTTCTTTATTTTTTCCACTATAATGTGATATAGACGATTATGCAATTGCACTTTAATGCAGCAGTATGGGAAAGTAAATATACAACAAAAATTATCTTTAATATAAGATTTTGGAGGAATAACCGTGAAAATTATGATTGTAGAAGACGAAAAAACGATTAGAGATATGTTGGGAGAGACAATAGAAAAATGGGGATTTACTACAGTAAAGGTAGAAGATTTTGACCAAGTATTATCAATATTTTTAAACAATAGTCCTCATCTTGTACTAATGGATATTAATTTACCATCATTTGATGGATTTTACTGGTGTAATAAAATGAGAGAAACTTCAAAAGCACCGATTATTTTTCTTTCATCTCGTAATACACCAATGGATATGGTAATGGCGATGAATATGGGCGGAGATGATTTTATTAATAAACCGTTTCATACTGATGTTTTAATGGCAAAGATTAATGCGCTCCTGCGCAGGACGTATACGTATATAGAAGACATAGAGTTAAATGTTATTGAGCATGATGGGATTGTGCTCAACCTTAAAACCCACAATGTGTCTTATTTGGATGAAGCCATTACGCTAACTAAAAATGAATTTATTATTTTAAAACTTCTCATGCACAATAAAGGAACAGTTGTAAGCCGAACAAAGATAATGCGCAGTCTTTGGGCTGATGAAAGATTCGTGGACGAAAACACCTTAACCGTTAACATTACACGGATACGCAAGAAAATTACTGACCTCGGTAAGGAAGGCTTCATTACTACTAAGAAAGGATACGGGTATATCATCTTATGAGTTTTTTTCAATATATAAAAGATAAACGCTTCTTTTTCATACTGTACTTCATATTAATGTTGTTTGTTTCATTAATTATGGTTGTAAATGATAGTCGGAATCTCGTGATTAAAAATCTGTTCTATACTCACGTTATTTGTTTCCTTTCCGTAAGTCTGTATATTACTATTGGATATTATTATCGGAGATATTTTTACCTTGAGCTAAATAATCTAATAGAGAATCAAAAGGAAGATTTTCCTATAGAATTGATTGAACCCCAAAATTATGAACAAGCTTTATATGTCAAAATGATAAAAATAGTACGGGACAATCATTCTAAGCAACTTCAAAAGTTGATTCACGATAAAGTGGATCACCAAGATTTTATTATGTCTTGGGTTCACGAGGTAAAGCTTCCAATTGCCGCAAGTAATTTACTTATTGAGAACAGTACGGGGAAAACAGTAGATTTTCTTGTAGATAAATTTGAAGATGAGCTGAACAAAATTGATAATTATGTGGAACAGGCCCTTTACTATTCACGGATTGACTCGTTTTCTAAAGACTATTTCATTACAGATGTACAGTTGAATCAAATCATTAAACAAAGTGTAAAAAAATATGCCAAAATCTTTATCACGAAACGAATTCACTTTCATATGGAGGAAGTGCAGAAATTCGTTCAAAGTGATAGTAAATGGCTTGCATTTATCATAGACCAAATTATTGCAAATTCTTTAAAGTATGTAAATGAAGGTGGAGAAATCTTTTTTCATTTTGAGGAGGATAATGAAGAAAAACGATTACTTATTCAAGATTCAGGCATTGGGATAAAGCAAGAAGATATACATCGTGTATTCGAAAGGGGATTCACAGGTTCTAATGGAAGAACCCATACAAAATCTACTGGGATGGGACTGTATCTCGTAAAACAAATGGTTTTGAAATTGGGACATACTGTTTCTATTCAATCACAAGAAGGAAAATATACAAGAGTTACCATCCATTTCCCAAAAATAAGAAATTACTATCATTTCCTGTGAAGAGTAGGCGAGGAATACCTTTAGAATACTTTTAAAAATTATTAAAGTATTTCTATCCAGATGGAGAAAAATACTATTTAAATTAAGTTTCAAAACTCATTACCAAAACAAAAGCTCCTAACATATTAGTCATGTACAATATGTTAGGAGCATGATATTTTAAGTGTTTTTTCGATTTAGGTCTTGATAATATCTAAGACTCCTTTTAATAGTTATTAAATATTATTTAATAACTTGTCTACAACATCCATAATTAGAGTAATCATAATAATGTGGACATCTCAAAAGTTCTTTACAGTTAGAACAAATAGCTTCTTGACGTGGATTAACACGAAGAACAGAGGAGAATGCCAATGAGTTGTCCATATAAATGGCATTCTAGGCGTTCTCTTTTAATATTTTTACATTCATCAATTTCAAAAAATGACTTCCACGTTTTAAACAAAATTTCAATCTGCCAACGAAGTGAATACAATGAGTGCACGTTATTCGTTGGTACTCCTTCTAGAGACGTGCTCGTGATATATACATTCTTATTCTTAATTACATTTCAGATGAATCTCTAAGAAGAAAAATATAAAGAGGATTGAATAAAGGAGAAGCCATGAATGGACTGGCAAGAGCTATTTTCTTTGGAAACAAGGAGAGCTTAGGGAACGAACCATACAGCATCAATTGCAAAGAGCCAGTGCTTTAAACAAAATTATCAATTCCATCAGTAGTTGGAATACCTTACATCTAACATAAGCAGTTGAATATCAAAAATGGGGGATCGACTTGAAAATGGTCTTAGCGTTGTAAATCCGCATTTTCCTGACGGTACCCCATATATGTTTCATTGACTCTATAGGGGGCATTTAGTTGTTTTAAATCATGTCGGATTTTTTTGTCCAAGACTGATGAATCCAACGCATAATTGTTATAGAAGTAATGGATAAGTTCCGTTACTCTAACGTTTTCAACAAGTTATGGAAACTTAATATTGATGTAGCGGTAGTACATAATAGTTATTTGGAAAATTATCACTTATGACTATGTATATATAATAGTTAACTTCCCTTTATACGGATATGCAATTTTACATATCCGTATAAAGGAAGAAATAAGTGAAGAGTACTGAAAAATTATACTAAAATAATTTTTTGGGGATGAAAATTCACCTAGTTAAATTAAATAAGGTACCTTTTTATCGGTATTATTAAATTATAATTATTTTAATTATAGTAGTGAAGTTGCATAGCAATTTTAGAAGTATAGTATTTTAATTTGTAAACATATTAAATAATTAAGATAAAAAAATAAAAAAGGACAAAATTATACAAAAACCTACAAAATTTTACTATATACGCACTGAAAATTTGATGTTTTAATAAGGGCACAAGATGTTAGTTACATTTTAAGACATATAAAATCAGGATTATTTTCGTATATGTTTTTTATGTAATGACTTAGGGATTAAGTTTATAGTAGGGCATTATGTACAAATGTTTACAATCTATATTTATATTCCTAAAAAAACATCTTTAAAATAATCTATATAGATTAATAGTTATAATGTTAGATTTCAAGTTAATCAAAATTTAGTCCAACTATTTTATCAAAAGACACCAATAAATGGGAGGGATCACCATGAAAAAAGCGTTAGTCGCAGGGTTATTAGTTACAGCAGTATCTACAAGTTGCTTCTCACCTGTAAATACCTTTGCAGAAAGTAATACAACTTATTTACAACCAAGTAGTATACTTGGACCCGCTATGGATAGGTTATCAAATTCGATTACGAATTTAGGATCACAGACGCCATTAATTCAAGGATATGGGCTAATCATATTACAGCAACCAGATCTTGATGTAAGTACTATATATGGAATAACTACTGATCAAGGCACTATAAGAAACCATGTTCGAGACTGCTTGGATATAAATAACCACAAATTATCCGTTGTAAATCAAGACATACAGAGTTTTGGAATAAGATTTACAAATTATTACAATAAATTAGTTGAACTAGCTGGAAAAATGAATGAAGATCCAGAAGCAAAAGCATTATTTGTACGTATTTTTAACTTACTTCAAGGTGACGTGCAAAAAATTCAGTATAATATGAAAATAACTTCAGAAGACTTAAACAATTCTAAAAACGAATTGGCTGAAGATAGTAATAATTTTTCTAGTAAAGTTAGCAGAGCGTTTGAATCTTATAAGGGTTCAGACGGAGACATTGAAAAATTAAGAACGGAAATGGGACAACTTAATGCAGGCATTCAAGAAGATTTTGAAAAACTTCTAGCTCTACCAAAAGAAAATCTAGACGGTTCTTTAAATATTACAAAGTCGGTTATTAATATTATAAAAGACGGAGTTAAGGATAAAACTGTAGACGTGTCTAATTTGGAAGCGATTTATAACCAATATGGACAACTCAAAAATGATAAAGTAACAGAACTGAATAAAGCTATTGCTCAAAAGCAACAGAAACTAATTCAATTGGTACAAAATTTATCGAATATTGAAGTGCAAGCAACTCAAATGACACTTATTGAGCAACAATTAAATAACTTTACAAGAACAGTTAAAAAGCAAACTCAGAGTTTTGACAATCTAGTAAGTAGTTGGGACACCTTTAATAACATAATGATTGAAACAGGGACAAGTCTTAATACTGGTGTGAAAATAGATTCTAATTCATTACAAGCACGATTAAAAGAGCTTAAACAGTTTACGGATGAATTGAAAAAACAAACAACGGAATATCAAGAGAGTGTTACAAAAATAAAAGTAACAGGATGAAATTTGTAGAATTCAGAACAATAATTCTTAAAAATGTAAGGAGAGAAAAATGTGATGAAAAAACCTTATAAAGTAATGGCTTTATCTACATTAATAGCAACAATCGTAGCGGGTGGCATTATGCCATCATATGCCTCGGCAGAGGAACCAGCACCTATTTATGCAAATCAAGACCTTAAATACCCTAGTTATTACCTTGGACCAACAGGGCTTGATAATGCGATGAAGGAAACTAAATCCAATATGTTGGTAATGGACCTGTATGCTTTAACTATTCTTAAACAAGCAGATATTAATTTGGATGGTTTACCTTCAGTTGGCGATAAGTTAAAAGCAGACATTAAAGCCAACCAAAATCTTACTAGAGAAAATGCAACATACTGGTTAAATAAGTTGAAATCAGGGATAGTTACAACGAATCAAAATATTATCAGTTATGATACAAAATTCCAAAATTATTCTCGCTATTTATTAGAATATAAAAATGATCCAGTCAAACTAACAGCTTTGCTTACAAAGTTGAATGGTGAAATTTCACAGAATAAAGATCAAGTGACCAAATTAGTGGAGGATTTAAAAAGCTTTCGCGGCAAATTAGAAAAAGATACACAAAATTTAAAAGGGAATGCTGAAGGCATCGTAAATATTTTAACTGGTCAAGAAGCTGGAATTCCACTGTTTCAGAAACAAATTGAAACAAATAAAGCATTAATCGATGAGAATAACAAAATTTATATTGCATCGTCGGTTGCAACTGCTGCTGGTGCATATTTAATTCTTTCACCTTTTGCGCCCATTGGTGCACCTATATTAGGAGGTGGGATATACGGAGTAGTTTCATCGCAGCAGCAGATAATCAAAGCACAAGAAGAAATTATAACGCTAACACAAAATATTTCAATGGCGCAACTACAGTCAGCTAGGTTAACGATAGTGCAAAGTGATATTAAAAATTTAACAGATACAATTGATAAAGCTATTGTTTCTCTTGAAAATATAAAGACTGCGTGGGATGGAATGGGAACAAAATATGAAGCATTGATTAAGAGTGCTAAAGCTGTTGACCCAGAATTCCTTGCTATGGATATAACAGCAGATCTGGATACAGCGAAGGATAGTTGGGAGCAGATTAGAAAGTATGCTGAAAATATTCAAAGTAGTGAGATTTCATTCTTGAACAAATAATATTACATCAAGAAATTGCCGAAGTAATGAAAAATATAATATACTGAGTTTCTCTTTTGAAGAACACATAATGTGAGTCTCCTGTTCAAGTTTGAGCAGGAGACTTCCTATATAGTTATGAAACTTAATAAAGATTATAGAATAAGAAAGTACGAGAATCTCTATTTTAATATGTTGTTTTATTTACAATAATCGTAATTCATTTGAAGTAAAGAATAGAAGCTTATGAATTTAATAAAATATGTGATGCATGTGAAAGAGTAGGTGAAAAAGATGAATAAGAATTTATATAAGAAAATTATTTTGTCAACAATCATTACGGGAATGGCAGCGAGTAATGTAATTCCACTTCATACTTTGGCAGCAGAACAAACTGTGTCCCAACAGCAAGAAAGTTTGAAGAACTATTCCCTTGGTCCTGGTGAATTTAAAGAAGTAATGGGAAAAATGGTGGCAAATATCCTTACAATGGATTCATATGCCAATACAATCAGTAATCAACAGCTGACAGATTTAAGTAAAATAAGTTCTATAAATGGTGATTTACAAGCAAACATGATTAAGCATCAACGGGATGCAATAGAGAATGCCGACTTTTGGTTCATGTATTTTAAAACTCGTATTATGTACACGCATCAGAATATTGTAAGTTATAATGATACGTTTCAAGCAAGTTATAAGCTTTTACTAACTGCTATAGAGCAAAAAGATACAGAGAAATTAAAATATGAACTAGAAAATTTGTACAATAGCATTTTGTACAATAGTCAAAAATTAGATGTACTGTTAGAAAAATTGAAAAATTTTCAAGGTGAAATAGCAGAAAATACAAGAAATTTCAAAGAAGATTTCAATCAATTGGAGAATATTCTAGAAAGTACGAACGCTGGTATTCCGCTCCTACAACAACGAATTAAGAATTGTAATAATACAATTAAAGAAAACTATGATAAACGTGGTGGCTATATAGCTTTATCTGTATTTATGCCTCCGATTGGTATACCATTGATTGTCACTACTGACAAGAATATCGCATCTGCACAACAAGAAATAGAACAATTAAAGTCCAGAATTTCTGGAGCAGAGGCAGAAGTAGTTATTTTGACTGATGCCAAAAATAAAACGGAACATATGGCTGAAACAGTTGGTACAGCTGTTACTGCTCTTGAAAATATAAAGACTCAGTGGGGGACAGTGGAGAAAAAATATAAATCATTGATTGACAGTGTTGACAACATTAATCTAGATCTGTTTGATGAGATTATAAGAGCAGATCTGAATACAGCAAAGGATAATTGGCAGGACCTTAAGAATTATACGGATAAATTATATGAAGGTGCTAAGATTACACAAAATAAATAGATTGTACAAATAGGAGAACCGCAAATAGGAACGGATTGCAACTGAATACTTGTAAAATAACAAAATTAAAATTAAATAATAAAAGCTTATCGTAAACTACAAGAAGCATAAGATGGACAAAATGGCATTCTTATGCCTTATAGTTTTATTATTTCCACTTATTGGAGAGGTAAACTTTGAGCTTAGAAAACAGCAAATTGTGGCTGTATGTTCAATTTAGACGTAATTTTATTTGAACATTGTTTTTGCTTTTAAATGAAGCTTATTCAAATTGATACTAATAAATGTGATAAATAATGATAGAAAAGAGTGTGTTTTGAAAAAAGTTAATCAAAACACGCTTTTAATATTTTCAGTTGGTTGATTCTTTTATAAAAAAGTTTAATCCTTTTCTACTTATAATGCTCCACTATCAGATTTTTTTCTTTAATAAGTCTACAAGTCATTGTGGAGAATTCAAGTACTTACAAAGAATATTTAGCTAACTGTTCACCCCAAGCTGATAACTCTGTTTCAATAAATCCTGCTTTTTTATATACAAATTTAGCTGTAAGGTTTTCAGGAGCATATCCAATCATTATTATAGAAATGTTTGCGTTATTATTTCTTCTTATCTCATCAATTACCAGATGTATAGCTTGTTTACCTATACCTTGCCCTTGAAACTTTTCATCAATCATAAGTCTATAAATCCAATAATTATTATCATCAGGATCTATCCCAAACATAGTAAATCCTATCATTTTTTCATCAAAATAAATACCGTTTGCATAGAAATTATCTAGAAATTGAACTTCTGCGATAGAATAAAGGTTGGATGCAATAAATGTTTGTTGTTCTTCTGTAACAGACAGTGTAATTGCTTCTTCCCAATTACTTTTGTCAATAGCCTTTAAATAAATTTTCTTCAATCTTATACTCTCCTTCCAATATTGAGGAGGAACCGCGTAGTTTATGGGCTAGTGATACGTTATCCTCTTGTTTTTTTGCTCAATGAAATAGAAATATTTTCTCATTGACAACGCCTCCTTAAAGGTACAAATTAAAACACATTATTATAATCGATATAATTATATTCTTTCCGCTATAAATTATTTTCCTGTTGAAAATATCCTATTTTTCTATCTAATTTATCCAAGGTATATGATACCAAATATCGGGAGAATCTCTTTGCAAACAATTTTATTTCACCTTGAATAAAGAATGACGTTTTTTGTTTTGGAGAAGAATATGATTTTTAACTTGATAGCAGTGTAGCGGTACACTATTGTCATCAACCTATTATTCTATGATTTTTTTCTATTTACTTATATTTTCATTGTTACTGAACTCTACTTCATTAAAAGTTTGTTTATATCCCAGATTGCCTCGTGTGAAAATAAGAATAAGTAAAGCGACAAATCCCAATCCTATCACTACAAATATATCTGTATTCTTTAAAACCGGGTTGGTGGAATGAGTTTGTGCCAAACTAAACGTATTTACACTCGCATGAATTAGCATGACAATAAATAAGTTACCGTGATTGCAGTTATAGACCCAAGTAAGAATGATTGAGATCGGTAAACATAGTAAAATAAAAATTGGCAAGTGAATATATAGGAGAGAAAGGTCAGAACCTGGGCCACCCCTTTGTGCAGCCGTTAAGAAATGTGGAAGGTGCCAAAAAGTCCACAAAACACTAAGTAGTAATGTAGCTTTTAACGGTCCAAATTTCGATTGTAATCGGGGCAGAGCGAAACCACGCCATCCGATTTCCTCGGGTAGAGGCCCACCGAGAAAGAAAATTGCTACAAAAGAGAAGAGATAGGTTATAAAAAATTCAAAATTAAGGTCACGGAAAGTAGGTATCTCTCCATTTACTATAATCATCCCCAGAAACATTGCAGCTGGGATAATGATGAGAGTAAACAAGTACCAATTCAAACCTACTTTAGTAGTTAGAATGCTTTTTCTAACTTTTTTCCACGACTCTTTGCCTTCAAGAGTTCGAAACATGATACACGCTGCTAACATAGGGCCTGCAAATGCATTGGCAAAAAAGAAGATATCAAATGCCTTTGTTTTAGGGAAAATACCCCATTGGGATAAGATAAATGGAATTAATACAATCCATGAGAATAAATATGCCATTACAAAAAATGAAGTTAACGGATAGGATTCCAAATACCCTCTCAGACCTGTAGATGAGTTTTTTAATTTTGTTAAATAATTCAATATAATCACCTCTTCATTTATATAAACCTGCATATGTGCTAATTCTACATGTTTTGATAAAGAACCTTTTTGATGTAATAATGTTCAGTTTTTTGTAAAAAAGGAACAATGCGTTACCAAAGAAATGTAGAAATTTTTTAAAAGAAAATCACCTAACAATGAGTTAACTAGCTTTTGAAATTAATCGAATTTTTAATATATCTTCAATCGAATAATGTTCACTAAAATTTATTTGGTTTGCCAGTTCCAAATAAGAGAAAAAACCTTGCAGAATCTTTCTGTAAGGTTTTTTCTTTAAAAATATGAGCTATCCGTACTAAAAACCTACAGAACCACATCTAATCTTATTTCATTAGTTAATTCAATAGTATTAGTAACATCAGTTGGAGAATCATTTTTAGTTTGGCTTGATTCCTTCTCCTTATCAGCACGGAACTTGTTTAGCATCTCCATAATAATTCATAAGGGGACACCTTTATCTTTTAACATTTTCCATAAATCCATTTCAGTAAATTTGACACTAGATTGTTTTCTTTCTTTTTCTGATGGCCGAATGTCAAATTTGATAGCGAAATCATTAGTAGCTTCTTTTCCCTGAGTAGAAGGGAAGTCTTGAGTATTTTTTCTGTATTCAAAGTTGAATATATTGTAGATTGATTTACCCTATGTGCATGTAACCCAATTAGGCTTTTTGTATTTAGTGATGAAACCCATTATCACATTTCGTATCATGTGGCATAGGCCCATCCAGGGAATCAAGAAAGGCAACAGTCTGTTTGAGGTTTCTCAAAAATAAATGCGCAAGATCCATGGAAAATCCATTTCGAACCACAACTCGCATAATTGTCACCGCTTCCATATCTGGAGGCAATGGATAGGCGGGTACTTGCCAACCGAATACACGCAATTGTCGAGATAAATCATAAAGGTTCCAGTTTGATGTGTAGCCATCTTTCAATCGCCAAGCGAAAACCGGAATATCCGACCCATCGGACAAAAGTTCGAACGGTTCCATCTTTTGAATGGCCTTGCTAAGAAAAAGAGCAACTTTTTGGGAAGTCTTTTGGACATCATAGTACCCACTTTTCCCTAAACGTAAGTAATTATAATATTGCAGGAGCACTTGTGCACCGGGACGAGAGAAATTCAGGGCAAAGGTCGGCATATTCCCGCCCAAATAGGAAACGCGAAAGATTAGATCCTCAGGGAGGTCTTCAGCTTCCCGCCAAATTATCCAACCCAATCCAGGATAGACTAATCCATATTTATGTCCGGATACATTGATGGACTTCACCCTTGGTAATTGAAAATCCCAGACTAAATCTGGTTGGAGAAATGGTGCTATAAATCCTCCCGAAGCTGCATCCACATGCATGGGAATGTCAAGACCAGTCTTCGCCTGTAAATCATCCAATGCTTTCGCAATTGCTGCAACCGGTTCATAAAGACCGGTATAAGTCTCACCGAGAATCGGTACAACACCAATCGTATTGTCATCCACGGCTGCGAGGACCCCCTGAGGATCCAATTGAGGATGTTCAGGGCTAATCTTCACATAGCGTGGTTCAACCTCCCAATAATTCGCGAATTTTTCCCAAACGACCTGAACAGCAGAACTAAACACAATATTGGGACGATCTACCGGCTTCCCTTCGCTTTTACGTGCATTTTGCCAGCGTCGCTTTAAGGCAAGCCCACCGAGCATACATGCTTCTGACGATCCAGTTGTTGAAACGCCCATAGTCGTAAGGGGGCTGGGCGAATGCCAGAGGTTGGCTAAGATACGGACACACCGCTCCTCAATTTCAGCTGTCTGTGGATATTCGTCCTTGTCAATCATGTTCTTGTCGAATGATTTTGCATATAATTGCTCTGCGGTAGGCTCCATCCATGTACTAACAAAAGTTGCAAGATTCAGGCGGGCGTTGCCATCAAGAGCAATTTCATCATGGACGATTTGATATGCTGTTTCTGGTAACATGCCTTCATCAGACATATGAAAGCGTGGAACGACGGATTCTCCTTCGCGGGCAAACAAAGGATTTACAGAAAATTCGTGAGGCAGCTCTTTTTGCATGTGAAGTGGTAGAGATTGTGAATTATCTGGCATAATAACTTTTCTTTCATATGTATCGTTTTGAACTTCTGCTTTTCGATCCTGTGGCATAAAAGCCCCCCTTAATTAAGTTTTTAACAAACATATTATTTACAAAAAATCATTTGTTAAACCAAGGGGACATAAAGCTTCAAGCACTTTTCTATCAATCTTTATTTCAAAGCTACACGGAACCCTATGGTTATAATTTAAAGGAGTGAATAGTCGATTCATTCCTTACTGAAACTTACCAAGCACTTTCTGGTCAATGAGGACATGTAACGTTCCTTGATTCAGATTGCAGCGATTCTGGTCTGGAGGGAAGGACTGTCGTACTGTGGTTCGTCAGCTTAAACGCGGATTTCGGGATGATTCCGATGCCGAGGCTGGCTTTCTGACAAATCTCGGGGATCAGTTGGTCGAATCAGCAGTAAATGACCAGGGGTTGCTCGCGCAGCTCTTCGAATTATTGTTTTATGCCTTATTCAAGTTGTGAAATTCATTTTTTAATGTTAATAAATCGGAATATTCTTTCTGCTATTTCTACAGTTGTAATCTATTTACATATAAGGTTATAAGGATTATATTGGCAATGTAAGTGAAAACAATAGATGGAAGGGGATGTTTTTTATGTTTAAAAAAGCAGTACTAGGGATTTCATCGTTAGCAATCACAGCGTTTGTAGGATTAGGAATGGCAACAGAGGCTTCTGCCGGACCAGCGGCACCACTTACTTCATTAAACGTCGTACAAGTAGAATCTGAACTGGGCGGAGTAGAAACGATTAACCAGAACAGCTTTAGCACATCACGTAATCACGGAGGAAAATACTTATATATTACCACGAAAGAAATGGGATATGGCCAAAACCCATTTGCTAAAATGAATGGATCTAATGTAAAAAGTATTGGATCCACTATAATTGGTGGAAGACCGATCGTTGGCTGGTATTATAAATGGGATGCTTCTGGACACCAACAAGGAACATTTGAGTACCAAAAGACATCTATAAATGCACCATTTAATACAATGCGTACATCAATTTATATCCAATAGTTTTGAAAGCGTTCGCACATTTAAATAGTCAAAGAAAAGGCACTCCTAGGAGTGCCTTTTCTTTGACTTGAACCATGTTCATATATATATTCCCCATCCCATAAAAACACTTCCCATAAAACAGGATCCTAGACACCAATAGACTTTATTTGAAAAATAGTTTACATATGTATGGGTGATAACAGTAACGCTACATCATGAATATAAGATGCGTTACGCCTTCTGGTCTAAGAACCTACTTTATAGAAAGTGCCTTTCTCAATTATTTTACCACATGTAACATTGATTTTATTAAGTATTTAGTTAATATGCACAATTACATAGTAAATACCGTTTAAATAGGAGACTAAGAAAAATGCAAAATAAGTGATTCTAAACATATTCCAGATAACTTCTAATTTTTTATTAATTATTTGTTTAGCGCTCGATAATAGAAGGAAGTACTGCTTGTATTCCGTTTAACAAATCTAACACATTCACATCACACATTTATTTCTATTCACTAGGAGGTTGAATTAATTAGAAAGAAGCATCTGCAATAAATAATTCTGTTTTATATAACATCCAACCACTTAAAAATCCAGTAATAAAAAAGGAGGGAGAAGGTATCTTTTATTGAAGTTTGTTTATAATAGCTTTTTAACTTGTTAGGGGGAATCATAAAGGAGATTAGTAATCTCTTTGATCATTTTTATTTTCCTTATAGTAATAGATTTATTGTACTAGAAAATTCAAATTTTGAAAGGAGTATCAATAAATATGAGTAAGAAAAAAGATTCGTGTCTATCAACTTAAGGATAGAAATTAAATGGGTTTTTGTTTAAATAAACTAAACAAAGGGGTGTTCTTTATGTGTACTAGTTTGACATTACAGACAAAAAACGGTCAACATCTTTTTGCAAGAACGATGGATTTTACATTAGATTTCAATCAAGAAGTAATAATAGTTCCTCGAAGTTATCGATGGAACAATATAACTGGTGAAATCATCGAAACGAAACAAGCAGTTATCGGGATGGGGATTAACTATCAAGAAAGGGTCATTCTGGCAGATGGAGTAAATGAAGCAGGTATGACTTGTGCAACGCTCTATTTCCCAGGCTTCGCGACTTATAATGAAAGTATAGATGACAATAAAACGAATCTGGCTCCATTTGATTTTGTGGCTTGGAGTCTCACGCAGTTCAATTCTATTAAAGAGTTAAGAAAGTCTGTTGATAGTATTTCTTTTTTGGATGTACCATTACCTATTTTAGGACTTACTCCGCCGCTACATTGGATTATAGCGGATAAATGGGGAGAATGTATTGTACTAGAGCCGACAACTGAGGGGCTAAAAGTGTATGACAATCCGTTAGGGGTAATGACCAATAGTCCAGAGTTTAACTGGCATCTACAAAATTTAAGACAATATATTGGTCTTAGATCGCAGCCCTATGAGTCTACACAATGGGGGGATTTATCATTAAGTGCTTTTGGACAAGGTTCAGGTTCAATAGGGCTTCCGGGTGATTTTACCCCACCATCAAGATTTGTTCGGGCAGCATATGGCAAACAAAATATCCAAGATATAGATAACGAAGAGGAAGGGGTATCGGCCATTTTTCATATCTTATCGAATTGTGAGCTTCCAAAAGGTGGAGTGATAACGGAAGAAGGTACATTAGATAATACCATTTATACAAGCGCAATGTGTATGGAGTCGGGTATATATTATTATCATACCTATGATTGTAGACAAATTATAGCCATACATCTATTTCATGAAAATTTAGATACAGATGAAATTAAAACTTATCCATTTCAGCGTAAACAACAGATTTTTTATGAAAACTAATCGGAACCCTGTAAACAGTGTACAGATGTTAGACTATATCATTTCTGTTGTCTAGTTTACTAAAGTATTACTAAAAAGGAAGGATGATACCACATGTTAGGAATAGAGCGTAAAAAAAGGGGATTTTAAGGCATTATTTAAAGTGAAATAGATAATTTAAAGGAGGAATTTAAATGGATGCAAGGAAAGAAGGCATAAAATAAGAGAAGATGCCAAAGAACTATAACCGTATTTATTTCGTTTCTCCTATTAATTTTATCATTTTAGCCAAGAAGACTCCTTCCTCAAGGAGCGTGAAGGGGCACAGCTCAGTGAGTAGGTGGGAGATGAATTGGCTTCGAACAAGGGATGGCAGGAAGCCATCTTAATTGTTCGACATACAGAAAGTGTTACTCACTACCTATCGAATGTACGTTCGGTGCATAATAGTCATATACCGAAATGGAGGTGAATCAAATAATGATGAATAAAGCCTATAAGTTTCGTATCTATCCAAATCAGGTACAAGCAATTCTAATCAACAAAACGATTGG
>NZ_JBQXON010000026.1:0-37929 GCF_052646455.1 Bacillus cereus group sp. Bce041
CCCATACGAAAAACACCTCCATTAAAATCATAACTGATACTTACGATTTAGAGAGGTGTTTTTTATCGTCTCATTCTCAGGGTTCACTCCATACAGAAAGGATGGCGTTTTTTTCGTTTTTTGGATACAATTTTTTAGCTTAGTAACCCTGGGGGTGATATCCAGTTATTAAACAATTTAAACCTCGCTACCTCGACTTGAAATTGTTATAATTAAAATATTTTTAATATTCATATAACGGAGAGGTGGAGAATGAAAATTGCAATAGTCTGTTTTGATAAATTTACTGATATAGATGTTTTTTTACCATGGGATTTATTAAATCGTGTACGTTTAGTTGGTGGTATTTCTGATTGGAATGTCCAACTATTAGGAACGGAAAAAACTCATATATCCATGTCTGGCTTACGTATCCCCATGACAGGAAGCATATCTGATACTCCTTACGCTGACGCTGTAATATTTGCAAGTGGTAAGGGTGTACAAGATTTATATCAAAATCAAGAATACCTTAATAGCATTCATGTAGATTCTCAAAGACAATTGATAGGCTCTATGTGTTCTGGTTCACTACTACTAGGAGCTAAAAAATTGTTAACAGGTAAAAAAACAACTACATATCCATCCGTAGTAGAACAACTGAAAGAATTTGATGTAGACGTTATTGAGCAAAGTGTCGTAAACGAAGGAAATATCTCGACTGCTGCAGGTTGCTTTGCTGCTCAAGATCTCTCAGCTTGGATTATAAGAACCCTAATTAATGAAGACATGGTTGAAACTGTGTTAGAAACCGTTCGGCCAATGGGCAAAGGTTTATATTTTTAATTTCAAATCAAGTCAAGAAATTGGTTGTTTCCCAATACGAAAAAAACGAGTTGAATTCTCATAAAAAACTGTAAAATAATAAAATTTTCGTTTTGGGGATACTTCAAAATCATAGCTTGATGGGCATGTGGCGGTACCCCACATCCATCAACTTAAGGAGAATAAACGCCATCAAAACAAAAAAAGCCCCAAATTTTTCTTGAAAATAAGTTGGGGCTTTTGAAACAGAAAAGTATATTTTTAACTATGAAAACTACGATAAATTTTTCCTACTTATTAAATTCAGCAAGTAAAATTTTTTTAAAAGGATTAGGACTGTCAGTTCTACCCAAACTATTCCAATTGACGACCAACGTATGCTTGCCTCCAAGTTTACCTCCAACAAGAGTAGTAAACCCTAGAATGCCACCTGTGTGTCCCCATATCGAGACACCGCTTGGAAGTTTAGTTTCATAGATTCCAAGACCATATCCATCGATTCCTTCTTTTCCTGTAGGAACTGTAGTAAGCATTTGTTTTAGTTGCTGTTCTTTCAGTAATTTGCCACCGAGCAAGTAAGAGAAAAATTTGTTTAAGTCGTCAGCAGTAGAAATCATATCTCCAGCAGAGCTACCTGCACTTGGGTTATAATAAGTAACGTCTTTTAGCTCACTTGCTCCGTCTGGTTGGACATATCCACGGGCATGGTTAGTGCCTGGAATAACACTTGAGTTGCCTGGTAGGAATGTATTCGACAATTCAAGTGGTTCAATAATTCGATTTTCAACCTCTTCCGCATAGCTGTTTCCAGTTACTTTTTCAATAAGGATACCCAGTAATACGTATCCTGTGTTTGAATAAGACCAGCCCTTTCCTGGAGCAAAGTCTGGGGGAAAAGAAATCCCCATCTTCACTAACTCTTCAGCCGTATACGATTTTTTTGTATCCGTAAAATCAACGTCTTTTGACCTTGAGTATTCAGCGATACCACTTGTATGGTTCAATATCTCCCGGATAGTAATCTTGTTACCATCATATCCATTTCCTTGAATGACACCAGGCAACCAGTCTTCGATGTGGTCGTCTAGCTTCAGGCGATTCTCTCCAACTAATTGAAGTACAACTGTTGCGGTGAACGTCTTCGTCACACTCCCAATGCGAAAGCGAAAATCTGTTTTCATTGGTTTCTTGGTTCTCAGATCCGCTATTCCAGCGGCATACCCCCACGTTTTTCCACCCTCAGAAGTTTTAGCAAGTATCCCCGGGTATCCAAATTGCAATGTATCCCGCATTGCTTGCTTGACAGAAGTACGATCTCGTTGAGTATTTGTTTGTAACGAACTAGATACATTTTGAGTAGGCTCTGCTTTTACAATTGAGGTTGGTGTTGTATATAACAGGGAACTTCCAGCTATTAAAAGGACCAGACTTGCACATGTAATTTGACTACGTATTTTCATAAGGCATTCCTCTCCTCTATTCATATTGTATAAGTGTTTGCTTACGGATCCTTACTTCCTGAAAAGACTTAGGGAAAGGCCCTCACGCATATAGATTAAAGCCCCAGTACAAAGGTATCTATCAATACCAACAATTTGAGCCAGTTAAATCTCCATCCCTTCTATAACAAAATTATTCAAAGGTATGAAAGCATATTATGTACCCTTAGTTATTGTTAGGATTAACACAACATAAGACATAGCCCCAACCCATATTTTACTTTATTTTTCCATGATATGTATTGAGAAAGAATGTAAATTCGAATCCTTTCTGTACCCCAACTATTGATCGTTTTTTTCACCTATTATAATTAGTTATTTAGAATTTCATAATAAAAAACTGTAAAAAAATAACGAGTCCCTTAACGTACAGGAAGCGGTTGGAAAATATGTCTAAATGCACAATTTTCTTTTTTGATATGGTGCCTCCATCGCAATCAAGCTAAGGTTTTGAAGTACCCACTAAATGAAATTTTTCTTTCTCTATAGTTAGTTATTTTGAGAAGTCAGCTCATTTTTTGTTTTTGGGGTGTTTACTTTTCTTAAGTTGATGGATGTGTGGTGGCCCCCCCATAAGGGGGTAAAGTGCTCAAAACTATGAACGTTTCCGCAACATTCCCTTTTACCTCTTTCGAATAAAATTTATAGGAAGATATAATAAAAGTATAACGATATAAGGGGCGTCTTTTATGAGAAAAGAGAAAAGACAAAGGCTAATTAAACAAGCGGTGAGAGAGCATGAAATAGATACACAAGAAAAGTTAGTAGAGCTGTTAGCAAAAAAGGGGGAAATTGCAACACAAGCTACTATTTCGCGAGATATTCGCGAATTAAATATAATAAAGACAGTTTCTTCAAACGGTTTAACTATATATAAAAACTTCACAGGAGATAATATACAAACTGATATGATGTTAAAGAAAAAGTTGGGAGAAGTTGTCGTAAAGATTGATTATATAAATCAATTAACCATTATTAAAACTTTACCGGGTAATGCACATGTTATAGGGGTGTTATTAGACTCTGTAGACTGGAAAGAAAAAGTAGGGTGTATTTGTGGGAATGATACATGTCTTGTAATTTCAAAATCACAATCAGATAGGGAGATTCTAGAAGAGAGATTAAAATTAATTATGTAGATAAAAAAACTATTAATACAGGATTTTATTAAAGAATTTCGTTATTATTACAGTCTTTGGAAATTAAAATAGTTAACGTTATATGAGTTTTACGTATTTAAGCAGAAAAGGATGAGGTATGCATAGTGCAAGTACTTTGCTATCAGAATTTGTGTCATTATAATAAATGAATTATTCGGCCTGTGGATTTATAGAATTTCAACAAAAAAGCGTTATTCTATTTTCGATTGTCGCTCCCAAAGCTAATTTTAACTAATTTTATTTCGTTACAGAAATAAAGCAGCTTTTCCGGAGCCTTGGTAATAAATTAAACTTTTAATTGGGATACTTTACGGTATATTGAAATTAATTGTCTTCTTAGATGCTGAAGATACTTAATATAGAAACGATGCTGAGGTATCGAAAAAAATAATTAATTCTAAATAAGAATTTTTAACGTAAGGTAGCTAAAATTTGAAAGTGAGTATAATTAATCGAAATTGCTAGTTATAAGAGAGGGTAAAAGTATCTTGTAAAGTAATGCATATAACATAGAAAGATATAAGAGATAGGTGAAATTTATGAATACTAGACAAAAAGAGATTTTATTTCTACTATTATCTGAATCTAACGACTATTCATTAGTACAAGACCTTGCGGATAAGGTGAATTGCTCTGAAAAAACAATTCGTAATGACTTTAAAATAATTGAGGAGCACCTTGCGAATTATTCAAGTGCGATTCTTGCTAGAAAACCGGGATTAGGCGTGTACTTAGAGATTGAGGAATATGAAAAGGTGGACTTGTTTAATAAACTTTATTGTATTAATAATTGCACAAAGTATGAATCAGATGAAGAAAGAATTCTACAAATTGCATACAACTTATTAATGAATGTAAAGGCAGTTACTGCACAGGAAATGGCATCCCAACATTTTGTAAGTCGAACTACTATAAAAAAAGATCTAGATAGAATTGAAAAATGGTTATGTCATTTTGATTTAACCATTGTTTCAAAACAGCGAGTTGGACTTATTATTGATGGAAATGAAAAGAAAAAAAGAAGAGCATTGGCTAGATTATCAGATTTGATTCGTAATTCTGATCTTACGAATCAATTTATTAAAGAACAATTTCAATATCATGAGGTTGAATTTGTTACGAACGAATTGAAAGCGTTACAAAAACGAAATGCATTGTTTTTTACAGATGATACATTTGAAAGTTTATTAGTGCATACATTGCTCATGGTACGGAGAATGAAACTTAAACAACCTATTTTAAATGCTGAAAAGGAAATTAAAATACTGAAAGAAACAAAAGAATATATATGGACATTGGAATTTTTAAAACAGTTGGAATGTGTTTTTTCAGTTCATTTTACAGAAGAAGAAGTTACGTATTTAACAGCTCATATTTTAGGTGGGAAAATCCGTTATCAAGATAAACCAATGCAGGATAGCACACTTACTGAAAGTAATCCAATTCTATCTATGGTTATACAGCAATTAGTTAAACGTATGTCGCAGTTGTATGAAATTGATTTCAGTAAAGACAAAATTTTAATTGAAGGGTTAACGATTCATCTATATACCGCTTTGAATCGCTTAAGCTATGATCTTTCTGTCTCTAATCCGATGTTACACGATATAAAGAGAATGTATCCCTATGTGTTTAATGTATTGATACAAGTATTAGAAGAGATAAATGAATCTCTAAATATATATATTCCAGAAGAAGAAGCGGCTTATCTTACTCTACACTTTGAAGCATCTGTTGAACGGTTAAATCACCAGGAAAAATCTAAAAATGTAATTATTGTTTGCCATATGGGCATTGGCATGTCGCAGTTGTTACGTACAAAAATTGAGCGTAAATTTCGTCATATCCATGTTATGGACTGTATTTCAAAAGCTGATTTACAAAGTTATATAATGAAACATCGTGATGTGGATCTCGTTATTTCAACTACTAGTCTTTCAAGATTAAACATTCCTCATAGAGTAGTATCCCCATTATTAGAGGGGCCAGAAGAAAAGAAGCTAGGGGACTTTATACAAAATTATGATGAGCCAAGTTATAAAGAACAAAAAGACTTTGTTATGTTCAATTATACATCTCCATTTTTAGTGTTTTTACAACAGGATATACAGCACCCATATGAGCTAATTGAAAAGTTAGCGTATGCTTTGCATAGTAAGGGGTATGTAGATAAAGAGTATGCAGAAAATGCAATCATAAGAGAAAAAATGTCAGCAACAACGATTGGGGCAGGAATCGCAATTCCCCATGGCAACCCAAAATTTATTCAAGAATCAGTAATTGCAATTGCTACATTAAAGGAACCAATTGATTGGGGAGCAGAGAAGGTATCACTTGTATTTATGCTAGCAGTTAAAAGTGATGGACAAGAGGTAACGAAACAATTGTTTCAGGAACTATCCTTTATAAGTGAGCAACCATCCTTTATTCAAAAGCTTGTGAAAGAAACAAATGTCATGAAATTTTTGTCTTTTTTACATAATTAACCGAAAAGTGGAGGATTAAATAACCTGTTGTTTGCTTTGGTAAAAGGTATATTATTCCGGAAGTTACGGTAAAAAATGAAACTTTTGACGTCGTAATAATGATTTATAGTAAGTGTAGGCGCTCAGTAAGAAGTGTAAGGAGGATTAAGAATGAAATTGTTAGCGGTTACATCGTGTCCAAATGGGATTGCCCATACTTATATGGCAGCTGAAAATTTGCAAAAAACAGCGGATAAATTAGGAGTCAAAATGAAAATTGAAACTCAAGGTGGAATAGGGGTAGAAAATGAGTTGACTGAACAAGATATTCGCGAAGCAGACGGCATTATTATAGCTGCAGATAGAGTCGTAAATAAAGATAGATTTATAGGGAAAAAATTGTTGGTTGTCGGAGTGCAAGATGGTATTCGTAAACCAGAAGAATTAATTCAGAAAGTAATCAGCGGGAATGTACCTATTTATCATTCACAGTCAAAAATAGTAGAAAGTAACCATCAGGAAAGAAAGCAAAATCCTATATATCGTCATTTAATGAATGGTGTATCTTTTATGGTTCCATTTATCGTAGTCGGGGGATTATTAATTGCTATTGCGTTAACACTTGGAGGAGAAAAAACTCCTGGGGGTTTAGTGATTCCAGAGGGTTCTTTTTGGAAAACCATTGAACAAATTGGTGGTGCATCATTTACGTTTATGGTTCCAATACTAGCTGGATATATTGCATATAGTATAGCGGATAAACCTGGACTTGTTCCTGGAATGATTGGTGGATATATTGCGGCAACAGGAAGCTTTTATGGAAGTGAAAGTGGTGCTGGTTTTCTCGGTGGAATTATCGCTGGTTTCTTAGCTGGTTATATAGCGTTAGGAATCAAAAAATTAAAAGTTCCAAAAGCGATTCAACCAATTATGCCGATTATTATTATTCCGGTATTTACTTCCCTAATTGTAGGTTTAGCATTTGTATTTATTATTGGTGCCCCTGTCGCACAAGTTTTCGTATCATTAACAGCTTGGTTAGCAGGTATGCAAGGGTCAAGTTCAATTCTCTTAGCATTAATTTTAGGGGCAATGATTTCATTTGATATGGGTGGTCCGGTCAATAAAGTAGCATTCTTATTTGGTTCAGCAATGATTGGAGAAGGAAACTATGAAATTATGGGTCCAATTGCTGCAGCAATTTGTATTCCACCAATCGGGATGGGACTTGCTACCTTCATAGGTAAGGGGAAATTCCAAGATTCAGAGAGAGAAATGGGTAAAGCATCATTTACAATGGGGCTATTTGGTATTACGGAAGGTGCGATTCCCTTTGCAGCACAAGATCCACTTCGGGTTATTCCAAGTATAATGGCAGGTTCGATGACGGGTGCTGTAATTGCGATGATCGGTCATGTAGGAGACAGAGTAGCACATGGTGGTCCAATTGTTGCAGTGTTAGGGGCAGTAGATAATGTATTTATGTTTTTTGTGGCTGTAATTGTAGGCTCTATTGTGACAGCTGTTGTAGTAAATGTATTGAAAAAAGACGTTTCAAAGTTAGAGAAACAAGAAAATGAACAAATAAAAGAAGTTTCAGCAACAATAGAAGTGCAACAACTGGAACAAGAAACTCAAGCAAGAGGCGAACAAGTAGATAAGGTAGAGATAAAAAAATTAACAGATATTACAAGTTTAGAATTAATTGAAACGGACTTAAAAGGGGAAACAAGAGATGACATCATTGATGAAATGATTCAAAAATTAAAGCATGTAGGTGCATTACATTCAGTGACAGAATTTAAACAGGCTATTATGAACCGTGAGCAAGAAAGTACTACAGGTATTGGCATAAACATTGCGATTCCACATGGGAAATCAGCTGCCGTAAGGAAACCGAGTGTGGTATTTGGAATTAAACAATCGGGCATAGATTGGAAAAGCCTTGATGGAACGGAAGCGAAGTTAATATTTATGATTGCGGTACCAAAAGGAAATGAAGGGAATGAACATTTAAAAATCCTTCAAATGCTTTCTCGAAAACTTATGGATGACAGTTTTAGAGAGCGGTTATTATCTGTTCAAACAAAAGCAGAAGCATACAAACTACTAGATGAAATAGCATAGAATGGGGGATTTAAATCATGACTGAACCATTATTTTTTGCACCTGTTTTTAAAGAAAGAATTTGGGGTGGAACACATTTAACTTCTTTTGGATATGAGATTCCATCAAATCAAACTGGAGAGTGTTGGGCTTTTGCTGCACATCAACATGGACAAAGTATTGTTAAGAACGGAAAGTATAAAGGGCTATCTTTGGGTGAATTGTGGGATAACCATCGAGATTTATTTGGAAATATGGAGGGGGAGCGTTTCCCTCTTCTTACAAAAATTTTGGATGCCAATCAAGATTTATCTGTTCAAGTTCATCCCAACGATGAGTATGCCAGCGTATATGAAAATGGAGAACTAGGAAAAACAGAATGCTGGTATGTAATCGATTCCATAAAAGACGCGGAAATTATTTATGGACATCATGCGAAAACAAAAGAAGAATTCATGGCTATGATTGAAAAGAAAGAGTGGAACCAACTGTTGCATCGCGTGAAGGTGAAACCTGGAGATTTCTTCTATGTGCCGAGTGGAACTGTTCATGCAATTGGTAAAGGGATTTTGATATTAGAAACGCAGCAAAACTCTGATACAACCTATAGATTGTATGATTATGATAGAAGAGATTCAGAAGGTAATTTACGTGATCTTCATCTTGAAAGCAGTATTGATGTAATAGAAACTCCATGTATTTCGAATCAGTTAACATTTAAAAATGAAAAAGTAGATGATTTGAGTATAACTAATTTTATTAAATGTCCGTATTTTTCAGTGGAAAAATGGGAGTTAGATGGATCAGCTAGTTTGGAACAACAAAAAGCCTTCCTTCTTGTTAGTGTAATACAGGGAGAAGGTGAGTTAATTAAAGAAGGTGAGCACTATTTCTTTAAAAAAGGAGACCACTTTATAATACCTAATTACTTTGGAGGATACGATTTGGTAGGTAACTCTATATGTATTGTTTCAAGTATATGATAAATTTTATAATTTTTATATAAAGATTATAGAAAATATTATTTAAACACAAATTAACCAGTTCCTGATTTTACGGATCTGGTTAATTTGTGTGAAGTGCATCAAATTTTGAGGAAGTGCTAGTGAACCGCATCATAAATAAATGACGTTTTGTATGTTCGATTTTTAAATAATACCTAAGGAGGAGTGGATTGCAGTTATAGTAATACTCCTTTTTTTGTATTTCTATAATAGATAATTTTTTTAAAAAACAGAATTGTCTTGACAGTTATTGAATGGATTGATAAGGTTATAAAAAAATATTTCTTATCCAGAGAGGTGGAGGGACTGGCCTTATGAAACCTCAGCAACAGGTCTGCTTAAGTAGACACTGTGCTAATTCCAGCGGGTGATAATCCTGATAGATGAGAGCTTCCGTTTTTATTTGTCAGTAGCGCCCTCTTTTTTAGAGTGCGTTTTTTGTTTTTTCTGGGTAATAACTAAAGGAGAGTAGAAATGGAGAACAAAAATGGGCAAGAATTTCAAAGGAAAATGCAAGCACGTCATTTAGTCATGCTATCACTTGGTGGGGTGATTGGAACGGGCTTATTCTTAAGTTCGGGTTACACTATTCAACAAGCTGGCCCATTTGGAACAATTCTATCCTATTTGGTTGGTGCGCTAGTGGTTTATCTAGTTATGCTATGTTTAGGAGAGCTTTCCGTACATATGCCTGAAACTGGCGCATTTCATAGTTATGCAGTTAAATACATTGGACCGGGTACAGGGTATACAGTAGCCTGGTTGTATTGGTTAACTTGGACTGTTGCTTTAGGTTCTGAATTTACAGCCGCAGGATTACTTATGAAGCGATGGTTTCCATCGATTAATGTTTGGGTATGGAGTGCTCTTTTTGCCATTTTGATCTTTGTATTAAATGTCCTGACTGTTAAATTTTTTGCCGAATCCGAATTTTGGTTTTCAACGATAAAGGTTATAGCTATTGCGATTTTTATTGTTTTAGGAGTAGCGGCAATGCTAGGGTTTCTTCCGATGACTCATTCAAAAGCTGCACCATTCTTTTCTAATTTTACAAGTGGAGGTTTATTTCCCCATGGTGCTACGGCCATTATGATGACCATGCTTGCGGTTAATTTTGCTTTTTCGGGAACAGAATTAATAGGTGTTGCAGCTGGAGAAACAGCGAACCCGGAAAAAATGATACCGAAGGCAATTCGAACTACTCTGTGGAGATTGATCATCTTTTTTGTAGGAACGATTGTTGTTTTATCTGCGTTATTGCCTATTTCCGATGCGGGGGTATTAGAGAGCCCTTTTGTTGCAGTTCTAGAACGAATTGGGGTGCCATATTCAGCTGACATAATGAATTTCGTTATCTTAACAGCCATTTTATCTGCGGCAAACTCAGGCCTTTATGCCTCTTCTAGAATGCTTTGGTCGCTTGCTAATAAGAATATGATATCCCCGATTTTTGGAAAAATGACGAAGCAAGGTGTTCCAATCAACGCCGTCATTTTCAGCATGGTGGGTGGAGCTTTGGCTTTGCTTTCGAGTATTGTGGCACCAGATACTGTCTATATCGTACTTGTTTCCATTTCCGGTCTAGCAGTAGTTGTAGTTTGGATGAGTATTAGTGCTTCGCAGTTCCTATTTCGCAGACAATTTTTGAAAGATGGAAATTCTGAGAAGGACTTGATTTATCGCACACCACTATATCCATTAGTACCAATTGCTTCTTTTATCCTTTGTCTGGCATCGTGTATTGGAATTGCATTCGATCCAACACAGAGAATTGCCTTATATTGCGGCATACCGTTTATTTTGTTTTGCTATGGAAGTTATTATCTAACAAAAAATCTAAAAAAGAGGGGCGTAGATTATGTCGAACAAAATCAACCCAATTGATGATATTTTATCCCAACATTCCATTATGCTTCTTGACGGAGCATTAGCTACAGAATTGGAGGCGCATGGATGTAATTTGGACGATCCTCTTTGGTCGGCACGTGTGTTACTAGATAATCCGGAACTAATTTATCAGGTTCATTCAGACTATTTTCGTGCTGGAGCGGACTGTGCCATAACAGCAAGCTATCAAGCTACTATTAGCGGTTTTTCCAAGCGTGGAATACAAGAACAGGAAGCTTTGGAATTAATTAAGAAAACGGTGTTACTTGCAAGAAGGGCAAGAGATGATTTTTGGAAGGAAAATACGCAAACGAATAGGCCTAAACCATTGGTTGTTGCATCAGTTGGGCCGTACGGCGCTTATCTTGCAGATGGTTCAGAGTATGTAGGCAACTATGGTGTGACAGATAAAACATTAGCAGACTTTCACCGTTCGAGGATGTCTGCGTTAATCGAAGCAGGTGCAGATCTATTGGCATTTGAAACGATCCCTTCCCTGCAAGAAGCAAGAGTATTAGATACATTATTGCGTGAGTTTCCAGAAACATATGCGTGGCTTTCCTTTTCGCTAAAAAATGAGAAAGAGATTAGTGAAGGTATGAAACTCGTGGAGTGTGCACGAGCTTTTGAGAAAAGTGAACAAATTGTAGCGATAGGTATCAATTGTGCGCCAGTAACCGTTGTGACTGGCGCAATTCAAGAGTTGAGGGCAAACACCAAAAAACCGATTATTGTTTATCCAAACTCTGGTGAAACTTATAATCCAGAAACAAAAACATGGCATGGTCATGAACAATGTAACGCGTTGAATATTCAATCTGAAGAATGGTACCAAGCAGGTGCACGTTTAATAGGTGGATGCTGCAGGACGACACCTTATCATATTGAGGAGATATCGAACAAGTGGCGTTCTTCCGAATATTTCTATTCAAACGAAGCAAAACAGTAATGTAATGGAAGATAATCTATCTTTGTGTGTATTTTCATGATTTAGCTTGTTCAGGAATCTACAGTTACGTTTAGTGGCACAAAATGTCTTTTCAGAGCCACAAATGTGGATGGTAGCCTCGGGAATCCAGTGGACTTTTGGGTACCTTAGGTATGGAAAGGAATCAGGGAAAATAAAAACCGCTTGTTTAATAGAAATGGTAGATAACATGTTGAATCTTTTAATGAAGATGTAGTTGATCCAATTGAAAGTGAAGGGGAACAATTATTCGTAATTAAAGTTAACGAAGAGGTTAATTTAGTTATTTAAAAAAATAGTTCAATAACTATATGAGAATTTGTTGTGGTAAAAATCCTTGTTGTAGTAGTTAATATGGTCATATTTTTGTAAAAAAGGATAGATGTAAACAGGTATACTCTCCTGTTCATCTATCCTTTTCTTTTTACCTTATAAAATGTGTGACATTGTATTCAATCGTATAAATATAGGATTTCATTACTATTTCCTTGACTTTTATTGAACTACTCACCACTTAACGTCCTTACGGACTTTTTGAAGTGGGAGATTCCTGCTAAGATAACCGGTGTATCCACCGGTTATCTTAGCAGGCTCTACCCGTAGTTCCTATGGTGAGAACATAAGTATCTTGTACGTTAACGCACCACACTCCCTACTTTAGCTTGGTTTTCGCAACTTCGGTAAGCATGGGGCGATAGAACGTTGAAGATTTTACGGTTGCAACGTTTTTCTGCAACCAACCTCATATCTTCAGTTTTCGAGGAGCAATCTGTACAAGTAAATGATAACAAACACGTTGGCTTATGCCAACCGACATTCATCTCCCACCTAAAATTGGTGTTTCACATCTTCACATTTTTGAGGAAGGAGTTTTCTGTCGGAAAACGATAAAACGATAGGGTTTATTTAGTTTGCGTATTATTAAGAGTATTCTTCTATTTTAGGAATGCTTTACCCCACAAAATGAAAGTACACTTTGTTTCCATTCTTAAGTTGATAGATGTGTGGTGCCCCCCTGTAAAAACGTAATTGTATTGTAGAAAAATAAAATGAAAGGATTACTTACCTTTAGTAAATATGAGAACTTTATATTTTTATTATTTACGATTATGCAATATCAGATCTCAGATATACATTCGCTCAGTTGCACATTAGGATATACAAAAATCACGTAAACTCCAGATGAACTTCACACTCGAATAGAAAATCAGTTATATAATAACTATAGAATTTATTAACGTTACATTAATTTTTATCTATTGGGATATATAAAATATAAAATTTCGATACGGAATACTAGGGTAAATAACTTCTTATAAGAAAGTAATAAAGGAGAATAGCTATGACAAGCACAGTACTGGAATCAAAAAAAACTAACATTACTGAAGAAGATGTTGAAATTTTAAAAATAATGGCGCATCCAATTCGTTTACGTATTGTAAATGAGCTAAGCAAACATAATACTTTTAATGTTTCGCAGCTAACAAAAATTTTAGAGATACCCCAATCATCTGTTTCACAACATTTATCGAAAATGAAGGGTAAGGTACTAAAAGCTGAACGTAAAGGCTTAGAAATTTATTATTCCATTCGTAATAACAAAGCAACTCAAATTGTCGGCATACTTGGATATTAAGCCATATATACAATTGCGTAAAGATAGAGTAGTACCTGAGAAGGGTGCTACTCTTTTTGGACTCTATAAACACAACATGACAAATGTTACTTTTCCATAAAAGAACAAGAACAAACTAGGAATTATGTTTTCCTACATCGAATTTAAACGTACATGTCATTCAAAATAGATGCCAGACACCTGGATGTACATAGCTAAAAGCAACTCATCAAACGCTGGAGGGATACAATGTCTTATAAAACGATTCATACCGATTTTCGAAATGACTATACAAATGCTCGAGATGCCTTGTTAAATGAAGGAATCGTTGAAATTGGCCATGTCCAATATGAAAGTCAAAAAGGACTAATCATACGTCCTGCCTACGAAATAGAAGGAGAAATTTATTTTTTCTCGGGAATGAAAGCAGCGGGAGAAACGATATACAGTGTACAATTACGCCCTTTTAATGAGCTAAAAGGGGCGGATTACATTCCACTAGAAGAAAAATCTTGTATAACTGTGTAAATGAGAGAGGTATAGCTATCAGCTAGGAAGAGGAGGGAGAGATGGATCAAGATGAGCGGTATTATATTTTACAAGAACGTGTAAGTTTGCAAACATACTTAGACTCCTTAAACCCGAACGTTTCTGACAACTACAACAAAGAACGAAGTATGAACGAGCTGCAAAATCAAAGCCTCATTCGATAACATAAAACATGTCTTGATAAAATGCTACTAATCAGTATTCAGAAGAGAAGTAGCATGTACCTTGATGTACTAAACTTAGAAGAATATCGAACAGAATTAAGTACGAAGATTCAAACTTAGATGACGATACTTAAACTACACAGTATATCAATTTAATTTGACATACATACGAAATACTTGTACCTAAAAATAAAGGAAAGTTTAACAATATCCTTTTCAGTGGATTCTTAACACGATTAATTGATTAAACTGCGTTTTTTTCTGAAGCAGCCACTTTGCTACGTTATTAGGACTTATAGGCTTTTTAGAGCAACTGGGAGCTGAGCGTAAAAAGGAAATGAAAAAAAATAATTAATTGTAAAGCTTGAGGAACGTTCCTTCAACTGTATTAGATATAAAGAAAGCAAAAGAGCCAAAATCCCCAATGGCTGGAATTATGGCTCTTTCAAGATGCAAGAAGAAGACACAAGAGAAAAGATCAGTGACAAGGTATATACATAGAAGAGACTTGTCACTGCTTTGTTCTCATTAAAAGTATAGCATAAAAGGAATTTAATTAGGGAAAGTAAAGCGCAAACCTGTTGCATGTTTATAGTGAATAACTCAGTAAATCTATAAATTTTTAGGTATTGATTTTCTTTTTCCCATCAATACCTAAAAAAGTTTAGAGTTTCATGTCTTTGTACTACAACAAATGTAAAAAGATATGAAAATAAGAACTTATTTTATAGTGTAAAATTCTCAATTATCTACAGAGACAGTTTATTTAGTACCCATTTTCTTGGCCACATATCGATACAAGAAAATGGGTACTTCTTTAAACGGAGACACCAAAGTGGATACTTTCTGAATAGACTTCAAATTATAGATTTGAAATAAATACAAGATCTTTGCAAGAAAGATGTGAGGTTTCTAAAAGGATACGATGCTTTACCTCTTTATTTAAATCAATTAGAGGCACACAATATAATACTTTTATTAAAATTAATGAAATAGAAGACTAACTTTATAGATATATAAAGTTAGTCTTCTATTCATAACAACAATTATTTATGAGAATTCAGGTCCTTTTTATCGTTTTAGGAAACAAAGAATTGCTTAGCTTGATAGTAATATGGCGAATCACTATAACTAGTCAGTTATCGATTATTTGTTAAATTCTTTGAAAATACATCTTTAGTGATGTAGAAAGAATGCATACCTGCAAATTCTTTAAATTCTTCATTTAAATTTTTGACTTTTTCTTCAAATTGAAATCCGAGCTTTTTCAAAACTCTAACAGATGCTTTGTTTTCAGGGAATACAACAGCAACAACACGCTCTATCCCTATTTTTAAAAATGCGTATTGTAAAAGGGCGTATGTGGCTTCTGTTGCATAACCTTTTCCCCATTTATCACACGATAAAGCATAATACATTTCTGTAGATGTAATCTCGAAGTCTAAAGGACCTAATCCACAATATCCGATAAACTTTTGAGAGGATTTTTCAAAAATAGAAAGATTGAATTTAGCAATATTATTTGCGTTGTTTTTTTGGTTCATCTCTATGCTCCATAGAATAATATCTTGTATTTCTTCTAGTGAATATGACGGAGATGGCATAAAACGGTTTGTTTTGGGATGTTTTTGTAATTCATATAAAGGTTTTGCATCAGATATGTGATAAGGTTTGACTAATAATCTTTTAGTTTCAATATGAGCATTTACAAACATGTTACACCTCTTTATGTAGTAAAACTATATTTTTAATATTGCACTATTAACAAAAAGTACACTCTTATTCTTACTTGGATATATTCGACAAAAGGGGAAATAATTCCTATGAGGGATTCTGATATTAACACGTAGATAATGTACACTAGAACATATTTTGAAATGTAAAAGTCGAATTTCTTTAATTATACTTTTTTATTTTTAAACAAGATAAATAGAACGCTTGCTTTCCTGCTTATTGTAGTTCAATAAAGGGTTTTTAGACTTTCTGGTACAGATGCTCTTTCTATTCTTAGAAGTGCCCCCTAGCAACTCCATAGCCATCAAATTCAGAAATTAATTTATTGAATACTTTTATTCTATTTATAGTCAGAGGTTTGAATAAATTGAATATTTAATAATATATTTATAAAATTGGATTATATTAACATATAGAGAAAATGTAGTATATTTAGAATGTAATATAAAAAGAAAAAAGGGGATGAGTGTATGTTCAAAAAAGTAGGTATGGGAATAGTTTCTGCAACTACTGTATTAATAGTTGGGTTCGGATTGAGTAATACCGTTTTGGCTGATTTAAAAACAGAAGATTTGTATGAATATCAAGAATGGGAACCTAATAATACATTGGAAACAGCTGATGATTTTGGTTTGAATGGAGTGGTTTTTGGTAATTTTGATACAGAGGGAGATAAAGTAGACGTTTATAAATTTAAAGCGAAAACAACAAATCTTGCATATTTTAGTTTAGCGATAAAAAATTGGACGAAAAATGACTATAATTTATATTTGTTAGATGAAAAAGGCATAGTGTTAGCTAAGTCAGAAGCTGAAAAAACTTCAAGTCTTGAAGATTTCATATATAAAGTAAAAAAGGACCAAACTTACTATATAAAAGTTGTTGCTAAAGAACGTGGATCACAAACAACAACTAAATATACATTAAAGGCTTTCTCTGAGGGGAACTACACAATACCTGAGTGGCTAGAATAGTAAAGAAAAAAGACACCTGAAAAGGTGCCTTTTTTCTTTAATTTTTTTTGTTTTGTCCTGTATGTTCTCTCACATTTAGGTTAATTTATTAGCTTTTCTTTTATATAGACCAGGTATGTAAGTACAGTAAATACAAGAAGAGCGGCAATCATTCCTAACTTCCATTTTTCACACGTAAAATATCCTCTAAGAATTAAATTTTAACTATTTTTAATAGTGACTGTATGTGTAAAAGGATAGATGTTCTTCTTATCTTCTAATTTATTTTAAAGGTGACAAAAATGTAAGATAAACGTAAGGTAAACCAATATGTAATTGTATCTTTCTCCTGTAATCTGATTGGGACATCAAAACAAAAGGAGAATAAACATGAAAAAACGTATACTAGCTATTTGTACAACTGGAATCCTGTTCAATAGTGTATTGGCAGGCTGCAGTATGATTGGGAAATTATCCTCAGAAACGTACTATGTAAAAGTACAAGGAGAACTTGATCCTAAGACATCCAGTTATACGCTAAAAGGATTTAAAGATGATGGAACCGAAAAAGAAATTTCATTTGCAACACAAGATAAGAAATCTATTACTGAGGGTACTTATTTAGAGATTGACGCAGATGAAGATAAGGACGCTAACAAGAAAGTTCCTAATAAAATTAGTTTAATTAATAGCTACAAAAAAATTGAAAAAGACGATATTCCAAAGAAAATAAAAGAAAAGCTTAATTAGAAACAACTTTTTTAGTAGGAAATTAATGTTTAAATATATGAGGAGTTGAGCTGGACATGAAGCTATTAAGCATTTCTCAAAAACATTGTCCTCCTGATTTGAAAGAACAGATTAACCTTGTCATGCAGCAAACTTGGCCGGAATATTATCAAAATAATAAGCATAAACAATGGCCAGATACTCAAGATACAAATTCAATTTCTTTAGTTCTCGTAGAAAATAATGTAGTAATTAGTCATGTCGGAATTCCATGTAAATATATAAAACATCACGGTCAAAAATATAAAGCTTTTGGTCTTAGTGAGGTCCTGACTAATCCAGCTTACCGTAATCAGGGATACGGCTTAAAATTAATAAAGGAAGCAGCCTTGTATATTGAGAGAAATACACCAGATATTAGTATATTTACTTGTAAACCATCATTAATTCATTTCTATTCACTTGGTGGATGGGACCACATAAAGAACACGAATGTCATTGGAGGTACAAAAGAGAAACCTTTTCGAAGTGATTCTTTGGGCTTAGCTACTATGGTTCGTTTTCATTCTAGTAAAGCTCAAAGGAACCGTGTTTCTTTTGAGCAAGCAGATATTTTCTTGGAATTAAATGAAGGGATGTTATGGTAGTAAATTATATACAGCCTTTAATGTAGTGAAGTAAATAAAAATTAAAATATGATGTAAAAGCATAAATTGAATAGTTTATTCAATTTATGCTTTTTATAGTGCTGTGTATATTAATATGTTTAATGATTAACAATGAAATATATGAGTTATTAAAAATTCATCTTTAGAAAGTTATTCTACACGTATTTAAAAAAGATGGGGAATTTTAATGATATAGGTTTAACATAAATCATAGAGATAATTAGGTAGAAATGATGGGGGATAGATACTATGCAAAAAATTATGATTGTTGAGGATGACAAGAAGATTGCAAGTTTACTTCAATCACATTTAATGAAATATGGGTACCAGGGCATAATTGCAACTGATTTTGAAACCATTTTGGATCACTTCTTATTCGTACAACCACATTTAGTGTTATTAGATGTCAATTTACCAAGATTTGATGGCTATTATTGGTGTCGGCAAATTCGTTCAGTATCTACATGTCCAATTATTTTTATATCTGCACGCAATGGCGAAATGGACCAAGTTATGGCCTTACAAAATGGAGCAGATGATTATATTACCAAACCTTTTTATTACGAGGTTGTAATTGCAAAAGTTCAAAGTCAGCTTCGTCGGGTGTATGGTAGTTATGCACCTAAATTAGGAGAACGTACAATAGAACAAACTGGATTAGTATTGTATCCAGAAAGAATGGAATTAAGATTGAATGGGAAACTGACAACCTTAACTAAAAAAGAAACTGAAATAATTCAGTTATTATTACTTCGCTCATCACGTGTTGTGAGCAGAGAGGCCATTTTAGATAAAATTTGGGAAGATTATAATTATGTTGATGATAATACACTAAGTGTACATATAACACGAACAAGAAAAAAGTTAGCAGAGCTAGGCATAGAAAATGCTTTAGAGACTGTAAGAGGTTCAGGATATAGACTCAATGTGACTTGGGAAAATGAGGTGTAAAGAATGAAGTTATTTATGCGTGAGCATGTCCCTTTTATATTGTATACAATAATACAATTATTCGTTGTATTACTTGTATATTGGTATGACGGCTATAATAACTTGTTAACAGCATTATATGCTGTTTTTTTAGGCCTTTTTTTGATGACAGGATATCTATTATACCGATATTTTAGTCATCAAAAAATGTATAAAAAGTTATCCACCTCACCAGAAACATTACACGAATCTATAGAAGATCTAGATTCTACACCACTCTCTATTTCAATTAAGAACCTATTAAAAACACAATATCTTTATTATCAAAGTCAAATAAAGTTATGGGAGCGAAAAAGGGAAGAACAGGTAACTTTTATGAATCAATGGGTACATCAAATGAAAACACCCTTATCCGTGATTAGACTTATTACGCAAGACACGTATGATGAACGGTTTGAAAGTATAGCGGAAGAAGCAGATCAGATGAGACAAGGATTAGAGATGGTATTAAACATGGCGCGGCTAGAAACATTTGAGCAAGATTTTCAGGTAGACAAAGTTTTGTTACGTGAAATTGTAAATAAAGTGATACATGAAAATAAGAAATCATTTTTACACAATTATGTATATCCTGAAATTAACATCCCTTCCAATCTCATAGTGGAAACAGATACTAAGTGGATACAGTTTATGCTAAATCAAGTTATCATTAATGCTATTAAATATTCTAGCGGTAAACGAGAAAAAGTTACAATCTCTGCTTTTCAGAAAGAAGAGGGAATTATATTACGGGTTCAAGACCGGGGTATCGGTATCCCTAAATCTGATTTACCAAGAGTATTCCAACCTTTCTATACAGGAGAAAACGGTCGTTTATTTAAAGAATCAACGGGAATGGGATTGTATCTTGCAAAAGAAGTATCAGAAAAATTAAATGTATCGATTGAATTACAATCTGAATTTGGCTCAGGAACCATTGTAACTATCGTTTTCCCGAATATTAAGCACGGTTTCATATAATAAAAATCCCTTAGTTGATTTATCTTACACATTTGTAACCAAAATGAAAGATAAATCAATATGAGCGAATATCTGATTAAAATAAACTAGATAATATAGCAAATTGAAAGAGGTATATTTATGGGAATTTTAAAAGTAAAAGATATTTGTAAAATTTACAACGGGAAAATGGCATATGAAGCTTTGTCTAATATCGATTTAACCGTCCATGAAGGAGAATTCGTTGGAATTATGGGACCATCAGGAAGCGGTAAAACGACCCTTTTAAACATGATATCAACGATAGATTCTCCTACCACAGGGGAAATTATTATTAACGGAGAAAATCCATTTCTTCTAAATATGAATGATTTATCATTATTTCGACGTAGGAATTTAGGGTTTATATTCCAATCTTTTAACCTACTTAATACACTGACAGTTAAAGAAAATATTATTTTACCTTTAACCCTAGAGGGTGCTGAACTAAAAGAAATGGATAATCTAGTTATACAATTAGCAGAAAAGCTAGGTATCAAAGATATTTTAAATAACCGTACTTATGAAATTTCAGGCGGACAAGCACAGAGAGTGGCTATTGCAAGAGCTCTTATTCATAAACCAAAATTGGTGCTCGCGGATGAACCAACTGGGAATTTGGATTCAAAATCTGCTCAGGATGTGCTGGAATTATTAATGAAGGTAAATATGGAAGAAAAGGAAACAATATTACTTGTAACACATGACCCTAAGGCAGCAAGTTATTGTAATCGTGTTATCTTTATTAAGGATGGAAAATTCTATAATGAGATATATTGTGGAGATAATCGCGAAGTCTTTTATCAAAAGATCATGAATACCTTGTCTTTCATAGGAGGGGAAAACGTATGACGTTTCAGCAATTCGCGTTTAATAACATCCTACGTAATAAACGTATTTATCTTGGACATTTTTTTAGTAGTACATTTGCAGTTATGGTCTTTTTCATCTATGGATTATTAATTTATCATCCTAACTTACAAGGAGAACTTACTAACGCGAGTATAACTATGAACACGCTGGGGAATATAGGTCTTCAGGTTTCACAGTATCTAACATGGTTCTTCTCATTTTTATTTATTTTATATTCTGTCAGTACTTTTTTGAAAACGAGAAAAAAAGAATTTGGAATTTTAATGATTCAAGGTATGTCCTATCGACAACTAAACAAGCTAATATTAATTGAAAATATGTTAATTGCTTTTCTATCGATTATAGTTGGGATTGGAATTGGGCTTGCTTTTTCTAAATTAATCTTATTAATTAGTGCCTCTATTTTATCTTTAAAAGATGGACTGCCATTTTATTTTCCAATTAAAGCAATTACTATTACTAGTGCAGCTTTCATTATTTTGTTTGTTTTAATTTCGATAGTTACTTCTAGGTTGGTAAAAGTAAACTTAGTGGTGGAACTATTAAAATCCGAAGAAAAGCCTAAACCAGAGCCTAGAAGTTCTATTGCATTGACAGTGTTATCGATTATTTTGATTGGGCTAGGGTATTTCGCAACATTTTATATATCAATCGGAAAAGATTATATGAATGAATATCAATTACTTATATTGACTGGGTTAGGCGTCGCCCTTGTTGTAATCGGCACATATTTCTTCTTTACACAATTAAGTGTCTATGTTATGCGTTTACTTAAGAAAAGATCAAATTTGTTTTATAAAAAAACAAATTTGTTAACATTCTCAGATTTAATATATCGTTTACAAGACAATGCAAAAACATTCTTTATTGTCTCAATTGTTTCAGCTATGGCATTTACTGCAATAGGGGTTTGCGCCGCGATAGGTAATTCTAGATTGGCTGAAGGAAAAAGTCCATATGCATTTAAATATGTATCTTTTCAAGGAAATGTATATGAAGAAAAACATGTAGCTGAAATAAAAAAACAACTTGAAAAGGCCCATTTTCAATATATCCTAGTTTCTCCAAAGTTTATAACAACAGAAAATGGAAGGACCTTAATCAGGTTAACGGATTATAATGAATATGTTCAAAAGCTGGGGTATCCAGTGGAAAGCTTAAAAAATGATAAAGAAGGTTTGATAATAACATCTAAGAAAGCAAAGAAGGGTAAAAATGAAGAAATTGAAAAGCAGAAAAATATGCAAATTACACAAGGTAACTTACATATAAATCTTCCTATTCAAAAGAATGTAGAAATTGAAGAACTAAGGCAGGATTATGATTCTATATTAGTAGTAAAAGATTCCATATATAATCAAGTCGCGAATGAGTACTTTTTAGGGACATATAAAACACCAATAGAATCAACCTTATATGGTTTCATGATCAAAGACTGGATTCACACAACAGATATTGCTAAAAAACTAAATCAGGTAATAGAAGCAGATGAAAATAATGGGAAGCCATCATTTTATTTTGATTCTCTTAGCTTAATATGGAATGAAATGAAGCAACAAAATGGGCTATTGTCAATTATGAGTATATTGGTAGGTATCGTGTTTTTTGTTTTTGCTACAAGTTTTTTATACTTCCGCTTATTTACAGATTTAGATCGAGATTATCAATATTTCACCATGCTTGGTAAAATAGGATTAAGTAAAATTGAATTAAAAAGAATTGTCACAAGACAGATGGTCATCTTGTTTTTCCTACCCATTTTAATAGCAATGCTTCATAGTAGTGTCGCATTTATGGCATTACAGCATATATCCAAATCTACAAGCATTGGTAGAAATATATCTGTTTTGGGTAGCTCTACCATAGTACTGGTAAGCTTTTTATGTTTGCAAGTTATATATTTCTTCCTCATTCGTTCAAGTTATCTAAAGTCAGTTTCAAAAGTAATGTATACAGTAGAAGATATAGAATGAAATATTGTTATTTGAAGATATAGAATCTATAAAAAAGAAAATATTCACAGGTCTTAATAAAACAAAAGATAATCTGTTAAATAAACAAAAAACCTTGCAAGATTTTTGTAAGGTTTTTTGAATTGGTATATACATTAAAGAGAAAAATTGAATTTCTAATTATAATTAAGACCAAACCCACTGATCATTTTGATAAGCTTGAGTGTTGGTTTCATCTACTTTTTGAATATTATCTATAACGGTTACATCTGCATCAATATTACCACGTCCCAAAGCCAATTCCATATTAATTTTCACTTTGTCTCCTAATTTAAATTGTTGTCCTTGAGTTAAACGAACTTCGATAATTTCTTTTTGGCCATATTGATTAATATAAGGAACCATTACGTAATTAAACTCATTAAATTTATTTCCAATTTCTATGATTTCACCTGTTACATGGCCATTTACTTCACGATTCAAAATAGGGTTACTTTGTGCCTGAGAATCATTAACCTTTTCAATTTCGTCCATTACCGACCACTCATTACTTCTTTCAGCGTTCGCCATATGCACTTTCACTTTTTCATCTACATTAAATTTTTGTCCCTTTGTCAAATAAACCGTAACATTCTTTTTTTGAACCCCATCTTTTCCAGTATATTGAACTATGACATAATCTAATGATTGAAATTTACCTACTTCTGTAATATATCCTATTTCATATTCGTATGCGAAAACATGTTCTAAATATTCCCCCTGATGCAATGTATCAGTCCCTTGAACTTTTTCAATAGACTGCGCAATCATATAACTCTCAAAATTACGCATCATCGCACCAGTAGCTTTTATATCATCACCAACTTTTATATTAGGATTAAAGTTAGTAGTAGTAATGCTAAAACGGTTAGTATTATCAATATTCTTATTGGATCCTTTCACTTCAATATAGATAGTATTCCCTGAAACTTCCACTACACGTCCTTCTATTGATGAAACATTTGATTCAACAGCTGCACTTGCTTTTGTTACCTCTAATCCTGGTAAATTTGTTCCTGCAAGAGCTGCAATTCCTAATGCACCAGCTAAAATGATTTTTTTCATACCTTATAACATCTCCATTCCGATTGTATTTAAATGCACAGTTAGGTTTAATCCGTAAATAACTCTCGTATATAACCTAGAATGTAACCATTATAGTTACAATAAGAATGGTTATCAACTACAATTAAAATGCAATTTTGCATAATAATAAATTTTAGTTTCATGATTCATCTTTTTACTAACGTGAAGGTAAAAAAATGTAAGATAACTGTGAGTTAAAACAATATGTAAATGAATACTTTTACTATAATCTCAATGAGACATTTAAATGGGGTTAGTTCTGTAAATATATAAAATTTCAGCTTAGAATGTCTTGTTACACCTAATATCTAAAAACAAAAGTTTAGACTTTCTTGTCTGAATCTCTATACTAAAATCTCATGAACAATCGCTGATAAATAGCCATTATCACAAATTTTGTAGGTACTTCCATGTCTCAATAATGGGACATGAAAGTCTAAATTTTTTAAACATAGGACAAGAAACTCTAAAATACTTAGCCAGTGATATTACAATATTCGAAAGTAAATCTTTGAATAGAAATTTATCTTCACAGTTTCAATAAGAAAAACCACAGCGATTATTGTGGTTTTTCTTATTAATGCCCTAAACTATGTTGTAAATGCTCATAGCATTATATGTCGGATTTCAAAAAAGTGTTAGGATGCAAATATTCTTAATAAAATTTGGGGGGGATTTCTAATGTAGAACATAAATGAGTTAAACAAAAAAACTAGGTTTTTTGTTTTAAAAAATACCATTTCCAACTTAACACATTTTTAATTTCACTCTATACTATACAAATTTTTATAAAATGTTCCAAAGTAAACTAATAAATATTAGTTTATGGTTTCTTGCTCCAACAAATACGTCAATGTGAAAGTTTAGACTTTCTTGTCTAAATAGTTTAGAGATTCATGTCCTTGTACAACAAAAACAGTAGGGGAGCAGATCAGGTTGCATCTCCTGAAGAGTTCGTTAAATTCTCATTTAACGAACACTTCGAGAGATGGGTGTGGTATAATATTCGTATACTATAAATAAGGAGCTGTACTTAATGCAATTAACTCAACAACAGTTTTTTGAAACATATAACATAGATGCACAAGAGTTTGAAAATGCAGAAATCAGTTGGGATAGCTTATTAGAAATACATACTGATTACTTATCATATAAGGAATCACTAAATGCCACAGCAGAATACTTATCAAATAGGTTACGCACACATCCAGAAGCTCATACTGTTAGATCTAGAGTTAAAGATCCTGAACATTTAATAGATAAAATTATTAGAAAGATTATAAGAGAAAAAAAGCGTGAAACCAATTATAAAATTGATATTAACAACTATAAAACTGAAATAACTGATTTAATAGGAATTCGAGTTCTTCATCTCTATAAGGATCAAGCTGCCCCTATTGATAAATTCATTCGAGATAATTGGAATTTACAAGAAACTTGTACTATTTACTACCGTGAAGGCGATTACTCGAAACAAGAAGAACATGAAAATAATGAATTATTTAATTTTAAGGTACACCCTTGCGGCTATCGCTCATGGCATTATTTAATAAGCTCACAAGCGACAAAAGACGTCCATATTGCTGAAATTCAAGTAAGAACCATTTTTGAAGAAGGTTGGAGTGAAATCGATCATCAACTAAGATACCCTAACCATATCAACGACGAATCTCTAACAAAACAACTTTTAGTTCTAAATAGAGTTGCTGGAAGTGCTGACGAAATGGCAACTGTAATAAGAGAAATAGTTGCTGAAAATAAAATAAAACAAAAATCAATCGATGAATTAAAAACACAGCTTGACAAACTGATGAAGGAAAATAATATTGAAAAAGCTGTTAAAGAAGAATTCCGGAAAAAAGTTGAAGAGCTTCAAGATCAACTGGCACTTAAATTACCAAATAACAGATGGTTTAATAGTCCTATAACTATTGGAGAAGCACCAACTCCTGCTTCATCCTCCCTATTTAAAGGCAGCGAACAAATAGTTATTGATTTTAAAGCAGGTGAAACATATGACATTAAGCAATATTTAAATGGTTATACACATCCTGCACTCGTTAAAAAAGCAGAGAAATAACTGTTCGTTAAAAGTGTATTTAACGAACAGTTTGATGGATTTCATAGAATTGAGTATAGTAGAGGTATCAATCATATATTGATACCTCTCTTCTTTTTCAAAAACTAGTATGGTATCAATGTATGTAATCAAGCTATTTATTAAAACAGTTAGTTTAAAAATTAATTCCCATTATTTGATTTGAGGTGTACAACATGAGTAACCAAGAAAAAGAAAAGTTTAAAATACTAATAGATAAGCATAAAAGTAAAATGCCCTGGTATATCATAGAGTATGCAGAAATGAAAACAGCCCTCTCCCCCGCTACATTGTATGCTTACATTACTGAATTTGAAAAGTTTCTAAAATGGCTTATAAGTAATCGATTAGCCGTCGAAAACGGTAAGGTGGTCACTAATATATGTGATGTACCAATTTCAACACTAGAAAATCTACCATTAAATGAAGCTAGAACTTTTCAAAGATATCTTCAGGGAGAAGGTATTGAGACAAGAGCTATTAACAGAACTTTCTCCGCTTTAAAATCCCTATTCAAGTACTTAGCTCAAAATACAGAGAATGAACAAGGGGAAAATTACATCTCTCGTAATGTAATGGAGAAAATTGAACTGCATAAGGAGAAAGTAGATGCAGCAGCAAGAGCAGATGACGTTGCAAACATGATATTTAATGAAAAAGATGATGTTGCTTTTCTTCAATTTCTAGCAAATGATTATGGTGAAATGTTGAAAGATATATCACCAAAAAAATATAATTTTTTTCAGCGTGATAAAGAAAGAGACATTGCCATTATAAGCCTCATTTTAGGCACTGGGCTTCGAGTTTCTGAGGTAGCTAGTCTTACTATATCTAGCATAAACTTCCGCCAGGGGAAAGTAAAAGTAACGCGTAAAGGTAATAAGAGATCTTCCGTATTAGCTACTCGCTCTTGCTTAGATGATATTCAGGAGTACATTAAGGTTCGTCCTAGTAAATATAACTGCCCTCAAGATGAAGACTTACTTTTCGTAACAAATTATAAAGGGAAATATACGCAGTTAACTGTTAGGGCTATACAGAAGTTATGTGACAAGTATTCAAGTGCATTTGATGAGAAACGTAGCCCGCATAAACTACGACACACATATGCAACAAACCATTATAAAGAAAACAAGGATCTTGTATTACTGCGAGATCAACTTGGCCACACTTCTGTAGAAGTTACTAGTATCTATACAAATATTAATAATAAGAAGAAACGTGAGGCTGTTGATCGATTAGAGAGAAGGCAGTTTGAAAACTAAATATTAAATTTTTATAATTCACTGTTTAATATTTTTCAATTTACAAACATCTGTTTTATGTTAAATTATAGATAATATAAAATTACAATGATTTATACCTGAGGTGATAGTTATTCATAAAAAAATGTCTTCATTTATTTTGTATTGTGTTCTAAATATTATAATGTATTTAATTGCGTATTTTGCTGTTATTAAACCCATGATATATACTACAACTAATATAGAATATAATAGTTTAAACTCAATAATATTTATTTTTATTTTATTAATTGTGGGAATAATATTTGGTTTCATTATCAAAAAAATAATTTCCCATAAAGCATCATCAAATTACTTATATACAAATGAAATTACTTTATATATTTTCAGTCATATCTTGATTCTGCCGATATTATTATTAATAGCATTTAGTTAATTCATATATAACCTTAGAATAAAAATATGACCATAAGTAAATTAAACTTATGGTCATATTTTTTATTGCAATGAAACTTGAGCAAAATTATAATGGCAATCTTTTGTAAGGTTACTAACCTTTTCACCAGTTATTATCATATCAGTACTAGCATCTAACGCTTTAAGTCCACCTAATATTGCTCCCCAACCAGTTGTACTTGTTGCAACTGCAACAGCTGAAGCACCTATTGTAGTGCCTCCTGCCTTAACTAGCACTATTTGCTCTACCCTTAAATTATTAACAGCAGTTCGAAATGCGGCTAAGTCAGCTTTATTATTAGCGCTTTGAATAGGATTTTTTGTTCTACCTGGTATCTGAATAACCCATACATTCTCTGTATAGAAGTAATATTTATATTTACCTAACCAATCTTCTCCCTTATCAATCAACTCAATTGATGGTCGATTATATTGGATATTATCCTTTAAAGGCTTAACTTGCGTTTGAGCGGTTGAAGCTTTTGACAGTACCATTCCATTGCTATCTAAGGTTTCTGTTACTACTTCATTTTTATCTTTATAGAATGTCGCTCTATAATTCCCCTCATTATCCCACGTTTCTACAACTCTTTTTTCCTTATTATCTTCAATAATCTTTGAATGGACATCTTGATGGCCTGGCATACTCGTTGTCTCAACCTTTCCAATATTGTCCGATGTTTTCAACTCGCTTACACTTTCATATTTTTTTACACTTGTTTCTGCTAAAGATGTGTTTGGAATTAACGTAGTTACCGAAAGTGTTAATGCCATTCCTAAACCAGCGTGTTTTAGTTTTCTATTAAGACTCATGTTTTCTCGACTCCTTAAAATATATTTAAAGTTTAAAAGTATTAAAATTGGAATAGCTTATAGTAAATATTTTTCTTTTATGCCTAACCAGGAATAATGGCCTTAACATCAGTAAACGTAGAATCCCACGTAACATATATATCGCGTAATGTTGTAGCTGAATTTGTATCATGCACTACTGCAACACGATGCCATTGATTTGTTGATGGATCATAGATTTCTTCATATCCTGTACCAGTTAATGCTGTGTTTTCATAAAACGGGTGTTGCATCGTATTAAGCCAGACTGGTCTATTGGCATTAATTTCTGCTTTATATTTATTAAACAACTCTGCATTACTGATTCCATTTTGTCCTCTACTACTATACTCATTAACAGTCAAAGGATATTTTCCTATACTACTAAAGTATTCTTTAAGCCCTTTAACAGCTATAGATGAGTCATTTTTAACTAATTTATTAAGATTGTCATGAATAAAATCGTAGTTTTCATGATTTTGATTTAAATTAGGATAGCCTTTATAAGTCCAGTAAATCACAATATTAGCAAGAGTATCCGTAATTGCTCCATTTTTATTAGTAGTATTAACAACACCATCTAACTTTTTATAATTATAATTTGGAATATTCATTGCTTTTAAATTTGCATCCGACTTTTGTACCATTAATCTACTACTACCAGTTGGTTTAATTTTAGTAATTTTGTTTATTTCTTTTGTAGTTATATTTTGAACTTCGTTAGAGCTTGAAATTTTTTTATAATAAGATAATGGCCCCTGATAAATACTCTCATCCTTATTTACATTCTGATAAGGATGTTCACCTTCTCTAGAAGACTCTAAAACCTTATATGTACCCCCAACTACTCCTACAATTAGATACCCTTGTTTTCGTTCTGCTTGTTGAACTTGAAATAGATATGCTACTTTTTCCCCTTGTGTATTATACAATTTCCTATCAAAAAGTAATTCTCCCTTATCCCAGTTGGATGTAGTATTACTGATTACCGTTTGAAAATATGAGTTAGCTGCAGTAAGAGCATTTTCATAAGATTTATCATCTTGTTTTACAATTTCTTCAGCATGAATATTTATTGTAGTCACAGGGCTCATTAATAATGAAGATACCAATAGAACCTTTCCTAAATTTTTCATACTCTTCCTCCCTTCTTTGTTTATATGCTTGTTATCAATTAACATAATATAACAAAAAATAAGATAAATAAACAAAAAATTCTACTTTATTACAAAATATATTATTTTTAGAATTTACTGTTTATAAAAACACTCTAAAGTTGTACACTATAAATATATAATCCAATTTATAGGAGGAACCATGATGAAAAAAGCTTCACTTTTACTTATAGCTATCGCAATGGCTACAACTATATTTAGCAGTAGTGCATTAGCAGCAACTCCCGATACAAACGATATCACAGATCATTTTTCTTTTATTCTTAAAAGAAATGCTATTATTGTTAATTATGCAGTAGAAGAGGATAAAAGATTAGGTACATATCCTAAAGGCGTTGGAGCATTTATAGCTGAAAAACAACAATCTGACTATGGTGAATGGTATTTTGGGAATAAATTATTTGGTGGAAAAGATGGATTCATATTTAATGGACAAAATGTAAAAAATATGGAATTAGCAAATATTCACTATGGCTACATAGGTAGAGCTGCCGGTTTTGCAAAATCCCAATTAATTAATAATGAGAGAGCAAGCCAAATTAGCCCTTCACCTGAAAATTGGGCATTTAATTACTTTAGTGTGCTTGGACTAAAAGGAATATATTGGATTACATATGGAGCAAATCTGTACGACAATAAAAACCTTCAACATTTTAACCCTAGTTTTTCAATGATTAAAGAATTAAATCCATCAAAAGATCTATTATCTAATGATGAAAAACAACAAATCAAGGATGAAATGTTTAATATAGCTCAGAAGATTAATGCAAACAAATAAAAAACTATTAAAATAAAAAAGCCCTATTAGGGCTTTTTTATTTTAATAGTTTTTGTCTATCATATTCTTAAATCGGAACAGGAATATAATTAGGATCAAGATTTATTGCTCTATACAAAAACATCGCCATTTGCTCTCTCGTTACATTAGCAGATGGACCAAAGTTTTTATTTCCGATCCCATTTGCAATTCCATTGCTATATAACGCTTTTACATACTCATTTGCCCAATGACCTTTCATATCATTAAACTCATAGTTCGCTTTTACTTTTAAATCAAATGCCTTTGTTAATACAGCTGCAACCTCTGCTCTAGTTGCTGTATTTTTTGGGTTGAATTTCTTTTCTGAGTTTACTGAGAAAATTCCTCTCTTTGTTAATGCTGTAATTTCTTTTTTGAATGGACTGTCACCGATATCTCCATATGGATTTTCATTTGTATCTACTGGTTTTAAGTATCTGTATAATAATGCCGCTAATTGTTCACGTGTCATATTATCTTGCGCTCCAAAATATCCATTCCCATAACCTGTCATGATTTTATTTCCTGCCATATACATAATTTGCTCATATGACCAGTGTCCTTTTGGGACATCTATGAAAACATATGGATTTATCGTGGTGTAGTGAATAAGATATTGGATGTTATCTTCATAATCTAGATATACATCTTTTGGAGTAGTATTCCATGTATCATGAATGATTACAGTATGATATGATTCATTTAAATCTGGTATAATTAACTCTTCATATCCTACCAAAGTAATATGATGGCTAGTATAAATTGGATGGTTTTGAACACCTAACCCTATTGGTCGACCAGCGTTTATTTCTTTTTGAACAGCAGAATAAGATAGTGGTTCTACCATCCATGATATTTCCGCTGTGTAACCTCTATCTTTCCAATATTTCTCTAATGCAGGTTTAATCTTATGTGGCCAAGTCCCAAATAGCACCCCTTCTGTAGTCTCACCAGTTCCTCTATCTGTCTCCATTAGATTCCCTAAACGGTCTATTAATTGATTTGCAGTTTCAGTACGTTTATGCAAATTAGGAAACCCGTTTTCAGCCCAATAACTTACTATATTTGCAATAGCCGTTGGTGTACATCCCACGTACCAAGTATAGTCTGGTACATCTAAAATTCTTGAATTATATATTTCTTCTCCCACTACCAGTGCTTTTGAGGAACTAAACGAATAATTATCTGATTTTTTATTCTGCACTCCTCTTGTAAGGCCCACACTTTCTGACGCTTTACTAGTATTAAGATCTATTAATTCACCATTTTTTTTCTGATAATATTGTAACGGACCTGTATATATTGCCTCGCCTTCTTTTACAAACTTATAAGGGTTACTGCCTTCCCTTGTCGATTCAGTAACCGATAAGTTATTGTTTTTCTCGCTAACGATTATATAACCAAGTTCTTGGTCACTATTTTGTAATTGAAACAAATAGCTATCTACTTTTCCTTCTAAATCGTATAATGTTTTTTTCTCACTAAAATTTGCCGTTTTCCATTGAGGATACGCTTTTTCACTTACAGCTCGCTTATAAATTTCTGCCCTATTTTCAGCCTTTTCCATCGTAATAGTACTTATTTCTGTTTTTGCAGCAAATGAGCTTTTCTCACCAATAAATATCATCCCTATTAATATTGGAATGATATAAAGAATTTTCATAATCTTTTTCATAAAAAATCTCCGTTTCTATTTTAAAGTCACTCTCTATTAAATAATTAACTTCATTCCTAACACAAAGTTACTAATAATGTTCTTTAGTAACTTTGTGCAAATAATAATATTTATTTTAAATCGGAACAGGAATATAATTAGGATCAAGATTAATTGCCCTATATAAGAACATGGCCATTTGCTCTCTCGTTACGTTTGCAGATGGGCTAAAGTTTTTATCCCCCGTCCCATTCGCAATCCCATTACTATATAACGCCTTTACATACTCATTTGCCCAATGTCCTTTCATATCATTAAACTCATAGTTCGCTTTTATTTTTAAATCAAATACTCTTGTTAATACAGCTGCGATTTCTGCTCGTGTCGCAGTGTTTTTTGGATTGAATTTCTTTTCTGAGTTTACTGAGAAAATACCTCTCTTTGTTAATGCCGTAATTTCTTTTTTAAATGGACTGTCACTGATATCACCATATGGATTTTCATTTGTATCTACTGGCTTTATGTATCTGTATAAAAATGCCGCTAATTGTTCACGCGTCATATTATCTTGCGCTCCAAAATAACCATTTCCATATCCATTCATAATTTTATTTCCTGCCATATACGTAATTTGCTCATATGACCAGTGTCCCTTTGGGACATCAATAAAATTAAATGGATTTATAGTAACAAAATTACTGATATATTTAGAACTCTCATTATAATCAAGCATAATTTCTACTGGGGTTTCATCCCATGTATCATGGATAATAATATTTGACAATTTTTCATTAAATTCAGGCATGTACATTTCTTCAAACCCTATTCCCGTTATAGAATGATCTTTATACATAAAGTGCTTTAAAGTATTAATAATAATAGGGCGACCTGCGTTAATCTCTTTTTTATATTTTTCATATGAAGGTGTCCCATTTAATTCAGCATTAACATCATAACCTCTATAATTCCAGTATTTATTTAAACCAGGTACAATTTTAGACATTTCTGTCTGTCCACCAGATACCTTACCATCCGGACTACGATAACCTTGTACAGTTCCCATATCTCTTGCTAAGTTTTCTATTAACTGATTAGAACCTTCATAACTTTGAAGAAGGTTTTGGAATCCATTTTGAGACCAATAGGATACTATATTGGCAGTAGCAGTTGGAGTATACCCTTTATACCATGTATAATCTGGTACATTATTAATTTTCTTTTCTACGTATGTATTTTCAGAAGTTGTAGAAGCATATTTTTTTGGATTTATCATTTGACTTTTATTTTCTACATCTTTCTTTGAAATAACTTCATCTCTTGGTATATCTACAAATTTACCGTCTATTTTTTTTGCATATTGAATTGGTCCAGAATATATTGCTTCACTTTCTGCAACATCTTTATACGGGTTACTTCCCTCCCTAGTTGATTCTAAAATTGAAGAACCTTTATTTGTTCCATTAACAATAATATAACCACAATCTTTATTTTCTTTATTTACTTGGAATAAATAACCTTTAACACTTCCGTTAAAATCATGTAGAATTTTCGTTTCACTAAGTTGCGCCTCTTTCCATTGTGGATATGATTGTTTACTTACATTCTCCATATACACCTTAGCTTTATAATTTGCTTCTTCTTCAGACACAATCCCAATATTCCCCTCTTCCGCATTAGAAATGTTTAAATCAAAAAGAAATAGTCCCATAGAAAATACAGTAGCTGTCAACAAACCTTTTCCTTTACACATAACAATCCCCCTATACATTTTTTTACAATTACAACTATAACTGTATTATTGAAATATTGCAAATTTTAATTCGATAAAACAAAACACATTGTAATATATAAAATAATTCTATGTACATATTAAAAATCACCAATAAAAAAGTACAATTAGGCACTTTTTATTGGTGATTGTCTGGTTTGACAATAGCTTTCTTAAAAGTTCTTAAATCGGAGATGGAGTATAATTAGGATCAAGGTTAATCGCCCTATACAAGAACATCGCCATTTGCTCTCTTGTTACATTGGCGGATGGACTAAAATTTTTATTTCCTGTCCCATTCGCAATTCCATTGCTATATAACGCTTTTACATACTCATTTGCCCAATGACCCTTCATATCATTAAACTCATAGTTCGCTTTTACTTTTAAATCAAATGCTTTTGTTAATACAGCTGCAATTTCTGCTCTAGTTGCTGTATTTTTGGGGTTGAATTTCTTTTCTGAGTTTACTGAGAAAATACCTCTCTTTGTTAATGCTGTAATTTCTTTTTTAAATGGACTGTCACCGATATCGCCATATGGATTTTCATTTGTATCTACTGGCTTTATGTATCTGTATAAAAATGCCGCTAGTTGTTCTCTTGTCATGTTATCTTGCGCTCCAAAATATCCATTTCCATAACCATTCATAATTTTATTGCCTACCATATACATAATTTGATCATAGGCCCAATATCCTTTTGGAACATCCTTAAAATTATATGGATTGATTAATAAATAAGAATCAATTTTATTAATTACTTCATTATAATCCAAATAAACATCTTCAGGAGTTGTATTCCAAGTGTCATGCACAATTAAGGTTTGATATGTTTCATTCAAATCAGGTATTATAAGTTCTTCATACCCTATCCCAGTAAGATAGTGTTCTGTATACAAATTATGCTTTGATACGCTAAAACCATAAGGTCGTCCAGATTCTAATTCCCTTTTAATTGTATCAAATGTTATTTTTTCATATGCAGCATAATTAAAATCCGGGCTACTATATCCTCGGTTATTCCAATATATTTGAAGTGCTGGAGCAATTCTATCTGTGTAAGTACCATATTTCACTCCTCCTGTACTTTCACCAGTACCTCTATCTGTCCCCATCATAGTTCCTAAATTGTCTATTAACCAATCTGAAGTTTCGTTATTTTTTAGTAAATTAGGAAATCCATTTTTGGACCAATATACTACTATATTAGCTATTGCCGTCGGGACGCATCCTACCAGCCAGGTGTAGTCTGGAACATCCTTAATTATTTTACTGTTATATGTCTCCTGTTGAATGAAATTTCCACCAAAATTTTTTGAAGAATATACAACTTCTTCTTTTAAACTTTTATTCTTTATTAAATCTTTGTTTGGGATAATTTCATTAGTATTAAGACTAGTAACTAAGCCATTCTCTTTTTTAAAATATTGTATTGGCCCAGTGTACACTGCATGATCTTCTTGAATATCTTTATATGGATTATTACCTGCTCTTGTTGATTCTATTATTGAGTTGCCTATCATACTACCATTTACAATAACATATCCGTAGTCCTGATTCTCTTTTTGTATTTGAAATAAGTATCCTTTCACTTTCCCATTTAAATCTCTTAAAGTTTTACTTTCACTAAATTTTGAATCTATCCAATTAGGATACGAGTGTTCTCCTATAGCTTTAACATAAATCTCTGCTTTACGCTGTGCTGCTTCCTTTGTTATAACTTCATAGTCTTTTTCAGATGCAGAAGCATACTTTAAATTACTAAGTAGAAATACAGTTAAAACTACAATACTAAAAATACACCTTAAAGTTTTCTTCAAAAAGCCCATCCCCTTATACATTTTTTACATTATCATCATAACAATCAACTGAACAAAAAGTAAAATCTTTATTTTCAGACTTTAATCCACTTAATTACACTCTAAGATTCAACAAATCAGTATAATTACCGTTTATTTTCAGAATTTTGTTGATAAATAAATTGAAATTACTTAATAAATTTTATTTTTCTGCTATGATGGTAATAAATAGGATACTCTATAGGATGGGGGAATATATAATGATTGCTTCGATAAAGGGTAATGAGCAAATCACAAAAATGTTAAATGACTGGTATATAGAGATACGTGCCAGACATGTAGGAAAGGCACATAATTTAAAACTTGAGATTGATCAAAAAATACATAACATTGAAGAAGATCAAAACCTACTTTTATACTATGCTCTTTTAGACTTTCGTCATCAATATATGCTTGATAGTTTAAGTATTGGAAAAGATAGTTTTGATAAAGTCGATTCATTGGGTGTACCTGCAGATCAGCTTTTACAATACTACTACCACTTCTTTAAAGCTATTCATTCAAATATAACAGGTGATTTTACATGTGCAAAAGAACATTATAATCAAGCTGAATTACTCTTAAAACACATTCCTGATGAAATTGAACATGCTGAATTCTATTTTAAATTATCAACTTTCCATTATCATATTTACAAACCGCTTGCTGCAATCAAAGAAGCTACTAAAGCAAAGGATATCTTTAAAAAGCATGCAGGATATGAAACTAATATTGGATTATGTGATAATTTAATTGGATTAGCTTGTACTCATTTAAAACAATTTGAGGAAGCTGAAGAACATTTCATTACAGCTATTAATACATTCAAAAAATCTGGTGAAGAAAAGAATATCACGTTTGTACGCCATAACTTAGGTTTAATGTATTCAGGTCAAAATTTATCTGAACTAGCAATACGATACCTCTCTGAAGTAACACAAGAACTCCCTAAAGATTATAAAGCAATCTTTATTAAAGCTAGGGAGCATATGAAAATCGGTGAGTCCAAGGAAACTTCTAATCTTATAGTGAAAGGCTTAGAGATTTGTAAAGAACTAAAGAATGAGGAATACGAACATCACTTTTTAATTTTAGAAAAATTAAATCAAAAGGTCGCTGCTGACGAATTAGAGAAGACAATTAAAACAGGAATTTCTTATTTTAATAGAGAAGACCTACATGAATATGTACAAGAATACGCTAAAAAGTTAGCGGTTTTATTCCATCAAGAAAATAACCGTTCAAAAGCAAGCGATTATTTTTATCTTAGCCATCAAGCAGAAGGGCAAAACTTTGAAAAGGAGGCTTTAAAATGAAAAAAGTAATGTTTAGCTTAATTGGATTAACAGCTGTATTCACGTTTATGTTTAACGCTAACAATGTAACTGATACACAAAAAGCTCTTAGCGAGGATAATATCGTACAATATGCTCACGGCCATACTGGTGGATGATAAAAAAACAAAGGTCTTCACTTCATTGTGAGGGCTTTTATTTTTATATGGGGTCCCCTTGTAAGAATAACAAAATATTAAAATCTTAAAATTTTCATTATGGTTCGGATAAGGAGTAGAATTTCCGATTTTGAAAGGATAACTAAAGTATTAAATCCTATATATATATTATTTTTTTATATTAAATTATTTATGGGGTAGCACCACATCGCTATCAAGCTAACAAAATAAAATCCCCCTAAAATGAAAAAATACGCTATTCTTTCTGTAGAATCATAGGTGGTCTGGCCCCATTTGGTGAGACAAAGAAAAAACACCTAGATAACATGTTTCCTATAAGCTATAGGTGACATATTATCTAATTTCCTCTGAATCCGTTCATTATTATAG
>NZ_JBQXON010000027.1:0-35058 GCF_052646455.1 Bacillus cereus group sp. Bce041
GACATATCATCATCAAACACATTTCTTCTGTATTTCACGACCAACACAAGGTGATAATATAACAAGAATACTGAATGGTTATTACTATCTAATTTCATTTATATACCAGCCCTTATAATTTATAAGACTGATTATATCAGAGGCAAAATAAAAAGGAAAACCTTTTGGCTACGCCAAACCGAAATTCATCTCCCACCTACCGTTGGGCTACGCCCTTCACACGCTTGAGGAAGGAGAATTCTTTCCGGAAATTCGTTAAATTATAGTATAGATATAAAAATAAAGAAACTGGAACTTTTGGAAATCGAAAGAAATTCAGACGTGTCTAAAATATAATAAAATTATATATATGCATAAATGCATTTAAATTCTTCCATGATAATGTTATAATAGAATTAACCAAGAAGTATCCAACAAATTATGATTAATCACTACACTTTCTTTCAGAATAAGTCAACATATAAAAAGACACTATGCATACTATAGTGTCTTTTTATATGTTCTAATATTAATTGAACGCCTCCCACCTACTCACTGGACTGTGCCCCTTCACACTCCTTGAGAAAGAAGTCTTCTTAGCTAAAATGATAAAAAACACAAACAATCTTATTATTTATTTCCGAAATATTATGTTAACAAAGAAGGTAAAGGGTTTGTTGTTTCCATTCCTAAAAATCCTAATTTTTAAATAAAAAAAGAAAAACACTCCCAAGAGTGCTTTTCTTTTTAATAAATATCATCTATACTGTTTTTACTAGGAGTTGATTTTAGAATATGACCTCCTAGGCTTAGGTAATACTTTTTATTTAATAAACCGCAAAATTGGCTGATTTTGTGGTTTATTTTTATGGGCGATAAAATTTAACATGGCCACCATCACGATCAAACCAACCTCTAAATGCCCAGTTAATCCATCCGCCATCACCTTTATTCGTGAATTCCCCATCCTCAAATACCCAAATTCCAAAAGTGATTCCATCATATACTGTTGTTCCGAAGAATTTAACACCGTGAAAACGATCCTCATAGTTTTGGTTTAAGTTAAAAACCATAACATTATAACGTTGACCTGCAGAATAAAATGTTGATTCCATTACACCTTTTACAAATCCTGAACGATTAGTTTGACTATTAATAGCATTCCTAATCAAATTAGCGATACCTAATACATCTATGCTTACATCTAAATTCGCACTAGCTTTCGCTGCATTTGGTAACTTAGACTCTACAAAATTAGTAGGTAATTCAGTAGATAAGTTAGTAGGAATATTAGTTTTAGCAGGAGAGACCTCAGCTGCACTTGCATCTGTTGGTGCGAAAGCTCCCAATCCTCCTAAACCAATAGTTCCAGCTAAAGCAAGGTTCACTAACTTTTTCATTTTTTTCATAAAAAAAACCTCCTTTAAATTTTTATAAGGTATTCACCCTTACACCTCAAAGTATATATTTCTTATACAGAAGAGGCAAACGATTTTATCGAAAAGTTTTTAGAGTTTAAACAGTCTAAAAATTAATAAATATGCAAACAAAACTATTATAAATGCATATAATGGATAAAATCTAAAAAATATATACATTTATAAGAATAAAAAACCATTAACTGAATTTTTTGTAAATAAATGAAAAAACTTTTGCTTTAGTGTCTTAGATTCTTGTGCAAGAAATACTTGTATTGTGTACAACGAGATAGAGCCACATCGCTATTAAGCTAAAATATTATAGTATCCACAGAAAAAATCAATTTTCCAGACAAATAAGAGTTATATAATATTGTAAATAAAAACATATCATCAACTCTAATAGAATAGAGCTTTTAATTTATTAATTAAAGAGAACTTTATTTTCGTACAGCTACGTACAACGATTCTTTCTAAAATAAAAATACATCACTATTTAATAGTGATGTATTTTTATTTTAGATATTAGAATAGGAATACGGGCGAATTACTAAGGAAAAGGTTACTTCATAATATTTCCATAATAGAGCGTTTAAATCCTAACTTCTCAATTTTACTTACACTTTCTTATCTACCAACGAAATATTAAATACAATTATCAATCCATTTCCCTTTTAGGCTCTACCAACATGATGTGAGATTCCTTTTCATTGAAAGGTTTATGCTCAACGCCTCTCGGGACAATAAACATCTCGCCCTTAGAAATTTTCACCTGTCCATCACGAAAATCGATGAACATCTCCCCTTCAAGCACAATAAATAGCTTATCCGTATTAGGATGCTCATGCCATATAAAATCTCCATTAGCTTTAAAAAGCTGAATTTGATCATCATTCATTTCACCAATCACTCGTGGATAACAATAATCGTTAATTTTAGATAACTCCTCATTTTTAACTTCCACTATATTACAGTAATCTAAGTAAAAAAGGCGTCATTACGCTTAAAAAGAAAATGCTCATGCCAGAACTTTTTATTCAGATAGTACAAAGGATTGATTTCAATGAAAGTTCTTTCAATCCAATGTTCCTTTAACTCTCCATAAGTATAGAACAGTGATTTTCAAATAAGAATGGATCCCTGTTGACATTAGTATGGATTATTGATGAACTTCTCGCGATATTTAGTAGGCGAAATGCCAACTCGCTTCTTGAAAACTCTACTAAAATAAAAAGGGTCTGCGATTCCAACAGCCTGCGCAATTTGTTGCACAGGCACACCACTTGTACATAACATTTTTTGAGCCATCTTTATACGATAGTTCAATAAATATTCTGCTGGCCCCATACCTGCATGCTTTCTAAACACGTAAGAAAGACGATTTCGATTAACATTATTTTGTTCTGTAAGCGTATGTATTTCAATATCTTTATAATAGTATTCATGAACGTAACTAGATATTCGTTCGAATAAAGTATGTGACTCATAGTTATTCTCTCTATTGATAACACTTAATAAAGCTTCATTCAACGCTTCGCGAAACAGCATTTCGGTCTGAAACATCGAAATGCCTCCACGCGCTGATTATACACATCCCAAAGACGCATAAGTAATTCTACAAGACGAGGCGATTGTCCTGTTAATAATTCAAAATGCTGATGAGTAAAGCCAGAGTCTTCTCGTTCTGAATTGCTTATCCGATATAAAACAAGAATATATTCCCAGTTTATTTCACCAAGCATTTTATGGGCTAATGTCATTTTTGCACCCCCATGTATAACTTTTCCAGGCGAAAGGGTATACGGCGTACCATTAAATTGAAATTGCGTCTTTCCTGTAAGAGGAAATACAAATCCTGGGAAATAATCTGTAGACTCAGCACAAGGCACACCTGGATTTTTAGCATAACGATATACTCCTTCTACTCGGAAAGGATTATTGGCAAGCTACTATGCTAACTCATTCACGTCCAACTTCACAATGTACGCCTCATTTCAATAATAGTTTTCTTGTAATTCGCGAGATTAATTGGTGTACATTCTGGGCAACGCTAAACTAAAAATAGTACATACGACTTAACAAGATTTAGTTACTACCTATAAATATATTGTTGTTCATTTATTTAGTCTACTGTTAAGTAGCTTCATTAAAAGTCAGAAATTTAACCTTTATATATTCTACAAAAACTTATCTAATCCTTTTTTATTTCAAATTTATATTTATAGCTCCGATATAAGAGTTAGATATTAAAATTGAAACCAGCTCCTAAAAATTCAACGTATAGTAGTTAAAAATTCATTGTGTTTGCAGCTAGTTTTAAAAAGTACCCACTTGATTGTTGTCTGTATGTATGTGAAAAAGTATCCACTTTAGTGTCTCCGTTTAAAGAAGTATCTATTTTCTTATCCCGATATGAGGACAAGAAAATGGATACTAAATAAACTTTCACCGTAGATAATTCAACATATTACACTATAAAATAAGTTCCTACTTTCATGTCTTTTTACACCTATTCTTTGTACAAAGATAGGAAACTCTAAACTTTCATTTTTTAGACTTGGTTGGGACAAGAAAGTCTAAACTAAAATATTGTAGTTGTTTCATATTTTCTTCCAAATGAATTTGTATATATACTGGTTTCAATTGAGGGTGTTATGTTTTAAATATGACTGTTTCGAACCCTTTTCTATATATTTTAATTGGTAACTTAAGACGGGATAAATAATCGCCCTGCTTGTCTTGAATAGACTTAAAGTCTTGTAGACGAAAATCTCCTAAGTCACGGATATACAGCTCATTCTTTCATTTTTGGGTGAATTTGTATACCTTAATTTGATGGGCATGGACATTGCCCCTTTTTTAACTAATCTAGGGGACAAGCTGATACTACAGAATAAAAAGAACATATTATAAAAATATAAAGGAGGGGATAAAGATGAGTTATTGGAAACATGAGTGTGGTCATCATAAAAATGAAAGATATGATTGTGATGATTATAAAAAAGATAAATATAAATATGAAGAAAAAGACTATGACTACTACTACAAAAAATACTACGTGAAAAAATGCTATTGTCGTTTTGAACCTTATTACCCTCATCACAAAAAAAATTGTAAAAATAAATATGACAATTACTAAATCTATATAATTATCTAAGTTCTCAATTCTTTAGTTTTAAAAAAAGATTTCTATTTTTTAGAGATCTTTTTTTATTTTAAACGTAAAATTTTTGATGCTTAAATGGTGCCATATTTCTTAATTGCAGAGTTTTTTGGTGATGTTCAATCAAAATAAACGTATAAAATTTAGGAAATAACAGAAGTGCCTCTAATAAGCAAAACCACAGCGATTGCTGTGGTTTTGCTTTTAACGACCAAGACTATGTTGTAAATGTTCATAGCATTATATATTTTATACTTCTATTTTAAGAATGTTTTAACCTGACAGAATGAAGGTTTAGCTTGTTTCCCCCTTAAGTTGATGGGCGTGCGGCTGTACCCCTTTTTGAGAAATTTGTTCCTTAATTTCAATGAGATCTTTTGTAGAACGTGATAATCGAGTTAAATCCGTTACAACCACTGTATCTTCTGAACGAAGAAATTCCAGCATACTATTTAATTCCGACCGGTTTCGTTTTGTATCGGTTATTTTTCGAAGAAAATGCGGCCGCATCCAAATTCTTCAAGCTGTTTCTTTTGTCAATCTAAATTTTGATCAAATGTAGAAACACGCATATAACCAAACTTCATGTTTATCATCTTCTTTACAAAACATTGTACCAAAAACCTTTGAACAAGGATATTGCTACAAATAATAATGTTACGTATTTTTGTTACACTCAATACGCAAGTTAATTAGATTAAAAGTTTATTAACTATGACTGTAACAAAAATGAGCGTTTTTGTTACAACTACTCTATATTTGATTATAAAAAATGCAAAATATCTATCTTGTTTATATATAATTTAGATTATGAATAGAATAATGCCTTAGTATAAGAAACTTCGTTTTCTAGTCCGTGAAAAATGGAATCATTTGTTTTCTATTTTTACTTAGTTAGGTCTCTTTTTATAAATACCTCCTCACAAGTATTCAAATATTAGATTGAAGTATGAATATGTAACATCAATGCTGGAAATAACATTAAATATACTCTTTGTGGATTAATTAAAATATATTTTAATATATTTTAATATCTTCTATAACTTACTTTCGGAGTTCTTATAATTTAATGTTTTATTAAATTAACTTTTATGTTAAAAAACTTTGATGATTGGAGGTTTTAAAATATGAAATATATATATATAACTACTGAACTTATAAGTGGTTTTTTTCTTCTTTTTATAATAGTTAAATTTGTTGGAAGGAAAATTATTAATCAAATTACCCCGTTTACATTTATCTCTGCTATAGTTTTAGGTGAATTATTAGGAAATGCAATTTATGACCAAAAAATTAGTATTTTTACTATTGTCTACTCTATGACTTTATGGGGACTTTTACTTTTTATCGTAGAGTATCTTGGACAAAAATTTCTGTTTTTTAGAGGAGCGTTTGAAGGAAAACCATCAGCACTTATAAAAAATGGCATAGTTGACAGAGAAGAGTTAAAGAAAAATAAAATGAATATTAGTCAATTACAAAGTTTGCTATGGCAGAGTGAAACATTTTCTATTCGAGAAGTTGCATTTTGTTATTTGGAAGTCAATGGATCCATTAGCATCTTAAAAAAGACACAATACAAAAAAACTACTCGGGAGGATTTTAATATGCCTGATCAACCGGTTTATGTACCCGTAACTCTTATACGGGATGGTAAGGTCTTATGGGATGAATTAAAGGATTTAAATTTTTCTGAATCTTGGTTGGAAACTCAACTTATTTCTCAAAAAATCTCTAATTATGAAGATGTTTTTTTAGCAGAATGGTTAGAAGGAGATGGGCTTTTTATACAAAAAAATAATTAATTGCTATTTATCTTTTCACATGATTGGGTTATTTAGTAACAAGTTTATTAAATACGCTATGCTTCCTCTTTATTTCCAAAACATAGCATATTCATTAAAGTTGTATTTTTCATCCTTTAAGTAAGGTACGTTAGAACCATTTTTATTTAAGTTCTTTATGACTATGATTATTTTTATTTTTATTTTTGTTTTTTACTTCTTGAAATATATTATTATTTTCTCCCTGTTCATTATGTACATCGTATAGAGACTGATTATATGATTGCATGATTTTGTGAAAATCTCTCACCGTTAAAGGTTTTGCCTCATCCTCCAATTCATAACCTAATTGACCATTAGGTTCAAGAGTCGCTGTTTTTACATCTGCAATTTTAGAAATCCCTTGATTACGTAAACGCATTTCTAACTGATCGACTGTTAAACGTAATTTAGTTAAATTTTCAATATTAAGTCTACCGTTTTCAATGACTACTTTAGATTTACCAGTGATAAATTTTTCAAAGGTATTAGACTTTAATTGAAAATACTCTAAAAGTATAACCGTAACCACAAATATAAAAGCACTAGCAATAGCCTTTATAGTACTTTTTTCTACGATGGGTTGAACAATAATCGTACCAATGGAAATCATGACAACAGTTTGTGCTAAAGTCATTTGAGATATGGATTTTCTTCCAGCAATTCTTAATAACAGAATTCCAGCAAGAATTAAAATTAATGATTGCCAAATAAAATTCACACGATCACCCTTCTATACGCTACATTTTTATTTCTTAGGTTCTACTTTAATTTTTAATATATACCTAATAAATTAGAGAAAATATATTCAAATAAGTTAGCTTTATTTAGTTATAAAAATAATATTGTTGTTCTCAATCAACTACGTTTTATGCTTTCCATCAATGATGAAAAGCAATAATTTATGTAATTTATTAATTTAACTTACATATTAATATGTAAAGAACAATGATACATGCTAATTACATCCCAATAGTCTTTGAACATTGTATTAATTCATTGAAACAATGAAAGGAAGATGCGGATGAATGCTAAACTTTCGGAATACGGAAAGTATCTAAAAAACATGGGTTCAATTCTTATTAAATTATCTGACGAAATAGTTTTTCTTTCTAATTCTTCTGGAGAAGATACACATCAAAAACTTGTAGCATACACTAAGAATTTTGATGAGAACTTAAAAGGGCTAAAAACAACAATACCTCCAAATATCATATTAGAAGAACATTCGATTCTAATACATGGATTAAATGAAATGTCGAACGCTTTCCAGCACATGATAAACAGTATTGATTATACAGAAAATAATTTTAATATAGATGAGTATAATGTTAGTCTTTCTATAATAAACAAAAATAAAAATTCATTATTAAATACGGTAGAACAAATATTAAATAAAATTATTCATAGTTTATTTTAAATTGTCATAACTATTATATTTTTTAACAGAAGAGTTCTGTACCTGTTCTATGTTTTTAACCTTTTAAGTAAACCTTATAATATAAGTCTTATTTAAAAGGAGAAAGATTCATGGCTAATATGAATACCTTATGTGAACAATTTGGACAAATCTTAGGTGGGAAACATACAGTTGAAGATGGAGTTTGTTCAGTAAAAATAAAAAGGAATAATTTATATACCTCAATTATGGGAAGGAATGCGGCCCCCAATCACGTCATTGGGGCTATGTTTTCATTTGAAAGCTTAGCTGAACAGGGAAATGCTTTAAATTTAGGAGAAACTGCTTTAAGGCAAGAAGAAGTATACCCTTTTATATTTCTTTTACAACAACAAGGAATAATTATTGATTCTCTCCATAACCATTGGCTTTTTATGAATCCATTACTTATGTTTGTACATTTTAGTTCAATTGAGAACCCTCTGTCATTTGCAAAAAAGTATCTTATACTTTTCAACAAGTTATAAAATGAAGAAAAATTTTTTGATTGATAAGCATTTTTTGCTCTCTTAGTATGCTTTCTTTACTCATTCAATTTAGGCGAGATCTCCTTGTGTATTTTGAAAATATTTCAATTTAAAATAACCTATAATTGTTTGCACGTATGATGGAGAATAATTCATAATTATGGGGAGAACACCCTGTTCAGCTGCTCTTTTTTTATACCAATTTAGTAAAACCATTATTACTTATAAATACTAATTTAACAATCAAAATCTTTCTATAGATTGTATACAGTTTCATAAGGAATTGTTGAAAAATATATCCCTTCCCCTGAAATCACTATAGAGTTGTAATAACCTCCAGATATATAGTATGGTTGCATATCCAGATAAATAGGCGGCTGCATACTTTCATACATTTGTTGTTGCATTTGCAATGCTTGATGAACAGCTTGAACTGTACTGTGTGCAGCACTATGTGTTATAGCATGAACCCCAACTGCACCATGAGAATGTACTCTAATTTGCTTACTTATATTCGAATAAAGCATAATCATTCAGCCCGCTTTCATATGAATCTCTACAAAACATATTATGAAGAAAAAATTTATATTGTTAAATAAGAATTAAATTTACTAATTCGCTATCAAGTAAGGGTTTTATTTTAGAATTAATAAAATATACGTTTCTAGGTTTTTTAAATTAAAACAAGAACATTTATTCCATCCAAAGTAAACTTGGCAAATATGGAATTTGCTGATGAAATTACACCTAACACACAAAAGAAACAAATTAATTCAAACTAATAACTGTCACTATTAAAACACAACACCCCCATAAAAAAGCAGATAGCCGGTTCCTTATATTACAGGAAATCGGCTAATCTCTTTTAATACGTACAATTCTCTTTTTTGCATATGGTGACTCCAATTAGTTTTTCAACATCTCCACTTGTTAATTTTTTATTTATCTTCTTTTAACTCATATCTTCATTGTCCATTAGGTATATTAATTGCTTTTCTATCTTTTATTCCCTAAAATCCCCTGTTTCCATGATTTCATTTCTAATTAATCTACTGTTAATTATAATTTTTAAATTTAGAAAAAAATCTCATCCCGTTATCCTTTTTGAAAATATTAATTTTAAATCCCTTTTAGATCTCAGATAATACTTTATGATTTATGAACTTCTTTAGGCACCTTAGAATGAGTACAAACAAACTGCTCAATCATTTGATTTAAATCTGTAGCCGCTTTTGTTGGTATTTGATGTTTTGCACCCTTAATAAATCTTAATTCATTACATGGTAATTCTTCATGCAGTAAATTTGCATGACTATAAAAAGTTTTGTCATTTTGTCCATAAACTAATAACATAGGGAGATGAATGTCTTTAAGGCGATTTGTACAATTATATTGCAAACTATAACGATAATATTGTTCGATATTTTTTGCATTACCTTTCCGAGCTTCTCGAAACATTCTTTTAAATAATTTTTTTGTATTAGAATTCCCCCATGAAATGGCAAATGCTAAAAATGAAATTGCTCTTGCTTTCGCTAATTGGACTCCAAGAGAAATCTTATTTTTTAAATACCCTCCACGAACTTCTGACATTCCACCTATAAGAATTCCTCCTAAACTATTTTCGGGATATGTTAATAAAAATTCCAAGGCAACTGAGCTTCCTGTTGAATACCCACATACAAAAGACTTTTTTATATTCAAATAATCCAGTAAACTCTTCATATCTTTAGCAATTAGTGAATATGTAATTGGCTGACTTGAACTCTGACTGTTCCCATGCCCTCTAACATCAAAACCGATTACTTTAAAATTTCTAGATAATTCTTTTATCTGATATTCAAAATTTTCACAGGTAAGTGTAGGCGGGTGAATAAAAATGATAGGAGTCCCTTCTCCTTTTACTATGTAGTAAAGACTACATCCCTCTACATCTAACTTTGGCATATATTGAATCACCTCAACAATTTATAATCTTTTAATAATACCTACTGATTTCATAAGTATTTTACCCTTAATAATTTGTATAAAAAGAAAGAAATATACTCTCTTCCTATTTTTTTAAAGCATTCAATATCCATTTCTCTATTTTAAAATTTAAAATATTCAGAAAATTTATTTTAGATTAACGAAACATTTTAGACAGATATATCCTTGGTTCATTAGTAATTTTGAGAATAAAGCTTTTAATACTTTTTATTCCAGCATAGCTCTCCTCAAGTCGCTTATACTATAACTGTAACTTAAAGTCACAAATTATTAATTGGTGCGCGTGGGCTTCCTTTTTACCACACGTAGGTAATTGGACTTTGCCACATAAAATGAAGCTTATGAAACGTTCTATACCTCTAAAAAATATTAGATAACGGAATATTACGGTATTAAGTAATTACTATTGAAAAGGTGAATGCTATGAAAAGATTTCTAACTTTGTATGCCTTAGTTTTAATTTTAGCGGGATGTTCAGAAAAAACACCCTCGCTTAAAAAGAATGAATTACAAGTTAAACAAGAAGATAACAAATTGATTCAAAATACCACACATTCTATGCCCAAAAGTAAATCTTTGCAATCAGCCCCCACTCCAGCCACTAAAAAAATAATTTTAGATGTGCCGCTTATATCACAAAAGCCAGAATTAAAATATGGATGCGAAGTTACAAGCTTAGCGATGGTATTACAGCATGCAGGCATTAAAGTTAATAAAATGGATTTAGCTAACGAGATAAAAAAAGATCCTACGCCACTGTCTACAAATAAAAGTGGAGACATCATTCAATGGGGAGATCCTAAAGAAGGTTTTGTCGGAGATATAACTGGAAAAAATAAGGGGTACGCTGTCCACGTTCAACCGTTACAAGAATTGATGGAACGTTATCTACCAAATCGCACAGTAAACTTAACAGGAAAAACCTTTAATACTGTGTTAACTCAAATTAAGCTCGGTAAACCTGTAGTAGTATGGACTACAGGAGATTATCGCCTTCCAGATAGATGGGAGTCTTGGAAACATGATGACAAAAAAATTACAGCGCCTTTGGATTTACATGCTGTTGTTATTGTAGGTTTGGAGGACAAATACATTTATATCAATGACCCATTAACTGTGAAAAAAGCACACAAAGTAAACCAAGAGATTTTCATTCAATCGTGGGAAGCATTAGGGAGACAAGCATTATCCTATCGCTAATGTAATTTCATTAAATATTTAATGCTACCATTAGGTACACCCTGTCTATACAAAAAATAAAAGAATGATTTAATGTAAGTAGATTAGAAACTTGAATTTTATTTAAAATCAATTAGAGATAAAATTTTCACTTTTGTCATTTTAGACGTATTTCTAACAATGAATTTTACAAAAAATACGAAATATTAAACTCTTAAAAACCCATTGATATCATACATATATGCTGATTTCAATGGGTTTTTAATTGGATATGTATTGACGTATTTAACAAATTATAAAAAGATGTAAACTTACTTTTTACATATGAACTATCATGTATATAGGTATACCTGTTTAAACGGTTAAGAAAAATACATTTCTTATTAATTAGTGAAATACTCGAAAATAAGGTAAATTATACTATTTGTTTGGTACCAGATGTAATTTGGTATAATTGTATTTAAACAAATTATTGCTAATAGGTAGAGGAAGGAATATAGAGAGTGAAAATAAGATTTCAGGCCAAAAAATTCGTAATATCACTTCTAACGGTAGCTCTAGTAGTCATTACTTATTTTGTGAGTCAATCAATTGCATCACCTGCAAGAGGGGTAACAAACCAAGAGAACTCAATTCAGTTTGTAAGCGAGCAGCATAACGTAGAGATAAACAAACCAGTACCTAACCAATTTAACGGTCAAATACGTAAAATTGCATATCTTACATTTGATGATGGACCAGGAAAATATACAGCTGAGCTTTTGGATATACTAAAACAACAGGATGTAAAAGCAACTTTTTTCTTAACTGGTAAGAATGTAAAGGCATATCCTGATTTAGTAAAACGAGAAAAAACAGAAGGTCATTATGTGGGTATGCATAGCATGACTCATGATTTCAAAAAATTATATACAAATGGTGACTATGTTAATGAAATGACAACAAATCAAAATTTAATAGCGAACATTATTAGAGAAAAACCACAATTAACCCGACCTCCTTATGGTTCTATGCCTGGATTAAATGAAGAACTTCGTAATAAGGTAGTAGATGGTAGATTTAAAGTATGGGATTGGACAATTGACTCCCTAGATTGGAAGTATAATAACGTACCTATAGAGTCGGCTTCCATAAATATTGCTCAAAATGTACTTACTAATGCAAAGAAGTCCCAAGAAGTTATATTAATGCATGATATTCACCCTCAAGCAGTTGCAGCCGTACCAGCCATCATAAAAGGGTTAAAGGAAAAAGGGTATGAATTTGAGGCATATCATGAAAGCAATCACTTCCCTTTAAATTTCTGGCAGGATCCACGTATTTGAGCTTTAAGGAGATGTATAAAGTCACACCTCTATTTATAAAAAAAGATTTAACCCCTTGTAGAACAACAAGGGGCTATTCAATGTTTTTGCTTATCCTTTAGTTTAAAGCAACACTAGCTATTTATTATTAAACTATATATTTAATAAAGTACTTCCATAAAATTCTTTTTTATGCTATATAATATTTCTAAAGCGCTTAGAAAGGGAGAGGTTTATATAAAAATCATACAAGATTTTACAGAACCCTATTTTAAAACTGTTGGAGAACAAAGTAAGGCATATCGAGTAATTGGTTGCAAAGATGGTAAAGAAAAGCATTTCCCTATTACATTTAAAACATTAAAAAGGGCACGTATATTTAATTACAGGTATGCTTGTGAAAATCCTGAGTGGCAGAATAGAAATGGTGACATAAGTGAGTATAACGTTAAGATGGGGAGACCTGAATATAAAAATATTTGGCACGGTAATGTTATAGAGAATGTATATAAAAAGTATACTGATTTTGATAGTTGGGAAATCAATCATTAAAGCAGTAACCAATCGTTCAAATAATCTACAAATAAAATATAAAGAATAATAAGTAAATAAGTTATAAAAAGGAGATTCAATAGCATGAACATTGCATTTTTTCTTACACCCAAAAGTGAATTGGTTTATATAAATATAAATTCAACAATGCGCCAGGCTTTAGAAAAGTTGGAATACCACCGATATACAGCTGTCCCCTTGGTCAATAATGAGGGAGAATATGCAGGTACACTTACAGAAGGAGATTTATTATGGAAACTCAAAAATACTTCATCATTAAGTTTTAATAACACTCAACAAGTTGTTCTGAGTGAAGTTTCTTTACACCGTACAAATGAACCAGTTTCCATCAATGCGGAAATTGAAGACCTTTTATCAAGAGCTATGGAACAAAATTTTGTTCCTGTTATAGATGACGATGGGATTTTTATAGGTATTGTTAAAAGAAGAGATATTATTCAATATTGCGCACAAGGCTTATTATTTAAGAACGATTCTGTATAAACATATGAACTTTAAATTATATCAAATCTTCAATTTAAAATTCACATAAAAAGAATGTACCTTGGCTTAACTAATCGTGCGAGTATAGTATTTTAAACTATCGAAAAATATAAGAATATCATTGTTCTATACGAAACAAAAATACCCCTGACTTTATACATAAGTCAGGGGTTAATAAAAATATTAATATTTTATAGAGATAATCTTACTCTTCATCACTATCTCCAAAGAAACCACCTAGAAATGATTCTTCCTCATTCAATCCTAATTCTTCGGTTGCTTCTTCTACCATTTCATCTGCACCTAATCCATCCATTAGTTCATTCAATAACATGCCACCTAATATGCCGACAGCTAGACCACCAATCATACCCGCAATTGGACTACCTCCGTTACTACCCTGATGAGTATGATCATAGTTTTGTTGTGTTTGATATGAGAATGGTTGTGCATAAGCATGCGGATCATTTACCATTTCATTTATATAATCTTTTAAAATATTAGCTATTTGTCTACTTTCTTTCAATACATCTTGTTCAATGAAAAACTCACGTCTTGCTTCCATTTCCCCATGTCTGGTTCTGCAATCTACTTCCATCCAAATGCGAATCCCTGACTCTTCATAAGCAAAACGAACCTCTATTTCATCAACTTCGTTTACAAATAATTCTCTTGGGAAAAAGGAAAACTCTTGGCCCCATGTATCTAATTTACCCGATGTAGATTTTTCTTGGAACCCTAATCGATTCAATGCATAAAAAACATTTTGTACTTCTTCCGGTGCTTCAATAACAAGACGATCAAAGTCTTTTCGATCTACGCCACCTTCAATGTCTAAGTGCGTATCGAAATAGTAAGAAACGCCCCCTCTAGATACAGGAAGATCTCTTGGGATATCATAAGAAAATGAGATTACCTTGGACTCCTCTGGAAGAATGTTATAGGATCCGTTCAATGGAATAGTTGCTACCTTACGTGTAACAGATCCTTGTTTTGTGACAACACTCATCATGAAGTCCGCTGTAAGGTTATTCATTTTTTGTTCAACTTGACCGCCTTCAATCCAAGCTTCTCCATGCAGTGTTTCTCCAGCAGAATAAGATGGGTTTTTAAAACGCAAATCTACTGTTGCTGCACCTTTACCGAATTTAGCCAAAATCTTTTTAAACATTTTGTCTCTCCCTTTTTTCTTATAATGTATTTATTTTATTCATTAGAGAATCCAAACGGTAACTACTCTGTTACCGTTTACTTACTTTCATCTTCTTGTTCATGCTCTTTAGCTTTTTGAATTTCTATTCGTTTTATATGATGTGAGTCTTTCGAAATAATTTTAAATTCATATCCTTCGGATTCAACAGACTGTCCTTCTTGCATATGATAATTCTGCATCATGACCCAACCACCAATGGTGTCTACATCTTTATCGTCTAAATGTAAATCTAGTAAGTCATTTAATTCGCTTATTAATACTTTTCCATCTACAATCTTATGAGTTTCACTCACATGTTGGATCGGAGCATGTTCATCTTCATCATACTCATCTCTAATTTCCCCAACAATTTCTTCAAGAATATCCTCAATTGTAACAATACCTGCAGTTCCACCATATTCATCATATAATACAGCTAATGGAATACGTTTCTTCTGCATTTCTAACATTAAATCATGAATTGGAATTGTCTCAATTACTTGAATAACTGGACGTGTGTACGGACGAATTGTATCAAATGATTCTGTACTCTTGTTTATATAACGAATAAAGAAGTCTTTTACATTCACCATACCGATAATCTCGTCTTTATCTTCTCCAAATACAGGATAACGCGTATATTTTTCACTTTGTATTGTATTAATATGTTCCTCTAGAGAATTATCTACGTGTAAACCAATAATTTCTGTACGGGGTACCATAATTTCTTTTGCAATACGATTATCAAATTCAAAAATATTATTTACATATTTATACTCTGCTTGGTTAATTTCACCACGCTCATAACTTTCTGAAAGGATGAGGCGCAACTCTTCTTCTGAGTGTGCAACTTCATGTTCAGATACTGGTTTTAAACCAAATAATTGAGTTAACATTCTTGCTGATCCATTCAATAATCGAATGAATGGATACATAATTTTATAGAACCAAATAAGTGGGGTAGAGAGTAATAATGTCACTTTTTCAGCTTTTTGAATCGCGAATGTTTTGGGTGCCAATTCACCTACTACAACATGTAGATAAGTCATTAAAGTAAATGCAATTGCTAGAGATAAAATGCCTGCGAGAGAAGAATTAATATCCCATCTTTCAAATAAAGGATGTAACAATCTCTCAATCGTTGGTTCACCTAACCAACCTAATCCCATCGCCGTCACTGTAATCCCTAATTGACACGCTGACAAGTATTCATCTAAATTTGATGTTACTTTTTTAGCTGCTAAGGCACCCTTTTTACCTTCTAATACAAATTGATCAACTTTCGAACTTCTAATTTTTACAATCGCAAATTCGGCTGCTACGAAAAAGCCTGTAAAACCAATTAGAACTGCTACCAACACTAGATTCAATATTTCCAACTAATACCTTTAGTTTCTTAGAAACTAAAGGATCCACCTCCTATAAAAAAACATTCTTATTTATATACTTTTAGTTTTCTTCATTTCCTTGGAAGAAAATCATTACATATTTTACTAATTCCAGAACTGAAATTAATGTAGCGGCTACATATGTTAAGGCAGCGGCTCCTAGTACTTTATTCACACCTTTAGTATCTTGATCAGAAATCATTCCTTCTGCAAGCATTAATTGTTTTGCACGAGCACTCGCATTAAATTCTACTGGCAACGTAATTAATTGAAATGCTACCGCTGCGGAGAAGAAAATAATACCTATCCCTATTAATGAGAAGGCCTGAAACAAGAAGCCACCCAGTAATAAAAATGGTGCAATACCGGATGCAATATTTGCAACAGGAAACATTTTATGCCGAAGGCTTAAGAAACCATACGATTGATCATGTTGAATGGCATGCCCTACTTCATGTGCCGCAGCTGATACAGAGGCAATAGAGTTCCCATAGTTATACATCCTCTGATAGTCGTACCACCCGAACTGTGGGATCATAATGATCTGAAAGTCTTCCTGGGACAACTTCAATTGGTACATGATACAGTCCATTATTATCTAAAATTTTTCGTGCTACCTCAGCACCACTGAGTCCTGAAGAAGCATTTACTTCAGACCACTTATTAAAATTTCCTTTTACTTTAAATTGTGCCCATATGGATAAGCCAAATGCAATTAAAATCAGAAAATCCATCGGGTGAAAGAACATCGATTCATTTCTCCTTTAACTTAAAAATAAAACAAGCGTTTGAATCAGTGTCGTTACTTGACCGGATAGTCCCTTCATATAAAGTTTCTTTTGCTCTTCTGTCAGATTATCCAGTAAAGGCTTCAAATGCATTAGTTCATGTTCTAATTGTTGAAGATGTCCCGACACATCATTCACTTGTCCTGCAAGTTTATGGTTTAATACTGTTTGATTTTGTTGATTATCTAATACTTTTCTAATCTCACTAAGTTTCATATTTAATTGTTTGCATTTTTCAATGAATTTCAAACGATCCACTGCCGATTCATCGTAGTAACGATAATTTTTATTGGAACGTTTTGCTTCTAATAAGCCTAAATTCGTATAATAATCAATGGTTCTTTTCGAAACCTGAGCCAGCTCTGCCACCTCTCCGATTCGATATCGGTTCCCAATGATCCGTCACCCCTTCACTTAAATTAGCTAAATAATAGCATACAGAAAACCGTACAGTCAAACGTTATAGTTTTTATTTTTCGAAAAATTTACTTCTGTTCAAAAAGTTGACACATCCTCTCTTTTTACACTTAAAATAAAAACGAGGTAGTACCCACTACCTCGTTTGAGATTAAACTTCTATATTTAATTACTTAGTGTACCAAACGATGTAATATGCTGTGAATAAGTCTTGTCTTCATTACATATATTATTTATCGTTTAATGAAAAGAAAATCCGGAATTTTATAGAACTTAGAAGAGATATTAATGTTAAGAGATTAAAGGTAAGTATTATTAAATTTATAGAAGCTCAATAATAAATAAAAACTTGCATTTTAAATGTATTAAAGAAAAGGAATCTGCGGCGTATTAATAATCACCCACGTATTCTTTTTTTCTCAACCCAATACTTAATAATTTCACTTATTTTTCCTGAATAAAGAGAGTTCATTAATACCACTATATCTTTCTCCATAATATAAAGCACCTAAATGGATGCTTTATCACTCTTTCACATATACTAATGTCTAAAAGGAGTATGTTATGGAACCTCTAAAATATCTACTGATTATTTTCGTTTTAATTATATTTATATCGATTTGGCTCCATTCATAACTACATTTAGTGATGTTAGTGCAACAAATACATTTGGTGGAGATTTAGCCGATTAGAATCAAGTTCGAACGGCATAAATTTATATAAATATTCATAGTGCATATAATTCTTGTTTATTATGGATAACTATTGAAATGCTTATTTGGGGAATAACTTGATTTTCTTTTTGAGTATTTTTCTTCCATTCAGATTCTGGATTTTCCTTACATTACCAGAATAATGTGTCTTAAATATATTATACTGCTCTTGAGACATCTCTATTGATGTTTCAAATACATACCATTCTACATTTTCAATACATCCACTTGTGGTTAATGAACCTAGATAGTGATAGTATACGGTCTCATGTGGTAGTAATTCTTTAATATCAATATCTATTGTAGTTGTTACTACGTTTTTTTTATTTAAATTATTCAGTATTGTTTGGATCGCAGAGTTTTCACGTCCAATTTTGAAAAAAACACTTAACACAGCTATTCTGCCTACTTGACTTGTGTGTACTAAATGAAGCTCCATTTTATAACAATGACCTTCTATAACATGTTCACTTTCATGTTGCTCTTCCTCTTTGTTCCCTACATGAAAATGAAATTCTTTTAATTGAAAATTTCTTCCGTTAATAATAGCAAAACCACTTTCATCATTATGAACTTTAATTGTATCCCCTTCGTCTTCTATGGAGATGAATGTACGATCATAATTAAGTATTATTTCACCTCGATCTTGCATTTCTACAGCACAATCAGGTTGAATTTTAATAGGTGATTGAAAATCCCCGTAATCAATTGTAGAACAATCATCCGATTTTAATGGTTTAGATTTCATAACTAACACTTTTCCCTTCATTTGTGTCTTCTTTTATAAAATGGCTAATTATATGATAATAAATACATTTCCCAAAATTATATAAACTCTTTCCTTATTGTTTTTTCATATAACAACAATCAAAACAATAAAGAGGCAATTAGCTAAATAAAATAGACAAGCTTATCACGATTTAGAATCCTGTCCATTATTCCTACCTCACGAAGGTTATGAGATAATAAAATTAAAATTCTAACAAAAGTAAAAGAGCATAGTTTTATGAAAAATAGCAAGGGGAGGCATTCTTATGTATGTGAGAGTACGAGAACTTCTTACAGCAGAAGAACGAAAGCGTTATATGCAAATCCCCTCTGATATTAGTGAATGGACTTTAAGTACATACTTTACCTTCAGTCAGCACGATAAACAAATCATTAATCGTCATCGGAGGGATTATAATCGACTAGGTTTTGCTATGCAATTAAGTGTTTTACAATATTTAGGTTGGACTTTATCAGATATTGAGCACATTCCTAACGAAGTTTTAGAATTTGTAGCGAGACAAATTGGTGCAAGTACAGAAGACTGGGGGCTATATGCCCAGCGGGAAGCTACAAGGTATGAACATGTAGAAGAAATTCGAAAGGAATATAGTTTGCGCAATTTTACAACTACAGATTATTGAAGATTATCTAAATTTCTTCAATCTCATGCATTAAATAATGGGAATACTACATATCTCATTGAGACAGCATTGCAAGAATTACGCACTTGGCAAGTTATACTTCCTTCAATGGCAGTAATAGAAAGAGCAATATGGGAAACACGTAAAAGAGCTGAAGAAATTATATTTAAAACGCTAACATCTCCTTTATCTCTTTTACAAAAAGAAAAAATAAGCAGTCTACTTCACTTTATGCCTAATTCTTAAAAAAACATATTTAGCTTGGTTAAAAGAAATACCTGGCCAATTTTCACCAGAATCCTTTTTAAAGGTAATTGAGCGTTTAGAGTATATAAAAGGCTTAAAGTTAAATATTGATACAAAAGGTATACATCCTAATCGTTTACGACAATTATCTCGGATTGGGGCACGCTATGAGGCTTATTCATTTCGAAGGTTTAAAGATATAAAAAAGCGTGTTTTAAAAATTGTTATTAAAACACGCTCTTACTATCGTTAAATATTTAGTTATTTTATACTCCTAATCTCATTAAATCATTTGTTACTATAAAAAATATAATTCTAGATTGATAATCTTTGAATTTTATATATTGTTCAAAGAAGTAATTATCGTGATTCCTAATTTAATGCGCCATCATCTCGTGCGCAATATCATGTCCATTCATATCCGATGGGTAATAGGTAGGCCAGTGTATAACTTCATCGAATAAAGCTTCACGGTTGTCACCCCAATACAAGTGGTAGTGATCAGCTTTATTCGGATAAATACCATGATCACTGAATTGAATATACTGAGGAACTCCTTCTGTTTTATCTGCTAGTTTAAATATGTATCTTACACCTCTATTCCCTGCATCATATGTCAAAATTTTGTATCCATCATAGATATACTTGCCAGAATATTCTTCTTTGTTTTTGTAGAATGTTACAGTATCTCCTTGAATCACGATACGGTTCACATCTGTTTGATATCCTTCATTATAATACTCCTTATATTCTTTGGCTGACATTTTACCTTTATGTTTCGCTTTGTGAGCAAATACCTCATCAAGCGTTCCATCTTGTAAATACGGATATAAAGATTGCCAGTCTCCTTTCCAATCGGAGAGTGGTCGATCCTTCACTTGATTGTCTTCAAAATATCCTTCATAAATTCTTTCTGTTGCTTTATCATGAGCATAACTATGATTATGATTATGACTGTGATCGTGTTCATTTTTATGTGTATGACTTTCAGTTGTTTGCTCTTGTTTTTCAGAAGGTTTTTCTGCAACTAATGAGAATTGTGTTGCTTCCTTTAAAGCGTTAACATTTTCTTCCATTAAAGTGAAGTAATCTTTATTATTCTTCGCATCGTCTTCAGAAATAGTAGCAAGGTGATTTAAGCGTAAAACTTTTGTACCAGTTTCTTTCTGAATAACTGATGCTACTTTTGGAGTAGAAAACGTTTCGAATAAGATGTATTTTAACCCGTGTTCTTTAACTGTTTTTGTAATTTCACCAAGCTCTTTTTGAGATGGTTCATCAGAAGCTGAAACCCCAGCGATAGGAATTTGTTTTAAACCATAGCGTTTTTCCCAGTAGCCATAGGCAGCATGAGAAACTAAAATTTCTTTCGTTTTTGCATTTGCTACAGCAGCTTTGAATTGATCATCTAAATCTGTAAATTTAGTTTGAAGTGCTGCAAAATTCTTTTCGAATTCTTGTTTATAATTAGGCTGTATTTCTACAAGAGCATTTTTGATTTTTTCAGCTTGTTTCATCGCTAGTATAGGGTCTAACCACACGTGTGGGTCTTTATCGTGATGATGTTCATCTTCTTTATGTCCATCTCCATGATCATGATGTTCATCTTCGGTTGCTGCGCGCAGTTCGATGCCTTTTGATGCATTTACAATTTTAATATTTTCTTTTTGTAATGTTTTTTCCATTTTTTCAGCAAACGGTTCTAATTCTGCACCGTTATAAATGAATAAATCGGCTTTCGCAATTTTCACTGTTTGTTTTTGGCTTGGTTCAAATGTATGAGAATCTGCACCAGGTGGAAATATTGCTTTAACAGTTATATAGTCACCACCGATTTTTTTTGCGAAATCAGCAAGTGGGAAAATAGTTGTATAAACAGAAAGTTTCTCATCTTTTTTTACTGCACCTTCTTTTTTATTAGAACATCCAGCAAAAATTAAAGTAAAAATAAGTAGAAATGAAAACATAGTTAATTTTTTTTGCATGAAATTCTCCTCTTTTCTTTTTTACAATTTTATTTCCTCCAATTCTATGAAGAAAATATCGTTTTGATGCAAAACGTAATGATTACGTTTTAGTTTGCGAACCTAGTATAGTACATCTTTTCGAAATTCGCAATAAATAATAATCATTACGATTTACGTTTGTTATCAACTTATTAAAAAGAATGGTATTAGTTTTTAGTATTTTTTAGCCTTCCACATCGCAATTAGGGGTCACCATACATGCCCATAAACTTAAGAAACTAGTAGTTTCCCAAAACGCAGAAAATGAGTTGAATTCTCATAAATAACTGTAAAGCAATAAAATTTTCATTTTTGGTGACACTTCAAAATATTAGCGTGATGTGCATGCAGTACTCTCCCTATATATTGTTTTCATTCGCTAAAATATAAAGATGACAGCCTACCCTTTTATTCCTTTAAAAGGTAAGCTGTCTTGTTTAAAATAGCTTCAATTTTTTGTGCATTTTTAGCATACATTTCACTTGCCTTTTTCGATTTTGTTTCTAAAGAAAATAGCTCAAGATCAGCATGACATTTTTTTAGAGATGCTAATAATAAAGGTTTGTTTTGAGGAGAATGCATTTGGAGTTTGTCATTGTAAATATCGATAGTGAGTTGTCCATATGAGTCAATTTGACCGAGAAACACATTTTCGATGACAACACCAAGTTTTTCTAATTCAGAATGTAACCAAGCGCGGTTATGCCCACTTGCAGAAAGAGGTTCATCTAGTACATTCCCATCCATAATAACGTTTTGTGGTTCTTTTTCATTTGGCACTTTTAAACCGAGATTTTTTGCAGTAAGTGGTTGAGAATCTTTCTTTAATAACACATTTAATTCTCCGCTCGGTTCTAAGACAGCAAATTCGACTTCAGCTATACTGAATGCACCATTACCTCTAAGAAGTTCGAGTAACTCATCACTTGTATATTTTTCTTTCTTTAAATTATCTTCAAGTACTTTGCCATCCTTTATTAAAACTGTAGACTTCCCTTCAAAAAAATCTCGAGCCGTTTTGTTTTTTAAAGAAAGAATTCCGACAAAAAAAGGAAACGATGCGAAAGTAAGTATGGCAAAAACGCCGTGGAAAAACTTTTGGTCTAGCCCTGTAGATACTTGCCCCGCGATACTACCAATTGTCATTCCCGCTATGTACTCAAAAAAGGAAAGGTGAGAAATTTGCCTTTTTCCTAAACATTTTGTGATAGCGAATAAAACAATTAATATGAATACAGAGCGGAGAATAACAAGCGTCCATTCGGGTAGGTGAGACATAGTCATTTCCTCCAATCTACTTAACACCATTTATATTAATGTTATTCACTTTCTAATATTGAAACTCTATCCTTTAAATCAGAGATGATACTGTCCATTTCTAGTATACATTCATGAAATACGCGTTTTGCTTCATCGTTCTGTAGAATTTAGGGAAAAAGAGCTTAAGCTTGTTTGAGTTCCCCTTTTACTAGCAAGGCAAGTTTTTACGCTAGCGATAACAGTCATACAAACACCCCCATTAGCTGCCCATGAGGCTAACACACAGTATGAAAGAATACATTATTCTTTCATGATAGTTAGGCAAGAAAATGTTATTCTCTTTGAAAAAATGTACGGATACCTTAAAGGTTTATCTTTTTTACGGTATAATCAACTCGAACCTGCTGGGTAGATTCTGAAAAAATATAGGGGGATTTTTTCCATAAGGATGAAAATTGACAATTTCAGCCTGAGTTAGTGTTACGAAATTGTGCCCCATGTAATCATCTGCATTGAATGTATCTTCCTCCGTTATGTGCCCTCCAATAACTAATACTTCAAAATCATTAAGAACCATAGTTTAGAAATTACGAATTAGGTGTACGTGATTGTCACCTTGAGCGCTACTTACACCATCATTATTCCTTTTATGCCACATTTGACGTGTTTCTCGAATACTGCTTGGTGAAAATCCTGCCTGTGCAATAAGGGTACCACGAATTTCTAATTCATCATTATCTTCATCACCTCCTGTGTCTAGGACAACAATTCCGTGAAGTGCAACTTCAATAGCTTTACCCATAAATTTTTCATTTCCTATTAAGAGTAATAAAAGTATATATTTGTAACATTCATTAACGTAACCGTAAATGTATTTAAATATTCATTGTGCCTTCTCAACACCCTCACTAAATCGTGCTTTCATCAGGTCTATCAATTATGAGTGTCGGAAATATGAGAGGGAATCCCCAACAACATATCCTACTAAGCATATAAAAAAGATATTCCCCATCTCCCTTTCAAAATATAAAGGACACCTATTCCTAAAACAGCTTTACTTGCCGCTTTAATGAATTGGTGTCCTCTATTTTTCTAGCCGGACTATATTCTGTTTGCTTTCAATTTAAAAGAATTATTGTTTTAATTGTTCTGTTAAATTACTCTATTCATCGCCCTCTTCCAATTCCTCACTCTCTTCACGTATTTGTCCAATTAATGAAATTACAGAACCAACTGCTTGAACCCAACTTCCTATAATATCTATTAGTTTCCCTTCTTCATTTTCACTAGTTTCGTTATTTATCTGAGTGTCTATATCTTTCTCCACATCATTTACAGTACCTTCTTTATTAGAGCAATCCTCATTCCTAATACTTTTTAATTCTTCAATACCTCCTATTGCTTGTAACGAATTCCCAATTGATTGTAATAAGTTTCCTATAATATTTAAGGATTCATCTTTATCGGATGTATCCTCAAATTCATCTGCTAATGCTGTAAGTCCACCCAAAGCCTGTGTCCAATTCCCAGCAATCACTAATTTAATTTGTGTTTCTTCTTTAAACTCAATAATCAATCCGGATATTACAGTAACATTACCAATCGATTGGATTTCATTACCAATTTGTTCAAGCGACACTTCTCCTTGACCATCAGCTTCTAAAGCATTTCCAACAGCTTGCAATACGTTTCCATAAACATTTAAATCCTTTCTTACATTACTGCTTATAAAATCAAAAGGCGTACTTCCAATAGCGGAAGTAATAGTTCCTATTGCTGCTACCCATGCACCAAATATTTCTTTCAATTGGTTTTCCATTTAAAACATACCCCAGCATTAAGTAATTAATATAATCCTATTCAATTCCCCATCTTACGGTTAATAATTTCAAATTTCTCTTTACTTTCTTATTTTATAATAACGTCTTATAAAAGTATTTTTAGGAATTATACAAATTTGTTAAACGTAATTCTATATTGATTTTATACATCTTACTGAATCAACTTTATAAACCAACTACATCTTTAAATTTATTAAAATACTTAAAAATCATTATCCGCTCCACACAATGTAAAATGTTCAAAAAGCTCATATTGATCAGCGAAACATTCTAAACATTTTGGACAGATATACATTTGTATCACCACTTTCTTTTAAAATAAAACTTTCATTAAATTCTATCCCCATATAACTCTTCCAATTCTGCTTATACTCTAACTGTAATTTTAAGTTACATACCACCCATATTAAAAGGAATATTTTGTTAAAAATTAATTATTTCTTTAATTCTATTAAGCTTGTCTAAGTTATTATCATTTAATGTTTCTCGATCAATATAGTTACTTGCCCTTCTAAGCGTATTCATCGCTTCTATATAGTGAGAATGATTATCTTTCTTATCCTTAGCAACCATTTGGATACCTTCAAAAGAAGCATCACATATATACCTGGTATCTTCGAATAGTTCTTTCCAATTTTCCTTTAAGTACAACCCTATGTAATACTCTATATCTTTGTCACAAGATAGATTAAATAAACTGTTATTCCAGTTAATTTACTGATATTTTCTTTCATTTCCCTCCACCAATGAATAAAACTCAATATTCCGTTAACATTATAGATGGAGGAATTTTTATATACCCATTAATTCCTCCCTTTCTTTAAGGGCTGGACAGTTAACTTTCGTTAGCTATCCTTGATTAATTCGAATAATCATCATAACTTTGCGCATACTATCCATAGGCTGCTTTCTTAACAGTGTTTGCAGACCGGAACCTTTTAATCGGAGCAGTTAGCTTTTGCTAGCTGCTCTTGCTTCTTAAAAAATTCTTTAAATGCGTTTTCCCAATGAGTACACATTATCCAGCCCCCCCTGAATAAATCCATAAACATTGTCCATACTATAAATACACTTGAGTTCTGAACTTCCTTCTTAACGTTTTTTTGGAGAGCAGTTAATTTTGCTAACTGCTCTTTATTTGTAAAAAAGCACTCAATGAACTGGACTCACATATAATATTTTGAGTTCCTTTCTCTATAAAATAGTCGTTATAAAATAGGTCTCATCACGAGGGCACTTTTCTAAGTGCTCTTTTTGCGCTTCGAATTAATATAAAATGAAATTTTTATATACATAAATACCTGACTAAATACTAAAATAATTAAAAACTTAGGTGATATTCAATGAAAACAGTACTCACGACCCTTAAATATTTATTAATTACACTTGGAATTACTTGCTTAGTTATTCTAGGTTACATATGGTATTTTACACATTAATTTAAATAGCATTTTTATAAAAAACTTTGCACCCTTAAATCAGACAAGCATATATTATTGTATGGGGCACTCCAGTCCATACGTTCAAACCTTTTAGTCTAGGAGCACACTTATATGTGTGCTCTTTTTTTATTAAAGAAAAATTTCATTTAAATCCATACAATGATTTCATGTCTTGACATACACTACTACCTTTCAAAATAATGTGAGTTCATTATTTTCATTATAAAGAGGTATAAGGAGCGCTCTTTTTACTTAAATAAAGAATTTGTTTGAACCCATTCACCAATTTCATACTTTTACATACTTTAATACTACCTTTCTGTATAATGTGAGTTCGTCACTTTCGTTATAATGAGGTATAAAGAGCGCCCTGGATGGTGCTCTTTAATTTTCAAATAACATTTCTAAGTAATTACGAGAGCGGATTTTATTATGTTGTACAAGCACTACTTCACTTTATTAAATAGACTATATAGATATCTAATAGAAGGGAGCTTTAAATTCATATGGCTGATTACTTTTATAAAGATGGTAAAAAATATTATAAAAATCAATCGCATTCGAACGATCAAAAAAACAACTGTTTTATTGAAACTCATACGATAGCTGGTTCTGCAGAAAATACAAATGGAAATATACCTATATCTGTTTTCCTTGAAACCACCGCTCCACAAATTGTATTTGAGGATTTAACAAACAATCATAATAAAACATTAATTCAGTTATTCGTTGTCGGTATGAGTGCACCCGTTCAAGTAACTATTCTAACAAGAAGATCTAGCGTACCAATTACTACTATATTACAACCTGTTCAAACAAAAATATTTCAAGTTGAAGATTTTCAAAGTCTTACTCTTACAAAACAGGAAGGCCCTACTAGTGTAGTTAGTTTATTTATTCAAAAAACGTTTTGTATCTGCTGTAATGATAATAACGATTCATGTGATGAATATTACCACGAGTGCAATTAATAGATTAAATCACCAGAAGAACCCTTTATATAAAGGGTTCTTTTCCTTTCACTCCCCTCATTTCCCCGTTTTTTATTAAAATAACTACTTTGTTATAAAGTCACTGCTTCTGCCGCAGTTTTGTTTTTCTCTAATTGCTCAATCGCCATTTGTAGTCCTAACCAGTAGCCTATTAAACGACATGGTAACCTTTTACTGAAATTCTAAATATACTCCAATCCTCTTCACAAAAATCTGTTAACTTTTTAGTAAAACACCCTAAATTAAACCCTTTAATATTTTCTAATGTCGCTGGACATGTAAGGCTATACACCGCTTTGCCAATATCACCTGAAATAAATACGTTATATCCTGCAAGAACAAATTTAGTACGATACATATTCGTTGCAGGCTTGCCTCAATAAACATTCCCTCCATAGTCTTACAATATATAAAAAAGAGAACTCGACGGTCCTCTTTTTTACTATTCATCTTCTTATTAAAATTATTTCTCTAACACCCGATATTAATCTGCAATTCTTGTTACGACTATAGACGAATTTCCATAAGTAGAAATTTCACCTTGTGCAAAATCAATTATAATACTTAATGAATCATTTGCATTTAATCTAATTATTATTGTTTTTCCAATGGTATATGCATTCGTAACGGATACAGGGACATCTGCACTTATAGATGTTGTGCCTTCAAATTCACTTTCTTGAACAGGTGTAAGGTCATTAATATATAACCTGAATCTTAAGATAGTATCTACAGGCGTTAAATCGCGATTAAAGAGCCTTGCTGTTAAATTCATACTAATTTCATATATTCCATCATTCAATACTTGAATACTATTATTTAATAAATCAAGATTCGTTCCTAAAGATGGACCAAGATCCTGGAAAACTACTTTTTGGCCTACATTCGCTGTACGAAGTATAGTAGATCTATCATACAAGGCTCCATAAGCTATAATACTTCCGCCTGTTACACCAGTAGGTCCTGTAGGACCAGTTATACCAATTCCAGTTTCCCCTGTTATACCTGTAGGTCCTGTCGCTCCCGTTGGGCCAGTGAATCCTGTAATCCCAGTTGGGCCTGTAGGTCCTGTCGCTCCAGTCAGGCCAGTGAATCCTGTAATCCCAGTCGGGCCTATAGGTCCTGTCGCTCCCGTTGGGCCAGTGAATCCTGTGATCCCAGTCGGACCTGTAGGTCCTGTCGCTCCAGTGGGTAAAGTAAATGGAGGAATAGGTGGCAATGTCGGACCAAGTAAATTCGGATCAAACGCTGATCCACTCAAAAACTCATTTTTTTCATTCATGTACACACCTCCTTACAATGCTTGTACTTATCATAATTATTAAATGTTCCATACTAGATAAATGATCTTTACATAAGCGGAATCTCTCTTTTTTATTTTCATTCGATAAAATAGTTGTAACCATTTTCATTATGACAGTTTCTAAAATCTTACATTTTATCATTAAAGGAACTATATAATAAGTAAAATTTAAAATTTTCAGTATTTAGGATTTATCGGTTTAATCGTACTTGGTGCCAGTGCAGCGGCATTAGGTGGAGAGGACAACAAGAAAGAAAAAGGTTCTACTGATCCAAAACAAGAAAAACAAGCAACGGCTGCTAAAGAAGAGACAAAAAAGAAGAAGCTCTCAAAAATAAACCTGGAGTTAGCTCCTGCTGTTTTGAATTCGACCAAATTCAAAACAACAGGAGCTACAGTGAAGTTAAAACTATCATTGGTAATGACGGAGAAAAGACACTCAAGTTCATATGAAATGTTTGCTGAAGGATGTGAACCAGTTAAAGGCACCATTTCAGTTTCTCTAAAAGAATTCTTCAGTTTTTAAAACTGTGTCAAACTCATCATCTAAAGTTGCTAATGATACATTATGTATTTGTTCAGACATAAAAATAGGCTGTAGAGAAAATTTTCTTTACAGGCTGAGAAAACACTTCTCTTAAGATAGAGAAGTGTTTTCCCTTCATTATTGATTAGAGCTAGAAGATTGTGATTTTTTTGCAGCTGATTGTGCATTTTGTTTTTGCACAGAATGCACATCTGTTTCAGTTGCAAACTCTGTACCATAGCTAGTATTTGCACTTTGAGCACCAGAAGCTTGTGCTTTCTTTGCTTCAGATTGTGCATTTGCTTGTTTTACTGCTTGTACATTCGTTTCAGTTGCAAACTCTGTACCATAGCTAGCATTTGTACTTTGAATGCTAGCACCAGAAGTTTCCTTGTTATAACCTTGTTGTTTTTTGTTCATTTTTCTCACCTCCACAATTAATAATGTAACCAACCCATTTGAAACCTATTCTTAATTATATTTTTAAACTTCCACATATTATTTTAATGTTCATTGAAACTATATATTATAGAGATGCAATGATGTAAATAACTATCCTTATTTAAGTATTCCTATAATTATCAATGAGGAAGATGAAAAGAGATACGAAGTTTTAAGCACCAGTTTTCATACTAATGATGCAGTAGCAATGATAAAAACGGACGGTTTTGCTACAACCAGGGCAAATACACCGATCTCAACAGTAAAAAACATGGATGGTAATATTCAAGTATTCCGCTTACCTTTAGAACTGGAATATTGGGTATTTTCTTGTAAGCGTGCTGCTTCAGTAGAAAAAAATCCTCTCCCTTGTAAAGTTGTTTTTGGAATCATTGACAATAAATTTCATGTGGAGTTTAAATAGAAAAGAAGATGCTACTCAATTTAAGCCCCATCTTCCTTGAGTTATATAAACATCACTTCTCTATATTGTTTATAGGAACAAGTACATTCATTGCTTCCACTGTTAGAAATTATTCTCCCCTTTGTTTATCTTCATGTTTATAAATTTAGCGCACTTTAAGTGCAATATAAAGCTTCATTCCCTAAGTAGTAGATATTGTATTTCCACAAGCCATATTTCTACCAGAATATCTTATTGCCCTGCTTTAAAATCAAATGTATCAACTCTTTTAAAGGTCTCTAATGGACTTTCCCCTTGAATTGCTTGTCTAATAACATCTGCAGCTATTTCATTAGGTACTCTCTTCATCTCGGCCGTAAACTGATGCACAACATCAGTTTACGGCCGAGATGAAATAGTACGATTTACTAATCCATTTATCCAGTATAAAAAAGCAGTTGGATTAGCGTTAAATACAGATATCCCTGCAGCTACTACTCCCTGTAATACATCAGTTTCTGCAATGTCATCAGACCAATCTGTAACCCAATCGCCCTTTTCAATTTTGTGTTCTAATTCAAACTTATTTGTCAGGTATCCAGTGTGAGACAGTTTGTTATTGTATCACTTCAAAAATAGACTGGCCCATCCAGTTTCAGCATACATATTTCTCTAACAAATTTAATTCAGAAAGGACAGACGAACATGGAAAGGGTCTACACTGATACAGTAAGGGAAATGCTTAACGGCTGCTACATCTAATTTAGCTGGTCAATTTTTAGCAAGTAACGGCACAGGTTTTGCAGTATCTAGGATCCCATCTCCTTCCAACTAGCAAATACAGTAAATCAAATTTTTGAAGGCACCATAAGGCTTTTCTTTTTTTAAAAGGACCTGCTCAATTACTTTATAAAAGCATAAAGTACAGTGACCCCTTGTTTTACCCTCTTACCATAAGGAGGAAAATTTATGAGTTACGGTGGTAGTTGTGGCGGCGGATTTGCTGGTGGATTTGCTTTATTGGTTGTATTATTTATTTTATTAATCATAGTTGGAGCTGCTTGTTTCTGCTAAAAAACTATTAGAAAAGACACTCTTATATGAGTGTCTTTTCTTTATTTCTAAACAGACTTACTTATTCATTCCATAAAAACTTACAGTACTGTAAAGCCATAAAAATATTAATCTATCCCATTGTTAGGTCTTCTAATTAAAACGAGTCATCGTTATTACTTAACTTCTAATACATTTTTCCTAACTTAATTGCAAACTTGCTAGCACCTTTTTTGTTTCTCTCTGTTACATAATCCTGAAAAAAATTTCAGCTGATTGATGGAGATATGATTATTTATGTAATCCGCACACAAACGTCCTGTTCTTGTAGTAATTGGATAGTTAATTCTAATACAATATTTTGCATTAACTGATAAAGCTTATCATGAGTTTTACTTTCTTCTGATATAAATTCAATACATTGAAATATATAACCTTCTACACATAAGCTTCCTTTTTCAACTATAAATGGATTTCGTCCTTTCTTTATTATTTTTGGCAATAAGAATTCTTTTTTTGTCAAAATAATTTCCTGTGCTATCTCTTTTATTTCTATAATTTTCTCTTTAAAAACTACCTTTTCTATTAAACTAATTTCACCTTTATACCTCCCTATCTCTATTGGTAGTTTCGCAGCTATTAAATTATTTACATCCGCTTCAACTTCCCTCTCTAATAATATACCGTGGATAGGAATCCACGAAGATGTTCCTACCCTACTCTCTTTCATATTCCTTTTTGCTTTTTGATTAGAAAGTTCTAAAAGCACTCTCTTTTCATGAAGTTTGGAAGAAACTAAATTACAATTAATTTCTCCATGATAATATTGCGTTGTAGTTAATAACTTAGAATCCAATTCACGCCTTCTTGCATCTTTTTCATTACGGAATACAAATACTTCTTGATTTTTCACATTAATATTGGGCGGTTTTATAAAACTAGTAACATCCGAAATAATAGAAAATGGAATTTTAACTTTTATTGAACGTACTGAAGTCTCTATTTTCAATCCTGAATCTATACTTTTTTTCTTTGATTCTTTCTCAAATTTAAATGCCTTAGTTTCTTTTTTTGAATTTGGTTCTTTGCTTTTGTTCTCTGCTTGTATTGCTTTCGCTTTTTTCTCTGATTTTTCATTTTTCTTATTTTCTCTTATTTCGCGTGAATCATCTTGATCATTTAGTATTTCCTCTTTATAAACTATGTTCCATATCCCCTTACCAACCCATGGCTTAACCAACACCTTCACCCCCACTTATGAAACTCCTAAAAAATATGTTTTCATACGCGACCATTTCATCATTATATATGTTTTATAATAATAAAAAAGACAATGTTTTTTTGTTTTATACTTGTACTTGAAAGATCCTACAGTAAGACCTAGTACATTTTTTTATGAAGAGTATCAAATGTTTCGTTTAATTCTGTTGGACAAGGAGAAAAGCCTAATTCAAAGAATTGAGCAATGACTAATTCGCAGCATGATTGTTCTTATTGAACTACTCCCACTTTAACTTCGTTTAGAAGTGAGGGATTCCTAAGTAAAGAGTTCTATCGAACTCTAATTGATTAGGCTAACCCCGCAGTCCTTGCGGTTAGAAGCCTTATCGCTTCATTCTTTAGATTGATACTTGCGTTAATATCCCTATCATGGTGTGTACGACAAGAAGGACAGTCCCATTCACGTAGGTTTAGATTTTTAACGTCTTTATTTTGATATCCACAACAAGAACATAATTGGCTGGAAGCAAATGTTTTCGATACGACAACGACTTGTTTGCCATACCATTTTGCTTTATATTCCAACATGGTTCGAAACTGTGACCAAGATACCTCACTAATTGCTTTTGCTAACTTATGATTCTTTAACATATTCGATACTTGCAAATCCTCTATACCGATAACATCGTGGTTTTTGATAATTTCAGTTGAAATTTTGTCCAAGTAATCTTTTCTAGCATTTGATATGTATTCATGAATTCTAGCTACCTTTACTCGTTGTTTATTCCAGCGAGAAGATCCTTTCATTCTTTTAGAAAGAACACGCTGCGCTTTCGCCAACTTATCTTCTAATGATCGGAAAAACTTCGGATTTTCATAGTGGGTTCCATCTGACAAAATAGCGAAATCTTTTAGTCCTACATCTACTCCAATGTAAGAATGTGTTTTCGGAAGTTCTTGTACTTCTGTTTCAACTAATAGTGACACAAAATATCTACCAGAAGGGTTCTGTCTAACTGTAGCATTTACAATACGCCCCTCTACTTCGCGACTTTTGGCAAATCGAACAAGGCCTAGTTTCGGCAACTTTATTTTGTTCCCTACAACGGCAATGTTTTCATTTGTTTGTTTTGTGGTATAAGATTGTATGTTGTTTTTCTTAGATTTAAAGCGCGAGGCGCTGTTTTGTTTTTTGAAAAAGCGTGTATAGGCATCGGCAAGGTTGCGAACAGACGACTGAATCGCAATACTATCCACTTCTTTTAGCCAAACAAACTCTTTCTTCATGGCAGGTAGTTTGGCAGAGCATGTACCATAGGTCAAGCCTTTTCCTGACTCTTTGTATGCGTGATTCCATAAGGATAGGAAATGATTGAATACAAAGCGAGAACAACCTATCGTTTTATTGATTAGAGTTGCTTGTGCTTGATTTGGATAGATACGAAACTTATAGGCTTTATTCATCATCATTTGATTCACCTCCATTTCGCTATATGACTATTATACACCAAACGTACATTCGTTAGGTAGTGGAGTAACACTTTCTGTATGTAGAACAATTAAGATGGCTTTCTGCCATTCCTTGTTCGAAGCCAATTCATCTCCCACCTACTCACTGGACTGTGACCCTTCACGCTCCTTGAGGAAGGAGTCTTCTTGGCTAAAATGATAAAAAGCTGTATTTTTAAAAACCTATTTATTTTAGTTTGGTAAATCATCGTTTTTAGGATTAATAAAACGAGATGTAGTATCTGAGGAAGAAGTCACTAATGCTAATGATCGAAAATCATCTTCTGTCAAACCAGAAAATAAAACATTTACATTCCAATTAAATGGCGCTGAATTACATCCACTGCCTGCATGTTCAATGTTTTTACGAATATATCCTTATACAAACAATTTTGCTCTTATAACTCGGTGGAATCTGTACCTGGTACTGGAGTGAATGCTACAGGAACTAACTTACATTGTGATAAAAATACATTTTTTTATACACGTTTAATTCCGGCTTCGGAGGAAGGATCCTTAGGGTGCCATTTCTTTACATATAAAAATAATCCCACTTAAAATAGGTGGATTACTGCTGCTACAAGATTAATCCTGTAGCTATCTTTTCCATTTGTAAGTTCAAAACAATTATTAGCATTGGAAAAATAACAAATAGATATGCCTAAACACTATACAAAAATAAAGAAAAAAAACGTATCGGGATGACAACATGTAATGTTAACAAATAAAGATAAAATTTCTATTCAATTTAGGTAAATGAAGAGAAAAAAAGATGGTATTATTAAGCCACTTTCATATTTACATAAAAAATCCACACTTAACTAGACTCCTATACTCACACCATCCTTTCTAGACGAGCATAAGATATACTGACGAATGAAAGGGGGTAATTTTATGGGTTTTGGTTTTGGTGGAGCTTGTGATTTCAATAGATGTGATGATCGGAGAGATCATCATCGAAAAGAAGAAAACATTAGACAGGTGAATAATAATCCAGAGTTATTACAATTCTTAAGAACATTAACTCCTGGTACTTGCATTGTTCTTCAATATGATTGCCAACCACCT
>NZ_JBQXON010000028.1:0-21509 GCF_052646455.1 Bacillus cereus group sp. Bce041
AGCGTTCATCCTGAGCCAGGATCAAACTCTCCAATAAAGTTAGTTTGTCTAGCATCTAAAATAAAAATTGACGTTTCACGTTGTTTGTTTCGTTCAGTTTTCAAAGAACTAAAAGCGGGTGAAGAGAATCGAACTCTCGACCAGAGCTTGGAAGGCTCTTGTTTTACCACTAAACTACACCCGCGTGGTCGGGAAGACAGGATTTGAACCTGCGACCCCCTGGTCCCAAACCAGGTGCTCTACCAAGCTGAGCCACTTCCCGTAATTGGCGCGCCCGAGAGGAGTCGAACCCCTAACCTCTTGATCCGTAGTCAAACGCTCTATCCAATTGAGCTACGGGCGCTTATTCATGATGTTTTTCCGTCGTTGTAATTTGGCGACTCAATTATCTTATCATACTACATTTTCAAATGCAAGCACTTTTTTAAGATTTTTTTGATGCGGCCGAGAGGACTTGAACCTCCACGGGGTTTCCCCCACTAGGCCCTCAACCTAGCGCGTCTGCCGTTCCGCCACGACCGCGCGGAAAAAACAAAAGTGAGCCATGAAGGACTCGAACCTTCGACCCTCTGATTAAAAGTCAGATGCTCTACCAACTGAGCTAATGGCTCGTAAATGGCTGGGCTAGCTGGATTCGAACCAGCGCATGACGGAGTCAAAGTCCGTTGCCTTACCGCTTGGCTATAGCCCATCGAAATAATTATCTTCTTTTCAAAGACAAATGTTATTGTAACATAATGTCCAATAAAAAACAACTGCTATATAGCAGAAGTTAAAATGGCGGTCCCGACCGGGGTCGAACCGGCGATCTCCTGCGTGACAGGCAGGCATGTTAACCACTACACCACGGGACCATTTGGTTGCGGGGACAGGATTTGAACCTGCGACCTTCGGGTTATGAGCCCGACGAGCTACCGTGCTGCTCCACCCCGCGACAATACTATTCATATAAAATTATATGGTGGAGGATGACGGGATCGAACCGCCGACCCCCTGCTTGTAAGGCAGGTGCTCTCCCAGCTGAGCTAATCCTCCGAAGTGGTGACCCGTACGGGATTCGAACCCGTGTTACCGCCGTGAAAGGGCGGTGTCTTAACCACTTGACCAACGGGCCAATATGTATGGCAGAGAAGAAGGGATTCGAACCCTCGCACCGCGTTAGCGATCTACTCCCTTAGCAGGGGAGCCCCTTGAGCCACTTGGGTACTTCTCTGTATGGCTCCGCAGGTAGGACTCGAACCTACGACCGATCGGTTAACAGCCGATAGCTCTACCACTGAGCTACTGCGGAATAATGAAGACAATTTGTATCTTATAAAAATTCTCTCTGTAAGTCAAGAAGTTTTTAACAACATCTTGTTCAAACGTGACATGTTTATAATATACTGGATTGCGTTTTTACTGTCAAGATGTTTTCGATATCGGTTTGAGTTTCCCTTTACACTTTCCACAGACATATCTTTTTATATTTATTTGACGCCTTCTTACATATTGAAGTGAACACTCCATACATTCATACTTATAAATCTTTTTTTCCTTCTCTTCATTAATCATTCGTTTACAAAAACGTGGTGCATCAACTTTCTTTAACAACTCACGAAAATCCCTGTCCCTGTGCTTATACCCTCTTCCTGCAATATGTAAGTGATAATGACAAAGCTCATGTTTAATAATCCCGACTAACTCTTCTTCACCATACAATTCGTAATATCGATAATTCAGTTCGATATTATGACTCTTCAATAAATAACGCCCACCAGTTGTACGTAATCTATTATTAAACACCGCTTTATGTAAGAACGGCATCTCAAAGTATTGTAGTGACACTTCTTCCACTAGTCGCTGAATTTCTTGCTCATCCACTCTCATTCCTCCTAAACAAAAAAATATTTTTACACTTTTCTCCCTTCTTATACATATATTAAATAGTACATATACCCATCCTCATGTAAGAAGCGTGGTTTCTAAAAACAAAACATGAATAGAAATCCACTCACCAACCTCTCATCAATAGCATTTTAGATTTTTGAGAGCAGGATTAAACAAGGAGGGATTCCTATGCCTACGTGGCTAAAAAAACAAATGCAACGTGCATATTTCGAAAAAAACCGGTATCAAATTAAGTTATTAAATGAATGCTGGTTTTATTATAGCAAAATACATCAAAGCTCATAATCCATTACACTTTTTATTTCATAAAAAAAGAGCAGTTTCATCTGCTCTCTTCTCTTACTATTCAATCGGCAACATAGATAGTGCAACGCGTCCTTTTTTTGTATCAATATCATCTACCCATACTTTTACAATTTGCCCTACTGATACAACATCTAACGGATGCTTTACAAACTGTTTGCTAAGTTTAGAAATATGTACTAAACCATCTTGCTTTACACCAACATCAACAAAAGCACCAAAATCAACAACGTTACGAACTGTTCCTTCTAGTTCCATACCACGTTTTAAATCTTCTAATTTCAAAATCCCTTTTTTCAAAAGTGGTTTAGGCAACTCATCCCTCATATCTCGTTCAGGACTAATAAGCGCATCTATAATATCAACTAACGTCGGCTCCCCAACTCCTGTTTCTTGAGATAACTTAGAAATCTCTACTTCTTCCAATCTCTTTTGTAATTGCGGTTGTCCTACGTCATCTATCGATAACCCTAGACTCTTCAATAACAATTCAACATTTTTATATTGCTCTGGATGAATACCTGTTCGATCTAATGGATTCGCTCCTTCTAGTATACGTAAGAAACCTATACATTGTTCATAAGTCTTTGCACCTAAACGTGGGATTTTCTTTAATTCCGTGCGCTTCGTGAATTTCCCATCTTCTTCTCTCTTTGCTACAATATTTTTCGCAACAGTTTTCGATAAACCTGAAACATATTGTAACAATGCAACCGAAGCCGTATTTACATTAACCCCAACTTGGTTAACAGCTGTTTCTACTACAAATGTTAATGACTCATTCAGTCTCTTTTGAGATACATCATGTTGGTATTGTCCAACCCCAACTGATTTAGGATCAATTTTCACAAGTTCAGCAAGTGGATCTTGCAGACGTCTCCCAATAGAAACGGCACTTCTCTCTTCAACTTGTAAATTTGGGAATTCCTCACGGGCTAAATCAGAAGCTGAATATACACTAGCACCCGCTTCATTTACAATAATATAAAAGACATCTCGGTTCACACTTTGTAATACATCTACTATAAACTCTTCTGTTTCTCTAGATGCTGTCCCATTACCAATTGCAATCATTTCAACTTGATATTTATCTATAATAGAAAGAACTTTCGTTTTTGCATCATCATATTTACGAACAGGTGGATGCGGATAAATAACATCGATATGTAGTACTTTCCCCGTATCATCTACTACAGACAATTTACAACCAGTTCTATATGCCGGATCTACCGCTAGCACGACTTTCCCTTTCATCGGAGGTTGTAATAATAAGTTACGTAAGTTCTCAGAGAAAATATGTATTGCTTGTTCTTCAGCTGTTTCTGTTAATTCTTTACGAATCTCTCTTTCGATTGAAGATTGAATTAATCGTTTATAACCATCTTCAATCGCTAATTGTACATAATGTGCACTTTTCGAATCGTTATCACGAATTACTTTCTTATTTAAGAAGGTTACTATCTCATCTACTGGCGGAACAACAGCAACTCTCAATATATCTTCTTTCTCGCCACGATTCATTGCTAATACACGATGTGGTACTACTTTTTGCAATGGTTCTTCATAACTGTAATACATTTCATATATATTCTTTTCATCTTTTTCTTCATCTTTCACGGAAGAAGACATAACACCTTTTCTAAAAGTAACATTTCGAATCCAACTACGATACGCAGCTTCATCTGAAACCATTTCTGCAATAATGTCTTGTGCACCTTGTAAAGCTTCTTCTGCAGATTGCACTTCTTTCTCTACATTAATAAATTCCACTGCCTTTTTAGCCGGATCTTCTTTCTTATATAACAATAACCATTCAGCTAATGGTTCTAATCCTTTTTCTTTAGCAACTGTCGCTTTCGTTCTTCTTTTCTCTTTATATGGACGATATAGATCTTCTACTTCTTGCAACTTTGTAGCTTTAACAATTTGCTGTCGTAGCTCTTCTGTCAGTTTCCCCTTCTCATCAATAAGACGAAGAACTTCTTCCTTCCTATCTTCAAGTTGCATCATATATTGCCATCTCTCTAAAATCGTACGAATTTGCACCTCATCTAAAGAGCCTGTCCATTCTTTTCGGTAACGAGCAATAAATGGAACTGTGTTACCTTCTTCTGTTAATTGAATAACATGACGAACTTGCTTTTCGGTAAAGCCTAATTCTTTCACTAACATTTTCATTAACGCTTGTCGATTATCTACCATTTCCATATACAACCGTAACCTCCTCTATAATAAAAAAAGTTGCCCTTCAAAGAGAGCAACTTAAACTGCCGATTTAAAAATCTATTAGTCCTAAACTAATTTGTAGCGCTTCATCTACACGAATCATCATCACTTCATCTAAGTGAGTGATTTTGTCCGTTAAGCGCTGCTTATCGATTGTTCGAATCTGCTCAAGTAAAATAACAGAATCTCTCTCAAAACCGTACTTTTTCGCATCAATTTCCACATGAGTGGGTAATTTCGCTTTTTGAATCTGTGCAGTAATAGCCGCTACAATCACCGTTGGACTAAAACGATTTCCGATGTCATTTTGAATGACAAGAACCGGACGAACGCCTCCTTGCTCAGAACCAACAACTGGGGAAAGGTCTGCAAAATACACGTCGCCGCGTTTTACAATCAAAATATTACCCCCCGCTAACTAAGCGTTCTACTGTATGAGCTGCTTCATACTCTGCTAAGAAAGCTTCAGATGCAATACCAAGATTAATTTTTCCCATTTCAATGTACCCACGTCGCATTGATTCATGTTGGTAGCGTTTCTTCGTCTTATGTTGACGCAATAACAATTGTGTTGCCTGGCAAATTAGTTCATGGCGATTCTTATTCTCTTGTTTTCCAATTCCGTCCAATTCCGTTACCATTTGCTTTGGCAACCGAACCACGATTTCAGTAGTTACACTTGATTCGGACACAAAAATACACCTCCACCGTCAACTACACACCCAAATATATATATGACACCTATTGTAATAATACCATTGTATGGAGCCTGTTGCAAAGACTTCCTTATTCCTTGCTTATGTTTTCCAATTCACAAACAAAACATTCATCTTCTTAAATTTTTTATCTCATAACTAACTAAAAACAATAGAACTCCTCTTCAAAACTTACGTGCAACTTATATAAAAAATGATTATAAGTAAAAAGCTTCTCATCAAAAAGAGCTTATTATCCAGCAATGAACAGTCACTCCAATGACAAGAAGCAATCATACTACCTTCTATATATTGTTCAAGTAATTAATTATCTCTACAACCTTACCATTCCGTATAAATATTCTTGGCACACGGAAACTGATCGTTGCAATAATTTCATAATTAATAGTCCCTGAGTATTCCGCAACCTCTGTAGCGCTAATATACTCATCTCCTTGCCTTCCAATAAGCGTAACTTTCGTACCAAGTGGCACTTCACAAGGAAGATGAATCATGAACTGATCCATTGTTACTCGCCCTACAATCGGTACCCTTTTACCATTTATAAGCACTTCAAATCCTTGTAACCTCCTAAGCCACCCATCTGCATAGCCAATCGCTACAGTCGCAATCCATTCTTCAGTTTTCGTTCGGTAGGTGACGTTATAACTAATTCCATCACCTTTAATTACCTGTTTAATATGAGCGACTTTCGTATGAAGTGATAGCGCCGGTTCTAATTCAAATGGTAAAAAAGGACGTATTTCTACAGAAGGAGATAATCCATACATTGCAATCCCAATTCGCACTGCATTAAATGTAATCCCTTGAAAACGTAACGTCGCAGCACTATTAGCTGTATGAACAAACTTAGGATCCACTCCGAATTCTTTCAACCAACTTAACTGCTCTAAGAACGTGTTATATTGCTTATCAAAATACGAAGTCTCAACCTCATCTGCCGTTGCAAAATGCGTGTATACTCCTTCTAACTCTAAAAACGGTGCACCCTCTAAACTCTTTAAAAATTCTTTTAGCTCTTTTCTTTCACGTATTCCAATTCTCCCCATACCACTATCAAAGTTAATATGGAATTTCATTACAGATGAACCATCCCAAAGTTTAATTGCTTCGTCCACCCATTCTTTTTGAAAAACAGTTAGCGCTACATCATTTTCAGCAGCTACATTTACATCACGCGGCGGCGAGGGACCTAACACTAAAATCGGCTCAGTAATACCAGCCCTCCGAAGCACTAAAGCTTCATCTAAAAAAGCAACAGCTAACCTTGTTGCACCTGCTTCTAATGCCGTTTTAGCCACCGGTACATAATCGTGCCCATATGCGTTTGCTTTAACTACAGCAAAAATCTCTACATTACTTGGGATGAACTCTTTAATATGTGTAACGTTGTTATAAATGGCATCTAAATCCACTTCCACCCAAGTGTCACGGTAAAATGGTGCTTCTTCCATAAATACACTTCCTTATACACGATATGCGAAGCTTATTCTTTTATATGCTTCTTTTATGAAATCCACCTTCAAACTAAGAAAAGACGTGGTGCACATATATCACCACGTCTAAGAAGTTTACTTCACCTGCTTCGCTGTAACTGAACGAGCAACCATTAACAGCTCCTTCTGCTCTAAACCTTTAGACACGAGCATATATTCTACTCCGTTATGCGACCACGTTACAGAGTCTTTCGTTAATGCACCAATCGTAAATCCAAGATCAACTGGTTCTCCACTTACACTTACCGCTGATGATGCCTCTGCAACTTTTGCCTTTTCTTGTATTAAAGTAAAGGATTTCTTATTTCCAGTGTATGTGAGTATCGCACGCTTGCCACTGTCTGTCTTCAACTCTTTTTCATCTTGCAGAGTCATACCTTGTGGTGTATCAAGTGGATACAAAATAGCAAACGGTTTGTCTTCTTTCGCTGTTGTTTGAACATCTACCTGCGCTCTAGACATATTTTGTTTCGTATCAAATGCACCTTTATCAAATTTCGCATCGAATTTCACTTTAGAGAAATCTACTTTCACAAGAACATTTTGATCATTATCCATTAACTTCACTGAAACTGGAGTCAAGTCGCTCTTATTCAATGTAATCTCTTGTCTCGGCAACATATTTTGATGTTGATAGTTTGTTTTTGTTTTAAAAATATAATACTTATCTGTTTTCTCAAAAGTAAGGTTTTTCTTGTCCTGCAAAATATCTCTTACAAGTGATTCATATAAATAAGCCTGGCTACTATTTTGCGGCCAATCACTTTGAAAACGGAAGCTCTTATTAAGTGCTGGCGTTAATACAAATACACCTTCTTCATTTCTCAAAATAATTTGGCTCTGATCTTTTTTTGCATTTTTTAAATTCACACGATAAAAAGACGGTTCCTTATGCCAAATCTCTACGTTATACTCTTGAGGCTCATTGCCTGTTTTAATAGATAATTTTGCCTCAGCTTGATAACTTTTCATCCCTTTTACTTTTGATTCTAAATCTCTCACGACATCATCTTGCTTCTTTTCCATACAACCCGCCAACACAAAAACGGTCAACAAACCGACAAGAACTAAAAACAGACGCCTTTTCATCAATTCAGCCCCTTTGCCCCTATAAATGAATGGAAGATGTACCTTCCTTATCGCTACCTCAAATATATGAGACAAAGATATAAAATATGCAGACTAGCGTGACAAGCTTTCTAAAACAACTTGAGCAACAGCAAATTCCTTACTATGACTAATTGATAAATGAACAATATACTCTGTACTTGTAATCAGAATTGGCTTACCTCTTTCATCATTTTTCACTTCAATATCTAAAAAACTCACTTCTTTTCCGATACCAGTACCTACAGCTTTTGAATACGCCTCTTTCGCTGCAAACCTTCCAGCTACAAACTCTGTAAGGCGACTTCCTTTCAGCTCCATAGCAACATTACGTTCATTTTCCGTTAAAATACGTTCCATAAATTTAAGCTTTCCATCTAGCATTTTTTCAATACGATTTAATTCAATAATATCGATACCAATCCCTATAATCATTTCGAAATCCCCTTCTTCTATTTAACTTTCTTCTTTCATATTGATAAGAATAACAGAGAATCTTTCTGATGCAAAAGGGGTGATAGTAACCGTATGATAATAAGATCCACTCATATTTCTTTACAACCGACTATTCTTACCTTACTTCTTATTCATTTAGTCATGATGATATTAGGCGACTTTTTTCTCTTACCACTGGCAGCCTCTAATGAATATATCGCGAAAGGAGAATGGTGGCGTGTCATAACTTCTCTTCTCGTACACGTAGACTTACAACATTTTCTTTCTAATAGTATTTTTTTGTTTGCTCTTGGTTCTTCTATCGAAAAGCAACTCGGACACTTTTCTTTTTTTATTCTATTTTTTCTCTCTGGAATTTCTGGAAATATTTCTTCTTATATTATTATGCCGCTTGAATATATTCACGCAGGTGCATCAGGTGGTATTTTCGGACTATTAGGTGCACAGTTATTTTTATTGTACAATCGATACCGCTCTTCAAAACCAAAAGAAATTGCCATTTTCTCAATTATGATACTTCTATTACTACTATTTACTTTCTTTAACCCTTCTGCCAATCCGATCAGTCATTTAACAGGTTTAATAACCGGTGGCATTTTAACCCCTTTTTTAACAAAAAAAAACGATGGTGCAAAGCTTATTTAATATAAAAGCTTGCACCATCGATAATTTCTACATCTACTTGTTCACTTAAATCTCTCATTAATTGAAATAAAGACTCATCCTTCATCTTCGCCTCAATCATACAATCAATTTGCGGAACACTTCCCTTTATCCTTCTTAAAAAAGATAAAAATGCGTCTACATTAATATAATCTGCATGAGCTCTTGGATCTTTTCCCTCTCTAGGGCTAGAGATATGCATTTTAATCGGCAACAAAGACGTTTCCCACGTATGAACAACACGTGCCCAATCTTCATACCAATCTTCTTGCTCATTATTCATCATATGGTGATGCAAGTCAAATACGACGGGAATATCTAATTTTTCTCCTAAATATAATGTTTCCTCTAACGTAAAGGTTGTATCATCATTTTCTAATATAATCATTTCTTGAATACCCCTTGGGACATTCGACCAATTCTCTATAAAGCGCTCTAATGCAAGTTCTTTATCTTTATATCCTCCTCCAACATGCAGTACACATCGTTGCTTATGTTCAATCCCCATGCCTTTTAATAATTTTTTGTGCATCTGCAATGTTTTTACAGATTGTTTAAAAACACTCTCCTCAGGTGAATTTAGTACAACAAAATGATCTGGATGGAAATCAATTCTCATATTCATATGAACTGCATATTCACCTAGTTTTTTTAAATTTTCTTTTAACGGACGAATATAGTTCCACTCTAGCAATTCCTCATGATTCGCTAAAGGAATGAGCTTTGAACTGAGCCGAAAGAAAGATATGTCATGCCCTTTATTATGCTTTAATAAACGTAAACAATTTTCTAAATTGGAATTAGCAATTCTTTCAAGCTTACGAATTGCAGCATCACGATCATCTAATTTCTGAAACTGTGCATACGTCATCGTTTGAGATGGAGATGCATTCTTCAAATGTACACTCATCGCAACGTAACCAAGCCTTACAAGCATATAACAGCCCCTTTTCTATCATAACTATTATGTAGTATGCACAATTATAGAAATAAAAAAAAGAGAATGCCCGCAAAGGGCATTCTCTTTTTTTTATTAAGCTTGTGGACGGCTATGATGTTTTCTTTCGCCGCGTCCATTTGAAGAACCAGGGCGACCTTGGCCTTCACCTCTACGACCACGACTACCACCATCACGATTACGATCGCGGTTACCATCACGATTGCGATCACGGTTTCCGTCACGATTACGTCCATCACGGTTACGGTCACGATTACGTCCATCGCCACCGCCGCGTCCATCACGACTACGATTACGGTTACCATCACGGTATCCGCCTCCGTTACCGCCGCGTTTTTTAGAACCGCCGCCTCTTGAAACAACAGGTGGTTCTGATGTTAAAGCGATCGGAGTTGTATCCGGCTCTTTAGTCATCATTTTTAAAGCAGCAGCTACTACTGTTACAGAGTCATTTTCTTCTAACATTTCTTCTGCAATACGCTTGTAGTATGCTAAGTTTTCATTTTCAATTGTGCTTTGAAGCTTTTCAGCGATTAAACGTTGTTGACCTTCTAATGCCTCGTCAAGTGTCGGTGCATCCATACGGTCCATTTTACGTTTTGTTGTACGCTCGATATTTTTTAATTGTCCTGATTCACGTGGTGTTACAAATAGCATTGCAATACCTTTTTTACCTGCACGACCAGTACGACCGATACGGTGAACGTATGATTCTGGATCTTGTGGAATATCGAAGTTATATACGTGCGTTACGCCTGAAATATCAAGACCACGCGCAGCAACGTCTGTTGCAACAAGAACTTCAATAGAACCTTCTTTAAATTTACGTAATACAGACATACGTTTCGCCTGAGTTAAATCACCGTGAATACCTTCTGCAGCATAACCACGTAAGTTTAATGCTTCTGATAATTCATCAACACGACGCTTTGTACGACCAAATACGATTGCAAGCTCTGGAGATTGAATATCTAATAAGCGTGTTAACACGTCAAACTTTTTCTTTTCTTGCACTTCTAAATAGAACTGCTGAATGTTTGGCATTGTTACTTCTTTTGCTTTTACTTTAATGTGTTGAGGCTCAGTCATGAAACGCTCAGCAATACGGCGGATTGGATCCGGCATTGTCGCTGAGAATAGTAATGTTTGATGTGTTTCTGGCACATCTGTTAAAATTGCTTCAATGTCTTCAATGAAGCCCATGTTTAACATTTCATCCGCTTCGTCAAGAACAACTGTCTCTACGTTTTGCAGACGAAGTGTTTTACGGTTAATATGATCTAAAATACGACCCGGCGTACCAACAATAATGTGTGGGTGTTTTTTTAGAGCACGAATTTGGCGGTTAATATCTTGACCACCATAAATCGGTAAAATACGAACGCGTTTATGCTTACCAATTTTGTATAATTCTTCTCCAACTTGAATTGCTAATTCACGCGTTGGCGCGATAACAATACCTTGAACCGATTCTTTATGTGTATCCACTTTATCTAATAGTGGTAATCCGAATGCTGCTGTTTTCCCTGTACCTGTTTGCGCTTGCCCAATAATATCTTTACCTTGCAATGCATGTGGAATTGTTTCAGCTTGAATTGGTGTAGCCTCTTCAAAGCCCATACTTTCAACAGATTGCAGTAAAGAATCACTTAATCCTAATTCTCGAAATGTTGTCAATGTTACTTCTCCTTTTCTATCCTATACTTATCATTTAAAAAAAGGCGTTTTCCGAATTTGCGGAAAAGCCCTTTTCCTGAATGCTCACGTATATAAACGGGCGTATATTCTTCACGAAAATACTTCTAAACGTTATTACACTTTATCAATTATAAGTTTTGTATGTGTAAAAAGCAAACCCAACTGTTACCTTATTTTCATATTCAGAGTTTTTTTCTTCACTTTTATTTTTTTATATTTACTGTAAGCGCTTATTATAAGTTTCTTCTATTTTCGTAACTATCATCCCTATTTATATACACCAATTATTTCAACATCGTAATTACTTCTTCTAATTTCATACCGCGAGATGCTTTTATTAATACAACATCTTTCACATCGACTACTGCTTGTAAATCTTTTACTAACTCTTCTTTATTATCATACGCCTTTACACGTTCATTAGGGAAATTAATTTTTGCTCCTTCAGCAATTTGAGCCCCTAATCTACCGTATGTGAATACATGTGAGATTTTTGCTGGATCGATTAATTTTCCTACCTCATAATGGAACTGTACTTCTTGATCTCCAAGTTCTAACATATCACCGAGCACAACGATTTTTTTAGCAAAACCATCTAAACCATTCATTAAATGGAATGCTGCTTCCATAGCCGTCGGGCTTGCATTATAAGCATCGTTGATAATTGTTAAACCACTATTTGTTTTCACAATTTCCATACGCATGCCCGTCATTTGAAGTGTTACTAAACCTTCTTTCATCTCTTCCCACGTTACACCAAAATGTTTCGCAATTGCCATTGAAGCAAGTGTATTATACACATTATGTTTTCCTAACACCGGTAAGTAGAATGAAATATTTTCATCTCTATTCATTTTGAAATGTGTCCCAGTTGCTTGTAATGTTACAGTCGTTGGATAATAATCGTTTGCTCTTGCATCACCAAACGTAACCGTTTCTGCTGCTAAATTCATTCCAGGAACACGATTCGTTAATAAAGGCTCATCTCCGTTATATACGAACACGCCACCTTCTTGTAATCCTGTAACAATTTCTAATTTCGCTTCAGCAATTGCCTCACGAGATCCTAAATCCATTAAATGTGCCTCACCAATATTTGTAATGATAGCTGCATTAGGACGAGCTAACTTAGATAAGAATTCAATTTCGCCTCGGCTTGACATACCCATCTCTAATACTGCTACTTCTGTATTTTCTTCTAAGTTTAAAATGGTAAGAGGTAATCCGATATGGTTATTGAAGTTCCCTTCTGTTTTTTGCACTTTGAATTTAGTCGCAAGAAGACTTGTTACAATATCTTTCGTAGATGTTTTACCGTTACTACCCGTTACACCTACAACTTTAACATCCAATTGATCGCGATAGTTTTTCGCTAACATTTGCAATGCCGATAGCGTGTCTTCTACAAAAATAACCGGAAGATTCTCAGGTGGATTCGCTACATCTTTCATCCATAATGTAGCCACAGCTCCATTTTCAACAGCTTTATCTACAAAAGCATGTCCATCGAAGCGCTCCCCTTGAATCGGAACATACAAGTTTCCTTTTTCAATTTTTCTCGTATCAATAGACACGCCTTGAATAGTAATTCCCTCATATTGCTCTGCTAATTCAGTACCATTTACCATCTGTTCCACTTGCTTTAACATTCGCTTTATCATATATAAACGCTCCTTACATAGAGGAAGCACTATTCCTATGAATAGTGCTTCCTCCTTTTTTGTTAGATTGTATATTTAATTTTTTGTTTTTCTTCGTGACGTTCAATCGCTAAACGAATTAGCTCTTCGATTAATTCTGGATACGGTAACCCAGTATGTTGCCATAATAGAGGGAACATACTGAACGGTGTAAATCCTGGCATTGTGTTTACTTCGTTAATATACACTTCTCCATCTTTCGTTAAGAAGAAATCAGCTCGCGTTAAACCTGCACCGTCTAATGATTGGAATGCAATAATCGCATCACGCTTAATTACATTAGATTCTTCTTCTGTCATTTCAGCTGGAATAATTAGCGCCGTATTACCATCGATATATTTCGACTTATAATCATAGAAGTCCTTTTTCGGAACGATTTCACCTACAACTGAACATTTCGGCTCATCATTACCTAGTACCCCAACTTCTACTTCACGACCTACAATATTTTCTTCTACAATAATTTTGCGATCAAATTGGAATGCCTCTACAAATGCATCCTCAAGTTCTTCACGATTTTTACACTTATTAATACCAACACTTGAACCAAGGTTCGCTGGTTTTACGAAGCAAGGATATCCTAACTTATCTTCTACTTTAGAATAAGCTTCCTCACGATTTTTTTCCCATGCACTACGAATGAAGGATGCATATTTTGCTTGTTTTAAACCAGCCTCTGCAAAGATGTTTTTCATAACAACTTTATCCATACCAGCAGATGATGCTAGAACACCATTTCCTACATAAGGGATATTCATTAATTCTAATAGTCCTTGAACCGTTCCATCTTCACCGTTTGGTCCATGTAGTAATGGGAAAATAACGTCAATAGCGTTCTCCTCAGAAGCTGCAGATGGGATAATTTCTGTACTTAATGATAACGGAGAAATCGCATTTTCTGCACCGCTCATTTTTAAAGCTTCAACATCTGTTACTTCGCCTTCAATACGCTCACCACGTACCCATTGACCTTGTTCTGTAATATAAATTGGATGAATCTCGAATTTATCTTGATTTAACGCTTTAATAGCAGCAAGAGCCGTCTGTAGCGAAACTTGATGCTCAGCTGATTTTCCACCATATAATAAACCTAATTTAATTTTCGTCAATGAAATCACCCTAACCAATTGTTTTCATTTTTCTATTTTAGCACTTTTTATAAAAATAGGTAGTTCCTATTTGAAATAAAATGTAACTTCCATAAATAATTAAATAACATCACTTATTGGTTTTTCATTTCATTTTCTATATAGCTACACAAAATAAAATGGCAATCTAATCTAGTTATGTACCTAAAATATGTAGAAATCCCCTTTTTTGTGTATGTCATCTATTCACTAAGAAGATTGTTTGGTTAGTGTGTCTTTTTGCCTTTGCTCAACAAGGCGATCTAAAGAAACATATACAATACCTGCAACTACACATCCTACAGCTAAAATTGTAAATAGAAAGTGACCAAGTAATCGATCTAATAAAAAACCGCCCAAAAGTGGACCAAATGCGCTTCCTGTAATCCACTGCAAACTTGCAGCTCCCATATAAGTCCCTCTCAAATGCTCAGGGGCCAAATTTGCTACAAATGTCATCTGTACAGGCGACATAATCATTTCACCTAACGTATATAAAGCATAAACGAACAGTAGTGTTATTAAAATAATTGTAGCATTTGTATTAAATTCTCCAAACCACTTCGGTAACCACCCTATAAAAAATAATCCAATCCCGAATAAACATGCACCATATAACATCGTCTTCCCGACCGGTTTATCCGTAGCCCATTTTGAAATTTGAAACTGGAATAAAACAACTAATAGTCCGTTTAACGCCATTAAATATGGATATGGATTGTTCGTTCCAAAAATACGCTTCATTTCATTATCAAAATGTAGTGGCAACATGCCTTCCGTTTGAGAAAACCCCATCGAAATGATAATACCTGCTAATAAGTAAATCATTAATGCCTTATCTCGCATTACAATTTTCCAAACTGCCCCAGATTCCTTTTCTTTATGTTCTTCCTTATCTGTCCTCTTTGGCATCGTCTCTTGAATAAGAAGTAATACAAGTAACGCATAAAATAGCATTGTAGAAGAGGCAATAATAAACACAAGGTTCTTTGACAACACAACTACTGATGCTCCCATTATCGGACCAATCGCAGCACCTATATTGTGTCCCATTCGTAATAAACCATATGCCTCTGTTCTTTTTTCTGGTGCCGTTACATCCGCGACCATAGCTGATGCAGCTGGGTGAAATAAAGAATTACTCAACCCTAAAAAAATAGATAAAATTGCATATGGAATAAACCCTTCTATAAATAGAAAACCGAGCATTAATAATGCATTACTTGCCATAGAAAATATCATAATAGGCTTTCTTCCATATATGTCAGCAATTCTCCCTCCTATAAGTGATCCAAAACTTGCAGCAATTGGAGAAAGCGCCATAATAACCCCAACTTCCAACAACGAATCTACCTTATCTTTTAAATATAATGCAAAAAAAGGCATTAACATCATCATTGCAATTCCATTTAACGTCTCTCCAATAAATCGAATCCATACGTTACGGTCCATCTCCCTTAACTCACGCCACGTATTTTTCATCATTTCACCCCTTTAGTTAGCCAACAATTATCTTATAATAAGTTCAGAAAAATGTAAATTTTCAAATAAAAAAATCCATTCTAACAGAATTAGAATGGATTTTTTCGCTTATAAATTTGCAACATCTTCTTCTTTTTTACTATTATTTAAAGCACTATGTTTTCGGCTATATAAGAAGTAAACCGCTATACCAATAACCATCCATATCCCAAAACTAATCCATGCTGTCCCCGATAATTGAAGCATTAAGTATAAACAGAAGATCACTGTTAATGCTGGTAAAAATGGTACAAGCGGAGCCTTAAATGCCCTTGGTAAGTCTGGATGTGTTCTTCTCATTACGATTACCGCAACAGCTACGAGTGCAAATGCTGACAATGTCCCCATATTTACAAGATGTGCTAAAACATTTAAATCTATTAATCCTGAAATCAGTGCCGCAATAATTCCCGTTGTCCATGTATTTAAAAATGGCGTTTTAAATTTCGGATGAACTTTAGCAAGACGCTTCGGCAGTAAACCATCTCGGCTCATCGCATAAGAAACACGAACTTGCCCATACATCATAACTAGCATTACTGTTGTAATTCCTGTAATTGCTCCTACTGAAATTACCCCCGCTAAACCATCTTGTCCAATAAATTGAAGTGCAAAAGCAACTGGATCTGATATATTTAGCTGTCCGTACGGAACAATTCCTGTCAAAATAAGCGAAACAACGATATAAAGAACTGTACAAATTAATAACGATGCAATAATACCAATTGGTAAATCACGTTGCGGACGTTTCACTTCTTCTGCCGCTGTTGAAACTGCATCAAATCCTATAAATGCGAAGAATACTGTAGCCGCTCCAGCCATTACACCATCTAAACCAAATGGCATAAAAGGCGTCCAGTTTTCAGGTTTCACATAATTAAAACCAGCAAAGATAAAAATAAGAACAACTGCTATTTTAATAAATACCATAATGTTATTTACTCGTGCACTTTCACGAACACCCCTAGATAAAAGAACTGTCATCACTAAAATAATTAGAACTGCAGGTAGATCAATTATTCCACCCTTACCTGTACCAGGAGCCGAGGAGAGAATAGTCGGAATATGAATTCCAAACCCCTTTAATAAAGATTGAAAATATGCAGACCAACCGTTCGCTACAGCAGATGTAGCAAGTAAATATTCCAGCATTAAGTCCCAGCCAATTAAAAATGCGAATACTTCCCCCATCGTCGCGTATGTATACGTATACACACTGCCCGAGACAGGAACTGAAGAAGCAAATTCAGCATAACAAAATGCAGCAAAGGCACAAGCTAGAGCGGCAATCGCAAATGATAATATAATAGCTGGCCCAGAATGTTTCGCTGCCACAACACCCGTTAGAACAAAAATACCAGTTCCAACAATTGCTCCGATTCCAAGCATAGTTAAATCTAGCGCGCCCAATGTTCTTGCTAACGTTTTTTGCTTACTTTCTTGCATTAACTTTGCAATTGGCTTCTTTTGAAAAATTTGCTTCATCTTTCACTCCTCCAAGTTTTAAATTTTCTGAAAATTTTTAATTCGCTTTTTTATTTTACTCATTACGCTTTTCCTAGTCAATACTTTTGTCGAAACAAGTAGAAATTCTTCTGAATATGCACAATCCTTATTATTCTTTCTATATATCTTTCCATTATTTTTTTGGTATTATTATACATGTCGATTCCGTGAAAAAGGCATGCCCCCTTATTGAGAGCATGCCTTTTTTACTTATTTCACAGTATATGAACCTTGTTCAATCCAGCTATACATATACTTTTCATCTTCTGTTTCATGTGCTTGTTTTACAATACGAAGCGGACGGAATGTGTCTATCATAACAGCTAATTCAAGCGTCTCTTTCTTCCCTATACTTGCCTCTGTTTTCCCCGGATGCGGTCCATGGGGAATCCCGCTCGGATGAAGTGTAATAGAACCTTCTTCCACACCTTTGCGACTCATAAAGTTTCCTTCTACATAGTAAAGAACTTCATCACTATTAACATTACTATGATAATATGGTGCCGGAATTGACTCTGGATGATAATCGTATAAACGTGGTACGAAAGAGCAAATAACAAAATTATGTCCTTCAAATGTTTGATGTACTGGCGGTGGCTGATGAATGCGCCCTGTAATTGGTTCAAAATCCTCTACATTAAATACCCACGGATATAAATAGCCATCCCATCCCACAACATCTAACGGGTGGTGTCCTAAAACATGTTTATGCATATAGCCTCTTGATTTTGTCATTACGACAAACTCGCCTTTTTCATCATATGTCTCTAATTTTTCTGGACCACGAAGATCTCTTTCACAAAACGGACTATGCTCTAACAATTGTCCGTATTCATTTCGATAACGACGCGGCGTTGTAATTTGGCTATTCGCCTCTACAACAAGAAACTTAGTCTCTCCTTCATCTGGAATAACACGATAAATCGTTCCAATTGGAATCGTTACATAGTCGCCTTTTCTATAGTGAATCGTTCCAAACATCGTTTCAATTTTCCCTGTTCCATAATGAACAAATAACATTTCGTCGCCATCACCATTACGATAGAAATAATCCATTTTTTCTGTTGGACTCACTACTCCAATTAATAAATCTTCATTTCCAAGTATGAAATTCCGTCCACTTATTGCATCACCACTTTTTTTACTTTCTTTCGTTCGAAAGTGGCGATGAGAAAGAGCAACATCCTCTTCATACTGCAACTGACAAGAATGCGATAATGCAGAATGACCTACTTCTGTCGGCATATAATGATGATACAAAATAGACTGCGTACCAGAAAAACCTTTTGTTCCCATTACCTGTTCACGATAAAGCGATCCATCTTTTTTACGAAATTGTACATGTCGTTTATGAGGTAGTTCTCCCATGTGACGATAAAACATGCCCATCACCCGCTTCCTTTTCTTTTTTGATCGTATTACGTAGTGTACCTAAACCAGTAATCGACAGTTCTACAACATCTCCATCTTGTAGCCACTCTTCTGTACCCAGTTCTAAAATACATCCTGTTCCTACTGTCCCAGAACCAATCACATCTCCTGGATATAACGTAACGTCCTCTGAAGCACGTTCAATCATTTCAGCAAATGTATAGTAAATATCTTGGAAGTTTCCTTTTGATAATAGTTTTCCATTTACATGAGCAGTCATTTCTAAATTATATCGATCACCATTACGATAAACGTCTAATTCCTCTTTCGTAACAAGATGTGCTCCTAAAGAAGTTGCAAAGTCTTTTCCTTTCGCTGGACCGAGACCTACTTTCATTTCTGTTGCTTGTAAGTCTCTCGCACTCCAGTCGTTCATAATACAATAACCAAAAATATATTCCTCTGCTTGCTCACGAGAAATATTTCGCCCTTCTCTTCCTATTACGCAAGCAATCTCCAACTCATAATCAAGCTTTTTAGACTTTTTCGGACCAATTACAAAATCACTGGAACCAATTACAGCACGATGATTAGTAAAATAAAAAACCGGAATATCATACCATTCAGGCACAACATCTAATCCTCTTCGTCCGCGAGCTGTTTTTACATGTTGTTCAAATGCGTAAAAATCTCGAATACTACTCGGATTAGGAAGAGCAGCTGTCAATTGTACTTCTTCTAAAGCATATATACCCTTATTTGGATTCTTAATATTCCGCACTACTTCTACATACTCATCCGCTTTCTCTAAAAAAGCAATCATAGAAGAAGGGATTTTCCCTTCACTAGCAAGATTCATATCTATTACTTTGTCACCTTCAAGCCATCCAGCCCGTAGTTCTTTTGAAGGAAGACGAAATGTAACAAATTTCATCCTGATTCCTCCTTATAAAAATGAAATTTCCACCAGCAAAGGGACTTTTGCTGGTGGATACAAATCTTATAAGTTTCCGCGACGCTCTTGTTCTCTTTCAATTGATTCGAATAACGCTTTAAAGTTTCCTTCACCAAATCCACGAGAACCTTTACGTTGAATGATTTCAATAAATAAAGTCGGGCGATCTACAATTGGTTTCGTAAAGATTTGTAGTAAGTAACCTTCATCATCACGATCTACTAAAATCTTTAATTCTTTTAACTTATCAATTTCTTCATCGATTTTTCCAACTCGTGCAGTTAACTCATCATAATAAGTATCAGGTGTATCTAAAAACTCCACCCCATTTGCACGAAGCGCTTCAACTGTTTTAACAATATCACTTGTTAATAAAGCAAGATGTTGTACACCAGCTCCATTATAGAATTCTAGATACTCTTGAATTTGTGACTTTCTCTTTCCATCTGCTGGTTCGTTAATAGGAAACTTAATACGACTTCCATTCGTCATAACTTTCGACATTAACGCCGAATACTCTGTACTAATATCGTCATCATCAAAATGAATCATTTGTTTAAAGCCCATAACATTCTCGTAATAACTAACCCACTCTTCCATTTTTTCAACATTACCAACTACATGATCAACAGCAATTAAACCAGACTCTTCAAATGGAATATTAAATTCTACCTTTTGGAATCCTGGCATAAATGCCCCTTTATAATTTTTACGCTCTACAAGCGTATGAATTGTATCACCATACGTACCAATAACTGCTTTTTTCAATGTACCGTCCTCATCTGTTAATTCCTGCGGTGGAGCAATTGCGACGGCACCACGTTTCACTGCTTCTGAGTATGCTTTATCAACATCATCAACAAGTAGTGCCACATCCTTCACGCCATCACCATGAGTCTTTACAAACTCTGCAATACGATTTTCACTACTTAAAGCTCCAGACACAACGAAACGCATATTTTTTTGCACAAGAACATAAGATACCTTTTCACGGTTTCCAGTTTCTAATCCAGAGTAAGCCACAATTTTGAATCCGAACGCTCTCGCAAGATAATAACTCGATTGCTTTGCATTCCCTACGTAAAATTCCAAATGATCTACATCACGTACTGGAAAAAAGTCCTCCATTTGTGCAGCTAGCGTATCCATAGATTTTTGTTTCATAATATCTTCATCCCCCTGTAAATAGATTAAATGGTCCATACTTAAAACCAACCGAAAACGCTTCCAACGTTAATTAATAGAAATTAGTTAGCAAGCTAACAAATTCTGACCTTTAAAATTTTCTATCTTTTCTGTCAAATTCCTCTTTTTTTCTTACATATAAAATTCGACTTTTTTCTCTTTGAAATAAAGCGGGATTTTATTCAGTGGATTTTTGATTATTCGTTGAATCAAGTTTCAACCGCAACGTTTAATTAGCCATGCATGCTGGATAATGAGGTAACTTTAATACTTGAGGGGATATAAGAAGAATATAAAAAAGACTCCAACATATTAACTACTTACTAATACGTTAGAGTCTTTATTTTTTTTGAATGATTGTATTTATATATCTCATACTAATACATTTGCAAGGAATAGAATAAATGATGTTAATATTACCGCTCCCCCTAAGGATCCTAATAAATCTGTTTTTGTTACTTGAAACACTTGTTCACTGTTCATATCCCTCATTCTCCTTCCTTTTTTGTTTGATTTAAAACTTCTATTATACTAATACGCTTGATAGAAATACGATTAATGCTGTTAATACTACCGCTCCACTTGCTGATCCTACGAAATCACCTTTTGTTACTTGTAATACTTGCTCTTT
>NZ_JBQXON010000029.1:0-18016 GCF_052646455.1 Bacillus cereus group sp. Bce041
AGCATAGATTTTATTCTTATTAGATTATCCTTCTATTTCGAATACAGTCTCATCGCCATTAAGTCAAAAGCCCGTTTTTTCTCAAAATATAAAGCGGGCTAAATTTTTAGCTGGATAGTTATGGGATCCTGACAGAAAACTAAGTCAAGTTGTCCTCATGCTAACCTAAGGACGGCTCGGCTTTAATTTTTGGATTTTAAATTATATATTGCTTTATGTAGTCTGGTCACACCTTCTTTAATTTCTTCTTTTTTTAGATGCCCATAACCTAAAATAATTCGATTATGATGTTTTCCTTTTTCTATAGTATGATCTTCTACAGGATATACTTTAACTCCAAACCGTTCGATCCATTCGATTAATTCTTTTGAAAAATGGCATTCATTTAATTCAGCAATTAGATGTAAGCCTGTTGAATAACCGAAAATATTAACCTTATCCAAAAATGTTGTTTTTAAACAATGAATAAGAAAGTTTCTTCGCTTTTTATACATTTTCTTCATCTTCATAATATGTCGTTCCAAATAGCCTTCATCAATAAAACGGGCAAGGATAAGCTGCTCTAAAGACGGGGTATGTAAATCCGAAAACCATTTTAGCATGCGACATTTTTCAATAAGTTGTGAAGGAAGAATTAAATATCCCATTCTAAGGGCTGGTGATAAAATTTTACTAAACGAACCAATATATAATACACGATCTGAATCCAATCCCTGTAATGAACTTACAGGTGGTCCTTCATATCTAAATTCACTGTCATAATCATCCTCAACAAGATAACAATTTGTTCTTCTCGAGTAGTTAATCAATTGAATCCTTCGTTGAATTGGTAACGTTCCTCCTAACGGAAACTGGTGGGACGGAGTAACAAAGATAAACTTTGGATAAGTATTTAATGGCAGCGACGATGTTTTCATTCCATATTCATCAACAGGTATAGGGGAAAGAAGAGCACCTGAAGTTTTAAATATAGTTTGAATATCATTGGTGATTGGATCTTCCATTATTATTGTATCATTGGGCGATAAAAGTAATTTAGAAACAAGTGTCATAGCTTGGGTTGCACCAGATGTAATCACAATTTGTTCTGGATGACAATCAACACCTCTTGTTTTCAGTAAATATCGTGATAAAACCTGTCGTAATTCCGGACGTCCTTCGGGAATATCGTATCCAAAAGTAGAAGGTGCAATGTCATTCCATATGGTATGAGACAATTTTGCCCATGTCTTACGCGGAAATAAATCCAGTGCTGGTATACCTGAACGAAAGTTGATGATGTTATCATCTTTATTTTTATCTTCACTCCAATTCACAGAATGAAATGAAGGTGTTTTATTCTGTTGTTCTAAAAAAGTACCTTCAGCAACAAATGTTCCAGCACCCCTTTTTGCAACTAAAAATCCTTCAGCCAATAATTGATCATACGCTTCCAAAATCACATTCCTGGATACATTCAACTCAGAAGATAGTTCACGTGTCGACGGTAGTTTTTCTCCTGATTGTAAGTCCCCGTTTAAAATTTGTTCTCGTATTTGCTGATAAACTTGTCTAATTAATGGTATATCTAATGATCGGTCAATGGGTATCCAAAGCATATTGAAATTTACTCCTTATCTAGAATTGGTACTTTGAAAATTCATTATAAATGGTACTAATATAAACCATTTTACCATGATAAAGTTTATGTAAATATGAAAAAGGAGATGTAAGTTATGACTAATCCAAAGGTTCAAGTCACCCAAGCGCTTAAATCGGTTGCACGAAATGAACATATTAAATCTTATATTCAGCAGTCCAATGAACTCTATCCTTTACTATTGCAAGCCGCCAAACGGTTTGTAACCGGAGAGAATAGGCAAGATGGGCTTGCAACAGCAAAAGAACTAATTTCCAGAGATTATTCTATTTCACTGGAATATATTGGTGAAAATACAACGGATTTAGAAGAATGCCGAAACGCCAAAAACGAATTTTTGAATCTTATTGAAGAAATGGGTTTGTTCTCCATGAAGTCGACTGTTTCGTTTGATTTATCACATATTGGATTATCTGTGGATCCAGAAACAGCTTATATTCATTTACTTGAGTTAGCCAAGAAAGCTAATCTGTACGGCGTTACACTTATGATAAGTATGGAAGAAACATCAAAAACGGACGATATTCTTAATATCTATAAAAAAACAACTACGCAATATCCTAATGTAGGGATCACTATACAGGCACATTTATATAGGTCCAACAATGATGTTCAGGAATTAGTTCATTATCCTGGGAAAATACGAGTTGTCAAAGGGGCTTATCAAGAAACAGCTGATGTTGCTATGCCTAGATCAAAGGAATTAAATAATCGTTATCTTAAACTTGTAGAACAAATAATAGAATCTAACCACCCAGTATCCATAGCCACGCATGATGAAATGCTTATTCAAGAAATGGAAAAACGTCAATACCTTAATCAACCCAACGTAGAAATAGAAATGCTCTACGGAATCCGTCCAGATTTGTTAATGGATTTAAAAAGTAAGGGGTACAACTGTAAAGTATATTTAACTTACGGAAAAGAGTGGTACTTGTATTTATGTCATCGAATAGCTGAATATCCGGAAAACCTATATCGTGCAGTAACGGATATGATCAATCCATCTTTAACAGACAGAAGTAGATTATATTGAACGAACACTAAATTCCAAATATAGGGTGAAGTGCACCCCAATTGTTAGACACATTCTAACAATTGGAGGTGCATTTTTTATGGCTAAATTTTCTTCAACAGAGAAAATCCAAGCAGTGAAACGATATTTAGATGGTACAGAAAGAGGAAAAATAATTGCTAAATCTATAGAATTTACTCCTAGCTTACTTCGTGAGTGGATTAGACGATATGAAACTTCAGGTAAAAATGCTTTTGAAAAACGCTATACATCCTACTCTACCCAGTATAAACTAGACGTACTTAATTATATGAATGAACACGGGACATCTATCAGAGAAACAGCGGAACTTTTCAATATTCCGTCTTATGAAACACTTCGGAAATGGAAAATAGCTTATGAAACAGGAGGATTAGATTCCCTACATTCAAAGAAAAAGGGGCGTCCAACCATGAAAGATAAAAAAATAAAACCAATAGTAGAGGGCTCAATAAAAGCACTACAAGCGGAAAATGAGCGTTTACGTATGGAAAATGCATATTTAAAAAAGTTGAATGCCTTAGTACAAAACAAGAAACAATCACCAAACAAGACAAAACCCAAGTAATCTATGAGTTAAGGCATGAATTTCCTGTCAAAGAGTTACTTCAACTCGCAAACATTCCACGTAGTACGTATTATTACTGGATCAAACGGTTCAATCGTCCTGATTCAAATGCGGAGTTAAAAGAACGGATTCAAGCTATTTATGATGAACATGGTGGGTGTTATGGGTATCGTCGTATTCGCGATGAACTGATGAATCATGGGCACAAAGTGAATCATAAAAAGGTGTATCGTCTATGGAAGAAATGCGATTCCTCCGATTCGAATGTTTAAGTATTTATTGTTAAAAGCCATTTTTAATGTATCTGATGTAGACCTTGTCGAACGTTCAAAATATGACATGTCTTTCAAGTATTTTTTAGATATGGCGCCAGAAGATGACGTGATTGATTCAAGCTCACTCACAAAATTCCGTAGACTTCGTCTTCAAGACGTAAGTTTATTAGATATGCTCATTAGAAAAACAGTTGAAATCGCACTCGAAAAGAACATTATCAAAAGTAAAACAATCATTGTGGACGCAACGCATACCAGAGCACGTTATAACCAAAAATCACCGAAAGAATTTTTACAAGAGAAATCAAAACATACCCGCAAAGCAGTGTATCAATTCGATGGATCCATGAAGGGAAAATTTCCAAAGAAGAATACTTCTAACGAGGTCAAAGGTGAAATAGCTTACTGTGAAAAATTGATTGCCATTATTGAAAACAAACCACAAATCGCTCATCTACCAGCCGTAAAGGAAAAATTGAACGTGTTAAAAGAGGCTGTAGAAGATACGCAAGAACATCTAAATTATTCAACAGACACCGATGCACGAGTAGGACATAAAACAGCAGACAGTTCTTTCTTTGGTTATAAAACACATTTAGCAATTAGTGATGAACGTATTATTACAGCAGCGGTCGTTACAACAGGTGAAAAATCAGATGGACATTATCTACAAGAACTGATTGAAAAAAGTAAAGTAACAGGAATAGAAGTTGAAACAGTCATCGCTGACACGGCTTATTCAGGGAAAAACAATTTACTTTATACAAAAGAACAAAGCATTCAACTGATTTCTAAGTTAAATCCAATGATTGCTCAAAATGGGCGAGCAAACGGAAAAGAATTTGACTTTAATAAAGATGCAGGTTTATTTGTATGTCCAGCAGGACATTTAGCAAAAAGAAAAAGTAAAAAACCAGACTCACATCCAGGAGCAAGTGCAAGAATGGTTTATTTTTTCGACGTTGAAAAATGTAAGGTCTGTCCACTCCGAGAAGGATGTTTTAAAGAAGGTGCAAAAACTAAAACCTATTCTGTTGCCATTAAATCAGAGGAACATTTAGACCAACAAGCTTTTCAAGAAACAGAAGAATTTAAACGCTTAGCTCGAGAACGCTATAAAATCGAAGCGAAAAATAGTGAATTAAAAAATAAACATGGGTACGATCAAGCATCGGCTGCGGGTTTATTTGGCATGCAAATTCAGGGAGCAACGACGATATTCACTGTCAATCTAAAAAGAATCTTGAAGCTTCTGAATGAAAAAGAGTAATAAATAGACAAAAAAACAGGGCGTTTCCTGTTCAAAATTGAACAAGAAGCGCCCTATTTTTCCCTATAATGAATTTATTTATAAAAAACGCAAGTTTTTCAGTGCCCTCGTACAATACCGGGCTCATACCCTAGAGAGGCTGCCTAATGAAACGACCTGTCTAACTTTCGGGGGTCACTTCAAATTTTTATTTATAGAATTAGGATTAGCGTAAGAGATTCGGTTATTGTTGGTGCTATCTTTCAGTGAAGGTTTTATTGATATTCTAGTTTTTTTAGTATAAAAGCACCTTAACGCTTGTTAACTTTATGCTTCTTATTAAATTTTTCGGCCAGTTTATGGGTTAATAATTAACTTACGACCAATTTATAGGTAAAGTGACATTCACTTTGGTTTTAACTAAGTTTGTAATGAATTTCTCAATATAGATAGACTACTAAATTACGACTCTAATATTCAAAATTAACAAAAAATAAATTATAATATACATATGATGGTTATCCGTTTGTTTACTCCTTGTGCTAAAGATAAGATCGTGTTCCCGGATCTTATCTTTTTATTTTAGGATTTTAGATACAAAAAAAATCCTTAATAGCTTAACAATCCGGTCTCTACGTAGCACATTAAAGTAGTAAAAATTGCTTGGAGGGAAACGTTTGAGCGGGATTAAACGTATTAGAAAATATAAATCAAAGAGAACTAAATGATTTATTTAGTAAGATACATCTGAAGCAATGTAAGATACAAAGAGGACATAGGGAGCTTCTTCGTAAATAACATAGTTATGCAAATACAACCACTTGAAGGTATCCCTTCTGTATCTAAAACATTGTCGAAACAAATAGATGATTTTAGGATATAGAAAATGCTTACTAAAAAGGAGAAGAGATTATGTCAGAAGCTTTTTATATTAAGATTGGTGATTACGAGAGACCAGCAGATATATTGCGGATGCTTGGACATCCTATGCGTTTGATGATAGTTCGGGAATTAATTTCAAAAGGACCATTAAATGTATCCGAGTTACAGAAGTTACTACGTGTTCCACAATCTACAATGTCACAACAATTAGCAAAGTTAAAACAGTTTAAGATGGTTTCCTATGAGCGAAAGGGAAATGAGATATATTATATAGTGAGTGATGAGAAAGTGATTGAGAGCATGAAGGGAATAGAACGTTTGCATCAATGAACGTAAGAAGACATGGAAAATCTCGTAACGGTATGAGAAGAATAGGGGGGTGAACTCGTTGGAAACAAAATTTCAAGCATTTCAAAAGGACAGAGGTAGAAACATGCTATTTTTCCAGGAACAATTGTTACAAGAAGCATTTCAAAAGAGGAAGGATATCACATTAATTCTGGTCAAAGGATTACATATAAAAGGAATAATAAGAGGATATGATACTTTTTCTATTTTAATAGAATTTGAAGGGAGGCAACAGCTTGTATATAAACACGCAATCTCCACGATTCAATTCTAAAATAAGTAGCCCATAGATATCACGTTCGAGCATTTTAAATAAACACATTTACAGGTACCTGAAACCCTAAGCAAAACAACTAAGGTACGCCAGCATTTCGATAAAAAACCACGCTAAGAGTATACAAAGTTTTATAAAAAAAATAGGGAAACATAGGGAAGCCAAAAGTTGTTCTATAATAGGAATGTATAAAAAGATGCATAGATTCACAGAAAAAGAAAAAGGCGAATCTCTTCTGAGAGTAAGGGGACACCTTTTTCTTCGCTACCGATAATGAGACGTTATGTTAACCAAATGTATATAGAATATACATGGTTCTTTGTTCAACAGTCAGGTTGAACAAAGAACTCTAATTTAAATAATTCTTCTTATTCTTCCGTAAAGAATGTTTTTCGCTCTGTAGCAATCCAATTCTCCAAATTGTCTTGGTTACGTCGGACAAGTCGATTCACTAAAACATCATGCCATACATAATCCTCTAATAAGTATATATGAACGGGGTCATCTGTATAAAAAGCAATATTACGCTCTTCAAGTGATGGTCCATAAATCATTTCTTTAGAATCTATCGATACAATAAACCAATGTTCTGTAGACAAGGTCTCTGTATAAGGTGTTATGCGGTGGGCTTCTAGATTTTTAATGGGATTTTCAACATGCAGGGTAATACCTTGTATTGTAACTTTATCAGCTACTTCAGATAGATCTTCTTTTAACGCTTCATACATCTCATCCCACATTGAAATGACAATACGTCGTTCTGCTTTTTTTATTAATGCCTGACAATAGCTAATGATTGTTTGATTGTCTTTTAAAGTAATTACTCGATTATCCGTTTTTTCCTCGGAAGTTTCTAGTTTCTTTAATGAATCACTAATTCCTTCATAAGTAGACTGCCATTCTGATTGCGCTTTCTGTAAAAAGATTTCAACAGGTAGAGGTGAATAGCGGGTGGTGTCATTTATTTCTTCCTTCATGACAATTCCTTTTTCTACAAGGTTACCTAAAATCTCATAAATTCGCGCTCTTGGGACACCTGAATCTTTACTTACTTGGTAGGCTGTGACAGGCCCTTGTTTAACAAGAGATACATAAGATTTAGCTTCATATTCATTGAAACCAATTTTTTTAGCTGTTGCACTATGTAGTCCACTTTTTTCGTCCTCCGATGTTTGCTTTTATATTTTAACGTTACAATAACTGTTTACATTTAGCAAATTATTAGTTACTATTCGAATAGTGACTAAAAAGAGGTTGATAATATGGATTTTTACTTAGACCCATCAGTATTAATTATTTTGATTGTTTTTGGATTTTTAGCTTCATTTATTGATTCGGTTGTAGGTGGTGGTGGACTCATTGCTTTACCAGCTTTATTATTTACAGGGCTGAATCCAGCAAGTGCAGTAGCAACGAATAAATTAGCATCCACAATGGGGTGTGCAACTAGTAATATTGTGTTTTATCGTTCTGGTAACCTGGATTTGAAATCAGGGTTTAGATTATTCCCACTCACTTTTATAGGTTCCATAATAGGTGCATGGACCGTTCATTTAATGAACCCAGAGGTACTGAAGCCATTGATGCTGATCATGCTTGGTGCGGTGGCTATTTATACGATATTCAAAAAGGATTGGGGTAGTATTTCCACTCATAAGAAATTGTCCGGTCGACACTTCATTATTTTTACTATTTTTGTTTTTGTTATTGGTTTTTATGATGGATTTCTAGGTCCTGGCACAGGTTCATTCTTAATGTTTTCGCTTTTATTTATTGGGTATGATTTTTTAAAAGCAGCAGGTAATGCGAAGTTGCTTAATTTAGGAAGCGATATTGGTGCATTGTTAATGTTTATGTATGTAGGACAAGTAAACTATGCGTATGGTTTCATAATGGGAATTGCACAAATTGCTGGAGGGATTATCGGATCCAAATTTGCTATAAAAAAGGGAAGTGGGTATGTTCGTGCCCTTTTCATAACAGTAACTTGTTTATTATTAGCAAAAAATATTTATGATTATATTCAATAACTTCTAAAATTAACTTCCTATATGGAATTTTACGTCAACTAGCCTCTTTTGTAGAGGCTAGTTTTTTGCATAACGTGGTTTTTATCCGTTTTTCGGTCTGTATCCCTTCCTAAGTTCTATGACATTCTAATTCTTTATTCTCTAATCTTTAAAAGGAGCATTCATCACCCAATCTGAAAACCCCATACGAAGCATAGAAGAACTCAAATTATTTGGCTGTTGCTGTGTATTTTTTAGATTGGAATCATATTTAATCAGTTCAATCATAGCTTTTTTGAAACCTAATCGAGGATAAACCTCAATTATAAAATTGAATGTTTCCTCCGGAATATCTTCTATACGTAAACCAACTACATCCATTCCCGCCCCGAAATGAACTAACGCAATCTCTGGTTGTTTTTCTTTAGCAATTTCCGAGGTGTGTAGAATAATAGCTTCACGTACCACATCAATTTTATCTTGTGAAAAACCATGGGAATGAAGGAATTTTTCTGCATGATTAGCACCTTCATATTCAAATGAATGTTTACAACATACATGCTCTGTAAGACCAACATCATGTAAAATAGAAGCAAGATAAAATAACTCCTGATCATATTTAAATCCATATTTTTTTCCCAATGCATCACCAAAAGCATATGTCCGTAAACAATGATTATAAAGAAATTCTGGAGAAATTTCGTAAACCAATTGAGTAGCTTCTTTTGCTACTTTACTATCTGGAATAATAATGTTATGCATAATTTCCTCCTTAGTTTTAATTATCTCCAATAAATTCATGTCAGATACCGATAGCATGATTAGAATGTTATACGCTAACCAAATACTAACTCTCTCACCATCTCCTTTTAGAAATTCTACTCTCACCCAAAAAAGACCGAACGGTCTCTTTTAAGGTAACTTATTATATGTTAATGTACAACTACAACATGTTACAACTTTTCAACAATAATGGAGGATATTATGCAAAAAGGTGAACAAACACGAAGAAACATTGTATTAAAATCGGCAGAATTGTTTAATCAAAAAGGCTATGCTGGCTGTTCGATGAATGACATTATGGAGGCTACAGGGCTACAAAAAGGGGGGATTTATCGTAATTTTAAAAGTAAAGATGAGATTGCTTTAGAGGCATTTAAATATGCCATTGATACTGTCTCTCAACATTTTTCTGAGGCGATACGTAATGCTAATACAACATTAGAAAAGGTTAGTGCTTTTTTTAATGTATATGAAGATGTAATAAATAACCCACCAATAAAAGGGGGATGTCCTTTGCTGAATACTGCTGTAGACAGTGATGATACGAATCGACTGTTAAGAGAAAAGGCACTTGAAGTTTTCTATACATTTCTCAATATGATTGAAGAGATTATAGTAGAAGGGATTCAGAATCAGGAGTTAAAGCCAGATATTGATACAAAGGCGGTAGCCTCCTTTATCATTGCAACCCTAGAAGGAAGTATTATGGCTAGTAAACTAGAAAGGGATAATAAACATGTTACTTATAGTAAGCAACATGTGCTGCGTTATTTGTTTATGCTAAAAATTTAGCCCGCTTTATATTTTGAGAAAAAACGGGCTTTTGACTTAATGGCGATGAGACTGTATTCGAAATAGAAGGATAATCTAATAAGAATAAAATCTATGCTACAATCCATTTTTATATGTATCTCACCTAAATTCCTTAAAAAGCTGATTATCCCTTAGCGTTTAGGAAATCGGCTTTTTCTATGTGAAAAATTGCTTAGCCTATGAAATTCGCATTTTGTTGGTGTTATCCCATCGCTATTAAGCTAAAAAAATATCCCATAAAATTAAAAAACACGCTATTCTTTCTTTAAATCATAGGTGGTCTCACCCTATTTGGTGAGATAAAGAAAAAACAACTAGATAACATGTTTCCTATAAGCTATAGGTGACATGTTATCTAATTTTCTCTGAATCCGTTCATTATTATAGTAGTGGATGTATTCATTCACAGTTTGTATTATACTAGCACTATTCGATTGTTTTATATTTTGCGCATATAATCCTTCGGATTTCAAGTGAGAATGGAAGGATTCTATGAGGGCATTATCATGGCAGTTTCCTGTACGAGACATGCTTGTGATAATGCCTTTTTCTTTGGCATATGTTTGAAATTATTTTGATGTATACACTTTTCCTTGATCCGAATGTAAAATCGTATTAATCACATTCCGCTTTCTTAAAGCCTCTTTTAGAGTATCTAATACAAAAGAAACATCCTGTGTCTTACCTATTTTATAACCTATAATTTCATTGTTAAACCCATCTATAATATATAAAAAATAAAGAGTCTTATTGCCGAACATTACATACGTGATATCCGTGAACCATTTTTCAATAGGCTTGGTAGCGATGTGTTGCTATCCCAATCTCTCATTTTTTCATACCCTATTCGTATATAGGGGAATTGGTAACACACTTCTACATAGACTATGTATAGAGGTAAAAACTTTTTCATCCAAGGAATGAGTGTATTTTGTTTGGAGGTAATAATATGTTTGATAAACCAAATGAGAAAAAGAAATGGCAGGGAATTCAGGCTGCGGCCTTTGAACCTAATCTCGTGGGGCCAACACTTGCATCTATTCCTCCCATTACTTTTCCAACAGGAGCAACTGGACCAACAGGAGCAACTGGACCTACGGGAACAACTGGACCTACGGGAACAACCGGACCAATAGGAGCAACTGGACCAACAGGAACAACAGGAGCAACTGGACCAACAGGAGCAACTGGACCTACGGGAACAACTGGATCTGCAGGAACAACAGGAACAACAGGAGCAACTGGACCAATAGGAGCAACTGGACCAACAGGAACAACTGGACCAACAGGAACAACTGGACCAACAGGAGCAACTGGACCAACAGGAACAACTGGACCAACAGGAGCAACTGGACCTACGGGAACAACAGGAACAACAGGAGCAACTGGACCAACAGGAGCAACTGGACCAACAGGAACAACTGGACCTACGGGAACAACTGGACCTACGGGAACAACTGGACCAACAGGAACAACTGGACCTACGGGAACAACTGGACCTACGGGAGCAACTGGACCTACGGGAGCAACTGGTACTACAGTTTTAACAGGAGTTGGAGTTCCAACATGCGACATTGGAGAATTGGGTGATATTTACATTGAACTATCCACGGGGAGCACGTATTATAAGCTCTCTCAGCCAGTTCCTCCGATGGTCAGAGCTATTCCAGCTCCTATCGGAAACACAATACTTGTTGGGTCAACGCAGATCTATACTACGATTGATGCAGCTTTAGCTGTGGCTAATAATGGTGATAGACTATTACTTGATGCCGAAACCTTTTTAATTACATCCACCATTGCTGTCAATAAATCAGTAACAATTGAGGGGCAAGGAATAGGGGCAACTACTGTTGTCACTGCCTTGAATACTGTAATCTCTATGTTTAATGTTACAGTATCTAATGTTGTTTTCCGAAATATGTCTATCGTCCAAGATTTCCCATCTGTTTTAGGAGTTGAGTCTGTTATTTCAATTAATAATTTGTCAGCAACAGGGATATATGTTGATAGTTGTGAAATTTCAGTATGTGAACTCGGTATCGCTATTGTAGCAACTGAGTTTCAAATAACAAATTGCAACTTTACCTATGCGCCCGCTGCATCACCTAACAATGGATACTTCTATATCATTATTTCCTCTACTTCAGGACAAAGTATTATTGACAGTAATACTTTTGTGTCTGATTCAGGTGACACACGATGCAGATTTATTATTATCACTAATATAACTGTTAATTCTGGAACATTACAAGGGAACTTAATAGTAAGCAATAATAATCAAGATAATTCTTCTCCTTTTACATTGAGACATCTATTAGTAATTGAAGAATTTGTTGGTACAAATTTCGGATTGTTTCTTCTAAGCAATATAACAGTTAATGAGGGAAATGTACCTGTCTTACTGTTTAATGCTAATTTTAATATTTTTAAGTTTATTGAAGTTATTGGAAATAGTGTTCAAAATACCGCTGGAAAAGGAATTATCGGTATTGACTCGAGTTCTACGGGTCAAACACCTATTTTCAGTTCGAGTAATACAATTACAAACCAATTTTTCACTGCAGGATGGGCTTCTGCAACCGTACCGGCTACTTTTATTGTGGGATATAATACAACAGTAATCTCAGAGGCACCTAATCTTCCATTAACTAATTGTTATTGGCTTATGTTGATTTAATAACGTATAGATGTAATATAGAAGTGTAATATGTTACTATGCCCCAAAACAAGAACACTCAAATATTTGAATAACATTGTAGAACAAGACCATCACTTTATTAAGAAACGTGTACATTCTATATTAAGAATCAAGTTTTTTCACACAGCTATATCTTTGCAGAAGTAGGTGACATGTTTGGGTTTTTATAAAGTATAAGAAACCGTCAGAGGAAGTAGAGATTGAATAGGGGTGTAATTTCGAAAAAATAATATCACTACCTCTGTGAACACAACTTTATTAGATTTTCTTGCAAAGTCTTTATGTATATATTTAAAAAAAAGAATGCACACAAATTAAAATGTGCATTCTTTTTTATAATAAAGCTTGGTTAATAACTAACTGTATTCTTATTGCTGTAACTATAACTTTCTTCCATAGCCAATGCCTCTGCTTTAGTAACATGAACGGTACCAAATGGGTGATTTGGAGGAGCATATATCGAGTAAAGTTTTAGCGGAATATTACCTGTATTAGTTACATTATGCCATGTTCCAGCAGGTATCATAATTGCATAATCATCATAGACCATTTCTTGAAAATCTAATTTATCTTTGTTATCCCCCATTTGAACGAGTCCTTGGCCCTCTTCAATACGTATGAATTGATCAGTTGTAGGGTGTACTTCTAAACCTATGTCATCTCCAACATTAATGCTCATTAGAGTTACTTGTAAGTTTTTCCCTGTCCAGATAGCGGTGCGGTAAGTATTGTTTTGTTTAGTGGCTTGGTTAATATTCAATACAAATGGTCTAGCTCCATAATCGGTTATTCTAATATTTTCACAATAAGGATTCCGATTGTAGTCCCAAGCAATATTGTTGTAACTGTAGTAATAAGGATTCCAAGCGTAAATCCAATTATTGTTATTCCAGATGCAATCCATTGGGCTTTGAATTTGACAATAACGTGGATTATATTGCATATTCAAGCTCCTCTCATAATTTTTATCATTTTCTGTTTATCCTATGCTGTTGTCTATTTATAGGAATGCAGAATAAGAGGAAATAGGCAGTAATAAAAAATACAAACAAACTTTATCATTTTTCCAGGAAAAATAAAAGTAACAAGTTGATAAAGAATGTACTATTTGTATAAAACACTTAATAAAATTGTTAATTTAAATAAAGAAGAGCCGCGCGAGAAGAGTTGTAGGTTTTCGTAAGGTTGAGTTATGTCGTATTCAAAAGGGATTTTAAAATGAATATTTATTAAAACACACTGGTAAATTTATCTAATTTATTTAGAGTTGTTATTTTAAACAAAAACGTTATTTGCGCGACACGTTTCCTTATAAGTGTGCGAACACGAAACAGGAGGGTTATCAATTTGATAACAACAACTGATTGACTGAAAGTAGGAATGAAAGCCGTCAGGTTGAGCTGAAACTACTTATCTGATACTCCTACATGCAAGGCGTGATAGTAGTCACAAATTGTATGAAGCTAGGTGAAGTCGGCTGAACAAAACCTAAGTGAGAAATCATATGGTGATGGATAGGCCGGGATGCTACAAAATATCTATGGTGAGAATGTCCAAAAAGGACTGACGAACTTGCGAATGTACGGGTCTAAACGATTAATACATTAGAAATGTGTATGTCGTCAATGACGACGTTATCTACCGAAAAGTAAGATTGAATAATATGAAATTCGGAACATCTAACGATGAGGATGTAAAGATAACAGGCTTACAGCAAGCACCTAAGGATATATGTATAGCTAAGTCAATTGGAACGTGGTAAGCAAGAAGCTGTCATCAACGTCTACTAACAGACAGGTGTATATAAGGTTCTAACGAACCGAAATTACTTTATTCTTGTGAAGGTGGGGACACAGTACCGACGAAGCATGTAATGAATGTGGAGGGATAGTCCCTAGTCTTGTTCTTTGAAAACTAAATCAATTAGATGTAACTCACAGGATCGAGTAAGATGATGTGACCTTTCGTAAGAAAGGGGAATTAATACGTTGGTGAGTACAAGATTGTTTGTAATCTAGTTGCTTTAGCTTAAAAGGAGAAGATGGGGCGCCGTATGTTGGGAAACTGACACGTACGGTGTTAGGTGGGGGAAAAGGTGGAGATGATATCAAAGCTTTACCTATCACGCACGGTATGTAAATAGAAGAGTACTTAGAAAAGTCTCTTTCTGTAACGACTATCTCCTCTAAAAAGAAATGATGCAATATATCATATGAAATTATATGGATTTACTTGTGTGTATTGTGTATAAAAATTTCATTTTGTAGAAAAGGGGAATGAATATGAAACAAGAGGTACAGCGATTAGTAGATAAGGCATTAATGTACTTTCCTAAGTCATTTGTAGAGAGTTATAACGAGCTAATATTTGAACCTAAAAATAAAATGTATTTTCATTTAGAAGATGTCGAAAACGAATTAGATTTTAAATGTAAATTGTTCACATGGTTATCAAGACCTATAAGTAAGGGACTGAGTGCGTATTGGTCAACGAAGATTTTAAAAACCTTTAATTGGTTGTTAGGGACAAGCTTCACTAAAGAAAAAATGAGATTGATTTATACGTATTTAGGAAATGGAACAAATAAATCGCTGTGTGTAGAATTAGTAAAATTAGATTACGACTTATTGTTGGTGATTCCAGAAAATAAAAGAGCAGATAGCAAAAGCTAACTGCTCATCCAAGGAAAACAGAGAAAGATAACCATGTCTCTACAGTATTGACGGAATTTTGAGTTTATCCAGGGGTAGAGGGAAATGGATAGAGTATTCGTTCTTGAGTTACTTGAACAGGAAAATGAGAGTGGTATATATGGTGTATTCGTAAACGAAGAGGAAGTAATTGAGAAAGGCAAAGAGTTGATTGCATTAACAGAAAATGATTATTGGAGGTATACAGTTGAAAGTTATCCGTATTTCAAATAGGAAGGGTGAACATAAATGGAGTTTTGGGTATTAGCGTATTTATACTAGAAGATGTTTAGTATAATTTTGGAGAAAAAGATACAGCAATAGGATATACAACTACTTGTTTTTTACCAACTGAAGAGATGGCTCAAAGCATGTCGATGAAAATAATGAATCTGATGAGTTGATTCCAGTAAAAGTAACCATTCATACATTAGATGATAGTTCTTGGAAATCATCACGTGAAACAGTTGACCATTGGGGACATTAAAACTCAACGAAATAATCATTTTAGTAGAAAGAGGTGAATAAAAATGGGACAAGGAAACCGCGGAATGGCGTTTGAAAAACTTATTAATCTATCGAATGAAATGTATCAAAGAGGTAGAGTGGCACTTATAAACAAGCGTCCGAATCCTGTAAAGGGCTAAAGATTAAGGGGGAGGTATTAACAGGATATTATGAATCTAAAAACACTGTAGACTGCGACGGTATATAAAGGACGAGCTATAGCATTTGATGCGAAATCTACAGAGAAAGATACGTGTTTTGATTTAAATCACATAAAGCAGCACCAGTTTGATTACCTGGAGAAATCGGAGAAGATGGGAGCAATATGCTTCTTCCTTATTGGCCTCACCATATCAAGAAAAGAAAATTGTACGTTTAGACACATTTCGGACACGAAAAAACCGATTCCCTGTACGTTAAGGAATCGGTTTTTATTTTTGAATGATATTTGTAAATAAGATTAGCTAATAAAATCCCTTCCATAAAATAGTATAATTTGAAGAAACACAAAGTATTTTTACTTCTTTGTTGCTTCAAGTTTTCGTTTATTAATAGCTCGATAAGGAGACTCCTGTGATATTATAGTTTCTTCTAGGATTTCTTTGATGGAATATTGGTCACTATCATATATACGTAGTGTAATTAAAAGTTTTTCTTTTTCTAGTTTTGGTCCCCCTATGTTATTTCCCAGTTTTTTTTACTCTCTTCTAATCCTTCTTTTCCTCGTTCAGCTTCGATCATTCTGATTTACACCCCACGATTGAAGCTGAATATTCAATTCCATTTACAATTGCTTGTGTTCGATATTGTACGACAACCTCTAAACCTTTTGAACGAAACTTATTTACAACTTTATCTAATTCCATTTTTAAATCCTTACGACTCTCAGATTTAACTATTTCAATTTCTATAGTTTTCACAGTAACACCTCCTAAACAAAATGTTAAAAATTTTTGTGTTCACTATCACTTTGTTCTTCTTTACAATACTTTTATCTTATTAAGATTTAAAAATCATACAACAAAAGAGTGAAACGGTTTAGGATACTCTTTCACCTACCTCTTAATTTGATACCATTTTATCATTTTAGCCAAGAAGACTCCTTCCTCAAGGAACGCGAAGTGAGTAGGTGGGAGATGCATTGGCTTCGAATAAGGGATGGCAGGAAGCCATCTTAATTGTTCGACATACAGAAAGTGTTACTTCACCATCTGTCGAATGTACGTTTGGTGTATAATAGTTATATACCGAAATGGAGGTGAATGAAATGATGATCAATAAAGCCTATAAGTTTCGTATCTATCCAAATCAAGCACAAGCAATTCTAATCAACAAAACGATTGGTTGTTCCCGCTTTGTATTCAATCATTTCCTATCTCTATGGGATCACGTATACAAAGAGACAGGAAAAGGCTTGACCTCTGGTACATGCTCTGCCAAAATCCCTGCCATGAAGAAAGAGTTTGTTTGGCTAAAAGAAGTGGATAGTATTGCGATTCAGTCGTCTGTTCGCAACCTTGCGGATGCGTATACACGCTTTTTCAAAAAACAAAATAGTGCCCCGCGTTTCAAATCCAAGAAGAATAACGTACAATCTTATATCACAAAATAAACAAATGAAAACATTCCTTTGTAGGAAACAAAATAAAATTGCCAAAACTAGGTCTTGTTCGATTTGCCAAAAGTCGTGAAATAACGGGACGTATTGTAAATGCTACAGTTAGACGAAACCCTTCTGGTAGATATTTTGTGTCACTATTAGTTGAAACAGAAGTACAAGAACTTCCGAAAACACATTCTTACATAGGAATAGATGTAGGACTAAAAGATTTCGCTATTTTGTCAGATGGAAAACTCTATGAAAACCCGAAGTTTTTCCAATCATTAGAAGATAAGTTGGCGAAAGCACAGCGTGTCCTTTCTAGAAGAATGAAAGGATCTTCTCGTTGGAATAAACAACGAGTAAAAGTAGCTAGAATTCATGAATACATATCAAATGCTAGAAAAGATTACTTAGACAAAATCTCAACTGAAATCATCAAAAACCACGATGTTATCGGTATAGAGGATTTGCAAGTATTGAATATGTTAAAGAATCATAAGTTAGCAAAAACAATTAGTGAGGTATCTTGGTCGCAATTTCGATCCATGTTAGAATACAAAGCAAACTGGTATGGCAAACAAGTTATTGTCGTATCGAAAACATTTGCTTCCAGCCAATTAT
>NZ_JBQXON010000030.1:0-17824 GCF_052646455.1 Bacillus cereus group sp. Bce041
GGTCTTCTGTTGGATACAAACGGAATTTATATGCTTTATTCTGCTTTGTCATATCATTTCACCTCACTTTTCACTTTGATTTTCAATATATGTTTTTACTACGTCTATTGGTGAACCACCAGTAGTTTTTTCACTTGTGGAAAATCTCTTTTAATAAGTCGAGAACTTGCACTTTTATAAGCGTTGATGAATTTTGTCATTTCTGTATTAGGGTGTGCCTTGAAAAAAATATGAACGTGGTCTACATCATGATTCCATTCAACTAATGTGATGTTATAGTTTTCAGATAGTCGAACAAACATATCTTTTGCATAGTCTGACATATTATTATCAAACACATTTCTTCTGTATTTCACGACCAACACAAGGTGATAATACAACAAGAATACTGAATGGTTATTACTATCTAATTTCATTTATATACCAGCCTTTATAATTGATAAGACTGATTATATCAGAGGCAAAATAAAAAGGAAAACCTTTTGGCTACGCCCTTCACACGCTTGAGGAAGGAGAATTCTTTCGGGAGATTCGTTAAAGTTATACTCTTTCCCACAGCTCATAAACACTTTTCTCTACACCTGTATCGTTAATTAATTTCCACACAATTCAATTCAAATTTACATATGCTACTGTATGCTACTCATGCATCTAGATCACCTATGGGCAGGCATGATCTGAAAGTTCACTTTAAGCGCGCTATATAAGCGCTTTTTTCATACGTAAATAATCTCTACAAAATGAAATTATCATTATTATATTTCCTTCCGAATAGAATTTCCAATAAGGTTTATACTATAACTGTAACTTTAAAGTTACACAACATAACTTGTAGGGCCTAATTTTCTTTTGTACAACAAGTAGTTAGCCAATTAAGCTGGCTGCTTTGTTGTGTCAAATGAAATTTCTACTCGAATTTATACTTCACTTCTTCTATTAGCCAGAATAAAATATTACAATCATTAGCTTCAATTTGTTTCATACCAAGCACACACTTTTTTAGTGTAATAATATCCGTATGTCCAAGGTTTATAGATTTTTTGCACCAGAACCAAAAATAATTTTATTACACCATTTCATATTTACATAAAAAATCCACACTTAACTAGACTCCTATACTCACACCATCCTTTCTAGACGAGCATAAGATATACTAACGAATGAAAGGGGGTAATTTTGATGGGTTTTGGTTTTGGTGGAGGTTATGATTTCAATAGATGTGATGATCGGAGAGATCATCACCGAAAAGAAGAAAACATTAGACAGGTGAATAATAATCCAGAGTTATTACAATTCTTAAGAACATTAACTCCTGGTACTTGTATTGTTCTTCAATATGATTGTCAACCACCTACAAGTGCAACATTCCAAGGTTTTCAAGGAAACAACGTAATTATTTTATCTGATTTTGATTGTTTCCCAGGATTGGCACGTATTGCAATTAACAAAATTAACGTAATTTCTATAAATTCACCTGATTGTGATCGTTTCTGCTGTAAACGTCGCAGACATTGTAAAGAATGTAACGAACATAAACATGATCATAGAGAAGATTAATAAGTTTTAATTAAAGGAAAAATCTTTCCCTTAATTTATAAGCCAATTTGCAAGAAAAACACCTATTACAAAATAGGTGTTTTTCTTTTCTAAATTTCATTTCACTTAACTAAACATAAATAACAAACTATTCCATATATCGGACATATACTATTGTAAGGTCGGCATCCAAATGACCCAAATAAATACCCACGCCAAGAAATAAAACTACAAAATATTTCTTGGCACCTTTTACATAAAATTAATTTATTAAAAATGTACAAACATAATTAAAACTCTGCACATATAATGTATTCTACCTTTCTATTATTTTACTGCAGGGATTTATCTTATATAAATCCCTTCTTTTTTAAAATATTCAAATATTTTATTTAACCTACATAATATAATAATCCCTAAAAACAAAATAAGATAAGAGTCTTCACCCTCTTATCTTTTCCTAAAAATTCATTTGCATTATATATTATGAAATAAGGAAATTGATTAATGAATTAGTTTCTTTATCAATTTCCCAATTAGCTAATTTATTTAAAATAAAAACTACTAATTTCAACAATTGTACAAGCCATTTTGTATTACTTACATACATTAACAATGAGATGATAATCATCTTATACCCCAAAACCCTAAACTACCTGTTCGGTAACTATCTTTAAAAGATAGAAAAAAGGGCAGTTTTTAACTGTCCTTTTTTATTTTTACTAAGATACATATTTTAGAAATTAAACGCTCCTTACTAATGAATACATATATTATATGGTGCTCCAACACACTTTAAAAACAAATAAACAAAAATGGTTTCCTTCCACAAAAACATGTAGCAGTTGTGGAAATATGAAAAATATGTCATTGTCTGAGCGAGTCTATTCTTGTATATGCGGTGTAAATCTCGATAGAGATTATAACGCAGCTATCAATATCAAAAATGAAGCAATACGCCTATTAGCGTTAGCATAGATAGCAATAAAATAACCCTTGGAACAAGGGAGTTAGCTCGGCTGTCTTAGGACGAATTCGTTAGCTACCAAAAGTAACGACTAACCGAGAAGCCCCCACTTCAAACAGTCCGTTAGGACGTTAAGTGGCGGGTAGTTCACATCTAGTATCTTTTTCTTCTTATATTCTTTTTAATATATTCATAAATTTTATCCATAACAAACGTTTCATGTTCTATCCAAATGGTTTCAGCTTCTTCCAATGTAACTACTCTTACTAATTTCTCAATTGCTGTGTCTTTAACTAAAAATGTAGCTACAGCACCTGTAGCTGTTGAATACTTATTGATAACTAAATTTATAATGTTATCAATCTCTAATACTATATCGTTATGAGAAGCCTTCTTATTTTGACTACTTTTGTTTGGTGTTTCTTTATCATCTTTCAATCGGGAATTTAAAGTGAATTCTACATAACCTATTGGAGAACTAATATCTGAACGAAATCTTATATCCTCAATTATTTCTAATACAATTTCTTTATGAGCTTCCCATTTTTTTAACACTTTAGGAAATATTTTTTCTTTACAGCGTTCTTCAAACCTTTTAATTTTTTGTTCAAATGTATTGGGCTGTTGAAATTTATCTAAATTCTTTTCAAAATGAACTAAATTGTTATCTTTCTTTTTTTGGCTATAGATAATAAATTTGATTTTTTGTACTTTCCTGCCTAATTTAATTTCTTCAAATTCAAAAGAAATATCTGTTTTTTGATTCAATTCTTTTTGAGAAGGATTTAATACACGTTGCTTAAAATTCGCATAGTTAGGGTATATATCCATTGCATCCAAGTAATACCTTAAATTTTGAAGACTAATTGTACGTTCCTTTAAATCTTCATATTGCTTTAGTAGTTCATAAATACGTATAGCGTATGTACTTTTCAATTTAATAACATTAGCTAATCTATAGCTTGTAAACTTGTTGCTTAATTCTAATAGAAATGGCTTTAATAATGGATCGAAACGCATATCAATTGTTCCTTTATTTCTGTTGTAAATTGCTGAAGACAGCCAAGATACCTGCATCAGATCTTCTCCAGTACGAATTTCAATTACTTTTGATAGTAATTCTTTAGTAATTTTACTTAACTCCGAATATTTAGTAGATCCATTTAGATCAAGTAGATCATGAAAATGTTTAATCGAGAATGTGTAGGTTTTAAAATCCCAATCATTAGGTTGAATATTACTAGCCAAACAAAGTAATATTTTTTGTTCTACTAAATTTAAACGTGAATTCGCTTCAATTAAAGTATTTGATTTTGAAACAATATTATTTTCTTTAATCTGCAAATCTTTACTATCAGACATACCTACATACGTCCCTTCTTTCTTACCTCTACTGTTCTACTAACTATAACAAGTATATTTCCTTTGCCGCAATTTATTTTTGTTTATTCAGAAAATTACATTCTCACTATTACAGTTAACAAGCCCTTTGTTCTATATAAAAGTATTCCGAAAGTCGTTTGAATAGTAATATACTTTGTAAATATTTACATTTATAAAGTATATAACCAAATTTGTTATCTTTAGAACCGTTTTGTTATGCTTAAAATCAAATTTATTATTTTCAGAACCATTTTTGTTATAGTTAAAACTATTATCTTTAGAAATATTTTTGCTAGAGTTAAGTAACCAGATTTGTTACCTTTAAAACCATCTTTATTACAGTTAAGCAACCAAATTTGTTACCTTTAAAACCATCTTTATTACAGTTAAGCAACCAAATTTGTTACCTTTAAAACCATCTTTATTACAGTTAAGCAACCAAGTTTGTTACCTTTAAAACCATCTTTATTACAGTTAAGCAACCAAATTTGTTACCTTTAAAACCATTTTTGTTATAGTTAAAACCAAGTTTGTTACCTTTAAAACCATTTTTATTACCGTTAAGCAACCAAATTTGTTACCTTTAAAACCATTTTTGTTATAATTAAAACCAAGTTTGTTATCTTTAGAACCACTTTTGTTACCGTTAAGCAACCAAATTTGTTACCTTTAAAACCATTTTTGTTATAATTAAAACCAAGTTTGTTATCTTTAGAACCACTTTTGTTATCATTAGGAGTCATACCCCCTTATATATCAAGACATTTCATGCTCTTAAAACATATAAACATATAAAATACGTAAAACAATTAATATATATAACAAGCAAAAGATAAATTGTTGAATGCATATACTTAATTTCATTTTTTAAATGAAATTTCCACATCATGAAAACAAATTTGTTATATTTGGTTTAAATAGACAAGTAAACGTCAATTAATCAAATAATTATTTTGAGAATATTTAATTAAAAATTGGGTTATATACTTTATTGAAGATTCATAAAATAAAAAAGCCCCAAAAAGGGCCTTTTGAGTTTCGAAAGAAAGGAATATCTCCTATATAATATATGCTTGTTGCAATAGAATGTGAAAAAATACATAATAGTTTTATTTGGTGGAGCAGTGAAGTAGTTTAATCAAGATGAGGGGGTAGTTGAAGGTATCTATTGTGTGGAGATGCTTTTTTATGAAGATTAAGACTCTGCATCACAAACTTTTTTAAAAAAGCACCTGAATCTTTTTAAAAATAAGAAACAATCCAGATAGACACTCTCTTGACTAAAGTTAAGAGCTTTAATTCTAACGTATTAACGAAGCAGACTCTTGGATGACTGAGAGTTCGCAATCCATTTTTTGACGCAAGGAAATACATATAATGACGTTTTCTATAGATTATGGGTATGAATATATATTTGGTTAGCAATATTTTTAATAAGACGCCGTTTCTTTATAAAACAATGATCTGTTCCGTAATGTTATTTAGGTATTTACTTGTCTAATTGAGATACCTACGGGAATCTTTTTTATTTGTGCAATTACAATCGATTAAGTTGATTTTTGTACTCCTGCGATAACACGGGGCCTTGAAATATGAAAAGACCGCAAGGCTTTTTGAAAAAGCACTTTGCAGCCATCTGATCTCTTTTCTTTTTCAAATGGAAATCCATTGTATTCTCTTCTGATTCAAAGGTACGATATAAATATATTTATTTAACCTTAACTTTTATATATCTTTCATCAACTCTTCAAGAATTGCTTGTTGGCCTCAAGTGTACGTTTGTTGAATCCGTTTTCAAAAAGGTTTTTTACCTGTTTTATTTTGTCCATATATAAGATTAAGAAGCTGCATATATTCATTTTCTTGTCCAATGTCAAATCGGTGCCCATCAATCATTTTTCCATATACTTTTTTATTCATAATTAAAGAATGAATCGCATCTGTTAATTGATATTCCCCCCCAACACCAGGTTGAAGTTTTTTTAATAAAGGAAAAATATCAGGCGTAAAAACATATCTACCAATTACTGCAAGATTAGATGGAGGATTTACTTTTGGTTTTTCTATAATATTCGTAATATCCATGTAATTCCCCTTTACAACCTTCCCTTCAATTATACCATACTTCTCTATGAACTCATCTGGTACCGTATGAATGCCTATCACACTATTTTTTGTCTCTTTATAAATACTAATTAATTGATTTAAAGCAGTTTCTTTATCCGAAACTACAATATCATCTGGTAAGAGTACAGCAAAAGGTTCATTACCAATAAATGTTTCACCTAATCTTATCGCCTCACCAAGTCCCCTCGCGTATGGCTGCCTTATATAATGGATTTGAACATTAGGAATAGCAAGCTCTTTTAACAGGTGGGCTTTTTTTTCTTTTTCTAAAAAAGCCTCCAATTCTAATGAATAATCAAAGTAATCAACTATTAAATCCTTTCTGCTAGAAAGTACAATTAATATTTGCTCAATACCTGATTTTACAGCCTCTTCCACAATATAATGAATCGCTGGTTTATTACCTATTGGAAACATTTCTTTTGGAATTACCTTTGTAATTGGAAGGCTTCTTGTGCCGTAACCAGCGGCTGGAATAATTGCTTTTTTAATCACTAATCTCTCGCTCCCTCGAGTGTTTACAATATTAATATTCAATAACCTCCTTACCTGCGCATGACGATTCCAAAAGAGGCTTTTACCTTCTAATTACTTTCATTTCTTATATGAATAGGCCCTTTCAGTTGTCACCAATCCAACTTGTCCATCAATATACTGTAACAACTAGTACTATAGTACTAAGTTCAGAGAGGTGATTATTGTATGGATATATGTATTATAGGATCTGGTTATGTAGGAATCACATCAGCAGCAGTATTAGCAGATTTAGGTCATAATGTTATATGTGTAGATAAGGATCAAGAAAAAATTAATTCTCTCCAAAAAGGAGAATGCCCCATTTATGAACCAGATTTAAAGGAGCTTATTCACAAAAATAAAAACCGATTGCAATTCAGTTGTGATATTGATAATGCTATTCGACAATCACCCGTTATTTTTATCGCTGTAGGAACCCCTTCTACAACAAGTGGAAAGACGGATTTAAAATATATATACTCCGTCATTGACCTACTAGTTCCAACTATAACATCGTATAAAACTATTATTACCAAAAGTACAGTTCCACCAGGTACAAATCAACAATTATATGAAATACTTATTAAACGTGGGGTTTCATCGTCCTTATTCAATATTGTCTCCAATCCTGAATTTCTTCGTGAAGGCTCTGCTGTTCACGATATGCTCAATCCAGATAGAACTATTATAGGTATCCAAAAAGCTGACACAACGTCTTTTAAGATTATGCAGGATATATATAAAGGAATTAGTGCTCCTTTCCTTTGTACAGGTTTAAATGAAGCAGAGATGATTAAATATACATCTAATGTATTTTTGGCTACCAAAATATCTTTTATAAATGAAATTTCTCGAATTTGTGATGCATATAACATTGATATTGTTGAAGTGGCAAAAGGGATTGGCTATGACTTTCGAATTAATCCTCATTTTCTTCAGGCAGGGATGGGATATGGCGGATCATGCTTCCCAAAAGACTTACACTCACTCATTTATACAGCAACTGATAGGCACGTAGCAGTTCCTATTTTACAAGCTGTACAATCCATTAACTCTACACAGATAGATCTTTATATTGAAAAAATTAAAAAAGCTATAAAAGAACCCTCTTCAAAAAAAATAACGGTTTTAGGAATTGCTTTTAAACCAAATACTGATGATATTCGTAGCTCCCTTGCCGTAATACTTCTTGAAAAGTTAATTCCTCATGGCTATGATTTACATGCCTATGACCCCAAAGCTTTTCTTCCTTCACATTTAAAAAGACAAGTTACCCAGCATGGTAACCTAGAATCTGCAATTACAAATTCTGATTGTATTATTATCGCCACGGACTGGAATGAATTTAAAACACTTAATTGGAAACGAGTCAAACAAGTTATGAAGGGATGCACAATTGTGGATGGACGCAATTGCATTGAAAAGGATGAAATAGAAAAATACGGATTACAATATATTGGAGTGGGTCGTTCATGAAAATACTTGTAACAGGAGCCGCTGGTTTCATTGGCTCACATTTGTGTCAAGCGTTACTTAAAAATAGTGCATATCATGTAGTTGGAATTGATCATTTCATCGGTCCTACTCCAGCTATTTTAAAGATAGGTAATATACAATATCTCGGATTAAATTCACGTTTTCAATTCATACGAGAAGACATTCTAAATACAGATTTATCAAAACTATTACAAGATATAGATGTTGTTTATCATCTAGCTGCTATTCCTGGTGTGAGATCAAGTTGGGGAAAAGATTTTCAGCCTTATGTTACAAATAACATAATGGTTACACAGCAGCTACTTGAAGCATGTAAACACATAAAATTAGATAAATTTATTCACATATCCACCTCTTCTGTTTATGGTGAAAAATCTGGCGCAGTTTCTGAAAATCTATTACCTACTCCTCTATCTCCATACGGGGTTACCAAATTAAGTGGTGAGCACTTATGTCATGTTTATCACAAAAATTTTCACATACCAATTGTTATCTTAAGATATTTCACAGTGTATGGGCCAAGGCAGCGTCCTGATATGGCATTTCATAGATTAATTAAACAACTGCTAGAAGATAAACCTCTCACAATATTTGGTGATGGAACACAAACACGTGATTTTACCTATATTGATGACTGTATACGAGGAACAGTGGCAGCTTTAGAGACAAAAAAAAATATAATAGGTGAAGTTATCAATATCGGTGGAAAAGAACAAGCATCCATTTTAGACATCATTTCTATGCTAGAAAAAATATCAGGGAAATCAGCAATCAAAAACTTTCTAAAATCAGTTCCTGGAGAACCGAAGCAAACATGGGCAGATATATCTAAGGCCAGTACATTACTGCAATATTCTCCAACAGTTTCTCTATCTGACGGACTGGAAGCAGAATATCATTATATAAAACAACTATACAAAGGGGATTAGTTTATGAAAATTGCATATATATGTACAGAAAAATTACCATCTCCAGCGATTAAAGGTGGAGCAATTCAAATGATGATTGATGGGGTGTCCCCCTATATAAGTCAAGATTATGAACTTACTATTTTCTCCATTTCAGATCCAAATCTTCCAAATCAAAAAACACAAGATAATATCAATTACGTGTATTTGCCTCAAAAAGATTATGAACAGCACGTTATAAGTACACTCCAAGCCAATACCTTTGATATTATACATGTCTTTAATCGTCCTAAAAATATACCTCTATATAAACAAGCTTCTCCACACAGTAAATTTGTATTAGGTCTTCATAACGATATGTTTGCTGAACATAAGCTATCTATTTGTGAAGGCAATCTTATTATTGAAATGGTTACCGCCATTGTGACTGTTAGTAACTATATTAAACAAACTGTGATTGCGAGATTTCCACAAGCTGTAGAAAAGATTTCCATTGTCTACTCTGGTGTTAATTTAAAACAATCTCCCTCCATCTGGACACCAACAGGACAAAAGATAAGAAATTCATTTCGTACAAAATACGGTATCCAAGATAAAAAAGTCATTCTATTTGTTGGCCGATTATGCAAAAATAAAGGTCCAGACTTGCTCATTCAATCTATGAAGAAGATTATTCAAACGCATAAAGATACGGTACTTGTAATTGTTGGTGGTAAATGGTTTAGTGATAACCGAGTAAATAAATATGTTAAAAGGCTATATAGATTAGCTAGACCAATTAAAGAACACGTAATTTTCACCAAATTTATTCCTGCAGATCAAATTCATAATATATTTCTAATGGGGGATATATTTATATGTAGCTCACAATGGAACGAACCATTGGCACGTGTTCATTATGAAGCAATGGCTGCTGGAATCCCAATTATTACAACTAACCGTGGGGGAAATGCAGAAGTTATAACAGATGAATATAACGGCTGCTTAGTAGAACAATATAATAATCCAATGGAGTTCGCCAGACTTGTCCAGGTTTTATTATCTCAACGCGAATTTGCACAATGGATTGCTGAAAACGGAAGAAAAATTGTGGAGGCAAACTTTACATTTAAGCATACGGCAAAAAAACTAGATCAGGTATATAAAAAAGTAGCAGAATCTACTAATCAACCTCCTAGAAATCTAATACGCCCTCTCAAAATTCTAATTGTTTGAACTGCCAAGCATTTAACGTTTTGATAGGCTATTTGAATTGAGGAATTCCTAAATACAGAAACTTAACGGAGAGATCCTACTCAAGAAGATTTGGAGTTTTAACTTTTTTATTTTAATCAAAACAATTGGAACATAACTAACTAGAAATAAACATTATTGATACAACTACAATTTTCTTCCCGCACCATTTTGCTTTTTATTGAGGAAACTCGTCGGGCAAGAATGGTACGTTAATGTTTTCTCCATTTCTTTATAAGTAAGACTCCGCATAGCGAAGAAACGATTAAATGCGAAAACTCCAAATGTTATTGATTAATATGGATTGCACCTCGTCTTTATGTATGTCTCCTGTATTGTACAAAATAAGATACACTAATACCTGCTGCTATTCAATACTTTCCTAAATTCAGTACTTCACATCTTTATATTTTTGAGGAGAGAGCCTTCTATCGAAAAAATAAATACGTGTATTTGATTTGAACTACTCACCACTTAACGTCCTTACGGACTGTTTGAAGTGGGAGATTCCTGCGAACACCGATGTATCCACCGGTTATCTTAGCAGGCTCTTCCCGTAGTCCCTACGGTGAAAACAAAAGTATCTTGTACATTGATTCATCACGATTCCTACTATAGCTTGGTTTTCTCAACTTCAGCAAACGTGGGTGAAAGAACGTTGAAGATTTTACGGTTGCAACGTTTTTCTGCAACCAACCTCATATCTTCAGTTTTCAAAGAGCAATCTGTACAAATATATGGTAGCAAACATGTTGGCTTATGCCAACCAACATTCATCTCCCACCTAAAATTGATGTTTCACACCTTCACATTTTTGAGGAAGGAGTCTTCTGTCGTAAAACGATAAAGGCGGTCTATTATGTATATGTTAAAGAACAAAAAACGCTTGGAGAACCAAGCGTATTTTAGTGCTAATTATTTTAAGCGTCTTCTTCTTCACCATCGTCATCTTCTTCTTCGTCTTCTTCTTCGTCTTCTTCCTCGTCTTCTTCCTCGTCTTCTTCTTCGTCTTCTTCGTCTTCTTCCTCTTCGTCTTCTTCCTCTTCGTCTTCTTCGTCTTCTTCGTCTTCTTCTTCGTCTTCTTCGTCTTCTTCGTCTTCTTCGTCTTCTTCGTCTTCTTCGTCTTCTTCGTCTTCTTCGTCTTCTTCGTCTTCTTCTTCGTCTTCTTCGTCTTCTTCGTCTTCTTCGTCTTCTTCTTCTTCTTCGTCTTCTTCTTCTTCGTCTTCTTCGTCTTCTTCGTCTTCTTCCTCTTCCTCTTCTTCGTCTTCTTCGTCTTCTTCGTCTTCTTCGTCTTCTTCTTCTTCGTCTTCGTCTTCTTCTTCTTCTTCTTCGTCTTCGTCTTCGTCTTCTTCGTCTTCTTCTTCTTCGTCTTCTTCCTCTTCTTCTTCTCCTTCTTCGTCTTCTTCTTCGTCTGTAAAAATTACTTCTGTTTCATCAACATATTGAATTTCGACCTCGACACCATTATGTGTACCAGATTGAATTATTTCAGCTAGAGCTTTTAAAACTTCCTGTAAATCACCATCTGAATTAACACTAAAGCCATTCTCAACATCTAATTTTATTTTTGCTCTTTTTACATCAGCCATTTACCTAACTCCTTCAATATATTTTTATATATACTATGTTGAAAGAATATGAAAAGATTAATCTATTTGCGGAAATTTCATTATTCATTTTCCTTAGCATTCTTTACTAAATTTGCTATCCATGGGCTTTTTAATGGATAATCGGGAGTAATAACTTTGACTTTTACTTTCGGCTTTTCTATTTGAGTTGGAATGGCCTCATTTTTTTCTGTTTTTTGTTCTTCTGTTTCTATTGTATTTTGGGTCTCTTCATCTTTTTCTTCATCAATTGTTATAGTTTTTTGTAGAGATTTCTCTTCTTGTTCTATTGTTTTCTTCTTTTTCTTCTTCTTTTTCCTCTTCTTCTGAACCTCTTCGGCTTTTTCTTCTTTTTCTTCTTTTACTTCATCAATTACTGTAGTTTTTTGTGGAGATTTCTCTTCTGAATCTAGCAATCCGATTTTGGGTAACTCCTCTAATTCTACTTCCTCAATGATTGCTAAATTCTCTAGCACTGAAGATTCATTTAGTACAATATTTTTTTGCTGTTCATACTCTGACAATTCCCATCCCATTGGCCCTGGTGGAGAAAACACAAATTTCTCTAAATCTAAAATAGGGATTACAATCTCTTCTTGTTCTGAATTCATTTTATTTCCCTCCGCTATTGCTCTTGATTTCGTGATAAATATCAGAAAAACTTTGTAAAAATTCTTCCTTAGAGTCTTCAAGTGCAATAATATTTTGCAATGCCCAAATATACTTTTCATCAGACCAAGAACGCTTTTGTCCTAAATAGTATTTATGTGCGATTGCACAGAATAAGTGAGGGAACGATAAATCAGTCCATAGAACACGAAATTGTTTTTCTGATAAGGAATTTTCCGAATCATATGCACTCAACATATGAATTGCTAAATTAGTATCCCAAACTGACATTTTTTTCATCACTTTATTTAAAATAATACGTAGATCCCTTACGGGTAAATCACTTGTAATGGAATGTAGCTCTTTCATGAACACGGCATCATCTATTTCTGCAAACCTTGCTAAAGTAAAATCTTGCTGACAAAAACTATTAGATGCAATAACTTCTTTTGTCCATTGGTCAAAATATGGATCATCTATTTCTTGTAATGCTCTCTTACCACGTGCTAACATCTTATCGACGTACTCTAAAAACATCGTTGAAAATACATCCTCTGGAAAGGAGAGTGCAATTCTTTTGTTTCCTTCTAATTCTTGTAATTTCCATCTGTATAATTTATGCCATTTTCCTAATCGACTCCGAATTTTACTTTCTTGCATCGGAATATAGCCTTCTGATGCTTGATGAAATTTACCCGCATATATGAGTACCTTCTCTAATTGTTCTTTATTATAATATATGACTTCTTTCCCTTGATGCTTATCATATAATACATACGCATACTCATCAGATCCAATACAAAATCCTCCTCTTTTTGTTTTATGAATGTTTGTAATTGGTAATCCATTTTGAAGGAGATGTAAATGTGCCCCAGCAATAAACAGCATCCTTTTTGGATGCATATGTGCTTGTTTTAATATTTTTAATCCTTCTTCTGTTTCAACTTCCCACATTGTTCTCCCACTTCTGCTTGATTGTAAAATGATATTACTTACTTCAAATGGATAAAAGCTAAGGACTTTTTTTAAATGTTCACTTTCTAATCCAGTTGTTTCTTCCAACTTTCTTCACCCTCCTCTTAAATTTTATAAAACTTCCTCATACACTCTCATTAAATCCATAGCAACTCGGTTCCAATTAAATTCTTTTTCGACCTTCGCACGTCCATATTTCCCTATTTGTTTTCTTTTATTTTCGTTATTTAATAGATTAATTATTTTTTCTGCATATGCATCCGGATTCTCAAAGTCATTGACAATATACCCATTTTTTCCTTCTTCAATAACTTCAGGATTACCACCTCGATTACTTGTGATAATTGGTAAACCCGCTGCCATTGCTTCATAATGCACCCTAGCAAGAGGCTCTTGCCACTGTGAAGAGCAAACAAAAATATCTGACATAGCATAAAGTGTTGATATATCCTTTGGCTTAACAAATTTAATAAATACTACATGTTCTGGAAACATTGCACCTAAAGTATATAAATGTTTTACATAATTATTTACATTGTTATCTCCAAACCATTTTGAGCCAATAAAAACCATTACAATGTCTGGATTCTTCTCAATTATTTTAGGCAGAGCCTGTAGCAAAATATGAGGACCTTTTACTTTACTCAAGCGTCCAACAAACAAAACTATTTTTTTATTTTGCAAATTCAACTGTTTTTGAACATGATTTTTAACTTTTGTACCATTAGCGGTCCACGAAGGATAATATTCATTTACATCTACACCAGAATATACTGTTCTTGTCTTTGCTTTTGCAGTTTGAAAGCGCGAGGTAATTGTCTTTCCGATATAATCACTAACCGTTACAATTTGGGAAACACCAGCGATACACGCTTCACCCTCTTTATCACTTATCTTTTCGTACGCAAACATTTCATTATGCACACTTAACACGAATTTGGTCTGTGGTGCTGCCTCACGTAAAATTGCAATCCAATTGGGACGATTACATAAATGAACCACATCATATTTTTCCTGTTTCAAATGTTTAATAACATCAGGCAGATACTCCTCTTCTGGAAAACGTATATACCTTACACCTTTGTTTTTTTCTTCTGATTTTAAATTAGGATCTGTTATAGAAATAACTGTCACATTTTTTCCATTTGAAGCAATAATGGAAGCAACAGAATCTATATAAATTTGAATAGCTCCACCCCGTACAGCTGGTACAGGTAGCTTTTCAGTGGATATTATCGCAATTTTCATTAAATCGCCTCCCTGTTTCATAAAATACAACTTTCTTCATATGTTACGAAGGAACCCTTATATTTGTGAGTTATCAAGCATTATTTCATCTTTTATAATTGAAGTTAATTAGTACTTTTTCTTCTTAAAGGCAAATGGCTAGAGCAAAAATGGTCATGTACCATACAGTAATAAGAGAGTATAAAAGGATGGTGGTATATGTGGAGAATCATAATGAAGAAGCGGTGTATACATTATCGCCCGAAGAGGAGCAAAAATTAGTAGCATTGGCAGAGACAATGATTCAACATTGGGACATTCAAGCGACTACAATTGAATTAATACAAGGTGGACAACTAGCCTTAGTATGGAAAATTCATACTGCAGATGGACCATTTTGCTTAAAGAGAATTCATCGCCCTGAAAAAAAAGCTTTATTTTCTATTCACGCTCAAGATTATCTTGCAAAAAAAGGCATGCGTGTACCGAGCATAATTCCAAGCAAAGTGAATCAGTTATATACAAAACACGGTCCATTTTTATTTGTTGTTTATGAATGGATTGAGGGAAGACCATTTGAGCTTACAATGCAAGAAGACCTTGAAATGATTATGAAAGGGTTAGCAGATTTTCATGTAGCTTCTATTGGCTACAAACCGCCACCAGGCATACCTATCTTTACAAAACTGGGACGTTGGCCCAATCATTACATTAAAAGATTTCAACAGATGGAGATTTGGAAAACTTTATCCGCAACTATGCCGGATGACCCATTCTCACAATTGTACTTGACTGAAATCGACGCTTTCATTTCAGAAGCAAAACACACACACCAAAGACTATTGGAATCTGAATATACAAAATGGACTGACGAATTAAAAGAATTCCCTAATTTATGTCATCAAGATTATGGAACAGGAAATTCCTTATTAGATCCAAGTAATCAAATTTGGGTAATTGATTTAGATACAGTTTCTTACGATCTCCCTATTCGAGACTTGCGTAAAATGATTATTCCTCTCCTAGATACAACTGGTGTTTGGAATGCAGATCAATTTCAAATTATGATTAACGCATATGAGTCAGTTTCCCCTTTAACAGCTGAGCAGAAGAAAATTATGTTTATTGATATGTTATTTCCTTACGAATTGTATGATGTGATTCGTGAAAAATACGTCAGAAAATCACCATTACTTGCTGAAGAACTTGCTGGAGCTATGGAATATGAAAGGATAAAGTCAAAAGCTTTAAATATGTTAATAGAGGAATTTTAATACTCAATACAAACCGTTTTGTTGCAAAGGTTACTGTTATTTTTTTCCGACAGAAGGCCGTTTCTCGAAAATGTGCAGGCGTGAAACACCAATTTTAGGTGGAAGATAAATGTCGGTAGGCATAAGTCTACGTTTTTCGTTTTTACTAGAAGCAAGAATAAAAGGCCTTAATTGCGAGAACCATTGTTTGAAGTTGTTTTGTATTTAATCGTTTTCTTGCTATATGGAATCATACTTATAAAAAAGTGGGGAAAAGGTTAACGTATCATTTTTCACTGACGAGCTTACTCAATTAAAATAGAAAATGGTACGGGAAGCAAGATGTAATTATATCAAAAACGTTTATTTTTAGTCAGCTATGTTCGAATTACATTCACCAATATAAAGACGTTAAAAATCTTAATCTTCTTGAGTGTGATTGCCCTTCTTGTAGTACACATAACGATAGATATGTTAACGCAGAACTAAATCTTAGAAACGAAGCTATCCCTCTCTTAACACAGGGATAGCTTTAATTGATTAGAAATATTAGGGAGTTAAGTGAAGATTGTTTCAGCAAGGTTCTGTAACAAGGATCATTTAATAAAGACATAGAACTTACACGGGCTGTTCAATTCAAAATTATAATACACCTACCTCCGAACAAAATATGTACAAGCTGACTTTATTTAATGCAGGCCCCTTTAAAAGGAGTTTGTAGAATAGCCTCTTTATTATAATATTTTTAACAACTCCTTGTATGCAAATGAAAAGAGCATCCACAATTGTTAGATGCTCCTATATAAAGTGGTTTCTCACCACATTCCAGTATATGCTTGTCCTTCTCAAAAGGTGTAAACAAAAAACAACTTACTTAAGCGCCTTCTCAATATATAGGAGATAATTCTAAAGTATATATTAATATTTCTCGATGTTACGTCTATTCTATATTTGAAATTACTTAATATGCATAGATGTAACACTCTCAGCGCTCAAGGAGCAAGGAATGTCAATCTAAAACATATTGGAATTAACAAGAAAAAAGATAATATTCTTGATACATTGTTTATTTAATTTTTCTATATAATATAAAGCAATTTTAAAATTACATGTTACTCTACTATTTTTTGCATTTTAATGAGAAATTTATTCTACATCACTAATTGCTTAAATAGATTCAAGTCTAAGATTAATTTTGTTCGGAAAACGTATAGTATTATCGGTTGAATTACTTGTTACTTCTACATTTGGTCCAATAACAATAACTAAATTTCATCTCACAATCATTATAATGCCTTTGATATGGATTCCTTCTAAAAATAATACAGTACGTAAATGAAGCAACTGATAAGCCTATAACAGTTCTCTAATGTTTTTTGTTACTTCTGCAAAATTATCGCTAGAACTATTCACTCTGTATGATAAGAATAATATTTCTTTAACTCTAAAGCGGCATTAGAGGGACAATTTTGCTTTTAATAAAACATCAGAAGATTTTTCTGACTCTAATAAAGTATCAAAACATCTTCTGATTTAAATGAGGCAATAAGAGGAATCTAATTCATATCAAACAATCAAATTTACATTTATCATTATCAGAATTAAAACAAAACTGCTCCACCATTTGATTGCTTTCTACTTCCACGCCTTCTCCATTACCGCGAAGAAGACTATTGAAAATAATTTATAAAAAATTCTTATTAAATAAATTTCATATCTAAATAAAAATCCACACTTAACTAGACTCCTATACTCACACCATCCTTTCTAGACGAGCATAAGATATACTGACGAACGAAAGGGGGTAATTTTATGGGTTTTGGTTTTGGTGGAGCTTGTGATTTCAATAGATGTGATGATCGGAGAGATCATCACCGAAAAGAAGAAAACATTAGACAGGTGAATAATAATCCAGAGTTATTACAATTCTTAAGAACATTAACTCCTGGTACTTGCATTGTTCTTCAATATGATTGCCAACCACCT
>NZ_JBQXON010000031.1:0-15846 GCF_052646455.1 Bacillus cereus group sp. Bce041
TGAAGCGATAAGGCTTCTAACCGCAAGGACTGCGGGGTTAGCCTAATCAATTAGAGTTCGATAGAACTCTTTACTTAGGAATCCCTCACTTCTAAACGAAGTGAAAGTGGGAGTAGTTCAAAATTGAGTTCTTCACCAAAATCATTTGTGACAATCCCTTTAACCAATGAATGTTGCAAGTAAGAACGGCCCATTCAATATTTTCTATCCAAATATGATAGAATGAAGATATATCCAAAACGGAGGGAAAACAAATGAACTCAAACACAAAACAGTTTATTTATGATATCCAGCAAAGAAAGAACAATTATATAGAGAATGTATTAATAGCAATACAACATCCTAAAAAAGATCAATCTGAACAAGTCATTCAAAATATAGTAGAGAAGATGGATATGATGATTAGTTTAGTTACTACTTACATGGCTATTGAATCCGAATCTACAAAAGAATTAAAAGAGCTTCAGGAAGAACTTATTCATGCTCAAGCATATATTCAAAAACGGAAATTTGAAGAAACACAGAGATAAAACCTTGTGTTTTTACTTGGTGGACTATGACATTAATTTTTTATAAATTTGATTATTGCTTTGGCATAATCCATACAATTTGTTGAATGCGTACAATATATGGCGCCGTATCTTCAATGAGCAAATGATCTGGTTTCACATCTTTTAACTGTCCTCTTACATTACCTCTTACAGTTTCAATAACCACATATTTACCAATTACTGATTGTAATGTCTGATATACGTAGGGATTAGGCGTACTTACCATATGTTGTTCACTCAAGTCATTTCCTTCCGAATAACTCATTCTAAAAGACTCCTTTCTAATTTGCATTCTTTCTCCAAATATATGATATAAATCTTATAAATATGCTAGAAGGATAATTCATTATAGGAACTGAAATAACATTTTAATAGGGTACGGTTTCTATTTCTACTTTGCTAAAAATAATTTATATAAAGTTCCTTTTAGGATATGTATAATTTTAAATACGCCCTTTATTAGAATAGTGCTCATACTTTTTTTGAGATTCTTTCGTAATACGTGCATTAAGTAAAATTGTTAACAATAAAAACACACCATATGTTCCTCCTGTAGCTCCTATGATAATCACACTACTACAAACAAGTATAATTAATAGGATAAACGAAACTGAATAAATATGGTCATAATTTTTTGACATCTTTTTGTATTTTATGCGTTCTTTCCTTTAGAACATTAATTAACAATTTAGGCAAATGGATAATTTGTTTATTAAGATGTTTTAATATTTCTTATTCAAGAGGCATAGATATAAGTTATGCAAAGCAATGGAACTTAATCAAGTACTAAGAGTTATCATATGGCAGGTGTTCAAATAAACCTAGCATTTTTATATTTAGAATCCTGTTGATGATTATTTTCTTGAAAATCACTTATATATGACAGTATCATACACTAGTTATAAAAATGATAAGTTCTATCTTGAAATGGAAGGTGCTTATAATAATGTGTAAATTGAATCTCAAAGGACTAACAGGGAAAGTTGTTACAAAATCACATTGTGAGTATGAAAAGGCGAGGCAAGAATGGAATCGCTCTGTACAAAAGTTTCCACTCATTATTGTTTATTGCTATACAAAGTATGATGTAAGTAATGCAATTATTTGGGCAAGGAAAAAACAAGTGGATATTCGCATACGTTCAGGTGGCCATCATTATGAGGGATATTCTGTGGGCAATAACGTTATTGTTATTGATATAAGTAAAATGGACCGTCTAGAATTTACTCCCCAAAAACAAATATTAAAAATACAGGGGGGGACCAGAAATGAACAAGTTTATGATTTTATCTCCTCTAAAGGGTATCCCTTCCCAGGAGGTACGTGCCCTACTGTGGGAGTATCAGGATACACATTAGGAGGTGGCTGGGGATATTCTTGTAGAAATTTTGGACTTGGATGTGACAGTTTAATAGAAATTGAGTTAGTAGATTATAAAGGCAGGTTAATTGTAGCGAATAAAAAATGTCATAGCAATCTATTTTGGGCTTGTAGAGGAGGTGGTGGTGGGAACTTTGGTGTTATTGTTTCAATGACATTTAAAATACCTCCCAAAGTCGATAAAATTACATTAATTGAAATATATTGGCCCAAAGCATCACCAGAAATACAGCGAGCTTTCTTACAAAAATGGCAAAAATGGTTAGTGGACCTGGATTATAGGATTACACTTGGGGTTAGTTTATATAACTCTGCTAACGAAGGATTAGCCATATATGGACGAGGTATATTTTACGGGACTCCAGAAGAAGCAAGGGATATTTTGCAATCATTAGTTTGTATAGAGGGAGGAACAACTAACTTGGAGTATATTGGCTTTTTAGATGCAATGAAAAAAATTGAAGCATCTTATCCTAAATCAGAACAATTTAAATCTACAGGAAGATTTGTCCATAGATATTATAATGATCAGGAAATTGAAAATATAATCCATCTTATTCAGGATAGACCAAGGGGCAGTATCTTTGCAGCAATAAGCCTCTATGCTCTTGGGGGCAAAGTAAATGATATAAATAAGAACGATACAGCATTTTTTTACCGAGATGCTCACTATATTTTGGGGATTCAATCTATATGGGAAGAGCCTATGTTTAAAAAAGATAATGTTAAATGGGTTGAACAGCGATTTAGCTATATAAAAACTATTACAAATGGTTCTTTTATAAATTTTCCCTATAGCGAATTAAAAGATTATATGTGCGCTTACTACGGAGAAAACTCCGAACGTTTAAAGGAAATAAATAAAGAGTATGATCCGTGTAATATATTTACATTTCCTCAAGGGATCCAAAATTAAATAAATATGTAGATTCTTATAAAAATCAAGGTTTTAAAAAAATATAAAAACTAAAATTTCGTATTTTTTGTACAGAGTTAGAATATGGACAAACTTTATGAAAAACTACAATATTCTTAAAGTAATAAATGTATTTATCATGTGGTTAAATAAAAAAGTACGGAATATATTTTCGGTATACAGAGAATCGCTTAGTTCGGAAAACGGAGAAAGCAATTAACTTTGTATTTATATACTGCTCAGTTTTAATCTAGGTACAATTAAAACTATATAAAAATAATAAATTATTTTTGTGAAATTATTTAATCTATCCAAACTGCAATGCATGTATAATGTTTAAACATTTGTATTATGTTTATTATAATTTTTAAAATGTTCACAAAAATATTCATAAAAATATAAGTTTTTTTGTTTTAGTTATTTTTCAGAATAATCTATATTGACAAATAAACATTTGCGATATAGAATTATTTTTGTTCACCGGTGAACATTATAAGGAGCTTTTTATTTAGTATTCATATTTGGTAACTTTTTCTATCTCTTAATATATGTAGTGCGATGTATTCTCAATGACTAAAAATTAATAAAATAGTTTATATTGATAAAAAAATAAAGGGATGATTGTATGACACATTCTATAGCGGTAAGAAATGTTCGAAAATTTATTTCTCACCCCTTATCTACTAATTGCGCTGAAATATTTAAACGTAGTAACCATGCCTTAATAGGTATTAGTCCGTTTAATAGTAGATTCTCAGATGAATATATTAATAAACTTATTGAATGGGCATTACACACATTTGATGATGTTAGTGTTTTATTAGCTGGAAAAGAAGCTGCAAATTTGCTTGAAGCATTGGGAACACCAAAAGGAAAGGCTGAAAGAAAAGTAAGAAAAGAAGTATCACGGAATAGAAGGTCAGCTGAAAAAGCACTTAAAGAGCATGGTGGTAACGTAAATTCTATTCATACTTTTTCTGATTTTAATGATAATTATGCATATAACAGCATGAGAGCAGAAGCGGAACATATTTTTTTAAACGAAACTCCTTTTCGAAATGCTTGCTTAGAAATGTCACACGCAGCCATCCTAGGTAGGGCAAAGGGTACCAATATAGATATTGATCAAATATCAAATGACATGCTAAATATTGCAGTAGAATATGTAATTGCAGAACTTCCATTTTTCATTGGCGGAGCTGAAATTTTAGGAACACAAGAAACTGTACTTGTTTATCATAAACCATGGGAACTTGGTGAACAGATAGTTAGAAATGATTTTTCTATCAAGATGAAACCAAATCAAGGATATTTAATGGTACAAGAAATAGAAGATTTATCTTAGCGAATAGTAAGTATCCAATACAAGGGGGAAGTAATATGTCAAATACTATGCAAACGGTAAATATATTAACAGAGGAATTTCAAGAAGATCCATATAAGTATTTTTCATACCTACGTCAGAATGACCCAGTACATTATGAACCTGAGATTGACAGTTATTTTATTAGCAGATATCAAGATGTCCGTAATATATTGAATGATACTGAAACATTTACAACAAAATCATTAGCTGAACGTGCTGAACCAGTAATGCGTGGACCAGTATTAGCACAAATGCGTGGAAAAGAGCATGTAGCGAAAAGAAAAATTGTTTTAAGAAGTTTTATGGGAGATGCTTTACAAAAATTAATGCCTTTAATTAAAAAGAATGCAGAAGATTTACTATCTCCACACCTTCCAAATGGAAAGGTAGATTTAATTAATGATTTTGGCAGAACATTTGCTGTTTATGTAACAATGGATATGATTGGATTAGATAAGAAAGATCATAAGAAGATAGGAGAATGGCATAGCGGTGTAGCTGAGTTTATTACCAGTATAAATCAACCACCAGAGGCAAAAAAACATTCTCTTTGGTGCAGTGAACAGTTAGCTAATTATTTAGAACCAATTATTAAAGAGCGACGATTAAACCCACAGGAAGATTTAATTTCTAAATTATGCAGTGCTAAATATGAAGGAATAGCTATGACTGATACTGATATTCTAGCATTGATTTTAAATATATTATTAGCTGCAACAGAACCTGGTGATAAGACTCTTGCTTTATTAATCTATAATTTAATTAACCAACCGAAACAACTACAAGATGTATTAAATGATCGTTCATTAGTACCATTAGCTATTGCAGAAACTTTACGTTACAATCCACCAGTGCAATTGATTCCTCGTCAATTGTCAAAAGATACGGAAATAAGTGGTATTCAACTATCTAAAGGAACTACGGTATTTTGTATGATTGGTGCAGCGAACCGTGACCCTAACGCATTTGAAAGACCTGATGAATTCAACATTTATCGTCCGGATCTTGATATTAAAAAGGCATTTAGTGGTGCTGCAAGACATCTTGCATTCGGATCAGGTATTCATAATTGCGTAGGTGCAGCGTTTGCAAAATCAGAAATTGAAATAGTTGTAAATGTAGTCTTAGATAATATGAAAAACATTAAATTAGAAGAAGATTTTCAATATGTTGAAAAAGGGCTTTATACACGTGGACCTATTTCTATGCCTATTCTTTTTGATAAGTTAGTTTAAAAAAACATTGTTATTTTAGTTATTAATATAATTCAATTTTTGCTAAGGGGCTAAAACCCCTTAGTTTTTCTATTTTTATGAGAAGGTCAACATATATACCTTCTAAGTTGATATAACAAAAAATTAAATACATTGTTTCCATGCTTCTAAAAATTTTGTTACAACTTGTAACTCGGAATCATTAAATTGTTGGAATAACTCACTGTAACGCTCATGTGCAATTTTGTGTAATTTTTTATGAACAATGGCTAACTGTATTCCCTTATCAGTTAAAGTATAAAAGATTTCCTTCTTATTATCTGTATTTTGATGCGTCAATAAAATTTTATTATCAATAAGAACGCGAATAGCTTTAGAGATGGTTGCTTTAGAAATATTAAGTTCCATAGATAGTAGAGTGTTATTCATTTGTTGCTTACTCTCATGAATAACCGAAACAATATGTAGTTGCGTTAGAGTCCAATTTTTATTTATATTTTCATATTCACTAACTAATTCTTTTATCATCTCTTGAGATGCATATTTTTTCTTTTCTCTTGTTATGACAAAGTCTTCAATAGCTTTTAAGGTTTGGTCATGGACAAAATTTGTCATAATAATTTCCCCTATCTAGAATTATTGTTTACCGATTAACAATATAAAGTTTACCAGTAAACAATAATCAGGTCAACAATTTAAAAAAGGACTTTTATGCATTGAAACTAACTCTTTAATATAATAAGACTTTATTAGGGTAAATTATGAAAAATAGATACATTAAAGGTTCTTACATAATTAGTTAAATACCAATTTAGCAATTGACAATTGCTAAATGAGGATATAAAATCAAAATAGTTTACCGGTAAACAAAAAGACAAAGAAGGGTAGAAACATTTAAATGAATAAGGGCATAAAACAGAAAATTTACGATAATTATCTACATTTGTTACATCTCAATGAACAAAAGGCAGATAAAGATATTGAGACTTTTTTTAAGCAAGCAAAAATGGAAGAAATAGAACATGTACCGACAAATATGACAAGTATACACGTAATTGCCTGTATTGGTGAGAATCAACCAATAAATAATATTACAATTGCAAGGAAAATGAATTTATCTAAAGCGAATATCACAAAAATTAACACCAAATTAATAAAAGAAAATTTAATCACTCGTTTTCAGTCAGTTGATAACAAAAAGGAGGTATATTATCAACTTACTCCGGCAGGACAATCACTTTGTGAATTACATCAGAAAATTCATGACCAGAAAGAAAATGAATTTTATCAGTTCGTTGATTCATTTTCTGAAATTGAACAAAATGCAATATTGAAGTTTTTACAAAATATAAACGATAAAATGTTGGGGAAATAAATTTATTATAACTTAAATAAATTAGCTAATTATTAATAAGCTTTTAGGAGGGATAGCATGAACCGTGTTAAATCAAGTGCTTCTTTTCTTTTATATTTGTTGTGTATTAGTGCTTTTTTCGCTTCTTTAAATCAAAATATATATTCTCCAATAATCCCCATAATTCGGGATTCATTCCAAGTATCTATAACAATGGTTAACCTTTCCGTTTCCATGTTTATTTTTATTACGGCAATTATGCAAATTGTTTTTGGTTCTATAATTGATTTTAAAGGTGCTAGGACTATTCTTATTCCGAGTATTATTTTAACGATTATCGCGAGTATTGGTTGTGCCATTACAAGTAACTTTACAGTATTTTTAATATGTAGAATTTTACAGGCTGTAGGGACAGCTGCAATACCACTTATTGCTGCAACTACAATTGGTACTGTATTTCAAGGAGAACAACGAGGAAGTGCAATGGGTACATATCAAACCATGTTATCCATTGCACCTGCTGTTGCACCAGTGCTAGGAGGTTTTATTGGGGAAAAATATAATTACCCAGGTGTTTTCTGGCTACTTGTAGCAGTATCTGTAATTCTATTTGTAACTAATTGGATATATTTCCCTAATGATCGTGTAGGAAGTAAAAAAGAATTGAGTGGGAAAACACTTATATCTCACTATGCTTCTATATTTAAAAGCAAAGTGGGAAGCTCCATATTAATATTAAGTTTCTTTGCATTTTTTCTTTATTTCTCCTTCATTGTTTACTTACCAATTTTATTAACAGATCATTATCAATTAAGTTTACAGGTAGTGGGTTTACTTTACTTACCAATGGCTATAAGTTTAATAATTGGCAGTATGACCTTTAAAAAAATTCAATCAAAAATTTCACAAAAAAAACTTTTTATAACTGGAAATGTATCCTTAGCTTTAAGCGTAATATTATTTGCTGTGACACACTCGAATACTTTAATTGGTGTAACAGTTGCTTTAATTCTCCACGGAATATCAATTGGTATCCTCACTCCTTTATTTGCTACTATGATTGCAAATGAATTTGAACATAATAGGGGAAGTGCAATGGGAATGTTTAACTTTATTAGATATATGGGAATGGCTGTCGGACCAATTGTTTCGGGATTATTATTAGCACATTTTAAGCCTACCGTTGTATTTGCTCTATTTGGCGGTTTTTTTATCTTTCTCTCTTTTGGCATGCTTATACGGATTAGTAAGAAATCTATTAAAATCGTGCCAAAACAAGAAAATCTAAAATAAGAAAATGATTTATTAAAAAGAATTAATTGTATATAGACTGTATAGTTAAAATATTATGGTAAATTAAATGATAATCTTGTTCATAATAAAATGTGTAATATATTGTTTCTTTTTAATTTTGAATAAGGTAATTAGAAATTTAAATAAGAGAAATTAGATTTAGTTAAGTAATAAAAAAGTGTAGAAAGATTTTATTGTAAAAAGACAATCAAGTTATTTAATTTTAAAACCTAAAACAAGCATAACCCCGTTCTAAATTTAGAACGGGGTTAAAATATAGTTATTTAATTTTCGATATAAGATACTTCACTGTACTTAAAGATATAACAATAGAGTCGTTTAAAAATCAAGTTGTTTCATATTTTGAGCGAATCCGTATCCTAGATGCCACCGTATTTCAAGTGCCAAATGCTTTAGAGAATATATATCCAGGCTCTGGAGGATGGGCTTAAACAGCGGGTATCAATATGATTTACATAGTGGAAAATTTCTTGATTTTCAAGTGGGACCTGGCAAAAATAATGACAAAACATTTGGTACGGAGTGCTTAGATACCTTACGACCAGGAGAGTTATGTATTCGCGATTTGGGTTGCTTTTTATTGGAGAACTTAGATCAAATGGATCAACGAGGTACATACTATATTTCTCGCTTGAAATTAAACACGAATGTATATGTGAAAAATCCAAACCCAGAATACTTTAAAAACGGTACAATTAAGAAACAATCGGAACATATACAAATTGATGTGAAACAGATTTTGAAGCAACTACAGCCTGGAGAAACATTTGAATTTATTCAACATCGTTTTACAAAATCAGCTAAGAGAGTGATAAAAAAACTATCCGATGACAAAATTAGAATTAGATTAAGAGAAAAGAAGATATAAATGGGGGGGAATTGGAAAATACATTTATCAAAAGGAAGAAGAGGATATAAAAAAATATCTGTATTCATATATGAAACAGTTCTTTCCTAATGCAAAGCTAGAGTATTTTACATAAAAAGAAAAGAACAAAGTTTATTTCTTTTTCAATCTAAAAAATTACTCATTCAAAAAGTGAAATAATATGTTTAAATTGTTATGGTGTTTTCAATATAGTATCTTGATGGGCATATACAGGCGCTAGAAAAAATGAAAATTGATATTCATTGAAAGCAATAAATGATATTGGTTAACAATTCGCTACTAACTCATTTCAGAAACTTATACATGAAAGTTTTTTATGCTACTTAATTCCTGACATTTTTTATTAAATAAGGCTTAAAGCAATTTTTTATCAATTTTTAATTCAAAGCTAAACGGACCTCTATGTTTATAATTCAAAGGAGTGAACAACCAATTCACTCCTTACTCTTTTTTTCTTTAATCCACGTTTACTTGTTTATGTAATTTTGAAATAAGGTTTGATTAAAACTCATTTAGAAGTCTTGAATTGCAAATGACAGAGTATCGCACCTTTTATATAAATTTTGAAACCTTTATAGATTCAATAGGATATAGTACAATCTATTTTTTTTTGCATGAATAAATTATATAGAATTATATATTCTAATTTAGAAAGGGTGATTACAATAGGAAGCTATTATGATAGAAAATACAAATATTATAAAAGTTCATCTTGTGGTGAAGGCGATTACAAGTACTATAAAGGTTCATCTTGTCATAGCCATAATAAAGAATCTATTGAATTTGAATATGACGAAAGATTAATTACTACTCCTATACTTGTTCCTCCTGCTCCAGCGGCACCACTTACAATATTAACAGTAAATTTTGATAAAATAAATACAGGGGACCGTGTATGGCTGAGTGGTATCGTCAGTCTAAATAACAATAATAATATATTTTCAACAGTTACATTAACTATTACAAGAACATCTCCATTATCAGGAACACCTCAGGTCATTTATACACAAGTATTTGAAATTGATAATGAGGGTGATGATGATCAAATCCAAACTCCTTTTTCACATGTAGATGTTCCAACAACTCAACTTTTTGATGTTAGATACCAAGTTCGAGTAACTGTAGGAAATCCTAATTTATTTGTACAAGGAGTAAATACTCTAACAGCTCTTAGATTTAGTCGATAATAATGAAATGTAGAGAAGCTATGTTGAAGAATCTTCAACATAGCTTCTTTTTTATAATCAATCATTGTGTTATATGGACGGTGGGTGCACTTATCCTAGTTGTGGCGAAATCTTCCGTTTTTATCGTTCCTATTGCATCATTAGCATTTGTAGAGATGGCGATAAAATGCTTATGTATTTCATATTTTATTTTTGGACTAGAATATAAGAAATTAATAAGATGTAGCAAGCAAACTTATTAGAAACGGAAAAGAAACTAGGCGTATTGAATTTTCCTTATAGGAGGTGGGGTAGTGCTATGGCAGGAATGGAGATAGTGTACACCGCAAATGAGATAGATGGTTGGTTAGGACGTTAAGTGGCGGGTAGTTCACAGTCAGTGATTAGTATGAGGGAAGAGGAAAAGAAGATAGTAAAGAAGTGGAAGAGGTCTAAATTTGTAGTTGTAAATAAAGAGGTTGGATAAAAAATTCCTGTTTTTTGTGATGCTTTTAATAGTCATAATAGGCGGATCTATATTAACTAAATCCTAACTTCTATGATTGATTTCCTTATTCTGTTACATGTTTAAAGGGTGAAGTGACTCAAGTTCAACCTAAATGTATAATTATGTAAAAATTTTACAAAGGATATTATAAAGAGCTGTTTTTAAATTAACGCACAGCTTAACATCCATGCTGTTAAGATCGTAGGTTAAATTAACTTACTCATTTTTTTAACCTAAAACCTGCAACTTTTAAAATTTTAATGAGAAAGCTAATAAAATATCTACAAAACATAAAAAAAAATTGAAAACCTATTATACAAGCTTATACATCAATAAAAAAAACGAATATATTGTCATTGAAAAGTTTTAAAAAATTTAAAGTGATTTTAAAAGGAGATTAGATAATATGAGCGAACAATGCCCAATCAATGTACCTTGTCAGGCAGTAGGACAAACTCAAACACCATTAAGTGATGCAGCTGCAGCACCAATTACTACGCCAGGAACACCGATTGTAAAAATCCCAGTTGTATTAGCAGAAAGAACAATTCAAATTGTTGTAGAATCGGATGTTCCATTAGATCCTCCAGCAGTTGAAATTAAACGTGTGTTAAAAAACGTATTTTTAACACAATGTAAGTTAGTTCCTGTTGCATTCACTCCAGTAGATGGTACACCTTATCGCCGAGTTACAAGAGCAAAATTATTTGTACAAGGATATATTCGTAAAAACATTGAGTATGCATCTAGCGAGTGTAACGCACCTTTATTTGATCGTATCGCTAATATTAATTTTAGTGGGTTTGCAGATCTGACGGAAGATGATTTTCTATCATTAGCTTTAGTAGCTTCTTCTTCAGACACAACATCGCACTTTATTAATCCTAAAAATGGTGATTTACCACGTCTAGACAAATACTTTTTCGAAAATGCAGTTTTTTATAACGAACAACCATATTGTGAATTAGTCAGTGCTCAATTTTTTGAATTAGACTTTTCCCCTTGTCCAACAGAATTAAACGAACCATTTGATACTCTTCGTGAAAAAATTGTACTAGACCTTACTTTAAAAGTTTTACAAGTACAACAAGTACAAGTACTAGGATAAAACAAAGAAGCACTCATTTTGAGTGCTTCTTTGTTTTATAAATTTTTAACTCAGAAAACTTCTTATTTTACAAGGTCAACCCACTTAAAAAGAACACCAATGTCCGTTGATGTTCTTAAATGGAAACTATAAAATTGAAATAAGTGAGTGAAACCAATTCCAATACTATAATATATGCTCGACTAACATTTATAGTGTTAAAAATTAAATATTATCATTAATAATAGACGGAAAACTCACTTCTTATTTTTTAAAAAATAAAAAGTGAATTTCTCTTTACCATTAGATTTTAATTTATCATTTTAGCGAAGAAGAATCCTTCGGGTGAAGGGTCATAAACTAGTGAGTAGGTGGGAGATGAATTGGCTTCGAACAAGGGATGGAAGGAAGCCATCTTAATTGTTCGACATACAGAAAGTGTTACTTCGCTACGAATAGAATGTATGTTTGGTTCGGTTCGGGATAGTCATATACCGAAATGAAGGTGAATTAAATGATGATTGATAAAGTCTAAAAGTTTCGTATCTATCCAAATCAAGCACAAGCAATTCTAATCAACAAAACGATTGGTTGTTCTCGCTTTGTATTCAATCATTTCCTATCTTTATGGGATCACGCATATAAAGAGACAGGAAAAGGATTGACCTATAGTACATGCTCTGCCAAACTACCTGCCATGAAGAGAGAGTTTGTTTGGCTAAAAGAAGTGGATAGTATTGCGATTCAGTGGTCTGTTCGCAACCTTGCGGATGCTTATACACGCTTTTTCAGTAGATAACAAGTTATGTTAGAAAGAACAGTAATTACTAAGTACTCATTTTTATATAAATTTTTACAGCATCTTTCTCTATAAAATCGAAAGCAAAGGGTGATTGGTATGCTTGAAATTTCTTTGGATTTTCAAAGTTAGCTTCACTTGTAAAAACATTGCCAAGTATTTTTTCTTCGACGATGCTAAATTGATGTTCCTCTTTAATATCTTTTGATTCTATAAGACCTTTAAAGGGCACGTTACTATGAATTCTATAGTTTGGAATTATTTTGTTATAAGCTAAAGCTGTATAAGTAATAGTCTTACGAATAAATCCCGAAATAATGACTACTTCTGAACACACCTTTTCAATCGTAGTAAATATTTGTCTATTTACTTTGATGGTTCCTTTTTGGGCAGGAGGAACTAACTGGATTTTATGCTCTATAAATTGTTTAAAGCACAATATTTTCGATTTAGGTAATTTTGGATTTTTTTTCGTTTTTTTCGTTTTTGGAGTTTTAGAAAAGCATGGAGATATTCTTGTTACTTTGGGAATTCCTGATAAATTAATATGTGGGAAATAAGGCGTACTTGTTATAATAAAATTTTTCTTGGAATGTAAATTCATATACGTTTCCGCACCTTTCCAATGGAATATAGTTTAAAATATGTCCTCCTCATCATATATGCTTCTTTTTGATAAGGAATTTTCTAAAATGAGCTTATGTCATATATCGATAGGATTTTTGAGTAATAGGAGTTGCATCACATCGCTATCAAGCTAAGGAATTGATTGGTCTCAAAAATGAAAAAAGAAAGCCAATCGGATCTCTTTTTTTATGTTAGCCAACTTTTTCAATAAGAAATGATGCTTCACCAATAAAAATAAGTCCAGCAGAAAGTCTAATTAATGCTCGAAGAACATACCCTTGGTTTAATGAAAGTAAAACTGTTTTTGATGCTATATTTCTATTGCCCTAATCCAGATTGATTCGTATTTGAGAAAGAAAATTAACAGTATCGTTTATCGTAAAATTTATAATAAGAATTCTTGAATTTTCTCCAGATACACTAACTCCTGTCGTAAACGTTACAGCATATACACCAGCATTACCAACCGTTATTGAATTATCAGCAGTAATTAATATAACTCCAATAAAAGGTCCTGTGGGTAAAGAGAATGGAGGGCTAGGTGGCAATGTAGGATACAGTAAATTCGGATCAAATGCTGCTCCAATCAAAAGAACATGTTTTTCATTTATGTATATACCTCTTTACAATGCTTGTACTTATCATAATTCTAGATCAATGACCTTCCTATAAGCGGAATCTCTCTTTTTTTATTTTCTTTCGACAAAATACGGGACTATATTTTCAATAACAAAGAGTTAAAAATCCAAGTCAATCGTCAGGATTTATGCTTATTAGGGTTACTATAGGACGACGCGAGATAATTCATCCATAATATTTTTATATCTATAAAACTAAAAAAATAATATCTATATCTGATGAAATACAACTATACATTTAAGAAGTTCAAAGTTTCTTCTCTCTAAATATCTTACGAGATTCTGCTAGTGATGTTAGTTTCGTGCAGAAAACAAGTAAATTGTTAAAAAGAATTGTGGTGATACCCTAGGTGAAGTTGCAGAACCCTAGCTTTCATACTGTAAAAGTTCTTTAAGGATGTGAGGAACTGTCATGGTAAAGGAAATGCTAAATAAAGGGCATAGAATCGATTATATGGAAAGGAATTAAAAATTTATAATTAATATAAAAGGATATATAACGATAAAAAAGAACCTAAATTCTTGACAGATAGAAAATAAGTTCTTTCTTTGTTAGTGGAGTTTTATTTAGTAGTGTGTTGGAGCACTATATAATATATGTATTTATAAGTAAGGGGTTTTTAATTTGCAAAATATATATCTTTAAAAAATAGAAAAAAGGTCAGTTTTTAACTGACCTTTTTTCTATTTTTTAAAGATAGCTAACGAACAGGTAATTTGGGATTTGGAGTATAGTAAGATGTTAATCATCTCATTGTTAATGTATGCAGGTAATACAAAATGGCTTGTACAATTGTTAAAATTAGTGAACTTTTTTTATGAATTAGTGAATTGGATGTTTGATAGAGGAAGTAAGTCTAATCAATTAATTTATTTCTTTCATAATATATAATGCAAATAAATTTTTTAGGGAAAAGGGGGTATGTTAAATGTCTTTTCAACGTAGATGTGAATGTGATGTATGTAATAGAAATCGAAGAAGAAGACGTGGTGAGGAAGTAAGAGAACTGAGAAATCTCGAAGGTCGAAGAAGATTAAATGGTTTACGAGAAGGTGACAGAATTACAGTTTTTTCAGGCGGAACTGCGATAGATGGAACAGGTGTCTTTATTCGTGTAGAGGATGGATTTCTTGTTTGGGTAGATGCTGCTGGGACACTTAATGTGACAAGCCTAGATGTTATTAGTGTTCGACGCGTAGGTTAATAGCACTTGAAATAATGTAAATGTGTTGAATGCAATAGAACTTGAAGAAATAGGACCATGAGGAGGTGAGCGAAGTGGGGAATAGAAGATTAGATGGTTTACGAGAAGGCGACAGAATTACAGTTTTTTCAGGTGGAGGTCCGATTGATGGAACAGGCGTCTTTATTCGTGTAGAGGATGGATTTCTTGTTTGGGTAGATGCTGCTGCGACACTTAATGTGACAAGCCTAGACGTTATTAGTGTACGGCGTGTAGTTTAATAGCACTTGAAAATAATGTAAATGTATTAAATGTAATAGAGATTGAAGAAATAGGAACCATGAGGAGGTGAGCGAGATGGGAAATAGAAGATTAAATGGTTTAAGAGAAGGTGACAGAATTACAGTTTTTTCAGGCGGAACTGCGATAGATGGAACAGGCGTATTTATTCGTGTAGAGGATGGATTTCTTGTTTGGGTAGATGCTGCTGGGACACTTAATGTGACAAGCCTAGATGTTATTAGTGTTCGACGCGTGGGTTAATAATACTTGAAATAAATATAAGTAAAAGATAAGAGGGGAGGGCTCTTATCTTATTTTGTTTTTAGGAATTATTATGTTATGTAGATTATATTAGGTATTTAAATACTTAAAAAGGGATTTATATAAAATAAATCCCTTTTTAAATTGATAAGAGAGGTAGGATACATTATATGTGTAAATTTTTAATTGGGTTTGTACTTTTTTAATAATTTATTTGTTTTATGTAAAAGGTGCCAAGAAATACTTTGTAGTTTTATTTCTTGGCGTGGGTATTTATTTGGGTCATTTGGATGCCGACCTTACAATAGTA
>NZ_JBQXON010000032.1:0-15755 GCF_052646455.1 Bacillus cereus group sp. Bce041
TCATCCTGAGCCAGGATCAAACTCTCCAATAAAGTTAGTTTGTCTAGCATCTAAAATAAAAATTGACGTTTCACGTTGTTTGTTTCGTTCAGTTTTCAAAGAACTACTTGGCCGCTCATTTGCGACTTCCTTATGTTAACATTTTCATCTTTCAATGTCAACTAAGTTTTTCATTTCGTTTGTCGCTTACGACGTTATTGTCATCGGCGACTTGTTCTATATTACACCTCTAAGCTCTAATCGTCAATATATTTTTATAAAAAATATAAAAAGGCTTATTTCTTTTAAAATAAGCCTTTTTATCACATATCATTCTATTCATTTATTATTTTTCTATAATTGGTAACGAGACGATAAATTGAATAGTGCCATCCCTATATTCCGCTCGAATACTACCACCTTGTAACTCAACAATACTTTTCGCAATCGCTAAACCGAGTCCCGACCCTTCCGTTACTCTACTTCGAGATTGATCCTTCTTATAGAAACGTTCAAACAAATTCGCTAACTCTTCTCTTGTAAACTCTTCACTATGATTCGCAATTACAATTTGTATATCCCTACGCTGCCTTTGAAGAGAAACTTTTATCTCTCCATCATCTTTACTATACTTAATTGCATTCATTAGTAAATTATCAAATACACGAACCATCTTTTCCGAATCAATCGATGCATAAGCACGTTCCTCAGGAAACTTCTTAACAAAAGTAAGTCCATGCTCTTCCGCTTGCGGTACTAACTCTTCTATTAATTGCTCAAGCAACTCATTTACACATACTTCTTGTTTTTCTAATACAACTTGTTCATTTGTTAACTTCGTATACTCAAATAAATCTTCTATTAAATTTTTTAACTGCTCCGACTTTGCAAAAGCAATTCTCGTATACTCATCGTGTTGTTCTTTATTTTCATATTTAGAATCTCGAAGTAATCGTAAGTAACCCATAATAGAAGTAAGTGGTGTACGCAAATCATGCGATACATTTGTGATAAGCTCATTCTTTTGCTTTTCTAATTTACGTTCCTTTTCTATATTATTCATAAGCTCTTCTGCCATATTATTAATATTCTCCGTTAAAGCTGCAATCTCATCTTCACCTTTTTTCTCAATGCGGTAGGCTAAGTTACCTCTTTCTATTTCCTTTACGCCTTGTGCCATTGCTTCAATCTGCTTCATCTTTCTCTTTGTTATATAGAAGAAAGAGAAAATGAATACAAGTACACCAATTAAAAACGGGAATGGTCCTTCTTGCGTATCATATATTACCTCTCCCTCTGGAATTCCACTAACAAACATGTACAAATTCTTTCCTTCAATAGTAATAGGTGAAAAAGATATAAACTCTTTTCTTGTACTTTCAAATACATTTCTACCATCTGTATAATTAATCGCGAATGATGCTGCATTACGAATCGTATTATGCAAATCGATTTGCTCTTCTTGCGCTTGCTTTGTTTTATATAAAACTTTACCACTTTCATCAGTAACCAATATCTTCAAAGCTCTAGACCCTTGCTCTAAATTTTGGTTCTCCATTTCGATCATATTTGATATAGCTTCTAATTTATTTTCATGAACCGAACTATTTGCCGCTCCTTGAGCTTGGTGATTAATTTGTTCCATACCAGCCCGATAATCGATAGTTGCTTGACGATTCGCATTCTCAAAAAACGGTGCTGCTGCCTTTGCTGACAAAACTCCTAATAACGCACAAGCAGCAAAAGTAGTAATCAATTGAATCCTTATACTCTTTCGTACGCTCTTTACTAATTTCTCAATTAATTGTCTTATTTTCCTTATATAAGTAAACGGATTAAATATCTTTTTCAATCTTATACCCCACTCCCCATACTGTTTTTATATATCTAGGTTTCCTTGGATTCTCCTCAATCTTCTCACGCACTTTTCGAATATGCACCATTACAGTATTATCAGACTGGAAAGATCGTTCGTTCCACACCTTTTCATAAATTTGCTCCGCACTAAACACCATACCTGGATTTCTAGCTAGCAATTCTAAAATTGAAAATTCCCTCGGAGTTAGTTTCACTTCTTCTCCCTCTACAATAACTTTATGGGTCGAGATGTTGATTTTCATCTCCCCAATTTCTAACTCGTCCTCATTTTGAATAGCGAAACCATTCATTTTCATATAACGGCGTAACTGAGATTTAATTCGTGCAATTAGCTCTAACGGATTAAACGGCTTCGTTACATAATCATCTGCCCCTGTTGTTAATCCTAAAATCTTATCCATATCTTGCGTTTTGGCAGAAAGCATAATAATAGGCATTTCTTTCGCTTCCCTTACCTTCATACACATATGAATACCATCCACTTTCGGCATCATAATATCTAATACGACTAGATGTACTTCATTTTCTTCCAATAGACGTAATCCTTCTTCTCCGTCTCCTGCTTGTAATACTTTATATCCTTCATTCTTTAAATAGATTGTAATTAAATTCCGAATTTCTTTTTCATCATCTACGACAAGTATTGTTTCGTGTGCCACAATATCTCCCCCATCACTTTTTTAATCCCTAACTTCTATTATAGGAAAACTTCTGAAGAAAAACGCTCGGAAATCCTTAAGATTTTCTGAAGACGCAAAAAAGGTCTAGACTCCCCTTAAGTCTAGACCTTTAAAAAACCCCTTTTATTTACGAACGTAGATGAAATATAGTACGAATAAAACTCCCATAACATACATAATCGGATGAACCTCTTTACGACGACCACTCACAACCATTGTAATTGGATAGAAGATAAATCCAATCGCAATCCCAGTTGCGATACTATACGTAAGTGGCATAGAGATAATTGTAAAGAATGCTGGCACTGCAATCTCGAATTTCTTCCAATCAATTTCCCCTAAGGAAGAAACCATCAAGATTCCTACAATAATTAAAGCCGGCGCCGTTACAGCTGGCGTTACAACACTTAGTAATGGCGAGAAGAATAGTGCCAGTAAAAAGAATCCTGCTGTTACAACTGCTGTAAATCCAGAACGTCCTCCTGCTGCTACCCCTGCAGACGATTCAATGTAAGACGTTGTTGTTGATGTACCAAGAATCGCACCAATTACAGTTGCAATCGCATCTGCAAATAACGCTTTTCCGGCACGTGGTAATTTATTGTTCTTCATTAATCCTGCTTGATTCGCAACCGCTACAAGCGTACCTGCTGTATCAAAGAAATCGATAAAGAAGAACGTTATAATAACAATCCCCATTTGAACTGTGAAAATATCTCCGAAGTGCGTTAACGCCACGCCGAACGTTGGTTCTAGACTCGGTATTGCTCCCACCACAGCTTTCGGAGTATCAATTAATCCTGTTGCTACTCCTAAGATCGCTGTAAGAATCATACCGTAAAATACTGCACCATTAATTTTCTTAATCATGAAGATGATCGTAGTAACAACCCCGAAGATTGCTAGTAACGTTGTACCCTTTGTTAAGTCCCCCAACCCAACAAGAACTGCATCATTTTTCACGATAATTCCGGCATTTTGGAATCCAAGAAATGCAATGAACAATCCGATACCTGCTGCTACTGCAAACTTTAACTCCGATGGAATTGCATTGATGATTTTTTCACGAATACCTGAAGCAGTAAGAATAATAAAGATAATACCTGACATTAATGTTCCGGCAATTGCTGTTTGCCATGGAATCCCCATCGTTAACACTGCTGTATAAGCAAAGAACGCGTTAATTCCCATACCTGGCGCTAAAGCAATTGGATACTTCGCGAAAATACCCATAATTAACGAACCGATCGCTGCCGCTAATGCCGTAGCAACGAATACTGCACCTGGATCCATCCCTGTACCTGCTGGTAACCCTTTAACATTTCCAAGCGACAGCGTAGCAGGATTGACAAATAGTACATAAGCCATAGATAGAAATGTCGTTAACCCTGCTATGAACTCAGTCTTATAATTCGTACCGAGCTCATCAAACTGAAAATAGCGTTTCATCCTACGTTTCCCCCGTTATATGATTACTCGCCGCATTTCTCCTAGCCCTCTTTTATCCCGAGAAACAAAAAAGGCTTCCATTGCATATATACATGGAAGCGTTCTATGAATAAAGATAAGATTCCCCTCACCTTTATAAAAACGCCTCGTAGTCAAGCCATTTACGGTAGCTAGGTAGAAACTTTCGGGCCATATCCCCGATATTATACGACGGCTATAATATTCACTTTTTGTTTGAATTACATAATCATATTAACTCGACGAAGTAGTTTTGTCAATTTAAAAAACGAACGTTTTTATAAACTTTTATAGTTTTGTTCGTATTAACACCAAAATAAAAAAGATCCACCTATGCATAAGCAATAGATGGACCTTTTTATAAATACTATTCCCACTCAATAGTTGCTGGTGGCTTACTCGTTACATCATACACGATACGGTTAACGTGTTTTACTTCGTTTACGATACGTACAGAGATTTTCTCTAATACGTCCCAAGGGATACGTGCCCAGTCAGCTGTCATACCGTCGATAGATGTTACTGCACGGATACCTACTGTGTAATCGTAAGTACGCTCGTCACCCATAACACCTACGCTACGCATGCCAGGAAGTGCAGTGAAGTATTGCCAAATTTCACGGTCTAAGCCCGCTTTAATAATTTCTTCACGTAAAATCGCATCAGATTCACGAACGATTTCTAATTTCTCTTCTGTGATTTCACCTAATACACGAATACCAAGACCCGGTCCTGGGAATGGTTGACGCCATACGATTTCATCAGGAATTCCTAGTTCAGATCCTAATACACGTACTTCATCTTTAAATAACGTGTTTAACGGCTCAATTAATTTGAACTGCATGTCTTCTGGAAGACCACCAACGTTATGGTGAGATTTAATTGTTTGTGCAGTTGCTGTACCACTCTCAACGATATCTGTGTAAAGTGTACCTTGCGCTAAGAAGTCCATACCTTGTAATTTTGACGCTTCATCATCAAATACGTAAATGAATTCGTTACCGATGATTTTGCGTTTTTGTTCTGGATCTTCTACACCTTTTAACTTGTCCATGAAGCGGTCTCTTGCATCCACTTTAATAACGTTCATATGGAAGCCTTCGCTAAATGTTTTCATAACGCCTTCTGCTTCACCTTTACGAAGTAAACCGTGGTCAACGAAAATACATGTTAATTGATCACCAATTGCTTTATGAATTAATACTGCTACAACAGAAGAGTCTACACCGCCACTAAGTGCGCATAGTACTTTTTTGTCTCCAACAGTTTCACGAATCTTTTCTAATTCTACTTCGATAAAGTTCTCCATGTTCCATCCTTCAGAACAACCACATACGCCGAATACGAAGTTTTTAATTAAATCGTTACCGTGCTCAGAGTGACGTACTTCTGGGTGGAATTGTACACCGTATAAGTTTTTCGCTTCATTGCTCATACCAGCAATTGGGCAAGACTCACTTGTTGCGTCTACTACGAATCCTTCAGGTAAACCAGTTACTAAGTCACCATGACTCATCCATACAACTTGCTCTTCTGGAAGGTTCGCATATAGTTTTGATTCGTTCTCTACTTTAAGAACAGCTTTTCCGTACTCGCGGTGATTTGCACGCTCTACTTTACCACCGAAGTGTTGCGTCATAAGCTGCATACCGTAACAAATACCGAAGATTGGTAAACCTAGTTCAAAGATTTTTTCATCACAATGTAATGCACCTTCACCGTATACACTATTTGGTCCACCAGAGAAAATAATCCCTTTTGGATTCATTGCTTTAATTTCTTCTGCAGTAATTGTATGTGGATGAAGTTCACTGTATACACCGAACTCACGAATTCGACGTGCTATTAACTGATTGTATTGACTTCCAAAATCTAAAACGATAATTGTATCGTGTTGTTTCTTCAAAATAATCACCCCAACGTTAGTTCTCGTATATAAATATTTTCACCAATTTGGCGAAAAGCATTACCAATATAATAAAAAAAGCCAGTCCTCCGCCTCTAGTCTCATAACAAAGAAAAGGCAGGGGTCTGGCTTTATAAAGAAAGATAGTCTCCGCTCTTTATAAATATAAGACACACTGCCTTCATAGTCAGGTTGTTTACGGTAACCCGGTAGAGACTCTCAAACCATATCATTGAGGATATATGAAGGATCGTTTTATATTATCTTCCTAGATTCTAACAATGAAGTATCAATATGGTCAAGAGAGAAAGCGACAAAATTCTACAGAAATTCATTTCCTTTTCTAAAAAACATAAAAAAACATCCATTTCTATATAGAAATGGATGTTTTTTAGGACAAACGGAATTACATCATTCCGCCCATACCGCCCATGCCCATGCCGCCCATGTCAGGCATTGCTGGTGCATTTGGTTCTGGCTTGTCAGCTACTACAGCTTCAGTTGTTAAGAACATAGCTGCAACAGATGCTGCGTTTTGAAGTGCAGAACGAGTTACTTTAGCTGGATCTACGATACCAGACTCAAGCATGTTAACCCATTCGCCAGTAGCTGCGTTGAAACCAACGCCTACTTTTTCGCCTTTTAGACGCTCTACAACTACAGATCCTTCTAGACCAGCGTTGATTGCGATTTGACGAACTGGCTCTTCTAGTGCGCGAAGTACGATGTTGATACCTGTTGCTTCGTCGCCTTCAGCTACGATAGAAGCTACTTTTGTGTATACGTTCATAAGTGAAGTACCACCACCTGCAACGATACCTTCTTCTACTGCTGCACGAGTTGAGTTAAGTGCATCTTCAATGCGAAGTTTGCGCTCTTTTAACTCAGTTTCAGTTGCTGCACCTACTTTAATTACTGCTACGCCACCTGCTAGTTTAGCAAGACGCTCTTGTAATTTTTCACGATCGAATTCAGAAGTTGTTTCTTCTAATTGCGCACGGATTTGACCGATGCGAGCTTCGATTTGTTCTGTGCTTCCTACACCTTCAACTACAGTTGTGTTTTCTTTTGTAACAACAACTTTACCAGCGCGTCCTAAAGATTCAACTGTAGCAGATTTTAAGTCACGACCTAATTCTTCAGTGATTACTTCGCCACCTGTTAAGATTGCGATATCTTCTAGCATTGCTTTACGACGGTCACCAAATCCAGGAGCTTTAACAGCTACTACGTTGAATGTACCACGAAGTTTGTTCACTACTAATGTAGCTAAAGCTTCGCCTTCTACATCTTCAGCAATGATAAGAAGTGGTTTACCTTGTTGTACCACTTGCTCTAATACTGGTAAGATTTCTTGAATGTTAGAAATCTTTTTGTCAGTAATTAAGATGTATGGGTTATCAAGAACTGCTTCCATTTTGTCAGAATCAGTAATCATGTAAGGAGATGCATATCCACGATCAAATTGCATACCTTCTACTACGTCTAATTCTGTTGTGAATCCTTTAGACTCTTCTAAAGTAATAACGCCGTCGTTACCAACGCGCTCCATTGCTTCAGCGATTAATTGACCTACTTCTTCGTCAGCTGCAGAAATAGCAGCTACTTGTGCGATAGAAGATTTGCCTTCGATTGGTTTAGAAATCGTTTTTAATTCTTCAATTGCAGCAGTAACAGCTTTTTCGATACCTTTACGAAGCCCCATTGGGTTCGCACCAGCTGTTACGTTTTTAAGACCTTCACGAATCATAGCTTGCGCTAATACAGTTGCAGTTGTTGTTCCGTCACCAGCTACGTCATTTGTTTTGCTAGCAACTTCTGCTACTAATTTCGCACCCATGTTTTCGAATGCATCTTCTAATTCGATTTCTTTTGCGATTGTTACACCATCATTTGTAATAAGTGGTGAACCAAATTTTTTCTCAAGTACAACGTTACGACCTTTTGGTCCAAGCGTAACTTTTACTGCGTTTGCAAGAGTGTCGACACCGCGAAGCATCGAACGACGTGCTTCTTCACTAAATTTAATATCTTTTGCCATAATAATTGACCCCCTTGGATTTTTTAAGATTTATATAATTAACCGATAACTGCTAAAATGTCACTTTCACGTAAAATCAAGTAGTCTGTACCTTCATATTTCACTTCAGTACCTGCATATTTTGAGAAGATGATAAGATCACCTGCTGCTACCTCTAAAGCAACACGCTCACCATTCTCAAGCACTCGACCAGTACCTACTGCAACAACTTTACCCTCTTGTGGTTTTTCTTTTGCAGTATCTGGTAATACAATACCACTTGCTGTTTTTTCTTCTGCTTGAACAAGCTCAATTACAACGCGATCACCTAATGGCTTTAGCATGAACAATAACCTCCTCATTTTGTTATGTAAATTTCTTTTATTAGCACTCAAGTCATCCGAGTGCTAACACACTTATAATAATAAATAATCTCAATTTCTTTTGCAAGTAAAAAAATCATAATTTTTTCGCAAATCACTATATAAACTTTCTATATACAATACTGCCTTTACTATATGAATCGTTGTTTCCACTGCTCGTATGTTACAATATGAAAGGACACCCTAAGTTGTTTTCGCTACACATACAACTTTCTCCTGTCTTCTATTATAATTTCAAATAAGGATTTACGAAAAAAACATAATTCAAGAGGTTTATATCGTAGGTAGCATATTTACATGTTATCCTAACTTATCTCATACACTATAGTTAGAAAGGATGGTTAAACCATTTGAAGAAACAATACTGGTGGATTATCGTTACATACATTTTAATGCAGTTATCTGGCGTTGTTGGATTACCACTTCTCCTAAAAACAGGACTCTATGATAATAGAGGATTTACCATTGAGGAAAAAGGACAAATCATAACAGGACACTGGGCAATTATTAGCTTCTTTGTTGCATTATGTATCGTACTTTGGTTACTTAGAACAGATATTCGTGACAGGCATTTAGATGCAATGCGCTCTTCTGTTCCAGCTACTATTGGATGGATTTTTATCGGGTTCTTCTTAGCTTTCTTTTCACAAATAGTTGCCGGTATGATCGAGATGCAGCTGCTAGGAATTAAACAAGGTTCAGAAAATACAATGAAACTTATGGAAATTGCAAGAACGACACCTTGGTTCCTTATTGTTGTTTCTATAATTGGACCTATCTTAGAAGAAATCGTATTTAGAAAAATTCTATTCGGCACGCTTTATAAGAAGTTTAACTTCTTTATCGCAGCTATCATTAGTTCGCTTGTATTCGCAGCAATTCATTTTGATTTTACTCACTTATTGGTATACACTGCTATGGGGCTCGTATTCGCCTTCTTATATGTGAAGACGAAACGTATTATCGTTCCGATTGCAGCTCATGTTGCGATGAATACATTAGTCGCTATTGGGCAAATTTTTATGAGCAATGAACAAATTCAAGAAATGATTAAAGAAGCTGAAAAAATGCAAGGCTTTATCGGAGGATTTTTTGTATGAGAAACTCACCATTGTTCATGGCTGCACTATACTTCCTTCTTGGATGTATCTTTACACGCTTCGCCATTACGAACGTGACAGATACAATCTGGAATATGTGGACAATACTATTTGCAGTTATGGCAACAATTGATTTTAATTTGGCACTTCGCCTTATATTAGTTAAATTCACAAAGAAGAAACAATAATAAAACGCAGAGGTCGCTTCCTCTGCGTTTTATTGTGGATAGTTTTTCAAAAAGTAAACTAATGTTTGTAACTCTACAGCTAAGTCAATATGATGAATTCTAATATTCTCTGATACGTTTAATCGCGCTGGTGTGAAATTCAAAATACCGTGCACGCTTGTTTCAGCTAATCTATCTGCTACAGCTTGTGCTACTGTAGCCGGTACTGTTAATATTGCCACTTGTATATCATTTGATAATCTCTCTTCTAATTCATCTAAATGATATACAGGAATGCCCCCGATTTCTGTTCCAACTTTCTCTTCACTAACATCAAATGCCATTTCAATTTTTGTATTATTGTTTTTCGTGAAATTATAATGTAAGAAAGCGGTCCCTAAATTACCTACTCCAATAAGTGCTACACGTGTTATATCATCTTGATCAAGTGTTTCGCGGAAAAATGATAATAAATAATTTACGTTATATCCATATCCCTTTTTCCCTAACGCTCCAAAATACGAAAAATCTCTTCGTATTGTTGCGGAATCTACTTTTACTGCCTCACTCAATTCGGCCGATGAAACACGCTGCTTACCAGAAAGAGATAAGTTTTGGATAAATCGATAGTATAGAGGCAATCTTTTAGCAGTGGCTTGTGGAATCTTTTGCTGATCCATATGACCTCTCCTCTCTTCCTATCTTTATTCATATACTTTAATCAAATACAGAAGTTTAGCACTCATTAAATTCCTTGTATAATAAAGAGAAGAAGTATTCTCTCTTTATTTTAAACTATACACTATTTTTAGTATGATTGAGAAATATAAACATGGCAAAGTTAAGAAATTATTTGAGGTGAAAACATTGATTTTATTACAAGTAAACGCGCTTTCGAAATTATACGGTGCAGAAACGATTCTTGCAAACATAAAATTGGAAGTACAAACAAAAGATCGTATCGCATTAGTTGGAAGGAATGGAGCAGGAAAATCTACATTATTAAAAATTATCGCTGGTGAATTATCTCATGATGGTGGCGAAATTATAAAACCGAAAGATGTCTCAATCGGATATTTAGCTCAAAATACTGGACTAGAAACGTCTTTAACAATTTGGGATGAAATGCTAACCGTCTTTACCCACTTACAGCAAATGGAGACAAAACTTCGAAGGCTTGAGCAAGAAATGGGAAAAGAAGAAAACTTTTCAAACGAAGCTACATATGAAAGATTGTTAGCTGATTATGACCAACTACAACTCAATTATAAAGATCAAGGTGGATATCAATATGAAGCGGATATTCGCTCCATTTTAAGCGGCCTTGGCTTCCCAGTTGAAACGCACCAGACGACGATCTCTACTTTAAGCGGCGGGCAAAAAACAAGATTAGCTCTCGGGAAATTATTATTAACAAAACCAGACTTACTTATTTTGGACGAGCCTACAAACCATTTAGACATCGAAACATTAACATGGCTTGAGCAATATTTGCAAGGTTATCCTGGCGCAATATTAATCGTCTCACATGACCGTTATTTCTTAGACAAACTCGTTACACAAGTATATGAAATTTCGAATAAAGAAAGCAGACGATTTGTTGGTAACTACAGTAAATATTTAGACTTAAAATCAGCATTATATGAGCAAGAAATGAAACGTTACGAAAAACAACAAGATGAAATCGCAAAACTTGAGGACTTCGTTCAAAAGAATATAGCTCGCGCTTCTACAACCAAACGTGCTCAAAGTCGCCGTAAACAACTAGACAGAATGGAATTATTAACGAGACCATTAGGGGATTCTAAGTCAGCATCATTCCACTTCGATATTGAAAAACAAAGTGGAAATGATGTTTTACAAGTAAATGATGCAACCATCGGCTATGATGAAAACCCTATAATTGAACATGTAACTATGCGCTTAACTCGCGGAGATAGTGTTGCTTTAGTTGGTCCAAACGGAATTGGGAAATCCACATTGTTAAAATCCATTGTGAATAAGTTACCACTATTAAATGGTGATGTTTCTTTCGGATCAAATGTATCTGTTGGTTATTATGATCAAGAACAAGCAAACTTAACATCTTCTAAACGGGTTTTAAATGAACTATGGGATGAATATCCACTGCAACCGGAAAAAGAAATCCGTACTATACTTGGGAATTTTTTATTCACAGGAGATGATGTACTGAAACCAGTATCTTCCCTTAGTGGTGGACAAAAAGCTCGATTAGCTCTTGCAAAACTTATGATGCAAAAGTCAAATTTGTTAATTCTAGATGAGCCTACGAACCACCTTGATTTAAATAGTAAAGAGATTTTGGAGAATGCTTTAATTGATTACCCTGGGACTCTTCTATTCGTCTCACATGACCGCTACTTTATTAACCGTGTAACAACGACTGTGGTTGAGTTATCAACAGAAGGTGCACAGGAATATTTAGGGGATTACGATTACTACGTTGAAAAGAAAAATGAAATGATTGAACGTGCAGAACTTGAACAGCAAGAAAGTGACGTTCCTGTTCAAAAGGTGATTGCACAAGAGAAATTAAATTATTTAGAAGAAAAAGAGCGTAAAAAACTAGAGCGTCAACGCACTAGAAAAATTGAAGAGCTAGAACAAAGTATAGTGGAATTAGAAGAAGAAATTGCTACGTTAGAAGATCAACTTTGCTTACCAGAAATATATGCAGATTATGAAAAAGCTAGTGAAATTACAACTAAAAAGCAAACGCTACAAGAACAACTTGAAACTTGTATGGCAGAATGGGAAGAGCTGCATGTATAAGCATATTTAAATAAGGAAGATGTCTCATAAGTCAGGATTTTTGACTATGTGACATCTTTTTTTAGTACTTAAACAATTTTTTGAATATATCTATCGTAACTTAGAATATACTAACGATTTTTTAAATATATCTATTGTAACCCTATATATATTAACAATTCGACACGAAATATCGTTTTAACGACAAAGATTGACAATATTAGCATCTTCTATAATGGGGAGATGTTTCAAAATGTTTTTCGGGGATATCTTCTTGCTTTTTATTTCCCGAAAAAGAACAAATTCAAAGGTCTGACATCAACCTATTTACCCACAAGTTTATACACATATCCACCTTTATAAAATAAACATCAAAATAGCTTTTCCACATTATCCACAGTCAATAAAAAAGTTATCAACATTTTATATACACAATAAAACCCACATTATCAACAGATAATATGGGTTTTATCCACAGCCTGTGGTTAATTATGTGTATAACTATGCTTCAATATCTAATCCTGGATTTGCATTTAAGGCTAATGTTGCACGCTTACCTTGTTCATAAGCAATTGTCCCTGCCGCTGCAATCATCGCTGCATTATCTGTGCATAAAGATAGCGGCGGAATAATTAATTCAATGTTTTCTTTTTGTGCAAATTCCTCTTCTAATCGCGCACGAAGTCCTTTATTAGCAGCTACTCCACCAGCAAGAAGTAATTGCTTTACATTATAAGCTTCTGCTGCACGAGCTGCTTTCGTTACAAGTACATCTATTACACTTTCTTGGAAACTTGCCGCTAAATCTTCTGGTGCAATTTCTATACCGCGCTGTTTTGCGTTATGCACAGTGTTGATAACTGCTGATTTCAATCCACTAAAGCTAAAATCATACGAATCCGGTTCTAGCCATGCACGAGGCAAATCAATTGTCGGTTCTCCTTCATGTGCAAGGCGATCAATATGAGGACCACCTGGATATGGCATAGATAACGTACGAGCTACTTTATCATATGCTTCTCCAGCTGCATCGTCTCGTGTTTCACCAATTACTTCGAATGAACCATGTTCTTTCATATAAACAAGTTCTGTATGCCCACCAGATACAACAAGTGATAATAACGGGAATTGAACTTCTTTTACTAAACGGTTCGCATAAATATGACCAGCAATATGATGAACACCGACTAACGGAATATCATGTGCAAACGCTACTGCCTTCGCTGCATTTACTCCAATTAGAAGTGCTCCTACTAAACCAGGACCTTCTGTTACAGCAATTGCATCAATATCATCAAATGTGATATTTGCTTCCTTTAAAGCTTCTTCTAACACAACTGTAATTTCTTCTACATGATGACGGGATGCAATCTCTGGTACAACGCCGCCAAAACGTTTATGACTTTCAATTTGTGATGCAACGACATTCGCAATAATTTCCGTTCCATTTTTAACAACTGCTACTGCTGTTTCATCACAACTTGTTTCAATACCAAGTATAATCGTATTTTTTTCCATTATATATTCACCCACATTACGAGACCATCTTCCTGATTGTCTGCATAGTATCGTTTACGAATCCCACCATTTTGAAATCCGTATTTTCTGTATAACTGCTTTGCTACTTCATTTGATACACGTACTTCAAGTGTCATTGTTTTTACCCCTAGTTCTTTCGCTTCAGAAATAACTGCTTTCAATAGGGCATCTCCTAACTTTTGACCTCGGTATTCTGGCAAAATAGCTATATTTGTTATATGTGATTCATCAATAATTATCCACAATCCACAATACCCGACTACACGACCATCTTTTTCTAACACAATATAATGTGCATGTTCATTCATCGTTAATTCACGGTGAAAGGCATCTGCAGTCCAAGGAGTTGAAAAAGACGCTTCTTCAATAGCTACAATTTGAGCAATATCATCAAGCTCCATCTTTCTAAATATCATATCCATCTTCTGCAAGCTCCTACTTGTTTTGACTTTCTAACCACTTTGTTTCAGCTTCAGCTAAACGAAGATAGCTTGGAACAAACGTATGCACATCTTGTTCTTCTTTTTGTAATCCTAAGAATGCTAGCTCACTTGGTCTTGGGTTATTTTTAGTAAATGGAGCGAATACAGCTTGATCACCTAAATGTTCTATAATTGTTTCTTTATGCAATTTAACATCGTTACCGATAAATAAAACAGGCTGTCCTTTATCTTTTAACATTTGCAACCAGTCTACAATAAGAATAATTCGGTCTTCTTCTATTGAAGTTAACTGCTCTCCTTCATATGTATATAACCCAGTATAAATTTGCCCACGTCTTCCATCAAATAAAGGACAAATTAACCCGTTAAAGTTAGCACCGTTTGCAGCTACTACCTCTAAACTTGATACACCTACAATTGGTATTTGAAGTGACCAAGCTAATGTTTTCGCCGCTGTCACGCCTATACGAACACCTGTATAGGATCCAGGTCCAGCAGCTACAACGATTTTAGTTAATTCCTTCGGTTTTACACCGCATTCTTTTAACAGTTTCTCTACAGCTGGCATAAGACGTACAGAATGGTTTTTTGTTAAATTTGTAATGATTTCCCCAATTACGTTTTCTTCCTCAATAAGGGATACACCCATTACGTAATTTGAAGTATCAATTGCTAGTACTTTCATCTTGTAATAGCTCCTCACATAATCTAATATAGCGATCTCCAATTGGCTCGAGTATAATTTTTCTTGTGTCATCTCCAGCATGGAATAAACTAATTTGTAACTTTTCATTCGGTAAATATGCTTCTATTAAATGAGCCCATTCTACTACCGTAATTCCTTCACCGTAGAAATATTCATCAAAGCCTAAGTCCTCTTCACTTTCTGCTAAGCGATACACGTCCATATGATATAGCGGTAATCTTCCTTTATATTCTTTAATGATATTAAAGGTAGGACTATTTACAACTCTTTTCACTCCAAGACCTTTTGCTAGTCCCTTTGTAAAAGTCGTCTTACCAGCTCCAAGATCTCCTTCTAAAATAATTACGTCTTGTGCCTCTACGAGCTCACCTAGTTTTTCTGATAACCTTTGTGTTTCCTCAGAAGATTTTGTTGTTACTTCATATTTACTCACAGACTTCACCTACTTTACTCACAATGTTCTCTGCTCTTTATTATACAGGTTTTGAATATATAAAAAAGTCCTTAGGAGTTGTCCTAAGGATAGTTTGACTGTCTTTATTAGTTTTTTGTTAAAACAAATAAAAAAATACGAAACAACTTGTTTCGTTCTTTTCTTTATATGAAATGGCGGTCCCGACCGGGGTCGAACCGGCGATCTCCTGCGTGACAGGCAGGCATGTTAACCACTACACCACGGGACCATTTGGTTGCGGGGACAGGATTTGAACCTGCG
>NZ_JBQXON010000033.1:0-14814 GCF_052646455.1 Bacillus cereus group sp. Bce041
GAACACGGAAGTTAAGCTCTCTAGCGCCGATGGTAGTTGGGACCTTGTCCCTGTGAGAGTAGGACGTCGCCAAGCAACTAAAAACACAAGTCATTTGACTTGTGTTTTTTTATTTCCCATGAAATAGATTTGGTTCCATTAATAAAAAATTTGAAATATAGTAAGGGATTTTTTGAGCAGAAATACTTAGAAATTGATAAATAAATGGATAATCTTCAGAACCATAACTTCCAAGTAAGTCATACCACCAATCTGTTTCATATCTAGAAATCATGCTTAAATTATAGAGCAATAAATAATGAATGAGGAGTTCAGGTAATATTGGCTTAGGATTTCTAGGGTCAGTCGTAAGTGGCAAATAATAAGTATTAGTAAGATGTTCATAGTATAAAGGAGTACTGTACATAGGATTCCATGATTGAATAGGCGCTGTAAAAAGTAAATTCGATTCATTAGTCTTCTCAGGTACGTGTTGTATTGATAAATGCTTACAAGATGTTTCAATGTAACGAGAAAATCTCTCTTTAGTCATATGTAATCGATCTAGTAGGTTGACTGAAAAGGAGAGCTCATTTTTAATTGTTGAATCAATTTTATATAAAGTTGATCCTTTTTGACTATAACGAAATAAATTTTGTAATTCTGGAATATTTCCCATTAGTTCTAACATGTTAAATTTTTCTGCTTCTAAGTGTTTCATGTGAAACAGTTGTTCTGCAACATGAGTAAACAATCCGTTTTTTTGTACCTTCACCTCATCTTCTAAAAATTGATACCCTTGTTTTTTTCGTTTGCGAGTTGTAACGCCATGAGCTAAAACAGTAGTGGATTCAGGATAGTTAGGGTCAATAGTTAGTAGGCATGCTTTAAACAGTTGACTAATTCCATAAAATAACAACATTGGTTGAATGGAAAATGGAGCTGTCTTATATAATTCATAATAATTTTTCCCGTGTTCTAAGTAATAAATAAAGGGATAACAATTTTCAAAACTTTTTTTTTCTGCATCCTGAATAGAGGATTTTTCATAACAACGGGCAAGATAACGTTGTACGTTTTGAGATGAAAAAAAGAAACTTAACTGCTGCCAAGTACAAGATGTTTGATGCATATATTACGCTCCTTTTATTGTCTAAAAATTCTAACATATATATACGTCCTTGACAGTATTTTAACCAATTGATAAGCTACTAATAATAATTTCTGGTATCATAGGGGGAACAATTATGTGGGAATCTAAATTTGTTAAAGAAGGTTTGACTTTTGATGATGTATTACTTGTACCAGCTAGGTCAGATATATTACCAAGAGAAGTAAGTGTTAAAACAGTTTTATCTGAAAGCTTACAGCTAAACATCCCGTTAATTAGTGCAGGAATGGATACAGTAACAGAAGCTGACATGGCTATTGCAATGGCTCGCCAAGGTGGTTTAGGAATTATTCATAAGAATATGTCTATTGAGCAACAAGCAGAGCAAGTTGATAAAGTAAAGCGCTCTGAAAGCGGCGTTATTTCAGATCCTTTCTTCTTAACTCCAGAACATCAAGTATATGATGCAGAACATCTTATGGGAAAATATCGTATCTCAGGTGTACCGGTTGTAAATAATTTAGATGAGCGAAAATTAGTTGGTATTATTACAAACCGTGATATGCGCTTCATCCAAGACTACTCAATCAAAATTTCTGACGTAATGACAAAAGAACAATTAATTACAGCTCCAGTTGGTACTACACTGGAAGAAGCTGAAAAGATCCTACAAAAGTATAAAATTGAAAAACTCCCTCTTGTTGATAATAACGGTGTATTACAAGGGCTTATTACAATAAAAGATATTGAAAAAGTAATTGAATTCCCAAACTCTGCTAAGGATAAGCAAGGACGCTTATTAGTTGGAGCAGCAGTTGGTGTAACAGCGGATGCTATGCTTCGCATCGATGCATTAGTAAAAGCTAGTGTAGATGCAATTGTACTTGATACAGCACATGGACATTCTAAAGGTGTTATTGATAAGGTAAAAGAAGTTCGTGCTAAATACCCATCACTAAATATTATCGCTGGAAATGTTGCTACTGCTGAAGCAACGAAAGCATTAATTGAAGCTGGTGCAAACGTAGTTAAAGTTGGTATTGGACCAGGTTCTATTTGTACAACACGCGTTGTAGCCGGTGTTGGTGTACCACAATTAACTGCAGTTTATGATTGTGCAACAGAAGCTCGTAAACACGGTATTCCAGTTATTGCTGATGGTGGTATTAAGTACTCTGGTGATATGGTGAAAGCTTTAGCGGCAGGAGCACATGTTGTTATGCTAGGTAGCATGTTTGCAGGTGTTGCAGAAAGCCCTGGAGAAACTGAAATTTACCAAGGTCGTCAATTTAAAGTGTATCGTGGTATGGGTTCTGTCGGTGCGATGGAAAAAGGAAGTAAAGATCGTTACTTCCAAGAAGGTAATAAAAAGCTTGTCCCAGAAGGTATTGAAGGACGAGTGCCATATAAAGGACCTTTAGCAGATACAGTTCACCAATTAGTTGGTGGCTTACGTGCAGGTATGGGATATTGCGGAGCACAAGATTTAGAATTCTTACGCGAAAATGCACAATTCATTCGTATGTCAGGTGCTGGCTTACGTGAAAGTCATCCTCATCACGTACAAATTACAAAAGAGGCTCCAAACTACTCATTATAATGTCTTATATACAAATAGACAGAGATTTGATATCTCTGTCTATTTTTTTTTGATTATGTTAGAATAACGGTTATGTGAGTACATAGATATTGGGGGTAGCAAAAGTGAAAGGTATGTTTTGCAAAAGATTCATTGCTTTGGTAACAGTGCTTACACTAGCTTGTAGCATTTTTATGCCATATAGCAATGCATCAGCTGAAACAGGAGCCGCTTTAAACATTGAAGCAGGTGCGGCAATTTTAGTAGAAGCGAATTCTGGGAAAATTTTATATCAAAAGAATGCAGATGAATTATTATCCATTGCTAGTATGACAAAGATGATGAGTGAATATTTAGTTCACGAAGCAGTGGATAAAGGAAAACTTAAGTGGGACCAGAAAATTAAGGTTTCTGAATATGCATATAAGGTTTCACAAGATGCTTCATTATCAAATGTTGCATTAGAAAATGGTGGCTCTTATACAGTAAAAGAGTTATACGAAGCAATGGCAATCTTTTCTGCAAATGGTGCAACAATTGCATTAGCAGAAGCAATTGCAGGTAAAGAAGTAGACTTCGTAAAAATGATGAATGACAAATCGAAAGAACTAGGGTTAAAAAATTATAAATTTGTCAATTCTACAGGTTTAACGAATAAAGATTTAAAGGGAATGCATCCTGAAGGAACAACAGCGGATGAAGAAAATAAAATGTCTGCAAAGGATGTTGCAACTTTAGCACAACATTTAATTAAAGATTATCCAAAAGTGTTAGATACAGCAAAAATCCCTAAAAAAGAATTCCGTCCAGAAAAAGAGAAGTTTGGAATGTCGAACTGGAACTGGATGTTAAAGGGCTTAGTTAAAGAATATGATGGCGTAGATGGCCTAAAAACAGGCTCAACTCCAGAAGCAGGAGATTGCTTCACTGGTACGGTTGAAAGAAACGGAATGCGTTTTATTTCTGTAGTTATTAAAACAAGTTCTCATACAGCACGTTTTGATGAAACAAAGAAGCTATATGATTATGGATTTGCTAACTTTGAAGTGAAACAAATGTATAAAAAAGGTTCTTCAGTAAAAGGACAAGAAACAGTACGAGTAGAAAATGCGAAAGATAAAGATGTAGCAGTTCAAACGAAACAAGCTATTTCACTTCCAGTGCCAAAAGGAAGTAAAGATGTTTATAAAACAGAATTAAAAGAATCAAGTAAGGGACAAGAAGCACCTATTAAAAAGGGAGCTGCGCTTGGTCAAATGGTAATTACGCCAAAAGATACAAACGACCCTGGATTTTTAACTGGTAAGTCACTGCAAGTGGATCTTGTAACGACATCTGAAGTAGAAGAAGCAAACTGGTTTACTCGTGCTATGCGCGGAATTGGTTCATTCTTTAGTGGTATGTGGAATAGTGCTGTTGATACAGTAAAAGGTTGGTTTTAAAAGCTCCTCACGATAGGAGCTTTTTTTTATTCCTATTTTTCATACCGACTTTATGAAAAAGTAGTAGACAAGCATCTGATAGTTAGTGGTAGAATGTAAGAGTATTCTTAATTTTCGCCTTTAACGGGGGAAAGCAATTCACCTAGGGGGGTTTTTGTACATGACAAATGTAACAGGGACAGAACGTGTAAAACGTGGAATGGCAGAAATGCAAAAAGGCGGCGTTATTATGGACGTAGTTAACGCTGAACAAGCAAAAATTGCAGAAGAGGCAGGCGCAGTTGCCGTTATGGCATTAGAGCGTGTACCAGCAGATATTCGTGCAGCAGGTGGCGTTTCTCGTATGGCAGACCCAACAATTGTTGAAGAAGTTATGGGTGCGGTGTCAATTCCGGTTATGGCAAAATGCCGTATCGGTCACCTTGTAGAAGCACGTGTATTAGAATCATTAGGGGTAGACTATATCGATGAGAGTGAAGTATTAACTCCTGCTGATGAAGTATACCATTTAAATAAACGTGATTACACAGTTCCATTTGTATGTGGTTGCCGTGATATCGGAGAAGCTGCACGTCGTATTGCAGAAGGTGCATCTATGCTTCGTACAAAAGGTGAACCAGGAACAGGAAACATTGTAGAGGCAGTGCGTCATATGCGCCAAGTCAATGCAGAAATCCGTCAAGTTGCGAGTCTACGTGAAGATGAGTTAATGACATATGCAAAAAATACTGGCGCTCCTTACGAAGTATTACTTGAAATTAAACGTCTTGGTCGCTTACCAGTTGTAAACTTTGCGGCAGGTGGTGTAGCAACACCAGCAGATGCAGCATTAATGATGCAACTTGGTGCTGATGGGGTATTTGTTGGATCTGGTATCTTCAAATCAGAAAACCCAGAGAAATTTGCACGTGCAATCGTTGAAGCAACGACTCATTATGAAGATTACGAACTAATTGCAAGCCTTTCTAAAGGATTAGGTAATGCAATGAAGGGTGTCGAAATTTCAACGTTATTACCAGAACAACGCATGCAAGAGCGTGGATGGTAATTAAAGGAGAACTTTAAAATGGTGAAAATCGGTGTACTAGGTCTTCAAGGTGCAGTTCGTGAGCATGTAAAATCAGTTGAAGCAAGTGGTGCAGAAGCTGTTGTTGTAAAGCGTATAGAGCAACTTGAAGAGATTGATGGTCTTATTTTACCGGGCGGTGAAAGTACAACAATGCGCCGTCTTATTGATAAGTATGCTTTCATGGAACCACTTCGTACATTTGCAAAGTCTGGTAAACCAATGTTTGGTACATGTGCAGGGATGATTCTTCTTGCGAAAACACTTATTGGCTATGAAGAAGCACATATTGGTGCTATGGATATTACAGTTGAGCGCAATGCGTTCGGACGCCAAAAGGATAGTTTTGAGGCTGCGCTTTCAATTGAAGGCGTGGGTGAAGACTTCGTTGGTGTATTTATCCGTGCGCCGTATGTTGTAGAAGTAGCTGATAATGTTGAAGTGCTTTCTAAGCATGGTGACCGAATGGTAGCGGTAAGACAAGATCAGTTTTTAGCTGCTTCATTCCATCCGGAATTAACAGATGATCATCGTGTGACAGCATACTTTGTTGAAATGGTAAAAGAAGCGAAAATGAAAAAAGTTGTATAAGTAACTTGCAACTTGTATAAGATTATAGTAAATTGATGGTAACAATTTTATAAAATAAGCGTGTTGATAGGAAATAGTAACAAATGTCGTTTCTTATAGAGAGTCGATGGTTGGTGGAAATCGATAGAAACAGTTTGTGAATCCATCCTGGAATGGAATGTGGAATATCTTTTGGATTAGTAAGCATTCCCGGTGAAGAGCCGTTATTTCTACTTGAGAGGAAAGCGGTAATGCTTTCAACTAGGGTGGCAACGCGGGTTAACTCCCGTCCCTTTATATAGGGACGGGAGTTTTTTGTGTTTTATAAAATAAAAGGAGGAGTATATAATGCTTGATATTAAATTTTTACGTACAAACTTTGAAGAAGTAAAAGCGAAATTACAGCATAGAGGCGAAGATTTAACTGATTTCGGACGTTTTGAAGAACTTGATACGAGAAGAAGAGAACTACTTGTTCAGACAGAAGAATTAAAAAGTAAACGTAACGAAGTATCTCAACAAATTTCTGTATTAAAGCGCGAAAAGAAAGATGCAGAAGCTCTAATTTTAGAAATGCGTGAAGTTGGAGAAAAAGTAAAGGATCTTGATAACGAACTTCGTACAGTTGAAGAAGACTTAGAAAGATTAATGTTATCTATTCCAAATATCCCTCATGAATCTGCTCCAGTTGGTGAAACAGAGGATGATAATGTAGTAGCACGTACTTGGGGAGAAGTGAAAGAATTTACTTATGAGCCAAAACCACATTGGGATCTTGCTACTGATTTAGGAATTTTAGATTTTGAACGCGCTGGGAAAGTAACAGGAAGCCGCTTCGTATTTTACAAAGGTGCTGGTGCAAGATTAGAGCGTGCTTTAATTAGCTTTATGCTTGATCTTCATACTGATGAGCATGGATATGAAGAAGTATTACCTCCATATATGGTAAACCGTGCAAGTATGACAGGAACAGGACAACTTCCAAAGTTTGAAGAAGATGCATTCCGTATTGAAAGTGAAGATTACTTCTTAATTCCAACAGCTGAAGTACCTGTAACGAATATGCATCGTGATGAGATTTTAAATAAAGAGCAATTGCCTATAAGATATGCTGCATTTAGCTCTTGCTTCCGTTCTGAAGCAGGTTCAGCTGGGCGTGATACACGTGGTTTAATTCGCCAGCATCAGTTCAATAAAGTAGAGCTTGTGAAGTTCGTAAAACCAGAAGATTCTTATGAAGAGTTAGAAAAGTTAACAAATGATGCAGAACGCGTGTTACAATTATTAGAGTTGCCATATCGCGTTATGAGCATGTGCACAGGCGATTTAGGATTTACAGCAGCGAAGAAATACGATATTGAAGTATGGATTCCAAGCTATGGCACATATCGTGAAATTTCTTCTTGTAGTAATTTTGAAGCTTTCCAAGCGAGACGTGCAAATATCCGTTTCCGCCGTGAACCAAATGGAAAACCAGAACATGTTCATACATTAAATGGATCTGGTCTTGCAATTGGACGTACGGTTGCAGCTATTTTAGAGAACTACCAACAAGAAGATGGTACAATTATAATTCCAGAAGTTCTTCGCCCTTATATGGGAGGAAAAACAGTTATTAAGTAAATTTAAACATTCATCGGTATGAGTGATTGGTAATTATGAGCGTTGTCAGTACTGTAATGTAGGAAGGGGAAAGTAAAATTTTCCTTTCCTCATAATTTATTTTAGTAGGGTTGACTAACTGTTTTTCTTTTGATATTATATTTGATGTCAATATGGAGGTATACCCAAGTCTGGCTGAAGGGATCGGTCTTGAAAACCGACAGGCGGCGAGAGTCGCGCGGGGGTTCGAATCCCTCTACCTCCTCCAGATATAATTGACAACAGCGCATATAAGTGGAGATTGGAGAACTCGTTACCAACACGTAACGAGTTTTTATTTTAAAACCAATCATAAAGTATGGTGTAAGGTAATTTTGTCCTTATTACACACTCATATTCCGATGATTATCTTCATAGATATGAAAGGAGTCAACATGGATCTTATTATACAAACGTTTCCTTTAGATGGAAAAACTTTATATTATGTACAATGTCCTGTCTGTAAGAACAATAGAATTTTAAACAGTGGTGCAAACGTATCACGCATTATTAGTGATGATACATTCCGTAAACTTTGTGGTTGTACTTGTGATGTAAAACCAGCTACGAGTAAAGTAGAGGCGCCAAAACAAGTTAAAAAAGCAGCTGTAAAGAAAGAAGCAGCTCCAAAACGTACAGGTAAAGTATTAACGGCAGTAATTAACGGGAAAGAAATGACTGTTAAAGAGATTGCTGAAGCATACGATATTAGTACAAGTACTGTTCGTCAGCGCATTAACGCAGGAAAACCTGAGAGTGAAATTATTGCTCCAACAAAGAAGAAGTAATTTAATAGGAAAACCCGTGCATATGCACGGGTTTTTTATTTTACAAGTTTACGTGTTTGTTTTAAAAAATGGCCAATTTTTTTTATGATTGGTTCGATTGAATCACCATCTTTTAAAATATCGTACTCATTAATATTTAAGCGTAATACAGGGCATGAATTAAAGTTGTTAATCCAGTTTTCATAACGTCCATGCATTTCTTTCCAGTACTCAATTGGTGTTTGCTGTTCCATTGGGCGCCCGCGTTCTTGAATACGATCGACAATATCATCGAAAGAACCTTCTAAGTAAATTAATAAGTCTGGATGAGGGAAGTAAGGAGTCATGACCATAGCGTCAAATAAACCTTTGTATGTTTCATAATCAGTTTCCGTCATTGTTCCTTTTTCATGATGCATCTTTGCGAAAATTCCAGTGTCTTCGTAAATGGAACGATCTTGAACAAAACCGCCACCATATTCAAAAATTCTTTTTTGTTCCTTAAATCGTTCTGCTAAAAAGTACACTTGTAGGTGGAAGCTCCAGCGAGTGAAGTCCGCATAGAACTTGTCCAAATATGGATTGGAATCTACTTTTTCAAATGATGTGCGATAACCTAAAGCATTAGCTAATGCAGTTGTCATAGTTGATTTACCCACACCTACTGTTCCGGCGATAGTGATTACTGCGTCATTGGGTATATCATATTTTTGCCTTAAATTCATTATTATTTCGACTCCTTTAAGAGAGTATTTTGAAGGGCAGATAGGATAACGTTTAAATCATCAGGATTTTTTACAAAATCCATATCGTCGCCATTAAATTTCAATACTGGTATTTCCGGATGATCTTTTTTAAAAGCATCCATTGCTGTTTCATAATCTTTTGTGAGCTGTAGTAAGTAATTTGGATCCATGTTTTTTTCAAATTCTCTTCCGCGCATGGCGATTCGTTTTTGCAATGTCTCTAGGCTAGCTGTTAAATAAACAATGACATTTGGCACAGGCATATCTTGTGTAAGGATACGATAAATTTGCATGTATTTGTCATATTGAGAGTCTTTTAATGTGCGGGATGCAAAAATTAAATTTTTAAAGATATGGTAATCCGCTACTACTGGTTTCCTTTGATTCAAGTACTTTATGTTAATGTCTTCTAATTGTTTGTATCTATTACAAAGAAAGAACATCTCTGTTTGAAAACTCCATTCGTCGATGTCTTCATAGAACTTTCCTAAAAAGGGATTTTCATCAACAATCTCTTTTAGTAAGTGGAGTTGCATGTGAGTTGAAATTTCCTTCGCAAGTGAAGTTTTTCCAACACCAATTGGTCCTTCAACCGTGATAAATGGTACTCCGGTCACGCTGTTTCCTCCTTTCAATCAGTGATTTACCGTGACTACTAAAAACACAAAACAGAATTATTGTAGCACAAGAGGGAAGCGAGCGGGTTAATTTGATATAAAAAGTTAGAAAATAGATATATGTATTAATTAAATTTTATTTTGGTTGATGATGTTATATTTGCTTTCAATGTAGTTTCCATTATTTTTAAAGCATGTATATTATCTTGGTCGTTGTTAGAGGCGATACAATCCTGTGGTACATACAATTTATAATTTCTCATATGAGCATCATTAGCTGTAAATAGGATACATATATTTCCGGCAACCCCTGTTAATATTAGATTTTCTATTTTTAAATAACCTAGTAATGAATTTAAAGGTGTTTCATAAAAAGCGGAATAATGTGGTTTAATAAAAATGTACTCATCAAAACTTGGAGCAATCTTATGGATTATATTTTCGCTATATTCATTTGTGCAATGAGTAATAAGTTGGTCGATATCAGATCTCCAAAGTTGATAATGGTCATTAACGTAAATTATAGGATAGCCGAAGGATTTCATTTTTTTCTTTAATTGTAAAATAGGGTTTGTTATAGTTTCGCATTTTTTAGCTAGAATGGGTCCGTGGGAAAATTGAAAGTCATTAATCATATCGATAATGAGCAAGGCGGTATTTTTCATATGTAATCCCCTCTCTTTTTTCTTTTAGGGTGGATTGAATTTGTAAAAGTTATCCCCTGTGTAGTAAATGGAAATAAGTGTACTTTATTTGTAATGAAAGGACTATGTTATGGAACAAGATCAAGATATTTATTTTATGCAATTAGCGATAGAAGAAGCTAAAAAGGCAGAGGAAATACAGGAAGTACCAATTGGAGCAGTTATAGTGTTAGATGGTGAGGTAATTAGTGTTGCCCATAATTTAAGGGAAACTGAGCAAAGATCAATAGCTCATGCTGAGTTGCTAGCGATAGATGATGCATGTAAAAAATTAGGGACATGGCGTTTAGAAGATGCAACATTGTATGTAACATTAGAACCTTGTCCAATGTGTGCGGGTGGAATTGTTTTATCACGAGTGAAGCGAGTTGTATATGGTGCAAGTGATCCGAAGGGCGGATGTGCAGGGACATTGATGAATCTTTTAACGGATGAACGCTTCAATCATCAATGTGAAGTAGTATCTGGTGTACTAGAGGAAGAATGCGGTACGTTGTTAACAAACTTTTTTAGAGAGCTTCGTAAAAAAAGAAAAGCAATAAAAAAATTAGAGAAGAATACTGGGAACTAACGTATTTGCATTTTCTAAAGAAACAAGTTATACTGATAATGCCTTTAATGAAGGCAACCGAATATTGGTTTTAACTTTGCCGTGCTAAGCGGGGAGGTAGCGGTGCCCTATACTCGCAATCCGCTCTAGCGAGGCCGAATCCCCTCTCGAGGTTATGTTGCTGTAAGGTCTGCCTTAAGTAAGTGGTGTTGACGTTTGGGTCCTGCGCAACGGGACCCCGTGAACCTTGTCAGGTCCGGAAGGAAGCAGCAATAAGCGGGTCTTCTCGTGTGCCGCAGGAGTGCCTGAACCGAGCTAACTGTTTGAGTAACGCTTATGGTACGTAATCGACGGAGGGTGCACGGCAGTTATATATGTATACAAAACTCACCTTAATACAAAGGTGAGTTTTTTGTATAGAAAATAACTTTTGGAATCTATAAACAGAATGGGTTATAATAAATGAGATAATAACCTTTGAGGGAGGCCGTATTTTCGTGTCATACCAAGCGTTATACCGAACATGGAGACCGCAAAAGTTCGAAGATGTAGTCGGTCAAAAGCACGTGACAAAAACGTTGCAAAATGCCCTTCTTCAAGAGAAAGTTTCACATGCTTATTTATTTTCTGGCCCGAGGGGAACAGGAAAAACGACAATTGCAAAAGTATTTGCAAAAGCAATTAACTGTGAACATGCTCCGGTAGCTGAACCTTGTAATGAATGTCCTTCTTGTTTAGGAATCACACAAGGATCCATTTCAGATGTATTAGAAATTGATGCGGCTTCAAATAACGGTGTAGATGAAATTCGAGATATTAGAGATAAAGTAAAATACGCTCCAAGTGCTGTAGAATATAAAGTATACATTATTGATGAAGTTCACATGCTTTCTATGGGTGCATTCAATGCGCTTTTAAAAACCTTAGAAGAGCCGCCAGGACATGTTATCTTTATTTTGGCGACAACAGAACCTCATAAGATCCCACCTACAATCATTTCACGTTGTCAGCGCTTTGAATTCCGAAAAATATCAGTGAATGATATTGTTGAGAGATTATCAACGGTCGTGACAAATGAAGGTACGCAAGTGGAAGGTGAAGCATTACAAATTGTTGCGCGTGCTGCCGAAGGTGGTATGCGTGACGCGCTTAGTCTTATTGATCAGGCTATATCTTATAGTGATGAGATTGTTACGACAGAAGATGTATTGGCCGTAACAGGATCTGTTTCTCAGCAATACTTAGGCAATTTAGTAGAGTGCATACGTGAAAATGATGTATCAAGAGCATTGCAAATCATAGATGAAATGATGAGTAAAGGGAAGGATCCAGTTCGTTTTATGGAGGATTTCATTTACTATTATCGTGATATGCTTTTATATCAAACTTCACCACAACTAGAACATATGTTGGAACGAGTAATTGTAGATGATCAATTCCGTAAGTTGAGTGAAGAAATGCAACCGGAAGTAATCTATGAGATTATTCATACCCTTAGTAAGGGACAACAGGAAATGAAGTGGACAAATCATCCGCGTATTTTCTTAGAAGTTGTTATGGTGCAATTGTGTCAACAGTTTATGATGCAAGCAAATGGTACAGATCGTTTGCAAGCAATTATGAACAGGATGCAGCAACTGGAGAAAGAGTTAGAGCAAGTCAAAAAGAACGGTGTGCCAGCTGGTGTACAACAGGAAGTAAGAGAGACACGTGCAACACCAAAACCGGTACGAACAGGAAGTATGAAAATTCCTGTCGGACGTGTAAATGAAGTATTAAAACAAGCGAAGCGTCAAGATTTAGAACAATTAAAAGCTGTATGGGGTGAGTTGTTAGGAAGACTCAAATCATATAACAAAGTAGCGTTTGCCGTTTTACTAGAAAATAGTGAACCAGTGGCAGCTTCAGATGACACTTACGTTTTAGCATTTCAATATGAGATTCACTGTAAGATGGCGAGCGAAAATCGAGAAGCTATGGATACAGTAGAACAAGCTTTATTTGAATTGCTAAGTAAAAGGTTAAATATGATTGCCATTCCAAAAAGTGAATGGGGTAAAATCCGTGAAGACTTTTTACAACGTGAAGGTGGAGAGTCTGAAGAAAGCCCGGAGAAAAAGGAAGACCCTCTTATAGAAGAGGCAGTGAAGTTAGTAGGGCAAGAACTCATTGAAATAAAAGAGTAATAATAATTAGGAGGAATTAATTATGATGCGTGGCGGAATGGGAAATATGAATAACATGATGAAACAAATGCAAAAGATGCAAAAGGACATGGCGAAAGCACAAGAAGAGCTTGGTGAAAAAACAGTTGAAGGTACAGCTGGCGGTGGAATGATTACAGTTATTGCAAATGGTCACAAGCAAATTCTTGAAGTGAAGATTAAAGAGGAAGTTGTAGATCCAGAAGATATCGAAATGTTACAAGACTTAGTATTAGCTGCAACAAATGATGCACTTAAAAAGGCTGATGAGCTTTCAAACTCTACAATGGGTAAATTTACAAAAGGCTTAAACTTACCAGGTGGAATGTTCTAGGAGGATATTGATACATGCATTATCCAGAACCAATATCAAAACTAATCGATAGTTTTATGAAGTTGCCAGGTATCGGACCGAAAACAGCGGTTCGATTGGCATTTTTCGTATTAGATATGAAAGAAGATGATGTGTTAGGTTTCGCGAAAGCACTTGTAAATGCGAAGCGAGATTTAGCGTACTGTTCTGTATGCGGACATATTACTGATCGTGATCCTTGTTATATTTGTAATGATTCACATCGAGATCAATCAGTTGTTTGTGTCGTGCAAGAACCGAAAGATGTAATCGCGATGGAAAAAATGAAAGAGTATCAAGGTGTATATCATGTGTTACGTGGTGCGATTTCTCCTATGGAGGGAATTGGACCGGAAGACATTAATATCCCGCAACTCTTAAAGCGACTACATGATGAAACGGTACAAGAAGTGATATTAGCAACAAACCCTAATATTGAAGGGGAAGCTACAGCGATGTATATCTCCCGCCTCTTAAAACCTACAGGCATTAAAGTAACTCGTATTGCACATGGTCTGCCAGTTGGTGGAGATTTAGAATATGCAGATGAAGTGACATTATCCAAAGCGTTAGAAGGGCGCAGAGAAGTATAAGAGGAGAAACAAAAATGTTCTTTCAAAAAAAGGGTAAATTGCGTAAAGAGTATGACGATAAGTTAATTGTACTTTTGGAAAAAGTGAAGAATGAGTGGTTACGTCAGAAGAGAATGGTCGAACAAAGTGTAGAACCGTCTCAAGATGTCATTTGTTCTTTGAAAATAGCAGAGGCGAAATATTTCTTTTTGTTGAAAGAAGCAAAGCGTCGTCCTGTAAAAATGGAACAATGGTAAAAGGTTCTGCTTTCTAAGCAGGCCTTTTTATTTTTTTTTTAATGCTGAGGTATTGTTTTATTTAGTTTATATGAAAGAGATGCTGCATATGATAACTGTTCTTTTTTATTGTCTTGTCCCATACAAATAGATGTATAGGTCATTCATAAGGAGGAAAAAATGAATTCTACAATTATTATTGTTGGTATTCTTACTTTAGTATTTATTTTTCTTGTTTTTGGTGTTGCCTCTAAGCCATTACGTTTTATAGGTAAGGTAATTTTTCATGTTACTTTAGGAATAGCATTGCTTTTTATCGTAAATGTTGTAGGGACATATTTTGATTTTCATATCCCAATTAACATGGGTACAGCAGCAATAACGAGTTTATTAGGTCTACCGGGTGTGGCAGCATTAGTGATTATTAAGCTTTATATCATGCCAAGATAAAATTATTTTGGCATTTTTTTAAAAAGTGTTGACTATTAAATGATTAATATGGTAAATTAATAAGCGTCGTCAGGAACGAAAGAAAAAGTTGTTGACAGATTTAATGCAAAATGTTAAATTATAAAAGTCGCTGAAACGCGATGTTGAACTTTGAAAACTAAACGAAACAAACAACGTGAAACGTCAATTTTTATTTTAGATGCTAGACAAACTAACTTTATTGGAGAG
>NZ_JBQXON010000034.1:0-14058 GCF_052646455.1 Bacillus cereus group sp. Bce041
AATTCATCATCTTTTTTCATGTCAGGTTTAGACATTTCACCATCTTTTTGCAATTCTTTATCTCTTGGTAAATCATCATCTTTTTTCAATTCATTATCTTTTTGATTTTCCTTATCTTTTACTTGTTCTTTATCCTTTGTTTGTTCCTTATCCTTTGTTTGTTCCTTATCTGGTTTCCCATCATCTTCTTTCTTGAAACCATCCCAATCTTTCACATCAGGAACATCAGGCATGTCAGGTAACTGCTCAGGTCTATCACCTTCATCTTTAAAATGTGTTTCCTTATCTTCAAATACCTTATCTTCCATCGGCTTATGTTTATCAAAATCAACTTTCTTAATATCATCAGCTTTTGGAATTTCAACATTTGCAACATCTTCTGTAACTTTCAACGATTCTTTAATTTCATCTAAACTTTTATTAATCTGATCCAGACTCTTATTACCTTTTGATAACTCATTCAAAACTTCTCCAAGTTTCTGACCATTACTATTAGTAGCATCAGAAATCTGTTTTAAAGTGTCCTTCATTTCATCTAAATTTTTATTTACCTTTTTCAATTCTGAAGAACTACCATCATTTGAACCATTACCAGAACCATCATTTCCACCATTATTATTGTCATCAGGATTGTCTATATCTCCACTACCATTAGGTTTATCAGGTACTTTCTCATTAGTACAAATACCATCATGTTTACCGTCATAATCTGCATAATCCTCAGGATTTGGCTTTTCAATTTCGGGCAAATCGTAATACTTAGCACCTTTGCCCCAATATACGGTTTCTCCTCCACCGCCTCCATTTTCTTTCAAGCCTTGAAGCTTAAAACGGGCATATCCTAAAACTTTTCCGTTATGAAAAATGTAAAATGCATATGTACCGTTCGAATCCCAATTAATCGGAAATTCATTCTTTTCCTGTTCTGGTCTTGTCCATTTCGCATTAGCTACATGAAATGAACAATCACTAACAAGCATTAACTCGCTCAACTGAAAACTATAAACATTTTCCATGTTATTAACTCTAATAATTAAATTGTATTTACCGTTAACCATACCGTTATTTTCAATAGAAACGTTTTTACTACCTAACAATGTAAATGATGGACCATCAGCATAAGCACGAGATAGAGGACTAATAAAAGAATAGAAAAAGAATACAGGTAGAATAAAAAATATTATTTTTCTCATATAACCACCTAGTAAAAAGAGCAAGGGAAATGCACCCTTGCTCCGAATTTATGTATAATTCCCAGTTACTATATATTCTCTTTTGTGTAAAAATGATTAGTTAAGCAACAAATAGATTTTTAACACGATGAGCAATTAGGAACGCTAATGGGATTGCTACTGCAAACGCAATAATCAACCAATAAGCACCGAACCAGTTCGAAACTGCTGTCGAAACATCACCTAAATTATAAGTTAATGACACACTTGGGATTTTACTTTCCATTAAAAAACTACCTCCATATCAGCTAATAAAAATTAATAGTAAAACTTCTTAATAATACCCGCTATAAAAAAAGCGAACAAAACACCATACAAAAGCCATAAAACAGGCGATAAAGTGTCCCAATTAAAACCGAAAAATCGAAATAAATCAGTTATATCAGGACTATAATTGACATCGGGTATGTTATCACTATGTAACATATCTATTTATTTAACCCCGTGCCAAGTGTAACAATTTAGCGAGAACAAACGCCGCAAATGCTCCACCAATAAATAAATATACGACAGGTAAAGCACTCGCGAAGATATTATATGCATACTGCATAATTTGCTGGACTTGGAGTGTGAAACTCATGTCATACATCACCCCATTTTCGCAAGATATAAAATAGCGAGATGATAAGAGACATGAAAGTAAGTGTTGTAGTCATTAACTTGATAAACAATCCATTCATAAATAACCAATAAAAGGCATCTTGAAATACTAAATCAATCATTTGTGATAACCACCAATCTTGAAACGAGCTAACAAGACACCAATTAGTATAAGAAGAAATGGAAAGCCTACTAACGAATATTGAGCAACTAAACTTTCAAAATCAAAACTAATTTGAGTCATCTTATCACCTCAAAAAACCATTTTAAACACAAAAGAAAGAATATCATTGTCAAAAGGAAAATTATAACCATTTCACCATAAGTAAATGATTGAAAAACTTGAAACGATCCATGCATAGTATCAACAACATAAGATTTAAAAAAATCTTTCATTGATAAAACTACTTCATCTTTGATACTAAGTGATTCATTCATACTAAAACCTATTACTTAACTGCTCTAATTTCTTTACATGCAATAGAAGTACGGTTGTTATAAATAGATAACTCTAAAGTAGCTTTAACTTGCTGTAACTTTAAAGGAGTAACGTCATGTGCCTTCTGAACATCAGAAATAAACATTAATTCTCCAGTAGTTTGATAAGTATCAGCATCAACAAATTCAACAAAAATTAAAGGTGATTTATCAGTTCTTTCAACAACTTTAACTTCTTTTAACACTAATTTTTCAAAACCATTAATAACTAAATTCGACTTATTTTCCATAAAATATTAACCACCCTATACAAATAATTAAATATTACATTCTGTATTATATGTTTGTATTTTGAAGAAATCAAGAGAAAAATGGAATATTTCTCTATAAAATTGTAAAAAACAACGAAATATGGTCAAAAACAGGCTAAAAACGGTCTAAAACGGTTAATTTAATGAAAAAAGAGCATAAAAAATGTACGCTCTTTAAAAGAACGTACATGTAAAAATAGGAGTGTGACTGTAAGTCTTGATATGTTATACAAAGGATTATAAAGAAAACAGAAGAAAAAATCAATAAAAACGTTAAATATAGACTAAAAACACGAAATATGAGCTAAAAACGTCTATTTTGTATAAATTAGAAATAAAAAAAGTGCGTTCATACCATTAAACGCACTTGAAAATATCCCTAGTATGTCTGTACTAGGCCATAACTCCACAAAACTCCGCTACGCTCCGTTTTCCTCCATCATGGTCTAGATCAGACGCAAAAAACTCAAATTTGCATAAAAAAAAGGTGAGTTACAAACAACTCACCTTCTTTCCAGCTTTTAAAAAATAAAGTATACGTGATATAGACTTTTATTTTTATTCAACGACCATAATAACACGATGAATATATATTAACAATTATTGATTTTCTTTATCTAAAATTTTTCTTAAATACGTATATACTCTTTTTCGAGAAATTAAAGTGTATTCCTCATCAACAATTAAGTCACTTAATTTATTTGATACCTGACGAGGTTCAGACAAAGTTGAAATAAAAGTATCCCAATGTAATAAAACTGTATCATCATAATCAATATCCTTAATTCTAAAAAAACACCCATAACCTTGAATTTGACGAACATGTTTTAAACTAAAATATAACGTTACAAAATTTTTATAACCTAACAATGATTTACTTTCATTAACATCGTTGGAAGAACTAGCCTTAGTCATATACTTAAATAACTCAAAATAATCATCTTCTTTAAACTCATCAATCATACAAGAATAGCCTAAATCTAACTTCTCTATATTTTTCTTAGTAACTTTTTCACTATTCATTAGCAATGACCATGCTTTTTGTATTATAATTTCATCATGTGAGAACAAACGACTCAAAACACCTTGACGCCAGGAAAAGCTATTTTCCTGGTCTTTTTTTTGTAACTCATAATCCATACACAATAAAACATGTAAATGTGGATGATAAGAATCACCTTTAAACGTAACCTCTAACGACCTTATAGCACCTAAATAATTAAACTTCGAAAAATCAATACCTCGTATCTTTTTCTTACACTTAAAATACTCAATTAACGTTGCAAACGACTTAAACATTTTCTTTATAGTTGCTTTTAGTTCTAAACCATCAACATTAGGAACAGTTAAAACTAAATGATATAAACCATGTTCTTTATATTTTTCAATGTGAGGAATAAAACGAGACATTCGTGAAGCCTGTTTTACCTTTTTACAATTCGCACAAAATTTATCTTTACATAAATTCGTAGCGATCATATCCTTAATTTTTTCTTTCTCATAAACATCTAAAAACCAAAAATCATTACAAACACTCATAGCCTGAAATTTGTCTTTTAAAGTACTTACCTTTTCATAAAGCATACTTCCGCTAGTTTCTTCATCGACCTTAGCAACCGAATAAAGTAATTTCCGCAAATACTCAACTTGAGCCATCTTTTTATCTTTTAAGGCTACATTAGTAAAAGAGTTATTTACCTTTTCTCTATGCTTAGAATCTTGTATATACCTTAAATCTCGAACAAGACCTGCATAATACTTTAACAATTGTCGATTGAAAGAAACATTTCCAGCTAAATCTAAAACATAATCCTTATTTACGGTTATTTCATCGAGAGAAAAACCGTTTATTTCTTTCAATTTCTCCAAGAAAAACAACCTCTCAATCCCTTGTGGCTCAAGGGTTCTAGCGTTTTGAGCCGACATGTTTCTAATATATCGAGATAAATATCACATTCCCGAAAAAAGTGCAATACTCTTTTCGACATTTTTTTTAAAAACAAAAACATAAAAGCAAAAACGATAATACAAAAGAAATATCAATCACAATCAGGCTTTCCATCAGCTTTTAAAACAGGAGTTACAGACGTACCACCACTATCTAAAGAACGAGAACCAAAAGTATAAATATATTTACATTGTGTTTGAGAATCCTTTAAAATCATAAACTCATCCATTGTAGACGTATCTTTAATGTTTCTGAAACTCTCCATAATTACAAAACGACCTTTTTTAACTTCTTGTTGAACAGGTTCATTAACTTTATCAATTTTCGAATCACTAAAATCTGTTTGAAAATCATTACAACCAACTAATAAACTAGACATAACTAAAATAATACCAAATTTTTTCATAAAAACACCCTATTCCTTAATAAATTCATCCATAGCAAGACTTACTTTCTTTATCTTTTTATTTACAATACGCTTCTGAAATTGGCTTGTAACGAACAATAACAAGAAAACAATATAAATACTCCAATAAATAACAGAATCGAATTCAAGCGATAATAAAGGCATTAGAAAGCAATAAAAGAAAACTATTACCGTAGCAATCATAAGTTTTTTATTGATAGCAAACCTTTCATCATGTAATCTTACATACTCCCAACTTAATTTTTGAAATTCATCACTAAGATTATCTTTATTTTTAAGCACATACATTATCGAATCATCTAAAAGATCATTATCTTTTTTATCTTTATTAAACAAAATTAACGCTCCTTTTTATGCTTGCTGCCATTACATTTTTACTTCTTCCAAATTAAAAACAAACAAAGAACAAATAATCCCATAAAAACAAACTCAATAAAAGCTGTCTTGAAAAGTTCAATAATAATATTAAAAAATACACTCAATATAAACACTCCTAACAAACTCTAATACGAACCACCATCAAAAGTAGAACCACCATCAAAAGTAGAACCACCATCATTATTAGAACCACCATCATTATTAGAACCGCCATCTGCATTACTATTCACATCAGAAAGCATAGTTCCAACCGCTACAGCTGTAACAAACGGTAAAATATCATTATCATCAGAATGCGTAATTTTCTTTTCTCCTACCTGTCTAAAACGATTAGAATTTCTTCTAGAAGTCCTAACAACATTTGATTCATCACTAAAAATCTCAATATCCTTCTTAGTTAAATTCACCTTACAAGATGAAACGTTATTATCTTTCATATAATCAACAGTTTTATCTATATCCCTACTAGAAAACGGGAAAGAGTCATCAATAAACACACCTCTAAGTGTTCTTATTAATAAAGAAATAGTGACAATAGCAAAAGATATAGCTATAAAAGGTAAAAATAAATCAAACATACTCATAACAACCCCAAAAGGATTTAACTCAATACTTGGAATTTGACTAACATTCGACTCCATCAATACAACCTCCTAAAAATCCATATGTATAAAAATCAATACATGTTAATACAAAAATATATAATATAAACATAAAGAACCAACCATTTAATAATGCTTTACCCTTAAAAGAACGAATTAACAAAAACACAGAACAAACAAATGCTATTAACCAAAACGGCATTAAATACCCCATATCTCCACCTACTTTTTAACGAATACCTCGTCTATGAGAAGTATTTCTTAAACGACTGACTTTCGTTTCTTTCTTAGAATTAAATTTCAAAAAATCAAATATAATAATTAAAACCGTACAAAAAATAGCAATAGAAACACTAGCCTTAAAAGCTTCAAATAATAACATATAAAATACTCCTTAACTCAATTGATAAACCAAAACATGTAACGAAGTAAAAACAAAGGTACATAACAAAATTATAAAATGGATCGTAAACGGAATAACTTTATCACTACTTAAATCTTTAAAACGACGAATTAAAAATATTGATATAGATACAACATTTATCCCATGAACAATAGGAAATAAATAATCAAAAACAGTTAACAATACATCTCACCCTAATCTTTATATATGTAATTAAATTCACTAAACATAATAGCTTCAACAAACTCTTTACCTTCAGGTAAACGCATATTCATTAAATCCAAATGTTTCGGACCACAACAACTTTCCCTTACATGATATTGGTCAATTTGAGTAATAAACCTAACTTCTGAATCTGGAACATCAAAATCATTAAAAGAACGCCATTCATTTTTTTCTATCTTTGTATAAGGTAAAAATCTTTGGAATTCTTCTGTAACGTCTTCAACTCCATAAAAATCAACTAATATTTTCTTTAAATGTTCATCTGCAATACTCATACTTTCATCAACTAATTCTTCAAATTTAAATTGAATACATGCAATAATTTCACCTAACTGTACTGCTGGAATATTCGTCTTAATAAAGAAAGCTGTTTCATCATTATTCGTACTATAATAATGGTCAATCTTATAAAATCCACTTTCAAATATAGAAACTCTAAGTTCATCATTTTTCATTTTTCATATCTCCTCTTATTCTTATTTCAAATGAAATATAGCATCAAACTCATTAACTTCTAAACGCTCTAAATAGCCCATATTCCACAATGTACTTAAAAAGATAGCAACCTTTGGATAAATCTTATAACGCCCTAATTTACGCTTATCAAAGCCATAAAACGTTGACTCTGCAAGTCCATTTTTAACTAAATCTTCACTAATCTGACGAGTTGACAATTTAACATATAACATCATATATTCCTCTACAAATTGTCTTTGCTTTTCATTTAAAGCAAACTCTTTCGGTATCAAATCTATATGCCTATACTGAAATTTTCTTTTTATCACTCAAAACACCTCAAAACTTTTATTTAAGAAAAAACATTTAGACCGTCACTTTTTTGAAAAAAAGTAACATCAAAAAACTTTCCGCTTATCGCTTGGATGCTCCAAAACAAAAGGTGGGGCTTTTTGTTATTGGAACAAAAAGAGCTTACTGTCATAGCGAATTAGATTGGACAAGTATGAAAATAACTTTTGTTGCAAAAACCACAACAAAACTTTTTTTCACCCTACGGGCAAGCACTTGCAAATCATCAATGTAACTACCACTAACCATGTAAAAACAATCAACTTCCCGAAAACAATTGAATAACATTATTTTCACATTCATGATATGTACACCGTTCCGCTATTTCTTCAATATAGGAACAACAACCACAACGGTAATAAACCTCTTTATTAATTGAACTACCACATTTACACCTAAAAGGTCTTTCAACCAACGCCATGACGGAATCACAATGTAAACAATATCTATTAGTATTAAAATCAACCAAATTACGTGGAAGTCCTTTCTTATCTGCACGACCTACATAATGCTCAAAAGCTACATCAATAGCTAAAGAAACAATGTAATCAAAACCTAAATCATTGTCTTCAGATAACAAACGTTGTGATAAATCTTGACGAAGAATATCTAATTTCTTAAACGACTCATTTTCAATACAAACTTGTAATTCCATGTGAGAACAAACCTCCTAAAATTTCAATTACTGCATTTTTACATGACTTTATTTCTCAGCAAGGATAGAACGTTTTTTTTCTTCTACCAAAGTAAACAATAATTCAGCACGATCATACTCCTTAAACTCTAAATTATGTTTCTCCGATAATTCTCTACGTTCCTTATTCATATGCTTTAAAACAAAATCAATATTTTCCATTTGATTATCAGAATAGCGAAAAGAACGAACCTTCTTTAACTCTGCTTTATCTTTTTTTGGTCTAGCCATTCTTAACACCTCCTAACAATTAATATTATAATAAACGTAATACGAAAAGTCAATAACGTAATACGTTTATTTTTAAAAAGCAAAAAAAAAGTGCCTAAGCACTAATTTTTATATTCTCTCATAAGCTTATACATAGCTAATTCAACTAAAGTTGTCTTTGTAATACGTTTATCCGCAAAACCCTTTGCAAACTGCTCAAATTCGTCAAGAATGCTCTTACTAATATCAAAACTTGTCTTTTTATACTCAGTACGACTAGGTAACAAAGACAAATCTAAAAATATCATAGAAGAATTTCTATCCTTTAAAAAACCTTTCAATAATATTATTTCTTCATCTGTAAAACCTTCTTTATTTATTTCTTTAATATTATTTTCGGTATTATTATTCATTTCTTCACTACTCTCACTATCTTTATTTTCTACTATATTTATATTGCTATTTTCTTTCCCTTTTCTCTTTTTGGGTTTAAATTCCATTTCATCAAACTTATTCTTTTCTTCTTTTTTCATTATAAAAATAGTCTCTTTTAAGGAATTATCATATTTATAACCCATTCTAACAAGTTCATCCCTAAACGAATCCGTTGATACACCTAACATTTCAGCCAATTCAGCACGCGTCTTATTACCTTCATTCAACATAGAAACTATTTCTTTTACCTTCATATTAACCACCTTTCACAAAGGATATACACACATTCTATCATACATAAATAGAAGCTATACTATTATTTATATAATATTAATCCTATAAATAATATTATATATTATAAAAAGAAGAAAAAACACCTAAAAAAATAAGGTGTTTTATTCCTAAAATATTATTTTATTTTACTTTTAATAATAAACTTGTCACATTATCCAAATGCTCTGAAATAGTATTCAAAGTATCTTCTTCCACCTGATCCAAAGAATATTTACTCATTATATGTTCAAAAAAGGTATTAATTTGTTCATTAGTTTCAACAAACTTCTGAATTTCTGCTTTCTGTTTACTGCTTACACTTTTTTTATTAGATATAAAAGGGACACGTTTCATTTTTATCACCTCAACCTTATTTCTTGCTAGTCCGCTTGTCAGACTCTAATGAGTCTGACCGCTACCTATCTCAACTTAAACGCTCCATTAACTTGCTTGAGTTCTTTTAAAAATTCATTGAATTCCTCTTTTTTACTCGGATACTCTAAAGGTGTAACAATAGAATAAGTATCATATAAATGAGAACCAATTTGAGTTATCAAATCATAACGAATTCTTTTTCTTTTTAAAAACTGTTCACGTTCAACATCATAAAAATCATAGTAAAAGAAACTCTTATCTTTTCTAACAGAAATATAAACATTCGTAATATCCCTAACACGACTATCTAAGTTAGAAAACATTGGTGTAGTCATAATCAACGTACACCGCATTTTTCTTAGATAAAAAATCAAATTTGTAAAAAATTTAACACTATTACTATTAAAATCCCTACTTGATAAATCCAAATGAGATTCATCTAAACAAACAATAGAACTTTCTTGTTTAGCAACATCTATAAAATCAACTAAATTTTTAATCGGTTTAGCATTAGCAAGCCCATAATTTGAATACAGAGTACAATTAGACTTTGATTGATAATGATGTGCTAAGTAAGACATTCCTAACGTCTTACCAGCACCTAGAAAACCATCTATAACAATTAAATTACTCATCGTTTTAAATCAGATTCCTTCATTGCTTTTGGTTGTAAATCACTTGCATTTGGAACTTGTTGACTAGGACTTGCAACCTGTGCTTTTAACAACTTGTCTAACTTCGCTGTACCTTTAATTCTATCCGCTAATGTAATTTTATTAATTGTATCGAAATACGTTTTTTGAGGTGTTAATAATGGTCTAACACCGAGAACAAACTCACTAATATCATCAAGACCATACTCATGTAAAAGAAACATTCCTTTTGCCTGGTCATCTGTTAATGAAATAGAATTACTTCTCATAAATTGCAATAACTCTAACATGTCATTACTACTATTATCATCATCTTCAAACAAATCTTGTTGTATAATCGACTGAACATTTTCTGTACCTTGACCACGCATATAAAAAATATGCTCATCTGGAATACCATTACCCATAACAACTTTTTCTGACTCAATTTTATCTATATTTATATTTTCTCTATCTAATGACATTACTCAAAACACCTCGACTATTTTTAATACCAAAATCTATATCTATCTAGTGAACAAAGCGACAATTGCAATTACATACGGTAATAACTTGAAAATATCAAAAGGTTTATTTCGGTCAAATTTAAACATATTATTTATAGCTACAGAACGAGCAAGCATTTTAATTTTATTCGCTTCCGTCTTAGCTGGCATATCTAAGTTATAAACATAAGATAAACCCCCAGAACCAATATCATAAAACTTCTTAGCTTCTGAAAGAGGTAAAGTACCTTTTTCATATTGAACTACATCAGCCCAAATATTCTCGACTGGATAAGTTTCAACATTATTTTCGTTATAAATAGTTACTGTACAACCTCTGTAATCAGTTTTAAATTTTCTTTTTTTCTTTTCTAGACTCATCATTACACCTCAAAAAATATTTTTCCTTTAAAATAACCTTATTTAACCTTTAACATTCCTTTATTTTACCTTAGAAATTTCCTTATGACAAGAACTGACGGTAAAACTAAAAATAAAAATAAAGAAACCGCAATGGAAGAACCAATTTCAAAAAATGTTTGAAACACTGACATAAAATCACCACCACTTTATAAAATCTTTAAATTTAATAAACGTACCTTGTTGTGCTGCTATCACAAAACAGATTAAATAAACCGCTCCACAAGTAAATGAAACAATAATAAAAGTAATCCAATAACCACCTAATAAAACAAATGGTCCGAAATATTTACCCAGATCCATAGGTTGAGACAATGGAACAGAAAGTTTCATAATGCTTGTATATATATTTGTTAACCAACCGAGAACAGGATTAAAAATTGTATCAATGATACCTTTCATTAATCACTTCCTCCACTTCCAAACGGTCTAATCATAATTTGACCGCCCCATAATCCAATCATCTTAATAGTAAAGAATAATAATACAAAACCAGTAGCAACCATTGGAACAACTGTCATAAGTCCAGTTCCTTGCACCTGTTCAACCGCAACCTTAAAACCATAAGTAGACCAATTAGGTAAATTTGTTTTACCTGACGGTGTGAAATGAGTCCAATAATCTATGGTTCGATAAATACCTTTAATAACAGAAAATCCAAATTGGAAAAACGCATAAAATATTTTCATAACCATAACTACAATTTGAAACATCTTATTAAAGAAATAGAAAATACCATCTAACAAATAAAATAAAAGCGTTAAAGGTTTAGCTAATAAATCAATCAAATTATTAAATCCATCAGAAAGAAATTGCGTAACTGCTCCAAATCCTTTTCCTAATAAACCTAATACACCATTAACACCTTTCATTATTGTATTCATGTCATATACGACCACCCACTAATAATTGACGTACGAATAAAGCAATACTAAAAGTACACATCATGACAAAACCTAATAAAATATAATCTTGAAATCCCTTAACAACACTATTCAACATTAAACCAATATCAGTAAACGTAACTGGAACCATTTCAAAAACCTCCTAATATACACGAACACCACTAAAATAATTTGCAAAAATATATATAAAAGATACTAATAAACAAACAACATAAATAACTAAAGCGGACAAAAACAAAGATATTAATTTACCCCAAATTTTTTTATTAAATTTATGTTTGAATTTAGAAACTACATAAGGAACAAACTTACCATCAAAAAGACGCTCTAATAAACCAAACAAAATCATAGTAGTAACACACATAAAAAGATTAACCGAAATTTTTGTAGATGCCTCCACTAAAATATAAGCTACTAAACCATAAAGAATCGCATTACCTAAAAACATTAAAACAGGCTCTAAAAAACTTAAAATTTTCTTCAAAATTTTTTTATAAAGAAACACTTCCACAAAATCACCTCAAGATTAATATGTCTGAACTAGAGTGATTCCACAAAACTACATTACATTTCGTTTTACTCCATCACTTCTAGATCAGACGTTAAAAACTCAAAATAGAAACTTGTATCAATCTAAAAACAACAATTTAACCCTTGCTGCAATGTAGAATGACAACGGAATACTTACTGCAAAAGCAATAATTAACCAAAAACTACCGAAGAACTCTGAAATACCCAAAGTAACATCATTCAAACTATAATCAGTACCGATAATAGGTAAACCACTCGAAACAGGCTTACCAACAACAACAGAACTTAACGTACTCTCATTACCTGATTTATCAACTGCTGACACTTGTACTTTATAATCAGCATCATTCTTTAAATCACGAAGAGTAAAAAATGGATTATCAACTAAAACAGAATTAATCTTTTTTCCATCTAAATAAACGTTATATCCTGCTAAATCTTTTTCCGTATTATTTTTCCAAGTTAAAAATAATGCTTCACTACCTTGTTTAACCGCTAAACCTTTTGGCGATTCTGGTGGCTCTGTATCGGTATATTCTAAAGTTGTAAATCTAACAGTCGAAGAACCTGATAAATTGCCATCATTATCAACAGCAACCACCTTAAACTCATATGAAGTATTTGGCTTTAAATCTTTAACAACAAAATTATCAACAATTCCTGTTTCAGAAACTAATTTATCACCATTAAAAATCCTCAATCCTTTTAAATCGTTATCAGATGGATTAACCCAAGATAAATTAACCGAATTACTTTTAATATCATTTACTTTCAAATTAGTAACATTAGAAGGTGGAACTTTCTTAGGGTCAATAAGAGTAGAAATACTAGATACAACACCCTTTGTTTCTACATTAATTCCATCTAAAGAAGAAACTTTAAATCTATACATAGTACCTTCTTTTAAATCATTTATAGTATAAGAAGTTGCTGATTTATCTAAAGTTTTTATCAAAACATCATCCTGATAAATATTTACACCGTTAAACCCATCTTCTACAGGATTTTTCCAAGTTAACTCCACTTTATTAATATCAGCTTTAGCTTTTAAATCAGTTACATCACTTACTTTTCCATCATCAATAAAGACCGATAAATCATATACTTTAAGCGCATTCGGACTCTGAGAAGTACTATGACCAACTGATACATATCTAGCCTTCTTACCAACATCAAATTGAGAATCAGCTCCATAAACTTTCAATTTATTATCAGAAATAAACCGAAAATCCTTATCATAAAAAGCTATATAACCACCATCAATACCACCTTGAGCATAGTATTTTACATATTTAACGCTATATTCAGCACCTAAATCAGTGATAACCTCTTTACCATATAAATAGGAATAACCTTCATCTTTCCCCTTAAAAGTTATTTCGGCTGAATAACTTTTTATATACCATTTTGTATAAGCATCAGTTTTTTTAATAACCTCTGCACTAGCAAAACTAGGTAATACAGATAAACTTAAAATCAAAACAAACGACACCATTGCAAACCACTTCTTAAACCGCAATTAAAACACCTCTACTCAAACCAATTTGTTTGCTCAAAAACATTTGTCCTATCAAAACTATTTGATATTGAAAAATCATCCTTCTGCATTTCTCTATCTTTCTGCATATCAGGTTTAGACAATTCACCATCTTTTTGCATATCAGGTTTAGACAATTCATCATCTTTTTTCATGTCAGGTTTAGACA
>NZ_JBQXON010000035.1:0-12897 GCF_052646455.1 Bacillus cereus group sp. Bce041
ACAAAGAGTCATTATCCTCAAAATCACCTTGTTTAAAATTAGCTATCATTTCTTTAAGAATCGCTACTTCCTCACTCGAAAATTGTTTACTTGTTGTTTCATTGTTGTTTGATAGTCGCTTACTAGTTGTTTTGTTGTTGTTTACTAGTTTCTTATTAGTTGTTTCATTGTCGTTAACTTGTTCTTCTGTCGTTGTTTGGTTGTCCAAAGGTTGTTCCTCTTTCCTTCTCCACTTATTAGAAACCCATTCAAAACCCGATTTATTAAGCCCTCTACTCACTTTACTATCACTAACCCCTAACTCATTAGCAATGTCTTTAACCTTCTCACCTGATTGGATACGTTCAAATATTTTCTCAAAATCCATATATACAACCCTCCTAATAAATCAATAAATCTTTATTATATAATATATTATAACATGTAAACAACTACCAAACAACAATAAAGGTAGTCTTTAACAACAACTAAACAACATTTTAACTTGTTTTTAACAACAACCTGATTTTACTAATGACATGCGTATCAAAAAATATTAAAATAAACTATAGTCAATAAATTAAAAAATCCTTTTAAGTGTTGGTAGCACTCAAAAGGATCATAAATATTTTTATTTGGTTTTGGAAATTTGGTATTTGGTTTGTTTTTATGATTGAAGGACATAGTTTTTCAATCCAAAGTGCCAATAGGCGGTTACTTGTTGAATTTCTTCAGCAATTTCGTCTTTTTGGTTCTCTTCTATCTGAATTAGGTCTGCGTCCTCTGCTTCTGCATCGGATAAGCCTAATTCTTTTTTTATGTCCTTCAACAATCCCCCATAAGCAATGAGTCTTGTAAATTGCAAAGCCCGATCTACTACTTTTACAACTTCAGCCGATTCCTCAATATCATCTAAATTAACTATATCAGTATCTTTAACAGGATATTTCGAAACCTCAAAAACTGCATTTTGTTCTTCAATAGCATTCTCTATTTCATAAATAGAATCAAAAATACTTTTCTTTTTATTTCTTACCTTTACTGGTCTAACATCAACAATCGGTGTGTAATCAACTTGTATAGCTTTTTTCCAAAGGCTTGTCCATTCTTTTTGATTTATGTAATTCTTCCCAAAATAATTTGGTGGCACTGCTATTAATACATGAAAATGTGGATGATATGTATTATAATTTGGATTTTCGTCACCCGCTTGAACACCTATAGAATCATAATACTTCGGGTTTTTCTTATAACGTTTTTTACTAATCTTTCTTTCTTTATCTCTAGTTATCTCTAAACCCCGAAACCAACCTAAATTACTTTCTTCTACCCTTTTATAACCCATAAACCGATTCCACGATTTCATTAAGTGCTTAACCGTATCTTTCAATTCATGACCTTCAACATTTTTAATAGTTAAGGTTAAAAATATCCATCTCAATCGTTGCCGTTCATTCGCAACTTCTACAATTTGTTTATTTTGAGTAGCTATCTTTAATGATCGTCTCCATGTACACATTGGGCAAAGTCTTACTTGGCAAAATTGAGCATATGCTAATTTTATTCCGCTTTGTTCTTTATTAAAGACTAAAACATTTCCACACGTACACATACGTGCTGCTTTTTTCTCAAGACCTGCTTCTTGAAAAGCATCGGCCATTTTTAACGAACGTTCTTTTTTATCTTGCCAAGGTCTTTCCTTGCCATCAGATTCCCGAACATCCGATAAAACTATTAAATTATCGAATTTATTCATGCTGTTTTTCCTTTCTACAAAAAATGAAAAAGTTTTTACCCATAAAAAACACGTTCCGCCTTAGAGTATCAACGGATGAAGGCTTGTTCGTCGCGTTGAATTGTTCACAATACTATCAAGATAAGAAAAAACTATTTGAGCGATGCTCAAATTCTTTCTGGGGAATCCTCCCCAGACCCCACTTCTAAAACCATATTCTAATTATAAATGTCTTTTAGAATCCTCGCTTTTTAAAATGAGCTTCCCTACGATTCCCTTTTTCTTTTAACAAGCTCCTGCAAGCCTCCCTAAATTTCGCCAACTGCTCAAAAAAAAGAGACTAGCAAACTTTTTCTTTTTTATCTTGCTCATATTGTTTTAGTTTTCTATAGAATGTAGCAATAGACATATCAACATTTTGAGCAAATTTTTGTGCCGTAATATTACCTGATTTCCATTCTTTATAATTCTTATCCCAGTTACTCGGAATTTTTATAGAAGGTCTACCAAACTTAACACCTTGCTCCTTAGCAACCGCTATACCTTCAGCTTGTCTAGCTTTAATCTCTTTACGCTCTTTTTCAGCAAATGCCGTTAACATTGTAAGAATAATTTTCTGTATTGCTTGTTTCATAACATCATCTGATTCGTTATTCGTATCGATCATTGGTTCTTCTATAAAACATAGATTAACTCCATTTTCAACGAACCACTCATATTCCTTCATTGTATCGTTCATATTTCGTCCCATACGGGTAATAGAATCAAATACAACCATATCCCCTTCTCTTACCATTTGCTTTAAAATTTGGTATCTAGGGCGCTCAAAATCCTTGCCACTAACTTTATCGATGAATAAATCTCTTTCATCAATACCCTTAGCTAACATTTTCTTAATCTGTCTATCTTCTTTTTGGTCTTTCGAAGACACTCGAATATAACCAAACGTTTTCATTTATCATAACCCCTTACCAACTTTTTGATAAATTGATTATATATTTTTGTCTATCAAAAAGTCAATGGTATTTTTGATATTTATCAAAATTAAAAAATATACTTTATGATAGCAAAAAACCCCTAGTTTCATAGGGACGCTTTTTCATATCATAAAGTATACTTTTTTAAACTATTTCTTTGTGTACTTTTTGAAAGCACCTTCTTTTTTATCGAATAATAAATGATTTAGCATAATTAGTATTACTATTATCAATAAACCGAACAAACTTATATTGAAAAATTGTTCAAAATTCATTTTCATTCCTCCTGCGCATACTTTTTTAAACTATTACCAAAACAGCCATAACGTTATATAAATTGACAGTAAAGGTGTAGAAAGTCCAAATAAAATGAGTAACATCTGAAAGCCTTCACTATCAATTATTTTCCCCGCGATATTTTTCATTCAAATTCTCCTTTTCTAGCTCCATTTTTGCTACCCTTATTGAAAAATTAATAGCAATTATACTTAATAAAGAAAAGATTGATATAACAAGAGCCATACCACTAGCAACTTTCATCATTGCTATTAAAATTAAAAAATCTTTTAAATAAACGAATCCTAATTGTAAAATCCCAAATGATATTAAGGAATATAAAAATAAAATGATCATCATAAATCTGAATCTACGAAACTCATGACTGTTTTCCATTTTCATTCCTCCTATCTACACTTTTTTAAATACAATATTTTTTATAAATATCCGAGTTTATGTAATTTATATTTTTTAAAAATGTTATTTTATCAACGTTCGTAGCGTATTTTTCCACCTGGTAATTCTCACTAGATATTGTTTTCATTTCGTTATATTTTTTCATCTCTCCAATAAAATAATAAAATTTCATTTGTTCACATGTTATTGTTTTCATTTCCATCTACCTTTCTATCGCTTTTTATCGCTTTATAAACACAATCACAAGCCCACAAACACATAATAGCAATTAACATAACAATATATCCCTTTGTCGTTATCATCTTCTTACCTTCTTCCAAATTAGATTTACTAGATCATATAATTCAAAAAGCAAAACCAACCCTACTCCCAAACATGCAAATATCACTTTAAAGCCCCCTTATCCGCTGTATTGGACAAAAATAAAAACAATGACCAAAAGCACTACAGCAAACAAAGCATTCAATACAGACGTTTTAAAGGCTTCTGACTTTGTTATTTCTTTCAAGCCACTTCCTCCTTTTCAGCTTTATCTATGAAAAACATACTCACAACAAACGCACCTAATAAAGCCCCTCCCACAAACAACGATAAATCATACATTTTACCTACCCCTTATTGTTCGGATTTTAAGCTATTTTTTCTGCATTCCCTGGATCTTCTTAGGATCTTTTTCTTCTATATTCACGAACTATAATTCATTTCCTCAATGTATTCTTCGAGTTTTCTTTTTTCATTTCTAGTTAATTCACTTGGATGCATCATGAAATACGAATTACGTCCAACTTTAACCTTTTTATCATGACCGAATTTTTTAGCCCTACGCCAATTCATACACTCTAAAGGAACTAAGATACAATTGAATTTCCTCGCCATTGATTCAGCCAACTGTAACTGTTTATAATGTGCAAATTCCTGGTACAACTTCGCAAAACGCACCACTGGAAGGCTTGGCGTGAAATATAAAAGGTTTCTTGGGTCCTTATCTTTAAATGTATTTGGTAAAACTGAATACTCGGCAATCATTTTTATGCTCCCTTCTTATCTAAACGAACTTTCTTCTTTCTTGACCTGTTATGTATCTCTTCTAATGTTTCAAAAAATGCCTTAGATTCTCTTTCATTTGGTGGTAACGGGAAAGATTGAACCATCGCATAAGTGTCATATAAATTTTGAGCAAAATATTTCTTGGCCGTACTCATCGGAAGAAACGTTTTGTTCAAGAATTCCCCTGTTTGATAATCTGTAAATCGTAATGAAAAACCTTTCTTACCGACTTTACGAACATCGACTAACACTTCTACAATCTGTCTAATACGACTATCCACGTTTTGAATAGACGGCGAGCAATACATCTGAATACTTAGCATTTTTCTTGTGTACATCATTACTTCTGTCGCAATGATAGAACCATGCTGTGCCCATTTCCTATTCGAGAAAGCCATTTGACACTCGTCCCAACAACAAATGCTTCCCTGAGCTTCAGCAACTTGGTACCAATCCGTGTAATGAGTCATCGGATAAGAATCCTTTAATCCATAGTTTGAAAAGAGTTGTATATTTGCCCCTCTCTCTTCCGCCTTTCGCTTCCAATAGTGGGCTAAAATTGACATAATCGCCGTTTTCCCTTGTCCTAATGGCCCTTGTATAAACATGTGATGCATTTACTTCTTACCTACCTTTTCCGCCATTACAATCGGTTTTGGTGGCTTTGGTATTAATGCTTCTATCGTTTTGATAAAGTAATCCGGATCAGCAACATGAACTTTACTCTTCATAATGAATTTAATGATCGGCTCATATGGATTTTCTTCACCATGAAGATATGTATTCTCCCCTAACTTTCTTAGCAAGATAATGCCCCGTATTTGCGCTTCTTGTAACTCTTGGGCATTCCCTTGCATTTCCTCCAAAACTTGCTTTACATCGCTTATATGTTGCATTTCCGGGAATAGATTATCTGTAATAACGCCTTGTAACGTTTCAGCATTGTTACTCATTGAAATTCACCCCTTATTTACTCTGTTGATATGTTTGAGTCGGTACTTGCTGCGGTTCTTCCTTATTCGAACAACTAGTGCAACCAAATACAATAATGCACAATGCAAGAAGCCCAAACAGCGCTATTCTCGTATAATCCATTGGGTTTTCTACTGGTTTCGGTTTGTATTGCGTAATTTTCGAAAGAACCATACTTTTCTCAAGTTCCGCTAATCTTCTGGTTTCCTGTATATATTCTTTAGGCGCTCTACAAAAGAAATTCCGCCCTGTCGTACTATTAGTTACCTCACAATCATCTAAAGGCAACATATATTCAGCATTTACAAATATCTTTCCATCAGAAATACTACTAATCCGCTTAATATCACTCGTTTTATTGTCTTCATCAAAAATAATTAAAACGTCATTCGTTTGAGGGAAGAAATCCTCCTCTTTCAACTTTTGCCTGCTAAACTTACTGAAATTCAACATCCCTTTACACCTACCCTATAACGCTTGTATGCTTCGTTTTTCTTTTTCTGTTGTAAATCTTCATTGCTATAAAAAACACCATCATAACGCCAAATGAAGCGCCTGAACTAAGTACAAACATATACATAAATGCTTCTACCACCACTTAACACCTTCCTTAGCACTGTAATAGATTCTCATCAATGATCTAAAAATGATTAATCCCCCTAAAAGAGTGACAGAACCCAAAATAGATACGACGAGAGTTTGCCAAACTGTTGGCATATCTCCAAACACTGATAAATACTTACCAACGTTAATTCCCTGCGCTGTTACCATGTTTATTCCTTGTAACTTCTCGATGCACAAGTCCAAAAAACTAACAATCGGATCAAAAATAGAATCAATAAACGACCTTAATTTCTCTTTCACTCCCATATCAATCACCGCCTACCCTTATAGATGAAATTAACTTCATCGCCGAAATTGCGGTGAAAAACCACAAGATAAACAGCATGATATAAGCAACAGAATTCAATTGCATCGATTCTGCGATACCGAATACTTTTCCTATCATCGCCGAATATCCATGACCAGAAGAACCAGGAGTAAACTGTAAACTCGCTAAAGTTTTACCGAATCCAACAACCAACGACCACAATAATTTTGCTGTCTGAAAAATGAGCGTAAACACTTTAACGATTACGACACCAACCATATAAAAGAAATACAAGATAGCATCCAAAATATCTAAGAACACTTGTATAACGTTTAAAATCGCATCTATAAAGGGTTGGAAGAGATTATAAATAAACTCTCCAATCCACTTTATACAGTCCCACAAAAGTCCAAATAGCTTTTTAAACGCACCACCAATTACACCCATTACTTACGGAAACCTGTTGCCGAATAAACAAGAACAATAAGTTTATCAGCAAACATTAATACACTAAGTGCAAATACAAGAGGTGTTAAATACGGCATCATTTTTAAAAAAATCGTTGTCATTACTGCATCAAACAATAAAGTCATTTCTTTTCACCCTTTTTCTTATGATCCAGAACCGCTTTTACAACTAACTCTTTCAATGGCTTAAACCATATAATCACAATCCCCACTAAAATAAATGGTGACAGCCACATTACAATAGTCCCTGCCGTTTCAAGCAATTCCATTGCTGTTAAAGGAGGCTTCAAATCATATTCAATCGTTGTTGAATTTTTAGAAGGTGATTCAATAACAGCTTCGCTCTTATCTCCTTCTTTACTTTCTGAATTAACAGCACTTACTTGAATACTATATTTCTTGTCATTCTCCATATTCCTTAATATCAATTTATTAGAAGTTAACAATCCATCATTTACTTTCTTTCCATCTACATAAACGTTATAACCCCTTAAAAATTCAGAGTTAACGGATTCCCAATTGATTATTAAACTCCCATTTTGTGGTGTTACATATACATTTTTAGGAGGATTAAGCAAAGGTGCATCAATACTTATCCTTTTACTTACACCAGTTGTTTCTCTTCCCTCTTTATCAACTGTTTTAAATGTAAAATCATATTTTTTACCTTGTTTCAAACCTTCAACAACATAAGACGTCACATTATCTTTAATCTCAAAAGTTTGTATACGTTTCTTATCTTGATATAAATTAACTGCTGATACTTTTTCACTGGTAGGATTCTCCCAATTAAACGTAACTTTTGTAGATTCTACTTTCTCTTTAAGATTAGTGATTTCTGGTATGTATTCTTTTCCGAATACGCTAAAATCAAAAATCCTACCACTACCTTTTATTTCTACATACCTTATATTAGAAATCGGATTACGTAATTTTTCTTCATAAGCATTACCCCTATCGGACGGTCGAGGATACTCTAATTTATAATCAACTGAATACCATATTAACTGATTGTTTGAATCTAAAAATCTAACCGAAACATAACCAGAACTTGCTGAATTATTCGTACCACGAATATAATAACGGTCAACCGTAAATGAACCATTCAAATCGTATCTTTTTATACCATTTCTTACATCTGTCTCATAGAATCTTCCTAATAAATTCTTACTTTCCTCTGCGTTAGCAAAACTAGGAATAGATAGAACCGTCACAATAGCAAGCGACAACATCAATATGCATTTTTTAAAAAACAATAGATTCACTCCTTTTGTAAAACATCCATCCCCAAACCCCTTATCCAAGGGGCTTCCCTCGGCGGTAGCCAGCCCAAAACGTACTGCGTTTTGAGGACTGCAAGAGGGTCTTTGGAAAGATGCCCTGTCAACTCCTTAATGCTCACTACGTTCCGCTTACCGTTGACAGGTACATTATGTATCCCTCCCCCGTTTAAAAGCTGTCAGCAAGGTTTTAAGACACTAATTTCTCCAGTTGTACGAATAACTTGTTTGTATGCTCAAAATATTGCTTCATACTCTCTATCGTCTTATTTTCAGATTCACTCAAACTATGATTTTCCCCAAGCTTCCCTATGAATCCCGAAAACTCGCTATTTAGTATTTGCAATGCCTTATATTGTTTCTTCATTTCTCGTTTTGCTACTGTCTTCATATCTCTCAATCTCCTTTTAACCTGAGCCATCTGGGTCTCCTGGGTGTCGCTTGTACTTCCCAAACGAACCAGACGGATTATTTGGTATTGGCGGGTCTAAATTTGTATTTGGTTTCGGTGGTTTATCTCCCGAATCATTTGGTTTTGGTGGTTTTGAACCTTCTTCATTCGGCTTTGGTGGTTTCCCTACATCCTCTTTTGGTTTCGGTGGCTTCCCTCCGTCCTCCTTCGGCTTCGGAAAACCGCTATCACCTTCATTTGGTTTTGGTGGTTTTATTTCATCTGGTTTTGGTTTTGGCGGGTCTTTTGGTTTCTCTTTATCTTTCGGTACTGGTTTTTCTTGTGGTTCTGGTTCTTTTGGTTTATTTTTTCCCCATTCACTTGGCGTTGTTTCACCAGGCTTTGGCATTTCATCAGGTAAATCGGGCAAATTGTCCATTGGGTCTTTTATATCGAATCCCCCAGACTTATCTTCCTCGAACTTTATTTCTGGCGCACCGTCCTTAATATCATCCTTTGTAAATTTCGCTTTCTCTAGATCAGGATTATCTTTAAATTCTGGTTGCCGATTATCCAATCCCTTATTATCTGTTTTCGGGATTTGTGGTGGTGGTTTTGGCGGGTCTGGCGCTTCTCCTAACATATCTTTTATATCTTTAGTTAGTTTTGGACTAATCTTGTCCGCAAACGTTTCAGCAACCTTGTCCCAATCTGGAACAGGTGGTATTTTGTCGCTGATCTCATTCAATTTATCTTTTATATCTTGCAAATCTTTGTTGCTACCACCATTGTTATTATTGCCATTCCCTTTATCGTCTTCCTTCGGTTCTTCTATATCACCCGAACCATGTGGCTTATCTGGTAATTTTTCATTTGTACAAATCCCATCGTTTTTGCCATCATAGTCTCTGAAATCCTCAGGGTTTACCATTTCAGGTGGTAACTCATAGTATTCAGCCATCTTCCCTGAATATTGAGTAACACCACGTCCCTCACCATTACTTTCAAATCCTCGAACCTTAAAACGCACATATCCCTTTACCTTTCCATTTACAAAAATGTAAAAGGCATACGTACCATTACGATCTACATTAATATCGAATTCATTTTTTTCTTGCTCTGGTCTAACCCATTTCGTTAAACCGAAATTAAAAGAGCAATCATTTACAAGCATTAGTTCGCTTAATTGGAACGTTACAACGTCTTTAGCATCCGCAACCCTCACTGTAACGCTATATTTACCACCAACAAGCCCCTTGTTATCTATGAATACCCCTTTACTCCCCAACATTTGAAAAGATGGGCCATCAGCAAACACCGGACCAACTCGAACGAACAAAGATAAAACCATTCCAACACACATCAATAATTTGTTTAATGTGTTTTTATGTATCATTTAAAAAGTTGCACCTTTCTATCTAAAAAAAAGGCGCACACACGCCCTTTTTTATTTTTATTTACGCCTTACTTCCACGCGCTGCCAATGCCGCACGAGCTAAACCGAATAGTTTAGGTGCAAACACAACCGCAAGACCTGCTAAAATAAATTCTTTATATTGCGTCATAATTGACATTGCTGACCCAACTAAATCTGTTGCTGTAAAACCTACCGCTACTTTTGAAAAATCAACCATTTTGAAAAACCTCCATTTTTAATATATATTTCACTAGCAAATTGCTAGAGAATGTCATTTGTAATGATAGTATTCATATTCATCGTCATCTTCGTCTTCGTCTTCGATTCTTCGCCTTTTAGTTATAACGCCAACAATTCCCACTATCAAAAGAGAAACAGCCCCACAAGCGAAATACACCATGTTTAATGAAGCGCCATAAAACACAAAATACTTAACCAGATTCCAAAAATCTGATAAGGTATCCCCTGCTAGAAATGTTTCATACTCTGGTAGTTTCATAAATTATTTCTTCTTCTGCATAACGGCTGCGATTACTCCACCGATTAAAAGACAAACTGCCGAAATGGCAATAACAATCATGACGAAAGACGAATTCATTTTAAAAAGCATTCCAAAAGTGTTCCAAAAAAAATCCCAATCATAAACATTACTTAACAACTATTCCAACTCCCCTACTCCTCTGCTTTTTTACTTCTTTCATATATCCCAATTAACGTAAATACAACAGAGTAAAGAACAGCAAAACTTATAATGATAAAAACAACATCTGGATTACCTGCGAAAACTTTAAATGCTTGTAAAACAAGTCCTCCTATTTCCATTTTTCTGCTCCCCTTGTAATAATGTTCATACTTATAATTGCGACTGGGTAGAGTAGAAAACATACCAGAAAGGCTGCGAAATATAAGATTGCTATGTCTTTTGGTGTTCCTAATAGCACTTGATACATTTAAAATCTCCCCTTGATATTAGTGAAAACCATAACGAATAGTATAAGAACAAGTAGAGTCGATATAATCACATCTCCAAGTGTCATCGTATGGCTTACCACAATGTTTCCAGCATCCGTATTTACCAACGTTTCGTTCAACTGTCTCACCTCATTTAACAAAATAAAAAAGGACAAGTCTGTCTTCTTAATGTCAAAAGAAGGCATACTTGTCCTGTTATACGTATACATCTAAAAACATGCATATACATACACATACGAAATGTGTATAATAGCACGTAGATAGTTGTAGTGAGCGTTTGCTCGGTTGTGAAGTATTTGCCTACTTCGTAATCCCTGCTCGGTGTTGACGCACCGAGTGGGACTGCAACTATTTTTATTTTGTTTTGGAATTTGGGTTGGAATATATGACATATCATAAATAAATTTCCTGCTATTTTCCACAAAACGAATGACTGAAAATTATTTGCTCTTATTTTTTAAAATCCGAATTTCTCGATTTTTAAAATTCTTGTTTCCCGTTTTCTTTTTTTCCCTGGATCATAGAATTACAGCGCTCCCCCCCGTACCCCCATGACTCACTGAACCCGAAAAAATTCGACTCGCATATTCATTCCATAGATATTTTATATCATTAAAAAGTTCCACCATTTTTAATAATTTCACATACCAGATTGAACACAAAAAAATTGGTTAAAACTTTCGTTTCAACCAATTAATTTTCTTCTTTTTTTATTCAATTTAAAATTAAAAACCGTCATACAGAACAAAGATATTAATATAAAAGCTTCATAACCAATCACAAAAATCCTCCCTGGATCACCCGTTAAAATTTGAGGAATTTTAAAATTCAAAACAAAATAATCATAAACATAAGGCAATAAAGCATACAAACTAAAACAAAACATCAATACTTCAATTACTTTTATTTTTTCTTCTAATTCTTTCAACATAAAATAACCCCTAATCAAAATCTAATAAATTAAACATAATAATAAATGAATAATAATTGCACTAAGAAACTTTCTTAACTAATCGAACAACCTTTTCCCTAAATTTCTTCACATCTTCAAGCGAAATCCCTAATTCCTTTAATTCCTCTGGAATAAAAGTTCTATCTAATGCCCACAAAGATAATCTTTCTAGTGCAATTCTTTCATTCCCAAAATTATATAAAAGCTTATATTTACACGTTGTATATTTTTCCTTACTGCTATATTGAGCAAGATAAAAATACCTTTTTCCTCCCGCTGTTTTACTTATTAGATATGCCAAATTGATTCCTCCTGTAATTTTTGTTCTCGAAATTTATACGAACGTATATTCGCGCGCACATAAACATGTTCGCATAAATTGTAAAAAAAAGAAAGGAAATTACTAATCTTTTTTAGCTAAATTCTTGTTGTAGTAGTCCATGATGATTTTACTCGCTATTTCATTTTTGTTTCCTAACTCTTCAAATGCCCATATAACTTTTTTGGGGACTTTTACAAATATAGTATCAATCTTGTCTTCTAGTGGTTTTCTTGGTCGTGGCATAATGTTAATATCCTCTATCCCTTTTATTATCAATCTCCATTTCTTTTTTCTTTTTTATTTTTCATCAGTATAGCAAACGATACATAGTATTTTAAAATTTACTTTTAGTAAATTTCTTAACACCAATACTTTTTCTAACGAAATTTTTCTTTCCAGAAGTATTTCTACCAGAACCATTAATTAGTTCTTTTTCTTTTGGAGTTTCAAAAGAATCAAGATACTTTCCAGTTGCTACCCAAGCAAAAGCACCTGCAACAATAGCAATAACTCCATAAATAGCACTAAACATTTAAAAACCTCACTTACTATATTTTTTCATGAAATCCTCAAGAGCAAGTTCTACAATTAATGATTTATTACGATCCAAATTATTTTCATTCAAAAATTCTTCTAATCGCTTTTGAATATCTACATTTAAGAAAATATTATTTCTCTCTTTACCTGTGTATCTAGATTTAAGACGAACATACAAAGAGTCATTATCCTCAAAATCACCTTGTTTAAAATTAGCTATCATTTCTTTAAGAATCGCTACTTCCTCACTCGAAAATTGTTTACTTGTTGTTTCATTGTTGTTTG
>NZ_JBQXON010000036.1:0-12065 GCF_052646455.1 Bacillus cereus group sp. Bce041
AAGTCACTTGACCATGAGGGGCACCCTCATGCAAACTCACCAGAGGTGGCCCCAGAAGGGCGGTTTTTGCCCGCTGGGGTTATCTTTGGGAGTTTGAGGGTGTAGAGGCTCGTGGTCAAGTGAACCGTGGAATAAAAAGTGTAGGACGGGACCCCAGAAAAGGGCAAAAACCAATGGAGTTATGGGAAATGAAAAGCAAAGATCTAGTAAAGGAAACAAACTGTTTTTTGTGATGAATAAAGATACATGTATAGTTAACATAACGTCCTATTATCGGTAGCAAATCTTTTCATAGAATCCTTGTCTATACAGGGATTCTTCTTTCTTTTCTAGTAAAATCGATATGCAAGATTTTATACATGGTTGATATAGAGGGAATTTGAGGGATCCTCCCTTTTCTTTTTTTGCATAAAATCTTGTATAAATAAAAAGATTTTGATGTGGGTATCGAGAAGTAATGAGTATTAGTGTTAAAATCGAAATGTATTTCGAAATTAATTCGATTTTAAAATCGGTTGTGATATCAGTTGTGAGTGAATTCCGATTTTGATTAAAATATTGATTTAATAATGTTTTATGAGTGAAAAATGTATTCCGTTTTTGGAGGAGGAATGAAATTTGGAATTAAAATCGGAAATGTATACACCGAAAATTGTTGCGGAACGTTTAGGGATGACTCCGGATTTATTAAAAGTATGGTCAAACGAATTTAATATACAAACGGAACGAAGCCCAGGTGGGCATCGTAGGTATTCTAAGGAAAATATAGAAGAATTAACAGCAATTAAAGAAAAAATACAGTTACAAAAGTGGTCTTATGATCAGGTTCGAGCATGGCGGAATGGGGAACTTGATTCATTTGTTTCAAAAGAAGAAAAATCGGAATTAGAAAAGAAATTGGATGAAGTTTTAGAAAATCAGCAATTACAAAATCAATTCAATCAAGTACTTGTTCAAAAATTACAAGAAATTACGAATGAATTAGTTACGACAAAAGAACATTTGGTTAATACAGAGAAAAAATTAATGGAAGTTGAAAGCAAAAATAGTGAACTAGAAGTTTTTATAGAGAAGAAGTTAGAAAAACGAGATCAATTATTGCTTGAAAATATTAGAGTTATGCAAAAGCAAAATCAGAAACAAAAACGGAAAGGTTTTTTCGGTTTGTTTAAAAATTAAATGTAGTTGCTATTCTTAATAAGGTTCTAATGTCGGAAAAAGAAGAATAGAAATATAGCATACATATAATAAGGGAATGCAGTATAGATCAGTTTACAAGCATTCCCTTGTTCTATGTATGTTTTTAATGAAAATTATTTGTTTTTACATTTTTTGTATATAAAATGTTTGTTTTATGATATATTAATCATTGGATTATTATATCTAGATTTAGGGTTTTTGGTGAGGAGAATTACGTGTGAAGAAAATATTTGTGTTTAGTCTTTTTGTTATTTTGTTATTTGGTGTTATTTTTTTAGTTATGAATAAAAATAAGGAAGAAGTTCCAGTAAAAGAGTATTATAAAAATAAAATTTCACAAGAACAGTTACAACAAGATATTTTAGATAAAAAAGAGAAGATTATTTATTATTATCAAACCCACTGTTCTCATTGTGCTAAGGTTTCACCAATCGTTATACCTATGGCAAAAGAAATGAAAATTGACATGCAGGTTATGAACTTAGAAGAATATGATTCAGCTTGGGATCAATTTAAAATTAAAGGAACACCTACAATTATTCATTATAAAGATGGAAAAGAATTAAATAGGATTGAAGGAGAACAATCGGAAGAGGATTTTGAGAGTTGGTTTCGGAAGAATAAATAAATAGATTTTATGAGATTAGAAAATTTGTTTTATTACTTTTATATCTAGATATTTTCTTAAAAGAAACTTGTTATTTAAGTTTCTTTTATTTTTATTAATATTTAATTTTATAAGGGGTTTTCAATATGAATAGTCAAAAAAGAAAAGAAAACTTATTGTTTATTGCATGGTGTGTTTCTTTTATTTCTACATTGGGTAGTTTATATTTTTCTGAAATTATGAAGTTTATTCCTTGTACTTTATGTTGGTATCAGAGAATTTTTATGTATCCTTTAGTTTTATTATTAGGTGTTGCTGTTATAAAAAAGGATTATAGTATTTCAAGATATTCATTAATATTTGGGATTATAGGTTCTTGTTTTTCTTTATATCATTATTTGATACAAAAGATTGTTTTCTTTTCAGAAAGAGCTGTTTCTTGTGGACGTGTACCGTGTACTGGTGAATATATAAATTGGTTAGGTTTTATTACAATTCCTTTTTTAGCTTTAATTGGATTTATTACGATTAGTATTTGTAGTTTGATTTTATTGAGAATTTCTAAAGAGTATTATTGATGTTTTTTGATATTTAATTTGTTATGTTTTTTATATTGAGTGATATAGTACTGAAAATATTAGATTTTTGTAAGGTAAATAAAAATTATGGATTAAAATATGAAGAATTATTTATAACTTTAATAGAAAAAAATAACTAATTTTATAAATATAAAAAATAAAACTAACTATTTTTTTAGAGCATAGTTAGTTTTGTTTTTTTTATATTTATTATATAATCGTTATATTTATATATAATTATAATATGAATATAAATTATAATTATTATTTTGAGGTAATTTTGAAAGCTATTTTTTTCTATTCTTCGTACATCATGTAACAGCTTGCTCTTGCATTAGTTCTAGGAGCATAATATTTATCACAAAATGCATGTTTTTGAGCATTTCCTGATGCGCCACCCCACCCGGCAATTTCTCCCATTTTACCCCAGAAGCCTCCGCCATTAATTTCAAGTTCTTGATTTGTTAAAGTTTCAAGATTTTTGTTTAATTCGTTAGTATTCATTTAGAAACACTCCTTTTTTTTAATATATAGGTTCTTTGTTTAGAAAATGTTTTTGATAGTTTTAATAGTTATTTAAAAAAAAAGATGGCTTAAAGACCATCTTTTTTTTACTGTTCGTACATACTATAGCAGTTAGCTCTTGCATTAGTTCTAGGAGCATAATATTTATCGCAAAATGCATGTTTTTGAGCATTTGATGATGCTCCACCATAGCCGACAAATTCTCCTACTTTACCCCAGAAGCCTCCGCCATTAATTTCAAGTTCTTGATTTGTTAAAGTTTCAAGATTTTTGTTTAATTTGTTAGTATTCACTTTAGAAAACCTCCTTTTTTAATATATAGATTTTTAGATTTTAAGTTTAGTAAATATTACTGTTTATTCCCATGGTGCTGGTCCATCATTGTAATAGTTAGACCATCCTTTATAGTATCCAGCTGTGAAATCAGCTAGGTTTTTTACCCAGTTTCCGCCGTCTACTTCTAGAATTTCTTCTTGTGTTAATTCTTCTAGATTTTCTAATTTGATTTCCATTATGTCCCCTCCTTATTTAAATGGATTATTTAGCTTTGGAATCGCTGTCATGTAATTATTATACAATAATATATTTTTTTGTCTATAATTTCCTTGTAATTTTTTTCAAATAATAATAAAATTATTAAATTATTTATATAATGGGATTCATCTTTATTAAGAAAGTAGGTATTACTTTGGTATTAAAAAAATTTGAATGTATTAAGCAACATGATTTACAGGATTGTGGCCCAGCATGTTTAGCTATGATTTCACGTCATTATAGTTCGGATATATCAATTTCTAAAATTCGTGAAATTGCGGGAACTGATTTACAAGGGACAAATATTAAAGGATTGTTGGAAGCGTCTACAAAATTAGGGTTTGATAGTAAAGGTGTTAGGGCTAAGAGTCCTGAGGTATTAGAAGAAATACCTTTACCAGCTATTGCACATGTAATTGACAACGGTTTATTACATTATGTAGTTATTTATAAAGTGAAAAAAAATAAAGTCTATATTGCAGATCCTGCAAAAGGGAATATTGTATTTAGTTTGGAAGATTTTTGTGAGATTTGGAAAGGTATTTTAGTTTTAGTTTGTCCTAATGAAAATTTTAATAAATCCGATTATTCTAGTGGTAAATTGTCTCGTTTTACATCTTTATTAAAATCTCAAATTCACTTACTTGTTCCTATGTTTATTGCTTCTATTTTCTTAAATGGGTTTAGTATGTTAGGTGCATTTTATTTTAAATTTTTAATTGATGATATTGTTGCAAATCAGTTATTACAAACTTTACATATAGTTTCAATAGGTATTGTTATTTTATATGTATTTAAGGTATTACTATCATATTTTAGAACTCATTTGATTTTATATTTTAGTAGGAGAATCGATATACAGTTAATGTTGGGGTATTATCGACATGTTATTGGTTTACCTATGAATTTTTTTGAAACAAGAAAAGTTGGTGAAATTATTTCTCGCTTTACGGATGCTAGTAAAGTTAGAGATGCTTTATCTAATACTACAATTACATTAATGATTGATAGCTTAATGGTAATTTTAGGTTCTGTTTTGCTTTATTTACATAATTCTGTTTTGTTTGGTGTAACCCTTTTATTAATCCCGTTTTATGTTCTTGTTATTTTAGGATTTCATAAATCTTATGAAAATATTAATAGAGAGCAAATGGAAAGTAATGCAAAGTTAATGTCTTATATAGTGGAGTCATTAAATGGTGTTGGTACTATAAAATCATATAATGCTGAAAAAGAAGTAATCTTTGAAATGGAAAAACGTTTTGTAAGTTTACTTCGTCATTTTTTTAAAAATGGTATGATTTCTAATTTACAAGGAACTATTAAAATTGCTATTGAATTAATTGGTGGAGTAATTATTTTATGGGTAGGTGCTAACCAGGTATTAAAGGGAAATATGTCAATTGGTGAGTTAATTACTTATAATGCACTTTTGGTATATTTCTTGAATCCTATTCAGAATTTAATTGGTATTCAACCGATGATGCAATCAGCTATTGTGGCGGCAGAAAGGTTAAATGATATTTTTGATTTAGAATTAGAAAAATCGAAGGATGAAGAGAGAAAGGTATTTCCAAATCGTCTTTCTGGGAAGATTGATTTTGAGAATGTAACATTTAAATATGGTACGAGGAATAATGTTTTAAATAATATTAGTTTTTCAATTTCCCCTGGTAGTCAAGTAGCTTTTGTTGGTGAAAGTGGTTCTGGTAAAACAACTATTTCAAAGTTATTAATGAATTATTACTCAGCTCAGCAGGGGAATATTTATTATGATGATTATCATATTAAAGAAATTAGTAAAACAGCATTACGTAAACAAATTGCATATGTATCACAGGAGTCCTTTTTCTTTAGTGGTTCCATTTATGACAATTTACAATTTGGTCTAGAACGTAAGGTTAGTTTTGAAGAATTAATTCATGTATGTAAATTAGCTTGTGCTCATGATTTTATTAGTGAATTACCATTACGATATGAAACATTATTAGAGGAGAATGCGTCTAATTTATCTGGAGGACAAAAACAAAGATTAGCTATTGCACGTGCGTTATTGAAAAATCCAGATATTTTGATTTTAGATGAGGCAACAAGTAATTTAGATTCTACAACGGAGAAAAAAATTACTGATATGCTTAGAGATTTAGGAAGTAAGGAAATCACAGTTATTATGATTGCGCATCGATTAAGTACAGTTCAACATGCTAGTAAAATTTTTGTCATGAGAAAAGGAAATATTATTGAAGAAGGTTCTCATGAGGAATTATTACTTCAAAAGGGTGATTATTATGGTCTATGGAAAAATCAAACTGTACATGTAGATCATATAAAATCACAATCTTATGCAATGTGGGGAAATAAAGATGAATAAAATTTATTCTTTTGAGCAATTAACAGATAGTGTGGAGTTATTAGAACGAAAACCACCTCGTTTTATTATATGGTTTTTATCTGGACTTATTTTATTGTTTGTTATTTTTGTTGTTTGGGCTTATTTTGGAAAGGTTGATATTGTAAGTAAAGGAACAGTAATCATACAGAATAAATTTGAATCTAGTCTAGTTCGAAGTAAAAACAAGGGAATATTAGATAATATTTTGGTTAAGTCGGGTGATTTTGTAAAAACAGGAGATGTTTTGTTTCAAATAAAAGAGGAAAATGAAAATGTTTTTGTAAAAGCATCAATGGATGGAGAAGTTCAGTTTAATTCTACTATTCAATCTGGTGATTTAATTGAATCTGGACAAGAGATTTTGGCTATTGTACCAAAAAACCTTGAGAAAAGAGCTCGTATAATTTTATCTCCTCAAGATAGAAAAAATATCAAAAAGGGTGATAAGATAATTTATTCTTTTAATACAGAAAGAATAGATAAATATATAGGGGAAATTGTATATATTGCGGCGGAACCTGTTTATAACAAAGAATTTAAATCCTATATGTATGAATTAGAAGCAACGATTGATTCTAACAATGATGAATTATATGCAGGAATGATGGGACAAGGTTCAGTGTTAATTGGATCAGAACCAATTTGGAAGTTTTTGTTAAAGAAAATGATTTGATTTTTAAATCAATGAGGATTGTTAATTAAGATTAGGAGAGGTTTTTTAGTATGAAAAAAAATATATTTGTTATGACGTTTGTGATTTTTTGTAGTTTATTTTGTTTTTCTTTTAATAGTTATGCTGAATTGAATAATATTTCATTAAATAGAAGTGATGATATATCTATTATTTTTGAAAGTGAGAATAATATTGATAAAATAATAAGTAATATAAAAAGTAATAAATTGATTAATTGGAGTGTTAAGGATTTAAATCAATTATTAGATAAAGTAGATAAAGTAGATTTGAGTATAATGGAACGTGCTACTTTAAAAAGAGAGATAATAAGAGAATCAGGTTTTTCTAATTTTGATTTTAAGGGTACTAAGGCGGATGTTTTGGCATTTAAGGATTTAAAAATAGAGATAAAAGAAATTGATAAAGATTTAATTTTATATAGAAGAAGTAAATCTGGTGAACCAGATTCTAGGTATGGTCTTGGTTATTGGTGGAGTGATAAAAAGAGAAACATTGAAGAAACAAGAAATGAGTTAGCGGTATTAGAAGCTTGGGGTAATCCATTAAGTACAGAATATATAGTAGAAATACCAAAAGGAATTAGAGTTCTTACGGGAATTACTGCATCTCAAACTCAATTTCAAAATGGTACAGATATAGTTCAGGAATATAGGGAAGGTGGAGGAGTACAATATTGGATAAATAAAGTTAGTGTTAGCTGGTTAAAATAAGTAAATTTGATTGGAGAAACAATGAATCATGATCAAAAGTTTATAAACTTAATTTTAGATTGTGAGTATATTATCAAACAAAATATATCTCATGATTTTGAGGATATTAACAGATATAATATATTATTAAATGAACTTAGAGGATTAATTGAAACAGTGAAAAAAAAACGTTTAAATAATAAGTTATATTATTTATCGATTACACAAATGATTGATAAAAGTGATCCAGATGAAGTTATTACTGCTGTTTTAAAACTTAATGAGTTTTATTGTAAGTATTATCAAAAACTGTAGTTTTTGATAATACTTATTTTATAAATATATTTATAAAAGTGGATAACATATAAGTTCTTATAAGTTTATGATAGAATAAAAAATAGCAAAAAAACCCTCGAAGTTTGGCGACAGAAAGGGTTTTTGCTTAAGGTGATAGAGGTTGAGAAATCAAACTCTTAATTATTAATTTTATTTAATGATATTTTATCATTAGAGTTTGTTTTCCTCAACCATTAAGGAGAGGAAAAAATGAGTAAAATTGTAAATATTGATAGTTCAGAACAAAAAGCAAGGTTAAATGAAAATAAGGTTGAGGATTTTTTAGAACAAGCTAATATAGGTTTATCAACTGAACAACAACAATTGTTATTACAGATTTTACATAGTACAACAGGCGATGATTATTTTATTGGTAAAAAGAAAAAACGAACTGATGGGGTGAAGTTCGTGCAAATGATTACAGAGAATATTGATTATTTGTGTGAGATTGGCTATTTAACTCAACCAGAGAAAGCTTTTTTATTTGAGCTTTCACGGTTCTTGGAATTTAAATCAAATGTTATTATTGAAAAAAATGATGATGAAATTAAGCCATATGCGGCTTCTCCAAGTTATTTAGCAAAAAAATTAGGGAAAACAAGAACGTCTATTTCTAAAATTATGAATGATTTACTAGTTAAAGGAATTTTAGGAGTTGCGGAATCTGGGGTAACAACTGAAGATGGAAGATCTTGTTCCTCCCGTACTTGGTTTGTTAATCCTAATATACTATGTAATGCACCAAAAGATGATATTGATAGAGCTACACAACAAATATTTGCAAAATCATTAAGAAATATTCAATGTGAAGGAAGTAAAAAGAAGCATAAATTGCCAATATATTTATTTTGAAAAAGTGTAATTTAACTATTGCACTTTTTTTTTTTGCTGATCTTTCCAAAAAATAGGTGTTAATTTTTTTTAACACAGGTGTTAAAAAAAATTAACACCCCGAACACTTTAAACCCTTGATATTACTGGTTTTTTATATTTTCCTTATCTCACTCTATATATATAGTTAAAATTTCATAAAAAGCATGTATTATTTTTAAATAAAATATATTAAACAAACCTTTGAAATTTCAATAAATAGTAGTATAAGAATATTCTTCATTTATTAATTTAATGTAGAATCAGTATAAAAATGTAATTTGATGTTATGTGAGTTTTTAAAGGGGTTTATTTTATGAAAGAGTATTTTAATTTAGAACAAGCTGAAAAAAAAGCAAGATTAAGAGATATTGAAAACTCAAAGATATTGTCAGAGGAAGAAATGCAATTAGTAAATATACTTCAAGCAAAAGCTAGTGCAAAAGGAATGAAATTAGTTCCTGAACGTAAAATAAAAAATAAAGCAAAGTTTGTTCAAATTATTCAACAAAACATTCAATATTTATTTGAAATTGATTATTTAACAAATGCTGAAAAAGTATTTTTATTAGATATCTCAATGTGTGTAGGTTTTTTAAGTAATTGCTTGGTTAGTGATATTAATTCTAAAGAGCAAATCCCATTAACTCAGCGGGAATTAGCTAAAAAAATTGGAAGACATGAAACAAAAGTTAGTCCATTGATTAGAAAATTAATAGATAAAGGTATTATAGCTCGTTCAGAAAGTGGTATTGATAATAATAATGTTAGAGCATACGCTTTATTTATAAATCCTCATATAATGTTTTCTGGTAATAGAGATGACGTTAATCCAACACTTAAAACAATGTTTAGAAAAGTACCACAACAACTTAAAAATTTACCTATTAAATTATTTTAAATCTACTTTAATTAGTAGATTTTTTTTTATTCATTTCGTACTTACCGTTTTTGGTAAGTTTACTTACCAAAAACGGTAAGTACGAAAAATCTTGAAACCCTTGATATTAATGGGTTTTTTCTACTTTCTTATGTTTGTCCCTTCTTACTCTATATAGAAATGGCTAAAAGTTCCGCAAGGAACAGGTAGTATTTTTAAGGAAACCCATCTTAAAAATCTCCACCTTTGCTAGAAAAAAGTCGCCTCGTCAATCCTCGGCTAAAGTCGAAGACTTTTCTTTTTTCTAACATCCTTGCCAAACTTTTTTTGGCTCGTTTGCTTTCATCGCCAAGCCGATAAACTCAAAAGTAGGATTTAGGCATATCGGCTTGAGCTATTCATTATACGAGCCAAACCGCTTGATCTAACGTTCCCTAATTAGTTCTTACTTTATTTTTAGATACGCAATATGTGGGGTCTCCCCACACCCCGGCCAGCCTCTACCTCAAAAGTAGGGAGAAGACCAAAAATCACTTACGATAAGTAAGTGATTACTGTGGAAGTGGTTTTTCTCTTTGAGATTCGTAGGAATCGTTGAAATTTAAACGTCTAAATAGATTTGTATTTCGGATTTTGATGTTTTTTGGATTAATCATAGATTGCCAAGGTTGTAAGTTCTTTTTATTTTTTCTAAGTTTAGTAATTCTACTAATAACATTGTTTAATTCACGTTCATGATCTTGATTCATCAGAATAAAAGTAAAGCTTGTTATCACTGTTGGGAAACAAATTTTTAATAAAAATTCAATATGATAGATATCAGAGATTAGATTGTTAATCGTGATATAAGATGTTCCTGGTATTGGGATAATATTTGCTACGATTCGTAAGGATTCTTTTTGATCATTAATAAGTAATTTAAGAGAACAACGTGTAGTAAGGATTTTAAAGAGTTCATCGATAAATGTAATGAGTACATGAAGTTGAATTTCAGGTGTCTCTTCATTGATGAACCACAATCCCCTATTTTCTTGTTTTGTCTTTATGAGAAAGTCTGTTACAAATTCCATATCAAGATTTTTAGGTATTTTGTTATTTGGAAAGTATTCTCCAAAGTAACGTGTATCTTTTTCTTGTATTGGGTTAATTGGGAAAAAGGGTTCTGTATGTAATAGATAATAATGCTCGTGAGAGCAAAGTAATGCGGTTAATAATATTGGATCTGTATATTGTTTATTTAATTCTAGATAGTCTTCCATACGGGTAAAGTGACGGAAGAGTACATTTTCTCCTGGTGCAATTGGTAGCACCTTTTTTTCTTGGCCAAAATAATAGTAAGCTCGATAAGATAAATAAATATATTCCGCACCATAAAAGGATTTAGAACCAATTAACAGTTTATCTTCTAACTCTTTTAATTTTGCGTAACCAAGTGTTCTAGATTTATTTTTTTTTCCTTTTTGGTAGCCAAATAGGTCCAAGAATTGTGATTTTAACATGTAGGGCTGATGATGGAGCATAAATGTAAATAGATTATGATAATGCTTCATGATGAATAGATGTAATTCGTCATTTAATTTTCTTTTATGTGGATCTTCCTGAATTTCATGTAAGTTTAAGATATAGGGTGAATTAATATTATTCATAATTTCATGTACTGTATAAAAAGTAGGTGGAACGATAAATGTTGGTTGGATTGCCATGTTTTTTCCTCCTATAGCTGTTCATATCCAGATAAAAATGTCTTCGCAAATTCTTGTTTTTGTTGGATATCAATCTCTTTATAGTTACGCGTTGTTACCTCTATAGCAATATAACCACCATGCACTTCGCTATAGACGGCTCCATCGGGCGTTGGTTGGAATTTTCCTTGCGGATGGGACTCTACTATTCTTTTTTTAAAATCGTCGTATCTGGGGTCTTTCTGGGCTTCTAAATGCAATTGTTTTTCTGTTTTCCATGTTTCTCTTATTTCTTTCGGTAAAGAGATGTATTTTTCAGAGAGACGAATATCGTGTTTGGCGTTATTTATACCGGTTTTATATTGATATTCTTTTCCCTCTTTTTTAAACTTTTCTATTCCTTTTTCGCCTAAAACAATCTTGCCTGTGCGTTCTTCTAAATATTCGCTGTGACAAAGTTTTTTGAGGCGATCTCCTTTGATGTTATATTCTCTTTCCATTTGTTCTCTGGTAGCTGTTCCAGTTTTCCAAAGCATATCCATGCCTTCGATCTCTTTTGTTTTTAGAATTCTTATATGTTTTCGTGGCGCGGCCATAGGGATGTCTCCTGTCTTTGTTATATTCCTGTATTTGATTATTCGAGAATCCATAGCGAAGCTATGTGTCTTTGCCATGTGTACATTTACACATAGCCACATGGTTTGTTTTTTTTGCATTAAATAAACATTTGTTTAAAAATGTTTATTTAATTCCAATCAAAATGTGATGCGAAGCATGACATTTTGATCAAACAAATAAAAATGCCGGAAGGCAATTTTATTTGTCTTTTTCTAAGAAGCGTAAGCTGATTTAGAAAAAGAATCTGGACAGATGCAAAGTGTTCTGGCCAGGAAGTCCCGCAGGGCAAAATTCGCCTGAAGACCATTCACTCGGCTTGCCGAGCTTGTTTTTGGTTCAAGCGCAGCGAGAAGCAAAAATGAATGCGTCTGACCGCAGGCATGGAAAAGCGTTAGCTTTTTCATGCCAAGGCAGGCGGATTTTGCCCTGCTTGAGTCTTACAGGACATAGGACGGTAAGA
>NZ_JBQXON010000037.1:0-11105 GCF_052646455.1 Bacillus cereus group sp. Bce041
TCAATATCCAAACAATCCATTTCCATTTCAAATAGATAATCAATACCCAAACAATCCACTTCCATCATCAAAAGATAATCAATATCCAAACAATCCATTTCCATTTCAAATAGATAATCAATACCCAAACAATCCACTTCCATCATCAAAAGATAATCAATATCCAAACAATCCATTTCCATTTCAAATGGATAATCAATATCCTCCAATATCTAAAAATGATTGTTATAAACCAGATATATGTCAGTTAAAGCCTGGGTATTATAAATGGATTCCTCCGCATTGGGAGTGTTGTGATTGTTATTTAGATAAAAAAATAAAATATTAGATTACATTTTTTCTCTCTCATCTCAAAAAGAGACATTTTATAAATTTATAAAATGTCTCTTTTTAAGATTTAGATTAAATAAAAAATGTATCTAGGATATTATCTTTTTCTTCTTTACTAATCCCAATATATTTAAGTGTAATTTGTGGTGTGCTGTGATTTAAGATTTCCTGCAACATAGCGACATCTTTTGTTTGTTTATAGAACCAATAGCCGAAGGTTTTGCGCATGGTGTGGGTACCAATGGATTCTACACTGGCAAATTCTCCGGCTTTTTGTAATTGTCGATAAGCCTGGATTTTACTTATAGGCTGATTTCCTTTTCTTGAAGGGAATAACCAGGTACTTTCTAGATTTTGGGTATACGAATAGACTTCATCAAAAATAGAAGTAAGATTAATGATGCGTTCTTTTTTTGTTTTTCCTTCTTTGATTTTAAATTCTTTTCTCTTTTTTCGTTTCATTTTTATTATGGTTTGTGTATCGAGTTGGAGTAGATCACTCACGCGTAATCCGGTATGGATACCGATAAGAAACAGAATATAATCTCGTTCGGAACAATGACGTTTCAGAGACCATTTCATATCTTCGATCTGTTCTTTGTTACGGATAGGTTGGACATCAATGAGATGTGGTTTTTTATTCATGGATTTTTGACCTCTTATTTTATAGTGTTTTGAATGTATACTTTTGTTATATAAATTGAGGATATCAAGGGGATTGTTGAGAAGTCAATGTTTAAGGAGAAATGAATGTAAACTAATATCTAAAAGTTTACATTGAAGAATAAGAAAAAGAACTTAGTTTTTAGGGTTCCTTTTCTTATTTTGATAATATTTGTATCTTATTGTAGTTTTTATATTTTATAATTAGGTTATTAAAATTTATAGTTAAAAGGATGATTGGATATGACAGTACAAAAAGAAAAGGTAACTAGGCGGGTTGTTTGTAGGAAATGTAAATCTGATCAAATAGTTGGTAACAAACGTGGGTATAATTTTAAAAGGATGTTTTTAATTCTGTTTCTTATGTTAGCTACACTTATAGCTATTAGAATAGTTGTTGAAATAGTTCCTCGAGATTCTCCACTTCAGGGTATGGCTTTATTTGTTGTTTTTTTAATGATGCTCCTAGGGGCACCGATAACTTTATTCAGTGGATTTATTGGTAGAAAAAATATTGTCAATGGTTGTATGAATTGCGGACATACATGGATGCCTAAAAAATAGAATGTTTATAAATCAAAAAAGAAAAGACAGCTGATTTATTGCTGTCTTTTTGCTTATTTTTGAGTGATAAATGAAAGTAAACATTTATTCAAAAGTTTACTTTCATAAGCATAAAAAGAGTCCTATGTACAGGACTCTTTTTCTATTAGTTATAACAAAAAAAGCCAATCATGATATAATTGAATTGTCGAGAAACAACTATAATGAGAGGCTTTTTTATTCTTATAAATTTCTAATTACATAATAGCATAAAAAAAGTCTCCGTACTAGTTGTAAATACTAGGAACGAGGAGAAAAGTTATGACAAATACTATCAATTTAAAACAAGCTGAAAGGAATTCAAGATTGAGAGATATCGAGAATTCGAAGATATTGTCAGAAGAAGAGATGTACATAGCAAATGAACTTCAAGCAAAAGCTAATTTACATGGAATGAAATTGGTACCTGAACGGAAAGTAAAAAATAAAGCTAAATTTGCTCAAATTATTCAAGAGAATTGGTTATATCTCATTCAAAATAATTATTTAAAAAACGAAGAAATTATGTTTTTAAATAAAATTATTGGGTTTATAGGTTTTCGTTCGAATTGTATTGTTCATGATATTAATGCAAAAGAACAATTACCCATGACTCAAACTGAAATTGCAGAAAAAATAGGATCTAGTAAAAATACAGTTAGTAGACTAGTAAAGCAATTAATTGAAAAAGGGCTAATTGGGCGTTTTGAATCCGGTAGGGATGGAATTAATGCTAGAATGTATGCATTGTATATAAATCCTAATGTAATTCTTTGTGGAGATCGTGACAATATTAATCAAACACTACAAACTATGTTTATAAGAAAACCTAAAGAATTGAAAAATTTACCTATAAAATTAGTGTAACCTGTATGAAATTCATACAGGTTTTTTTATAACTTTATAGTTATCGAATTCGATAACTAAAGTTATCGAATTCGATAACTATAAAAAATCCCAAATCCCTTGGTATTAAAGGCTTTTTTATAGTTACGTATGCTGTTCCCTTCTCACTCTCTATATAAAGAGCTAAAAGTTCCGCAAGGAACAGGTAGTATTTTTAAGCAAACCCGGCTTAAAAATCTCCACCTTTGCTAGAAAAAAGTCGCCTCGTCAATCCTCGGCTAAAGTCGAAGACTTTTCTTTTTTCTAACATCCTTGCCAAACTTTTTTTGGCTCGTTTGCTTTCATCGCCAAGCCGATAAACTCAAAAGTGGGATTTAGACATATCGGCTTGAGCTATTCATTATACGAGCCAAATCGCTTGGTCTAACGTTCTCCAATAGATTATTTATCTATTTTTAGATACGCAATACGTGGGGTCTCCCCACACCCCGGCCACCCTCTACCTCAAAAGTAGAGGGAATAGATTTGTTTTAAAAGCCTCAGAAGGGCTGTATTTCATTTTTTTGATGAAGGGCTATATAAAACTACTTTTTTATAAAAGAATTTAATCTAGAGGGGTTCTAGGGTCTTAAATGACGAATCTTAGGGAATCTTTTTTGTCTTTGCTTTTATACGATCTGTATTTTTGGGAAGACATAGCGAAGCTTGCTGTCTTCGCTATGAATATGATTATGGATTTACTTGTTTAATTGAGAGAAGAATAACTTTTACAGATCATGTATGCGAAGTATACATATCTGTTGAGACAAAGAGAGTTTGCCATGGGCGAATCCTCTTTGTCTTTTTCTAAGAAGCGAAAGCTGAATTAGAAAAAGAGGCATTCCTGATGCAGAGCTTCCAGGAATGCGAAATCCCGCAGGGCAAAATCCGCCTGAAGACCATTCACTCGGCTTGCCGAGCTTGTTTTTGATTCAAGCGCAGCGCGAAGCAAAAATGAATGCGTCTGACCGCAGGCATGGAAAAGCGTTAGCTTTTTCATGCCAAGGCAGGCGGATTTTGCCCTGCTTGAGTCTTACAGGACATAGGACGGTAAGACGATTCGTCAGATGCTCTTAATCTTCCCGGTTTAAAGCCGTTAAGGCGATAAATCGGGCTCCCCGCGGGGAGCATATGTACTTGATTCTATGTGATACCACATAGAATCAAGTACATTATACAATATATTAATTTAGATATGAGAGGCTTTGTAATAGGAATACATAGGGGAACAACTAGGGAAGGGTCGATCACTGAGTCTGTAACGTTTATGCCGCGAAAGTCACTTGACCATGAGGGGCACCCTCATGCAAACTCACCAGAGGTGGCCCCAGAAGGGCGGTTTTTGCCCGCTGGGGTTATCTTTGGGAGTTTGAGGGTGTAGAGGCTCATGGTCAAGTGAACCGTGGAATAAAAAGTGTAGGACGGAACCCCCAGAAAAGGGCAAAAACCAAAGTGGGATTATGTAAAATGATAAGCAAAGATCTGGATTTTTTGTGATGAATACTTATTTATGGTTAGTTAATATAGCGTCTTATTATCGGTAGTAAGTTTTTTCATAGAATTCTTGTATAAACAAGGATTCTTCTTTTTTTTGCATGGAATTTTGTATAAATAAAAAAGATTTGGTTGTTATGAGTATTTAATTTTAAAATTGAGTTTGTAATAGGAATTATATAAATCTATTATGTAAAGGTTATGGAAATTAAGAGTTTGAAACAAGTGGTACGTGAATTATTAGGAAAAAGGGTATATCATTGCTATAGCGAATATATTTTTTGAGGTGAAATGCTATGAAGACGCTATATAGTCCTAGTGATGTGGCAGAGCAATTAGGTATCCAATCTAGTACATTACGTAAGTATGCTGATGTCCTTGAAAAAGAGGGTTATACTTTTATTAAGAATGAACGTGGGCATAGGAAGTATAGAGAAAGTGATGTAATGGTGTTTCGTAGGGTTATACATTTAAAGAACGACACAGACATGACATTAGAAAATGCTACAAAGCAAATAGTATCATGGCATCAAGGTGTTGAAGTATTGCCATTAGAACGACATGATGTTGAGCGCTATGAAGAACCTAATTTCAACGCTACACCGCTACAGACGATGATCCAAGAGCAAAAAGAGATCATTGAAAAGCAAAATGATTTACTTCAGGAATTAACTAAACGATTAATGGATCAAGATGAAAGATTTATACAAAGAGAATTGGAATTATTGAACGCTATACAATCGATACAGGATTCTCAGAAGTTTATAGCAATGAACTCTAGCGAAGAGATAGTGAAGAATCAAAGTCGTGATGAAATACTTTTAAAAACAATTAGAGAAGTTCAAGAAGTTAAGAGGATGATCTCAGCAAGTAAAGATAAGAGATGGTATGAGTTTTGGAAATAGTATTTTTTTAAAATTTGTTGATTATATTTTTCTTATTTTATAAAGTTCAAAAAGGTTTTTGTTGTTTTTTTGGGTAATTAGGTAAATATTTGTATTTGTTATGTAACTTTTTAAATAAGTTATTTTTGATAGACACAAATATTATAAAGGGGGATTCATATGTTTAAAAAAAGTGTTTTAAGTTTGTTAGTATTAGTTTCTTTTGTTATAGGAGGAAATTCTATACGCGCAGATGAATCTTATTATGTTAATAATGGGATATGCAAAGACATCGAAAAAAATGTAGAAGAAAATAAATATGTAAAAAGTTGTTTTAAAGTATTTCCTGTTTCTCCTCTTGGTCCATCATTAAAAATACCAAATGATTTTTTATATGATGATGGTATTTTTAAAGGGATTTTATATTTGACTCACAAAGAATATTCAAAGCATTCTGTTGTATCTTATTATGAAGGTGTTTTAAATAAATATAAGTAAAGAATATATATTTAGTAAGAAATTATATATTCTTTATTATTTTTTAATAAAAAACCAATTCTTTTGATTGATAGGAATTGGTTTTTATTTATAAATTTTTGATTAGGGTTTTAGTTGTTTTATTTTTCAGTCTAATTGTAAAAAATTATTTACTTTTTGTATGAAATATATTACAATCCAATTAGTGGAAATTATACGATAGAAGAGAGGGAAGACATGCTTGAGAATAATATAGCGGTAGGAAGAGCTGAAAAAAAGTGGACACAACAGCAATTAGCAGATGAAGTAAATGTTAGTCGACAAACTATAGTAGCTTTAGAAAAAAATAAATATAACCCTTCTTTAGCATTGGCTTTTAAAATTGCTAATTCGTTGGAAAAAGATATAAATGATGTATTTCGTTATGAGGAGGATAAATAATGGGTAATATTGCTGTAACTTTAGTTTTGGTTTTAGTTGCATTAGTTTTTATAGCAGAGTTTTATAAAGGATCTTTTGAAAGGCAGATGGAGTCGAAAGACGAGAGAGGTCAAATACTTATTTTTAAGGTGAAGTCTTTATCTTATAAGATTTTATCTTTTGGTATTTTAATTGGAGTAGTAGTTGTAGCAATATTTAAGTTAATGGATAAGGAATATTTTATTTATTACGTAATGCTTGTATTTTTTATTCAAAGTATAGCTTCGTCTGTTTATTTAGCTGTTGTTCGAAAAGCATAAAAAAAAATAACACTTTATATTTGAAATAGGAATTATGTAAAGTGTTATTTTTATTTTGGTTTTATAGTTGTTGGTGAATTTCGGCTGGTGATTTTTTTCTTTTCTGTATAATCGTTAAAGCTTTGTTATATTTTTGTTTTAAATAAGTAAATATGGATTTATATTCTTTATCTGTTAAAAATAGAAGTTGATTAGATATCATAATAAATGAAAAGCTAAAGAGTCCCATTACTATAGCGATACCTAGATGCATACCAATTATGCCCATCATACCAATATATTTTGTTTTTTTATTAAATAATAAAAATGGAAAAGCTAATTGTACAATTACTGTTATATAAGATCCTGTAACTAACATTAGATCAGATGAATGTATTAAGTTCTTGAAGAAAGGATGAGAGAATTCATCAACTTGTAAAACGTAATATAAAGCTGTACCATTTTGCCATAATTCACCCATTGCTTTATGAAGACCTGAAGTAAGATATAGTATACTTACTTGAACAAGACATGCGAGTATGGATAAGTTATGTAATAAATTTCTTAAAGAAATATTTTCAGTATTAGTAGTTGTAGATGGATTTATATTTTTTTTATTTTTTAAATAAGAGTCTAATGAAAAGTATTGAGTAGTATTAGCGAATAATAAATAGAATAGTAATATACGAGAAATATTATCTCCACCATCTAATATAATATTATTTTGAGTCATTAAAGACCAGATGAAAATGAAATTTAGGAATGATATTATTTTTCCTTTATAACCAAATAAAAAAAGTATTGCTATTAAAATTCCTAAATGATAGATAATATTGAAATATAAGTTAGATGTACTGAGACTATATAGAGAAAAATTGTTAAAAAAACGTTCTTCTGGACTTAGGTTTCCCATACTCATTAAGCCATTAGATCCCCATAAAAAGTAACGTTGTGAGTAATGAATTGTATAGTTATAAAGAATGATAAATCCAAATGCAATTCGGATTAGACTAGCTCCTATAAGCATATGTTTTTTTTGATTTAATAAAATCAACTTATTAATCATTGTTTTTCACTCCTTTGTACTAGAACATAGATATAACATTTTGTGGTTTTGCCCAATCAAGTTCAATATAACGTTTTTCATTATTAGGATTTTTTTCTTCTTTTTTTGAGAAAGGTATTGGGTTAGATTCTACAAGAAGAACTTTAAATTCTATAATATCTTTATTAGGATAGGCGCTTTTAAGATGTGCTTCAGCGTATCTGTTTAATAAATTATTTGATATTTTTTCAGCATTTTTACTTCTTTCATTTTCAACTAAATGTTTATATTCTTCTTTATCTAATTTCCCGTTGTTTATTTTTTTGATAACCTCTTGCATTGTATCATCGTTTTCTTGTCTTAAAGCAAATGCACCTCTAGGAATTCGTAATAAACGATTATATGGTGTAAATCTATTCTCTTGATTTTCCTTAATCATGTAGTCAACAATATCGATCCAACCAGTAGTCGTAGTATCATTATCTGATTTGATTTTGGCTTTTACAAAAAATTTACTATTTGTTGTTACTGGTGCAGGAGCAAATAGTCTCCAGTTTTGAGTGAAAATAGGATCCATATAGGCTGATAATTGTTTATTGTATTTAGCTTTTATAGGATTAGATGGAGTATTATAAATAAGGGTTATGGCAAAATGAAATATGAAAGCTGTACATAATAATCCAGCTATTAATTTTTTCCACATTATTATCACCTCACTAATTTTTTTAAGCTTTTATTGATTTCAAGATAAAAGTTTATGTTTTTTTATTTAAGGTATAAAATATTAATTATAAATATGTAATGAATTTTATAGTTACATAGTTAAACGAGCCAATTCTTACTTTGTAGTAAGAAAGGCTCGTAATTATGTTTTGCATAGTAAACAAAAAATTAATAGTCAAAAGTTATAGTTATGTCTTCATAATTAAGACTATTAGTGCTATTGTTTCCAAAGGCAGCATTAGCAACTGCTTTACCAACTGCTTTTCCAACACTAAAGGCACCTGCTGCAGCTACAGCTCGTCCCGCTGCGGCGAAAAATTCTTGTGGTGGCTGAATATTTTCATTTGAGGATTCTACGGCAATAGTTTCCTCATTAATTGGAGCTGCTTTGGCTGTAGTAGAGTTAAAAGCTGCTCCACCTAATAGTAAAGAAAGTGCTAATCCTGATCCAATAATTTTTTTTATTATTGTCTTCGACCCCCTAAAGAATAAATCTACAGATCAAAAGATGATTTTACATCTTCGTATTCATAACTAGGAGCATCTGATGAACTACTTCCAGTTATTTCTCGTGCAGCTTTTTGATGTGCGAAATATCCCCCTACCCAAGCAGCTCCTTTTGCTGCAAGGCGATGTGCAACAGCCAAGAGTTCTTTTGGTGGTTCAATGTTTTGGTTTGCAGATTCTACAGTAATATTTTTTGCTTCATCGATTGGAGCTGCTTTGGCTGCAGTAGAGTTAAAAGCTGCTCCACCTAATAGTAAAGAAAGTGCTAATCCTGATACAATAATTTTTTTTATTATTGTCTTCGACCCCCTAAAGAATAAATCTACAAATCAAAAGATGATTTCACATCTTCGTATTCATAACTAGGAGCATCTGATGAACTACTTCCGATTACTGCTCGTGCAGCTTTGTCACCTGCTAAATATCCCCCTACCCAAGCAGCTCCTTTTGCTGCAAGGCGACCTGCAACAGCTAAGAATTCTTTTGGTGGTTCAATGTTTTGGTTTGCAGATTCTACAGTAATATTTTTTGCTTCATCGATTGGTGCAGCTTTAGCTGCAGTAGAGTTAAAAGCTGCTCCACCTAATAGTAAAGAAAGTGCTAACCCTGATCCAATTAATTTATTTTTCATTTTAATACTCCTTTAGATTTACTTTTATAGGATTTATTGATCGAAAGATGATTTTACATCTTCGTATTCATAGCTAGGAGCATCTGATGAACTACTTCCAAATACAGCATTTGCAGCTTTTTCACCTGCAACCCATCCAACTCCCCAAGCAGCTCCTTTTGCTGCAGCTCGTCCTAACATTGCCGCGAATTCTTTTGGTGGTTCAATGTTTTGCTTTGATTCTACAGTAATATTTTTTGCTTCATCGATTGGTGCAGCTTTAGCTGCAGTAGAGTTAAAAGCTGCTCCACCTAATAGTAAAGATAATGCCAATCCTGATCCAATTAATTTGTTCTTCATTTTGAAAAACCTCCTAATATTTTCTTGTAAAAAATATGATACATCCAGATTATTACATTTTAAGGATAATAAGTACACATAAAATTCGAAATTTTTGAATTTTGTAAAAAAAGACAAATAATTGTCATATTTTTAAAAAAAATGTAACAATTCAGTATAACTATATAAAAAAATATTATAATTATATAACAATATATTAATTTTTAAATGTAAAAACGTATGTTTGAAATTATTGTTTTCTTTTTCCGTTTTCTAGGTGTTTCTTTTTGGGTACACTCTATATCTCTTAAACCCTTTATATCAATAACTTTCTTTATTTTCTCTATCTCACTCTTATATATAGGGCTAGAAGTTCCGTAAGGAACGAGTTGTATTTTTGAGAAAACATTCAAAAGGTTATCAGCGTGTATGGAGCGATTGGGAAGACTTAGTTAGGGGAGATTCTTACATCTTCTCCAGCAGTTGCTTCTTGGGGATCTAATCGAATTGATTGTTTTGCACGAGGTCAAAATGATCATATGTGGCATAAAGCATGGAGTGTTTAAATTTATAGAAAAGAAAGAAGTAGCTATTTTAATTAAATAATTAATGCCTTTTTTTTACTTTTAATAATAAAAGAGAAATTATCTATGAATATTATATTTATAGATAGTTAATATAATGATCTATTATTGGCAGAAAAGAAAAAAAGCGAAATTCCATTTATATCAATGGATTTCGCTTTTTTTCTTTATCATGATTTTATACATTGTGGAAGTAGAAATTTTAAATTCTGGGTTGTTTATGTTAGGAAAGTGATTTGAATTTGGGTGTGTAGAGGCTCATGTTTGGGTGAACTGTTAGAATAAATAGATTAGGATGGACAATAGTAAGTAGAATATATATTTATTAGATTTTGCTAATTTTAGTTTATACTGTTAAAAGTTTTTATATTAAATTTAGGTATATTGTCTAGACATAGAAAAAGCCTATCGAATATATAGGTAAATATAATGTGTAAATTTAAATAGAAAGAGGTTGGCTAGTTATGTATTATCAAAATACTTCTGAATATGATTATGTAGATGATTTTCGTCAACAACAATTTCAAAATTTAGTAGGTCAATTATTTACTATTCCTCAATCTGTTACATTAGCTAATGGGCAAACTCTTCAGTCAGGTACACGTGTTTTTATTCATAGAGTTACTTTTACTCCATCTGGTCAAGAAATGGTTACAATAGTGTTTCCTTTAGGGATTGGTGGTAATCCTGTAGTTGGATTAACACAGGTTTCAGGTTCCCAACTTTCAGGTGCAGCTGTTCAATTTTTTCAAATGTCACAGGGGCAAGGGCAAGGTTTTGGTGGGCATGGACATAGATATTGACAAAAAAAACAATTAGAATTTTTAAGTTTATTTTTTTGTTTAAATTATGTGTATGAATATTTAGGAGGGCAAATCTAAAATTATACTTATTAAATAATTAAAAAGTAAATTTTTCTATTGAAAATGTTATAGAACTTTTAATGTGATTACTTTATATATCTTTAGATAACATAATCACAAATAGAATAGACTTGCTCTCTATTTTTATTTATTTAATATTGTACATTGTTGCTAATAAAAATATAAAAGAGGTATTAAAAATGAATAATTTAGATAATCAATATCCAAACAATCCATTTCCATTTCAAATAGATAATCAATACCCAAACAGTCCACTTCCATCGTCAAAAGATAATCAATATCCAAACAATCCATTTCCATTTCAAATAGATAATCAATACCCAAACAGTCCACTTCCATCGTCAAAAGATAATCAATATCCAAACAATCCATTTCCATT
>NZ_JBQXON010000038.1:0-10865 GCF_052646455.1 Bacillus cereus group sp. Bce041
AAAATAAAGACGTTAAAAATCTAAACCTACGTGAATGGGACTGTCCTTCTTGTTGTACACACCATGATAGGGATATTAACGCAAGTATCAATCTAAAGAATGAAGCGATAAAGCTTCTAACCGCAAGGACTGCGGGGTTAGCCTAATCAATTAGAGTTCGATAGAACTCTTTACTTAGGAATCCCTCACTTCTAAACGAAGTGAAAGTGGGGGTAGTTCAAAGGTCTTCCTATAACAATAGAATGGGAATTTTTCGAGAGTACTCAAAAAATGTTAGGACCTTATGCGGATTTAATTTTAAAAATATTTCAAGATGCACAAAATGAAATGCCAGGTAAGTTCTATATTGTTGTAAAATAATTAAAAGGATCTTAGGTAAAAATAAAAACCGTGGAAATATTTAATTTCTACGGTTTTTATTGTATCAATTAGGTTTTCTTTCATAGTGGCCCCCTCATACCTCGAATCGTTTCCGTACGCCTACAATGTAAAACCAGAATCAATAACAAAAAAGCCATGCAAATGCATGACTTTGATTAATCAATATGTATCTCTGTTAAATCAAGACATTACAATTCTACGGGCACCGTATATACCTTCCCTAAGTTTCGTTAATAACATCGAATACAAACAAAAAGGTATATAGCTATAATTGATGAGAGGTCTGCTGAATAAACAGACCTTTTCATTTGAATTCCGCAAAAAATTTTGTGTCTATAATTCCAAAAGCGACTTTACAGGGGAATGGATTTTTTCCTTCTGAAGCAGCATGCATACAAGAAATCACCCAATATTCAAGTTCTAACGGTAAGCGGTATATTTGAAGGCTACCATCATTGTTTTTTGCTGTTACGATCGGTGCATTTACCCTGGTTGTAGCAAAACCATCCGTTGTTATCATTGCTACTGCATCATTAGCTTGAAAACCAGCGTTTAACACCTCATAAATGATCCCATCTTTCTTATTAATAATCATAGGTATATTTAGAATGGGATATCTATTAATATTATTATGAATAATTGCTCCTGCGGCGTTCTTTCTTAACTGATTTCCTTGCATTTTTACACTCCTTTTTAATAATCCAAACGTGATTACATTAATTCATTCTATTTTACATCTATTATATTAGAAAATTGTAGTTTTATCTTATTATAAAAAGCATCCGTACATATAACAGCTCTATTTGAAGGATCGATATCAACAACGGTCATATAACTAGTGAGTAAATAACCATCCTCATAATATGTAATCATTATTTCCTCTTCAGATACTAAGGAACATAATAGCATGTTTTCAATTCGTTCTTTTTCCTCAGTTGTTAAGATCGGACGGGTTACTTTGTTTTGTTCCTTAATCATTTCACGTATCCCATCAAATTGAGATGTTAATGCAGCGAACGGAGTCCACTTTATCATTTTTCTTCCTTTTGGCATATTAGCGTTATTCATGATTTGTGTCCTCCAATTAGTGTATTTCTGTATCTAGCTGTGGCGCTATGCGTGTAGGAAATTCCCCGCAATATACTGTTCTTCCCAAACTTTGTGCGTATTTCATCCATTACTTTTGTTAATTTTACTTCTTGTTCCCGCTGCGTTATGTTATCAAAAAGAGAAATTTGTTCTTCTCCTTCTTGAAGGAGGTTTGTTAAGGATATGTTTATGCTGCGAATGGGTTCTCCAGTATATTGCTGATGTAAAAAGTATGTACAGATCTTATAAATATCCATTGTTAGGTTAGTTGGACGACTTAAAGTATGTGTTTTTCTAATACCACCGTTATAACTCTTGCTATAACCAACTGAAAATTGAACGGTTTGAGCAAGTTTATTTTGTCTTCTAAGCCGATAACAAACTTCTTCAATATGTTCCAGTAGAATAATCGGAAATTCCTCTATTGTGTAATCGCGCATGAGTATTTGGCTTTTCCCAACAGAAGTTGTGGCAGGAACATATTTTTCTGAAATGCGACTAAAGTCAATTCCGTAGCTATGTAAGTGTAATTCTTCGCCAATCTTACCGAAGCTCTGTTTTAAGTATTTAAGAGGGTAATTGGCTAAATCTCCTATAGAATGTATTCCTTTTCGATTCAACTTTTCTTCCGTTTTGTACGAAATACCCCAAAATGTATTGAGCGGTCGTATGCTCCACAATTTTGTTGGGACATCTTCATATTTCCAATAAGCAATGCCGTTTTGATTCTTCTTTGCTTCAATATCTAAAGCTACTTTGCTCATTAAAGGGTTAGGGCCAATTCCTATTGTGCATTCGATCCGTGTTTTCACATATATTTCACGTTTAAATTTCAACGCAAACTCATAGGGATCATTAGCAAATAAATGAATACTATCCGTAATATCCATGAAGAACTCGTCGATGGAATATTGGTGAAAATCCTCAATAGGAACGTACTGTAAAGCTAGCTTTGTTATGTAATTCGAGCAATTTATGTAAGTACCCATAATTGGATTTACAACAAGAATGTCTTTTCTGCGAGGAATCTCGTATAATCTGGCCATCCTTTTTACACCTAATGCTTTTAATGGTGAAGTGGCAGCTAGAACAATTGAACCGTTTCTATTTACATCACCGACTACTGCCAATTTTGTATACATAGGATCTAACCCCATTTTGATGCAACTTACTGAAGCGTAAAAGCTTCGTAAATCCACACATAAGATGATTCTATTCGGTAAGATAGAATAGTCATACACTGTTATTCCTCCTTAAATAAAAAGAACGTTTGTTCTTATTATATACGAACTTGTGTTCTTTTATAAAGGGTTTTTTGTTTGAAAATATTTTTTTGCATAAAGAAAAGACACTCGTATACGAGTGTCTTTCAGATATTCTGTAAATCATGTAATTCAAAATAGCCTAAATCTCTAATATACAAGTCTTTTGGTCGAATGGTTTGTAGGCTTGTTGAACCAAAGGTTTTATCATTTTCTCTTCCTTCTCCTACATAAACGTGCAGGAAATTCCCACTCAATAAGTCATACTCTAATTGAATTTTAACTCCTGCCGTATGGATACTTCCCCCCGCGCCTTGATAATGTAAAGAAAACTTATCTGGAAACTGAAATGTTGTAGACTCTAGAATCCGAATGTGCTTAAAGGTCGTGGTGTATTGATGAATTATTTCTTGTGTTGAATGAATTCTTTGAGTTAGAAGGTTAGCTAGAACTTGTTCAAGAAACTTGTACTGCGGAAGCATTAAATCGTTGGTTAAGCCCTTCATGGCTGATAAGAACAACTGTAGATACTTCAAGACAGCTACATAATTGTGTGAGTGATGTACTTACAACCTGTAGGTTAAGCCTTACATATAAAGCAACTAATTCCTTTACTTGATATTTACTCTTTCGATGAACAAATCCCATTTCTTTAGCTAAGTGCTCTAGAACATAGGAACACATATGTCGTTGTAATTCTTCAGCAATTAGTTGAAGTTCTTCAAGAATCGGAAAATCCATAATAAAACTCCATCTTTTCCTATAATTCTACAGAAAGATTAGTATATTTTTTCATTTTAGGAAGGGACCTTGTTTTGTTAGGTTGATATGGATAGGACGGGACCTCCTTCTAGTTTTGGATACTCATTTGCTTTATCTATTGTAAATAATTTTGAGTCTGATGGATCTCTTATTCTTGGCGTAAAATTAAATCCTAATAAATGAGTAAATCCGAAAATCTATTTTGTGTAACCGACTGTGTCTATATACAGCAATATGACTTTACTTGGTGTAATAGGTATGATAGGCTCGTTATTCAGAAAAGATTCCAATTGAAAAAAAGCACATCCATAGAGGAGGATTGGTAACCATGAGTGATAAAGTACTTATTGTGGAAGATGAATGCGAAATTGCGGATTTGGTTGAGCTATATTTGAAAAACGAGAATTATACGGTTTTCAAATACTATACCGCCAAAGAAGCATTGGAATGTATAGATAAGAATGTGCTTGACCTTGCAATATTGGATATCATGCTTCCCGACGTAAGTGGTCTCACTATCTGTCAAAAAATAAGGGACAAGCACACCTATCCAATTATCATGTTGACGGCGAAAGATACGGAAGTAGATAAAATTACAGGCCTAACAATTGGTGCGGACGATTATATTACAAAACCCTTTCGCCCACTAGAGTTAATTGCGCGAGTCAAGGCGCAGTTACGCCGATATAAAAAATACAATGGAGTAACGGCACAGAACGAGAATGTTATCGTTCACTCTGGTCTTGTCATTAATATAAGCACGCATGAGTGTTCTCTGAACGAGAAGCCGTTATCTCTCACTCCCACCGAGTTTTCAATCCTGCGTATCCTCTGTGAAAACAAGGGGAATGTGGTTAGCTCTGAGCAGCTGTTTCATGAGATATGGGGTGACGAATATTTCAGCAAGAGCAATAACACTATCACCGTGCATATCCGACATCTGCGAGAAAAGATGAATGACACGGTTGATAATCCGAAGTATATAAAAACGGTATGGGGGATCGGCTATAAAATTGAAAAATAAAAATAAGAATAAAAAAATCGATTATTCAAAATTAAAACGAAAACTCTACCAATATATCCTTACGATTGTCATGGCAGCAGTTGTATTTGTGCTGTTTGTGCGTCTATTTATCCAAGGGACACTGGGGGAGTGGATCGTACGTTTTTTGGAAAACAGTTATCATTTAGAGCGTTGGGACGCAATGATAATATATCAGTATACTATACGGAACAATATAGAAATTTTTATTTATGTGGCGGTTGCCATTAGTATTCTGATTCTATGCCGAGTTATGCTTTTAAAATTTGTAAAATACTTTGAAGAGATAAATAACGGTATTGATATACTTATTCAGAACGAAGATAAACAAATTGAGCTTTCTGCGGAAATGGAGTTCATGGAACAGAAGCTCAACACATTAAAGCGAACCCTTGAAAAGCGAGAGCATGATGCAAAGGTGGCCGAACAAAGGAAAAATGAAGTTGTTATGTACTTGGCACACGATATTAAAACGCCTCTTACATCAGTTATCGGTTATCTGATCCTGCTTGACGAGGCACCAGACATGCCAAGAGAGCAAAAGGCAAAGTACGTGCATATCACGTTAGACAAAGCGTATCGCCTGGAACAGCTAATCGACGAGTTTTTTGAGATTACGCGATATAACCTTCAAACGATTACGCTCACGAAAAAGCACATAGACCTATACTATATGCTAGTGCAAATGACTGATGAATTTTATCCCCAGCTTGCTGCGAAGGGGAAACAGGTGGTACTCCATGCTTCTGAAGATTTGACCGTATTTGGTGACCCTGATAAGCTAGCGAGGGTCTTTAACAATATTTTGAAAAACGCCGCTGCATACAGCGAAGACGACAGCGTTATTGACATTACGGCGGGTCTCTCCGAGGATGTGGTATCCATCGTTTTCGAGAACGTCGGAAACATCCCGAAAGATAAACTCGCTACCATATTTGAAAAGTTCTACAGATTGGATGATGCCCGTTCTTCTGATACGGGCGGCGCGGGACTTGGATTGGCGATTGCAAAAGAAATCATTGTTCAGCATGGCGGACAAATTTACGCGGAAAGTAATGATAACTCTACGACGTTCACGGTAGAGCTTCCAGCCTTCCAAGGCTTGGTTGATAAAGGGAATTCTTAGAAAATAATCATTGTTTCTTAAGAAAATCTTAAGGTCATCTCTACTTTTTCTTAGGAAATTAACAATTTAATATTAAAAAATGGCTCGTTCTTATGCGGTAGACTTAAACCATAAGAACGAGCTTTTTTGTTTCGTCAAAGAAAGATATGATAATTTATGCGTGATTAAAATAGCTCACATGTTTAGAGAAAGAGTGACATAAATATTTTTTTCCTTTTAGCGAATTGTGTCAAATGAGCAATCGGCTGTTTTGGATGTTCCTCAACACACCACTGAACAGAGTATACACATCTAGATATAGCATCGCTTTGCAGAAAGTAATCGTTAAGAGTTTCATATCCGAAATCTTCAGCGTTTGAATCAGCGTGACATTATCATCAAGTCATTTACCTAAGGAGGAAGCTGAAAATGAAGAAGTGGTGTTTTTTTATTGTTATTTTTCTTAGGTTTTGCTTTCATGAATAAAGCACTGTTTTTTCAGAATAAAGTAGAGGTTCAAAAATATGATCAAAATTACAAAGATAACATAGATAATACAGGGACTACCTCAATTATTCAAAAGAAAGAGATTGAAAGAACACATCTATCAAGGGAATCTGCTCTTAATTAACAGTAAATATCCTATTCGCCAAGAGAGTGTGAAATCAGATATCGTAAATTTATCTAAACATAATGAATTGATAATTGGATGCGGGTTGCTTAATACGAATATTTATCTATCAAAATAAATAGTAAAAAATTTTCAGAGATGATTAATAATGCTGTAAAGGAAGGTGTTAATCAATTTTTTATTAATAGTGGTTATCGTGACTTTGATGAGCAAAGTGGAGTTTACCATGAGATGGGGGCTGATTATGCCTTACCAGCAGGTTATAGTGAACATAATTCAGGTTTATCACTTGATATAGGATCAGGCTTAACGCAAATGGACCGAGCACTTGAAGGGAAGTGGATAGAAAAAAATGCTTGGAAATACAGCTTTATCTCACGCTATCCTTCGGATAAAACGGATGTTACAGGTATTCAATATGAACCTTGGCATATTCGCTATGCCGGTTTGCCTCACAGTACGATTATGCAAAAAATGAATTTAGCCTTGGAAGAATACCTGGATTATTTAAAAGAAGAAGAGAGCATTTCAGCAAGTATTGAGGGGGAAAATATACGATGTCATATTATCCCTTTTTTCAAAGCAAAACAATTGACGTTGAAAAACCATTGAACGAATTTTGTGAAATACCTGTAAAAGATATGGGTGGGGTGATTATGACCACCCGTTCTTGAATTATATTCTAAAATGACAAAGTTATAGATTACAATGTAAAGTTAGGAGATTTTAAATGCATTCAGGAGTTTTGATTAATTATTTATATACTTATTTTTTTACTATTATTTTTTGTATAATGTTTCAAATTGGATTTTATTTTAAAACGAAAAAAAATATATCTATTCAGCATTTTCTATGGGTGTATGTTTTTCTATTCTACCTTTCACTAGTGTATAAGGTGACGCAGATAGGGACTATATGGGACATAGGTAGATACGAAACATTAATTCGTGCAAATCAAATTAACTTGATTCCATTTGCTTCTGAAGGTATGACTACTTATGTCTTAAACATTTTACTGTTTATGCCATTAGGTTTTTTATTGCCGACTATTTGGCCGCAGTTTAGAAGAATGAAAAGTACTGCCTATGCTGGATTCGGTTTTTCATTGGCTATTGAGTTAGGTCAATTGCTAGATAATAGAATTACAGATATTGATGATTTATCTATGAACACCCTGGGAGCAATTATTGGGTATTTATTATATAGAGTATTATTCAAAATGTTATATAGAAGAGATGAAAAAAAGTTTGATAATAATATTTCTCTAGTAATAAAATACGAGGCTATTTTTTATTTGGTTTGCTCATTTGTAGGTATGATGTTAATTTATTATCCAGTTTTATTTAGACGGCCTCTAATCCTTCAATAAGGTGATTAAGGTGCTGTCAGATAATTATATACATATAGTAAATTGAATCTTAAATAATAGGATATTACAAATACCCATTTATATTAAATTCTCATAGAAATCTTTCAAAACTACTCTTATTGAAGGTTGAGTGGTTATTAAATTGATTTCTATTGCTCCCGTTTTATATCATAGTACCAGCTTTTAATTAACAATTATATCCATTGCGAAAAAATAAGATAGGCTTTAATATTTACCAGTATTTAAATGCTGAAAATTGTTTAAGGCATTTCAACCAAAATTTAAGAGGAGCATACAATGAACAAACTAAAAAGGTTATTGAAACGTAAAACGATTTGGATAATCCTTATCCTATTCGTATTTGTTTATGTAAATAACAGTTCTTTTTTTGCTAAGAGGGACGATGAAACTCCTCTTCTTCTTGCTCACCGAGGACTTTCGCAAACATTTAGCATGGAAGAGATTGAGAGCGATACATGTACAGCAGAACATATAAATAAACCTGAACATTCTTATTTAGAAAATACAATTCCATCTATGGAAGCTGCATTTCAAACTGGAGCTGATCTAGTAGAGTTTGATGTTCAACCAACTAAAGATAACAATTTTGTTATTTTTCATGACTGGACGCTTGATTGCCGTACTAATGGTAAAGGCGTTACAAGAGATTTTACAACAAAAGAATTACAAGCACTTGATATTGGTTACGGTTATACAGCTGATGGAGGTAAAACATTCCCGTTTCGTGGTAAAGGGATTAATCTTATGCCAACACTTGATGAAGTACTTAACCATTTTCCAGATCGTTCTTTTCTTATTCATATTAAAAGTGATGATAAAAATGAAGGAATCCAATTGGCTGCTCACCTTAAGAAATTACCAGCGAAACGCCTTGATCAACTAACTATATATGGTGGCGATAAACCAATTGCTGCGATAAAAGAGCGCATCCCTAGTTTACGAACAATGTCAAAAGCGACCATGAAAAAAGATCTTATTACTTATATGGTATTAGGGTGGACTGGCTACATACCTTCAAGCCTGAAGCATGGAGAGTTACATATACCAGACAAAGTAGCTCCTTGGCTTTGGGGATGGCCAAATCGTTTTCTTAATCGAATGGATAAAGCAGATACTCGAGTTATCGTTGTAGGAGGAAATGGGTTTGGATTTTCAAGTGGATTTGACTCATCTGAAGATATAAAACGCCTTCCTGACGATTATACAGGTGGAATTTGGACAAATCAAATTGATAAAATAGCACCTTTATTTAAGAAATAAGGGGAAATATAACAATCGAAGTTTTTCATCTGTTTAACCATCTATACTTTAAAAGAAAACTTATTATTAATGTTGAAGTTTTATATACTGAAAAATGCCCTTAATTTCCTATACATAATGGAAATCAGGGGTGTTTTTGGATAAGTGGGACTTATTTTATTTATATTCAAACAGAAGTACAACAACTATCAAAGAATAAACCGCTAGTTGTATAAACTGAGCTGATGCAGATAAGTAAATTTTTCGTTTGGGGGTACCATCACATGCCCATCAAGCTAACCAAGTAATTTAATAGGTACGAAATGATTCTTGTTTCAAAACTAGTAAGTGATAGAAAAGTAGGCATGCTAAAGAAGCCTATTAAAACGCGATTTTTTCGCTAGGCAGCTTGTCTATGCTTCACCGCCGTTTTATACACAATCCCTAGAATATCAAAGACGGTCATCTTCTTATACCTATGACATTTACGACCGTTTTTTTTTGAGCAGCTGATAAAGGCGATGTAGAATTTTTAAAAGTTCTTCTGTGCCAACGGCTATCGCTTGAAACAGTAATGGAAAGTAATCTTTAATCATATAAATCGCTTTGTATTCACTCAGCTCCTGCTTTTTCTTTTCAAGCAGAAGCTGACGTATTTGAAACATCGTAGAAGAACAGAGGAGAATGCTGATGAGTTGTCCATATAAATGGCACTCTAGGCGTTCTCTTTTTATATTTTGACATTTATCAATTTCAAAGAATGACTTCCACGTTTTAAACAAAATTTCAATCTGCCAACGAAGTGAATATAATGAATGCACGTAGTTCGTCGGTACGTCTTCTAGCGACGTGTTCGTGATATACACATTCATGCCCATTAAACGTTTACTTTTATCCTTCATGACAATGCCTTTCTTCTTTTCACGTATCGCTTGGTTTTTCAGACGTGTTTTCGTTTGATCATCGGTTAAACGATGGATAATAACACGTGCTGGAAGTTTCTGATTTTGGCCAATGTATGCCTCAGGGATTTCTATCGTTTCACCAGGGATTAGATCAGACATCATTTGTGTCATATCAAGCTGGATGTATTCTGTCTGCTTTTTTACCTTACCATTGTTGAAGTATTCGGGTTCAGGGTTCTTAGTATAAATGCGTGTATTCAGCTTCAACCGAGAGATATAGTAAGCCTCTTTATCATGAATGGTTTGTAAGTCTCCTAAATCGAAGTAACCAAGATCACGTGAACACAAATTGCCTGCTTCTACGGTTTCAAGGCAGATGGTACCATATGTTTTATCATTATTCTTTCCTGGCCCAAGCTGCACGTTAAGAAATTGACCACTAAGTAAATCGTATTCTAATTGGATTTTCACGCCTGCCTTATTACTACTCCCACCTGAACCTTGATAGTCAGTAGCGAATTGATCAGGTAGTTGAAACACTGTTGCATCTAGAATACGGATACGATTAAAAGTAGAGATTATATGTGCAGAAAGTGAGTGATTTGAACAGAGTTTTTGTGTGAGAAGGGAAGTAAACACTTCTCGAAGAAATGCGACAGCTGCTGGATTAAAGCGTTGATTCAGTCCTTCTGGGCTCATGAATGTAGCTGTATTTGTATAAAGCTGACTACATAATCGAGTAAGAGAATCGCTTGCTACGTGTTGACTAATCCAAATACATAAAGCGGCCAAATCACGTGCGCCATATTTACTTTTACGTTTTACGAAACCCGTCTCCTGTGCGAGCTGTTGAAGGATGCTTGGGGATAGATATCGCTGTAATTCTTCAGCGAATAAATGAAACTCATCTTGAATCGATAGAGTCATACAAAACGCCATCCTTTCTGTATGGAGTGAACCCTGAGAATGAGACGATAAAAAACACCTCTCTAAATCGTAAGTATCAGTTATGATTTTAATGGAGGTGTTTTTCGTATGGGGAAAAAGGTGCATTATCCC
>NZ_JBQXON010000039.1:0-10767 GCF_052646455.1 Bacillus cereus group sp. Bce041
TACCATCTAAATATCGTTTCACCGCTTGGATTTTTTCTTTTGAAGAAAATTTAGCCATAAAAAATGCACCTCCAATTGTTAGACTGTGTCTAACAATTGGGGTGCACTTCAGAAGAAATACTTATTGGCTTTTTCTCATTTTGAAATTTATTTCTCAAGTTACATAGCATAAAAAACATGATATGATAAATAATTTGGAAAATCATTGGAATGTGTTGTCATATTTAAGATTATTTTGTAAGATTATACTTGTTTCCTGTGAACAAATATAGAACTGAATTATTAAAAATAAAAAATGTAAGATTTATATGTTATAATTTTTCCTATGTGTAAATTTTAGAAAGTTGGAGGAACTTATGGAAGAAACAATTAGTTTAAAAGAGTTATTTCATATTTTTAAAAAACGTTTAGCAATGATCCTCGTAATTGCCTTTGGTGCAGCAATAGTAAGTGCTATTATTAGCTTCTTCTTTATGACACCAATCTATCAATCTTCGACGCAAATTCTTGTTAACCAGAAGAAACAAGAAGGGGCAATGTTCCAAGCTGGTGAAATTCAAACGAATATTCAATTAACGAATACATATAAGGTTATTATTAAAAGCCCAGTAATCTTAGAACAAGTGAATGAAAAATTAAATTTAAATATGACAGCGCAAGAGTTAACAAAAAAGGTTAATGTTGCGAATGAAAAGGATTCACAAGTAATCGCTGTAACAGCTGAGGATAAAGATCCTAAAATAGCTCGTGATATTGCGAATGCAACTGCAGATGTATTTAAAGGCGAAGTTGCAAAAATTATGAACGTTGATAACGTAACAGTAATATCTAAAGCAGAAGTTGCAGAAAATCAATCTCCGATTAAACCAGCTCCTATGCTTAATATAGCAATTGCTTTCATTGTTGGTTTAATGGCTTCAGTTGGTCTTGCATTCTTACTCGAATACTTAGATAACACAGTGAAAAAAGAAGAAGATGTAGAAAATTTACTTGGTTTACCAGTATTAGGTATTGTAGCTCGTATGGATGAAGAAACATTGAACGTGAAATCACACGCTCCATCATCAAGAAAAGTGAGGGGACAAACAATTGGCTCTTAATTTATTTAAAAAGAAAAAGAATCATCGTCAACGCCGTCAATTAATTGCTCATCAACAACCGAAATCACCAATTTCAGAACAATATCGTAATATTCGAACGAATATTGAATTTGCAGCTGTTGATACGAATTTACATTCATTAATGGTAACATCTGCGAACCCAAGTGAAGGGAAAACGACAACGACAGCGAATATGGCAGTTGTGTTTGCTCAACAAGGAAAAAAAGTATTATTAATTGATGCAGATATGCGTAAACCAGCAATGCATCAAATGTTCCAAGTAGATAATATTTTTGGACTCACGAATGTATTAACACATAGTGAACGTTTAGAAAAATGTGTACAAACGACATCTGTAGACAATCTACACTTTTTAGCTTGTGGTCCAATCCCACCAAACCCGGCAGAATTGTTAGGTTCAAAATCAATGAAAGAACTTCTTGGACAAGCATACAGTATGTATGATTTAGTTATTTTTGATATGCCACCAATTTTAGCTGTAACCGATGCGCAAATTATGGCAAATGTATGTGATGCTTCTATTCTTGTTGTTCGTAGTGAATCAACAGAGAAAGAAACAGCGGTAAAAGCAAAAGGATTGTTAGAATCAGCTAAAGGTAAATTGTTGGGCGTTGTTCTGAATGATCGTGAACGTGAAGAAGGCTTATATTATTATTACGGTGCAAACTAATTACAAGAGTGAGATATGGTTGAAACATATCTCCTTTTTTCCCTTGAATATGAGCGATATCTCATATTCAAGGGAAAAAAGATCTTTATAGGAGAGAGGGAGGATGAAACAAATGATAGATTTACATTGTCACATTTTACCTGGTATCGATGACGGTGCACAGACAGTAACAGATAGTTTAGCCATGGCGCAACAAGCTGTGTCAGAAGGAATACATACCATTGTCGCAACACCACATCATCAAAATGGAAAATATGTAAATGAACGTACCTCAATTATTCATCACGTAAAACAACTAAATGATGAACTACAACAACATAATATTCCACTTACTATTTTACCTGGGCAAGAAGTCAGGTTATATGGTGAGTTATTAGAAGACTATGAAGCTGGTAAAATCGTTACTTTAAATGAAACACATAAATACATATTCATTGAGTTCCCATCGAATCACGTACCTCGTTATGCCGAACAACTATTATATGAACTACGTGTAAAAGGAATGATTCCAATTATCGTTCATCCAGAACGTAATGCCGAGTTAATTGAGCGGCCAGATAAGTTATATAACCTCGTAAATAAAGGTGCATTAACACAAGTGACAGCAGGTAGTTTACTTGGGAAATTTGGTAAAAAGATTAAAAAATTCTCACTACAGCTTGTGGAACATAATTTAACACATATGGTCGCTTCAGATGCACATAACACAACGTCAAGAGGATTTCATTTAGCAGAAAGCTATGAACTAATTGAGAAAGAATTTGGAACGAGTGTTATGAGTGATTTGAAAGAAAATCCGTATTTATTAATTAGCGGGAAGGCAATTTACAAAGAAGATCCAGAACAAATTCGTCGTAAAAAATTGTTCGGTATTTTTTAAATAAGGAACTGGTGATGTCTCCTAACCGTTATCAATGGGGGCACTCGGTCGTGCTGTGGGTAGAAATTTTTATTTCGAACCTACCTTAGACGCTTGTCGTCGGGAGTATGACGTGAGGATGGGTTGGATGCCCATAATTTATTTCTAATAGAAACTCTACCTATAGAGTTATAAAAATAACTCTATAGGTAGGGTTTTTGTTATTGCTACATATGAATAAATGGATGCAGGGGGGATATTTTTGAAAAAAGTAAGAAAGGCGATAATTCCAGCTGCTGGTCTTGGGACAAGATTTTTACCAGCAACGAAAGCGATGCCGAAAGAAATGTTACCTATCGTTGATAAACCAACAATTCAATACATAGTAGAAGAAGCGATAGAATCAGGAATTGAAGATATTATTATTGTTACTGGAAAAGGTAAACGTGCCATTGAAGATCATTTTGATCATTCCTTTGAATTAGAGCAAAATCTCTTAGAAAAAGGGAAGTATGAAATGCTTGAAAAAGTACAAGCTTCTTCAAAAATTAATATTCATTACATAAGACAAAAAGAACCAAAAGGGCTAGGACATGCAGTATGGTGTGCACGTAAATTTATTGGAAATGAACCATTTGCGGTATTACTTGGTGATGATATTGTGCAGGCAGAAACACCATGTTTGCGTCAATTAATGGATCAATATGAAGGTACAAAATCATCTGTAATTGGTGTACAAACAGTGCCAGAAAATGAAACACATCGTTACGGCATTATCGATCCAATTGAGCGAAATGGCCGCAATTATCAAGTGCGTCAATTTGTAGAAAAACCACCAGAAGGAACAGCACCATCGAATTTAGCGATTATGGGTCGTTACGTATTAACACCGGAAATATTTATGTTTCTTGAAGATCAACAGACAGGTGCTGGCGGAGAAATTCAGTTGACAGATGCGATTCAGCGTTTAAATGAAATGCAACGTGTGTTTGCGTATGACTTTGAAGGTACTCGTTATGATGTTGGGGAAAAGTTTGGGTTTATTAGGACTACAATTGAAATGGCACTGCAACAAAAAGAATTAAAAGAACAACTCATAAAATATATGGTTGAACTAGTACATAAAGAAGCGATCAAATAATTGTAGGGGAGAGGGAATATGAAAACTGGTGAAAATATAGCGAGGGATTATCAAATTACACCTGATACTCAAACTATTCAAGTAGAAAGTAATCAATCTAAAATCTATTTAGGAATTAAGTATTTATTAGATGTTATGTTTTCTTTAGTAGGATTAATTGTATTAATGCCTGTTATATTGATATTTAGTATACTTATTATTTTAGAATCTCCAGGGTCTCCTTTTTATCTGCAAGAAAGATTAGGATTGAATGGGAAGAGATTTAAAGTTATTAAACTACGCTCCATGCGGAATGATGCAGAAAAAAATGGAGCAAAATGGGCAGAAAAGAATGATCCACGTGTTACAAAAATAGGGTTATTTATTCGTAAAACAAGAATTGATGAATTACCGCAACTATTTAATATTTTAAAAGGTGATATGTCTCTTGTCGGACCAAGACCGGAAAGACCGATATTTACGGAGAAATTTGAAAGAGATATACCTGGGTTTAAGAAAAGATTAGAAGTCAAACCAGGATTGACTGGGTGGGCACAAGTCAATGGTGGATATGAAATTACACCGAAAGAAAAATTAAACTTAGATGTTTATTATATCAATCATGCAAGTATAATTTTAGATTTTAAAATTATTATTAAAACAGTTAGAGTTGTAATCACTGGTGATGGTGCTAGATGATATAATAAATTCTCTAATTGCTTAAATTTAGATTGAGTATAATAAATAAAAAGAGTAAAGATTTGAGGAATAGAATTTGTTGAAAAATGATTTTGTTAAAAATGCTATGAAGTTATTAACAGGTACTACAATTGCTCATGCTATTACATTTTTATTTTCTCCAATTATCACCAGAGTTTATAGCCCAAGTGAATTTGGATTATATACTTTATTTCTGACAATAGGAACATCGTTAGGCCTTTTTGCTACAATGAGATATGAAATGGCTATTTTACTACCTAAGGATGAAAAAGAAGCTGATAGCTTAAAAAAACTATGCATATTCTCCAGTTTAATAATATCTATTATAATATTATTTGCTACCTTAATTTATAATAGTATTTCTAATGAAGGAAATAAGTTATTTTTAGGTTTGTTTATATTTGTTTTATTTACGGGTTTATATCAAACATATTATTATTTAAGCAATAGAAGTAACGATTATAAAGGAATGGGTAATTCACGTATAATACAGACGCTACTATTTTCTGTCTTATCAATAGCTTTTTATAAAATAGGTGGTACTGGATTAGTTATTGCACATATATTGTCAGTGATAGCATCTTATATATACTTAAAGAATCGAAGAAGTAATAACTTTTTTGAAATCAATTTTCAGTTAAAAGGTTCCAGAAGTATAATAAAGGTTGCAAAAAAATATAAAGATATGCCAATGTATAATTCTATTCATGCATTTATGGATGTAATTATGAATAATGGGTTATTATTTTTAATCAGTATATTTTATGGAAGTGCTGTTTTAGGATTATATTCATTTGCATGGAAAGTATTGAGGGCACCATTAGCAGTTATTGGATCTGCTGTAGGACAAGTTTATTTGAATAGAGCTTCTCAATATTATAATGATAAACAAGCCATTAAACCATTAATGAACAAAATTATATTTAGATTGTTATTAGTTGCGCTTCCATTATTTCTTATTTTGGGGCTTGAGGGAGACGTAATCTTTAGTTTTGTTTTTGGTCAAAGTTGGAAAGAGGCTGGAAGCTATGTTCAAATACTATCACCTTGGTTATTTTTTAATTTTATGAGTTCACCCATTGTACAGACATTTGTTGTGTTAAATAAGCAGAGAAATGCTTTAGTTTATTCATTTATTCAAACAGTTATGACGATATCAACCATAATAGCTATTCCTTTCTTCAGTAAAGACATCTATACATTATTACCTTGGTTATCACTGATTGGTTCATTAAGCTGTATTGTATTTATAATATGGATATATAAAATTGTTTCAGAATATGAGAAGAAAATAATAAGTGAGTAAATTTTTATAAGGATACTAAGTCGTATCGTATGCTGGGGGTAAAAGTGATTGGAAAATATTATTTCTTCTACTGAAGTAGAAAAAGTATCAAATAAAATACTATCAATATTACTGAGTATGTTTATTATTTGTGCTATTTTAAATAATAGTGGTATACCGGTTTTAGATAAACTAGGCTTCCTTAGTTTACTGTCTATTTTCGGTATGGGAGCGTTTTTTTTATTATCTTTACTATCAATTAATTTTAGAGTAGGATCGAGAAAAATATATATATATGTTGTGTTTATTGCTTTTACGATTTCTTCATTCTTTAGTTTGCTAGATCATCCAAGTAGTAAAGGTGTCTATATATTTAGCGAATTGTTGTTAATTAACATACTTTTTATTTCTTTAACAATTTATAATTTAACTGAAAATATAATAAAGTATATGTCAATATTTGGAATGGTATATGTGGTTATTTGTTATATATTAGATGTTGCTACTAATGGAAGAATGAGTAATATATTATATACAAACCCTAACACCTTGGGGGCAACAGTATTCTATTTGTATATATTTTTTATATTTAGAGTGAATTATTTTAAAACAAAGCGAATAGGTAATTTATATTTTCTTTGTGTGTCTTTCTTTTCAATAATATTAATTTTTTATAGCCAAGCTAGATCCATTTGGATTAGTCTTGCTGTCTTTTTTATAACTTACTATATATGGGATTTCCTTTGCAAAAGAAAAATTTTAACACATATATATATATGTGTTATTTTAGCTTTTTGTATGTTATTTAGCTTCTGGTATCCTAGATTGCCAGAATATGACTTTGCACTAGAATGGAATAGTAAGTTATTGGAGTTAACGGGGAAATCATTATTCTCTGGACGACAGCTTGTTTGGAAAGATCTATTGAATTCAGCAATGGAAAATCCATTATTAGGATATAGCTTTGATATGAGGTTTAATGGTGGTATGTCAGCACATAACATGTATCTAGAAATTATATTACAGTCAGGAATATTAGGAGTAGGACTTTTGTTAATCTTATTCTATTGTCTTTGGTTGTATCTGTGTCGTTATGGTCATTATGCTAATTCTAGAATTTCAGGAGCAGCTTTAATTGCTATAATAATACATCAATTATTTGAAGTAACGTTAATTCAAAATAATTTAGCAATTGGTATAATGCAATGGATAATTATTTCCTTAGGATTTAGTGGAGGTTTAATTCGAAAAAAATACCTCAAAGGAGTAAAATAATGAAAAAAATATGCTATTTAGCCCCTGCATCAAATATTCATACTGTTCGATGGGTAAATGCATTAGTTGAAAATCAATTTGATGTTACCCTAGTCACTATGCATGAACCTGATATGGATAAGATAGATTCTAATGTCAAGATAGAGGTGTTACCTTTTAAAAAGGGATATGGTTATTATTTAAATGCATGGGCTTTAAAATCTGTATTAAGAAAATATAACCCAGATTTCTTACATGTACATTATGCAAGCGGTTATGGAACTTTGGCTCGATTAGCTAAATTTGAACCAACAATCCTTTCTGTTTGGGGAAGTGATGTATATTTATTTCCTAATAAAAGGGAAGTAAATAGACGAATATTAAAGAAAAATTTGAGCCATGCAAAATATATTACTTCAACAAGCCATGATATGAAAAGAGAGACAGAAAAATACTTAGATTATAATAAGGAAATATATATTACACCATTTGGTATTGATACCCAATTGTTTAGGGTGAATGATAATAAGAATAATAATGAAAATAATCAGCTTCGTATAGGAATTGCAAAAAAACTAGAGAAGGTATATGGGATTGATTATTTAATACGGGCAGTAAGTGAATTAAAAAAGAAGTTAAAAATCCAGGGATATAATAATATAGCCGATAATTTAAAATTAATTATTATTGGTGAGGGAAGTCAGAGAGAGGAATTAAATTCATTAGTCAAGGAACTTGAGTTAGAAAATCAAGTAGAGTTTATAGGGAATATTCCAAATGTAGAAATTCCTAATTATTTGAATGAAATAGATATCTTTTGCATCCCTAGTTTATCAGAAAGCTTTGGGGTTGCAGCTTTAGAAGCTTCAGCTTGTGCCGTTCCAGTTGTTGCTTCAAATGTAGGAGGATTACCAGAAGTCGTATTACATGGGGAAACTGGATATCTAGTCGATGCAGGAAATTCAAAAGAGCTATCTGAGAGGTTATATGAACTAGCATTAAACCCAGAATTAAGAAAAGCGTTTGGAGAAAAAGGTAGAGAACTTGTAAACTCTAAGTATAGTTGGAAAGAAAGTGTAAGGATTATGCTTGAGGTTTATAATAATATAGAGGATTAATTGGGATGTGAAAGCATTGTGATTTACAAGGTACAGTAATGAGGTTTTTAAGTTGTATTTAAAATGACCTTTTATTTAAATGTGGAAAGTCTATGCTACCTTCAAAATAGTCTATATTTAGATATAGTTTTACCTAAGCTACTAGTGTTTTAGCATTAGTAGCTCTTATTATGATTATTAAAGGAGTATTGTAGAAAAATGGATATTGATTCGAATGTATCAGATATTAAACCTATTATTTCAATTGTTACACCATCTTATAACGCAAGTTCCTTTATTAAAGAGACGATTCATTCCGTACAATCTCAAACTTATAATAATTGGGAAATGATTATTGTAGATGATGTTTCAAAGGATAATACTCGTGAATTAATAAAAGAAGAAATTGAAAAAGATAACCGTATTCGGTTAATTGAATTGACAGAAAACAGTGGAGCAGCAATAGCGAGAAATACTGGCATTAATAATGCAAAAGGAAAGTATGTAGCTTTCCTAGATAGTGATGACTTATGGCTACCGGAAAAACTAGAAAAGCAATTAGAATTTATGCAGAATAATGATATAGCTTTTTCATTTACGAGTTATCAAATTATGAATCAAGATGGTACTCTCACTGATAAGGTTGTGCATGTTCCAGAGAAAATTAATTATAATGGATTATTAAAAAATACAATAATCGGCTGTTTAACGGTGATGTTGGATATTGAGAAGTTAGGTAGAGTACAAATGCCTAATATTAGAACACGGCAGGATACTGCAACATGGCTGAAAATATTAAGACAAGGTCATTATGCTTATGGATTAGATGAAGTTTTATCTAAGTATAGAAAAGTTGAAAATTCTATTTCTAGTAAAAAATTTAAAATGGCTAAAATGAATTGGAAATTATATAGAGAAATTGAGGAGTTAAGTATCCCGAAATCTGCATGGTGTTTTATAAATTATGCTCTAAATGGAGTAGTAAAACATTTTGTTAAATAAGCATTAAAAGCCCTTTTCTTCAAAGGGCTTTTTTTATTGTTAATAATTAAGGAGGATATAAGATGAATATTGCTATTTTTGGTACAGGTTATGTAGGACTAGTAACGGGGGTTTGTTTATCGGATATTGGGCATCGCGTGACTTGTATTGATATTGATGAAAATAAAGTTGCAAGAATGAAAAAAGGTATTTCACCAATATATGAACCAGGTTTAGATGATTTAATGAGTAAAAATATTAAAGAAAATAGATTGTTATTTACAACGGATTGTCGTCAAGGGATTGAAGAAGCAGATGTTATTTATATAGCAGTAGGTACACCGCAGCAAGCAGATGGTTCAGCTAATTTACAATATATTGAGCAAGTTGCTTTAGATATTGCTAATAACCTTAAAAAAGATTCGATTGTAGTAATTAAAAGTACAGTTCCAGTTGGAACAAATGATCATGTAAAAAATTTAATTCAACAAAATTTAAAAGCAAATGTAAAAATTAGCATGGTATCGAACCCTGAATTTTTAAGAGAGGGTTCAGCAATTCACGATAGTTTCTATGGAGATCGTATCGTTATTGGGACTGATGATGCTAAAACTGCCGAGGCTATGGAAGAAGTGAATAAACCTTTTAATGTTCCTGTTTTTAAAACAACAATTAGAAGTTCAGAAATGATTAAATATGCAGCAAATGCTTTCTTGGCTACAAAAATTAGCTTTATTAATGAAATTGCTAATATTTGTGAAAAAATAGGTGCGGATGTAGAGCATGTAGCTAATGGTATGGGATTAGATAAAAGAATTGGTACACAATTTTTAAAAGCTGGTATTGGATATGGTGGTTCTTGTTTCCCAAAAGATACACATGCTTTAATACAAATTGCTGGTAATGTAGATCATGATTTTGACTTGTTAAAATCAGTTATTACAGTAAATAATAATCAACAGGCATCGCTCGTTGAAAAAATAAAAAATGTATTAGGTGATATGGAAGGAAAGCAAGTGGCTATGCTTGGTTTAGCTTTTAAACCAAATACTGATGATATGAGAGAAGCGGCATCTATTGTTATTGCAAATGATTTAGTAAAAATGGGTGCGAAGGTCGTAGCTTATGATCCGATTGCTACTGAAAATGCAAAGAAAGTATTACCTAATGAGGTTCAATATGTGTCCTCTGTTGCAGGAGCAGTTAAAAATGCCGATGTAACACTTATTGTAACTGAATGGGATGATATAAAAGAATTCCCTATTGAACAGTATATCAAATTAATGAAACAACCTATTATTTTTGATGGTCGTAATTGCCATGGTTTAGAATATGTGAACAAGTTTAATGTAGACTATTATTCAGTAGGAAGACCAGCTGTAGTTCGTGAAAAAGTTTCTTTATAATTAGGGGATAATTTATAGGATGAGAATCTGTAAGACTAATTTTTATAAATAAAGAAGTTTTTTATTAACCTAGCTAGTTTGAATTATAGCTAGGTTAGTGTTTACATGCTTATTATAAAGATATGAAGTAACGGGGAGGCTTGTAATTATGGCAATACTTGTAACAGGTGGAGCAGGATATATTGGTAGTCATACATGTGTAGAATTACTAAATAGCGGTTACGAAGTTATAGTAGTGGATAACCTTTCGAATA
>NZ_JBQXON010000040.1:0-8652 GCF_052646455.1 Bacillus cereus group sp. Bce041
GATGGCAGAGAGGTCACACCCGTTCCCATACCGAACACGGAAGTTAAGCTCTCTAGCGCCGATGGTAGTTGGGACCTTGTCCCTGTGAGAGTAGGACGTCGCCAAGCAACTTTAAGACGAGTCAGAATGACTCGTCTTTTTTGTATGCTTTCATACCTCTATCAATTGCATTTTTAACCCCTTCTAAATAAGAAAATCCATATTTTTTATCTGGCTCTAAGTAAGTTCCTTCCGCCCACTCGTTCCATGCGTTAATAAATAAAAACTCGCTGTTATAAAAAGAGTAAGTACGATGAATTTGCTTGCTTAAATATATGGTGAACTTTTCAGGGGTAGAACCTACAAAGATGCTGCTATTCGCGTTTTTACGTCGTGCAGTATTATCCCAATCAACAAAAGCCCCGGGAAATGTTTTTTTCTTTGGGAGCGATCGTTGTAATATATACATCCATACTTTATCGTAGTCCCAAACATTTAATTGCATATCAGAATCATATATTACCTTATTTATGTCTGAAGAGCTATCATGGGCAATTGTATAGAAAGGTTCAAACTGAATGCTGGCATCGAATCCATTTATATTAGGTAGTGGAAAACTGTTTAATGTTTCAGCAAAGTATATACCTTTTAAACCATTTTCTCGCGCTAATGCATTCCAGTAATTAAGCATTTTTTCACAATCAGGAATATGTCCTGGACGATAAATAATGAATAGAGGTTTATCATCTATATAAATATATCTCTCATCTTGGAAAGCCTGTAATAAATAATCAAAGTGTTCCTTCCAATCAGATATATCTCCGTAGTCTTGAGGCATTAATATATGTTTATCGAGACCATCCCAAGATTTTGTCCATGGTTCATTTGCCCAAGAAAGACAAAAAGGGAAGTCAGGTTCCTTCATCTTTAGTACCTCATTAAAGGGTGTTTCTAATAGTCTTTTTCCCTTAAACCAGTAATGATAATAACAAAAACCATATATACCGTATGCTTTAGCGATTTCCGCTTGCCACTTTCTTACGGAGGGGGTAGTTAAGTCGTAATAAAAATCTTGATAAGGTTCCCTAGGTTGATAATGTCCTGAAAATAAAGGTTGTGCACTTTTAGTATTTGTCCATTCAGTAAATCCTTTCCCCCACCATCGATCATTTTCTTTAATTTGATGGAATTGTGGTAAGTAAAAAGCGATTATTTTCAAGTTATATCCCCCTCATGTTTTTCGTAGTTCAAGTGTTGGGAAGTTATTCTTGATTTGGTGAAGCAATTTTAAAACAAGAGATATGTTATCTGTTTACTGTCTTTTTATGGTATGTATTGGATTTCTTTAAGCTTACTTAATTAAGAGAGTATTAGGTAATTTGATATATAGCTGAAATAGAAAGTGCTTTTCGTCATGAAATTTATTACGTTGAATGAAAGGAATTAAATTTTTTGAAGGACAAAGAGGGCCTGTGGTAATCGATTTACATCATCAAAAAAGTCTTGTAGCTTTAAATATTTCTCATAATGATTTTCAATATAAGTCCTAGGTATAACAGTTTCTCCGTAAAAACTACTATTTCTAACATCTCCTGCACCAGTAGGACTGTGAACAAATTTGCCGTTTTCATAATCCGAGATGGCGCGATGTATATCTGGAAAAGCTTGAGATAAAGTTTTATGCCATCCTGTTTGAATTAATTCAGGATGTTCTTGGAATTGTTGACAAAAATCAAGAAAATAGCGCGCTTGTGTTGTTGCGATGAAGATTCCACCAGGGCGAAGAACTCTTGAAAATTCTTTTACCCAATTTTCGGCAGTTGCTTCGGATAAATGTGAGAATACAGAATAAGCGAATATGATATCTAATGAATTGTCACTAATAAATTCTACAGGGGGATGTGGACTTGCTGTTTTATATATCCCTCTTCCTAGTGTTTCATTACAAAGTGTGATCATCGCAGGATCGACATCAATGCCAAGTAAATTTTGATCAGAGGCATCTTTAAATAAGAAGCGTATAATTCTTCCCCATCCGCAGCCGAAGTCTAAAACTTTACTTTCTTTATTCAAGGGAACCCCTAAATTTTGGGCGTATTCTTTTATATGTCTATAAAACAAATATGCTTCGTAAAGAGCATGTTCATAGGAAGCACCTACAAATTGTTTTTGAATTTCTTCAGGAGGAAACCTAGGTACGGGAACCCCATTTATCGTTGTTTGTGAACAACTTTGTATAAATAAATTTAGAAGTTCGACATCAGATAGTGAATTAACAAGATGATCAAAATCACTTCCTAACTTAAATTTATTCATTTGTTAAACCTCCGAATTATATAGTGATTAAACTTTATTTTCTTGCTTTTTACTAATAAAAACATGTAAAAATTCAGCATCTAACCCTAGTGATCTATCCTTTTGTAAATAAACAATGGTATACATGTTTGCGTGTGTATAAATATATTCAATCATATCCTGCCCCCAATCGAACGTTACTAAAGATCCATTCTCATCAATAGGGTTTCCATGATAAATGGGCTCTTCAATATATTCAATCACTTCTTGATTCATTCTTGCTCTTTGCACAGTTTTTGTGAGTGTATGATACCAAGGGACAGTAAATACATGAGCGCCGCCAGGTTTTAATACTCGTTCTATTTCTTTAAAGGCTTTGTTTGGCGTCATTACATGCTCAAAAACGTCTTGAGTAATGAATAAATCAAAAGATTCATCTTCAAAAGTCATGTCTTCTAAGTTCTCACATCTAATACCTTGAAAGTATTGGCCAAGAGGATAATTTCTAAAGTATTGAGAATAAGTATAGTTTTTACAGTTTTTTAATAGTAGCTGAGTTGTAATTCCTCCAGGAGAGGATTCGTGGATACTATAGGAATCCCATTTTGGAAAAAATGTATGCAAGGCATGGATTAAAGCTCGCTGCCTTGGTATAGAGTTACATGTAGAACATAAATAATGATCTCTAAGCCAATCATTATGCTCTATAAATGTAGCTTTCTTTTCGCAAATAACGCAGTACCCATTATTGTGTTTCAAATTGATTTCCACACGACATCCCTCCTATGTTAAATGCAATCTATTTATGGAAAGTATGATACACGTCAACAATCAGCGAAATCAAAGGGGGAATGGGTGAAAGTTAGGTATCTCTTAAAATTGCGATTAGGAGAAGGGAATAATCAGTTGAAGAGAACCCCCAATCGAATTAAAGTTTCACTTTATGCTATGCGATGCATCAGCTTTTATTCATGGGAAAATGTATAGACTTAAAATATCCCTTTCGTGTATGGATACATTTCAAAATCCTGTGTGTATATTTCTGTAACTAAATCCATAGTTTCTTTATCATAAAAGCTTTCGTATGTTGGAAATCGTGGGAAGTCTGTATCTGTAATGCTAAGTTCTGCATAGCTCCCTGCATAAATCATCTTGTGTGCGCGATGATGATCTGAATTTGTAAGAAGTGCTAAAGGGGATTTTATCAAATCGTACATGTGTTCTAGTTTGGTGATTTGTGTATTAAAATCTTCTAAAGGAATATAACATTAGATGAAGTTTTCTTCACCAGGGACGTATTGTTGACTAAAATGTATATCTAACGCTAGAGAATTGGAGCTGAATGCCTGAACGTAATATAAAAATTGTTTAAATGATATTCCTTGATTACTATATTTGTCATTATAAAAATAATGACGGATACTTTCCCATTGAGGGCTAGCATATGGGTTGTCAGCAAGTAATAGAAATGAGCTGACAGCCCTTGTATAGGGATTTCGCACAAGTTTACAAACATCCTTTTTACCCTCTAGAAGACCATTTTGTAACTCTGGTATGTAATTTGTATTGTTCTTATACACCCAGAACTCATAGTAATGAATAAAGTCATTGTATTTCTTTGCTTCAGTAAATAATCCGATTTGAAAAAAGAACCAATTAGCTAACGCGGTGCATCCGCTTCTATGACTCCAAAATAGTATAATTGGAAAGTCTTTATGGTAATGCGGAATTCGATCTTTATGTAGAATTACATGATTTAAAAGTTCTTGATTTATATTCTTCATGAGTTCAGCACTCCTTTTTGGGAAATTTGTGTATGTAGACGTTTTTTTATGGGTTAAACAAGTGAGGATTGTTTATTAAATATATTCATGGGGATGAGTAAATATTATGAGTGTTTTTGCAGTCAACCTGAATAAGGAAGCTATTCTAAAATGAAAATAGAAAATAAAGATAATGAAAATTTATAACAAACATACAATGATAAGAAGATGAATAATCGAAATGATCCAGTTTATTTGTGTATATTTTTAGGTTTGACGACGGGAAAAATTTATTACTAGAGAGATGATATTATGAGGAAGAATAATTATTTAATAGTAGGTGGAAATAGTTTCATTGGTATCAACCTCGCATTGGGTTTATTGAAACAGGGGCAAAATGTAAAAGTATTTTCCAGACATATAAATAATTTTCCTCAAAATATTGTAAGTGAAGTTGAATTTATTAAAGGTGATTTAAAAAATGTTGAGGATATATATAAGGCTTTAGTGAATATAGATATTATTATTTATTTAGCTGCGACGTCTAACGTAGCAACTTCAATTGAAGATGTTTTCGGTGATATTAATAGCAGTCTATTTTTTCTTAATTTCATGGAAAGTGTTAAAGATTTTCGTATTAAAAAAATTATATTAGCTTCTTCGGGAGGCACAGTTTATGGTGAACCTGAATATTTGCCTATTGATGAGAAACATCCATTAAGACCACTTTCCCCGTATGGAATAACAAAAGTTTCGCTGGAGAATTATTTGTATTTTTATAAGAGAAAATATGGAATAGATTATGTTGTATGTAGATATTCTAATCCGTATGGAAAATACCAAAACCCCTTAAAAAAAGTAGGGGCGATAAATTGTTTTTTGTACCAGCATCTCAGTAATGAAAGGATTCATATATATGGGAATCCAGAGGAGATTATTAGAGATTATATTTATATCGATGATTTAGTTGAAATTACTATACAACTAGCACAATTAAATCAATTGAAATCTTGCGTATACAATATAGGGAGTGGCAAAGGTCTTTCTTTAAAACGAATTATAGTGGAATTAGAGAAAATAACAGAAAGAAAAGTGGATTTTATCTGTTACAAACAAAAACAAGAGAACGTTCAAAAAATCATTTTAAATATTGATAAGATAAAACAAGAATTGAATTGGGAACCTAAAATAGATTTTAAACATGGGATTAGATTAAATAAGCTATGGATTGAAGAGTTCTTATATAGTAAAAAATAATAACCCACACTCTACTTGTATAAGCAGAGCGTGGGTTATTATTTTGCTTCTTTTTCTATAACCCAAAGGTCTTGATGTTCCCACCAAAATCCTTCAGTATACTTTTTGATAATTGGGTTATGGGGTAATAATTTAATTTTGTCACACACGTAAGAGGGACTAACTATCGTTTGTCCGTATTGATTCACATCTAAATCGAATTGTTCACTAGAAGAGAGAAACCAATAGCCCTTTTCATTTAAATTTGGAAACCCGAAGTATTTTTTGCTTTGATAGCCATGGGTTGTGAAAATGAATAAACCACCAGGTGAAACAGCGTTATACAATGTTTGCAGCCAACGAAACCAAGTTGTATCAGGTATATGAGAGAAAAAGGATAGACAAAAAACGATATCGTACGTAGAGGAGTCCAATTTTAACTGTTCAGGCTCAGGATGAGATAATATAGAAGAATTATTTAATTTGTTTTCAATAAAGGAAATAGCCTCTTCGTGTATATCGCAAGCGGTTATACTCAAATTCGCTTGTAGATTTAATAAATGACGTGTTACGCAGCCGTATCCGGATGCAAATTCTAACAATTTAATTGGATTGCCTGTAGGAGGATAAAGGGAAGTAATTAAGTTTAAGAGTATTTGTGCTGAGTTTTGCCCATCTTTAAAGTAGTAATCTATCGCTTCTTTTTTTGATGGGAAGACGGGATTAGTGACAATGAACTGAAAGATATGATCCTCAGGATGGATACTTGCATTTACATTATAGTTGTGTGCGATTTGAGAAATTAAATCTTTATGTTCCTCTATAAAGTCTTTCAAAGAGTATTCCTCCCTTAAGTAATAGTAGCAACTTACAAGAGATATTGATGGCATAGAAAGCACATGTTTAAATTTTTAAGTATGCTTTAAGATGCTTTCTATATGTATACATTTTCATTTTAGAAATGTCGTCGATAGTAAATCTTTCTTTAATGAAATTTTGCATTTGTACAACTTCATTGTAATGGGAGTATGAATCTTCTGTTCTCGTTACGCTATTTAAATGTCGTCTATGATAGTTTAAGGGGGATGGATTGAAGTAAATATCTCCCTCTGTAAGAAGAGAAACATAGAAAAACCAATCACCAGCTATTTTGAACTTCTCTAACTGTTTTTCTGTTTTCTTCATATCTATATTTTTAAAAACTACACTTGAAACATTAGGTATAGTGTTTTTGATAAGTAACGTATCTTGTATTTCTTCGACGCCTTTTCGAAAATAGGGGCCTTTCCATTTTTCTTTATCGATATCATTTGTGTAATTTAAATAATGATTAGCCAATACATTTCCTTGTTCATCAATTTGTTTTGATTGTGTGTAACTTAAGGTAATATTGTTATTTATATAAAACCCCTGTATCACCTCTTGTAAAAATGTCTTATCGCATAAGTCATCAGCCTCTGCGATCCAAATATAATCACCAGTTGCTGCAGAGACTCCTTTTATCCATTGTTTAAATACGGAACCAGAGTTTTTATCATTAATAATCTGTTGAACCTTCAGGTGGGGCTTATTTTCTTTTGAGAGCAGCTTTTTAAAAGTTGATACGCTATGATCAGTGGAGGCATCGTCTAAGAAAATTAGTTCGTAAAGAGGGTAGGTTTGGTTTAAGATTGATTCGATTCGAGCAGGTAAGTATTTTTCATAATTATAGTTCGGTATGATTACACTTATCTTTTTGTAATTATGTTCGAGAAGATCTAGTAATTGATAAATGTAATTAAGAAAATTGAAGTTTTTTTCGATAAGTTCTTGGCCAAAGCTTCCCTTTTGTAATCGTAATCCCTCATCGTGAATAAATTCATATATTTTCTCTAGCATTTTGGGTAAATTTAAAAAATCTACTAAGGCACCAGTTTTTTCTGTAACAACATCTTCAAAACCTCCAGCATTTTTAAACCCTATAACAGGAAGTTTTGCATCTAATGCTTCTAAAACAACATTTGGAAAAGGATCTTCCCTTGAAGTTAATAAGTATAAGTCAGCCCCGGCGTTATATAATCCAATATCGGGAGTAGGATCGACTAATGTGAAATGTGCTTTATATTTAGGGGGCAGTGTATTCAGGAATTGAACGTCCGTTCTCCCTACCCAAATGAAATGAATATCCTTGTGAGTCTTTCGTACGGAGTAAGAGATAAGTGAGAATAAATCTATTCCTTTTCGATAATCTGCGAAGCCTACACCTAAGATAATTTTGCTATCTAGAGGCAGGTTAAGCTTCTTACGTAACTCATTTCTAGCTTTTGCGATATTGTTTTTATAAGGATTGTGGTTAAACAAACCTTGAGGGAGAATGTGACATTTTTGAGGATCCAATTCAGTGATTGTACGAAATTTTTCATATACGTATTGTGAAGGGAAGACAACTTTGTAAGCAAATTCAGCGATGTTTTTAGCTTTCCCTTCAGCAGAGTACTGTTGTATTAAATGCGGTAATTCATGTATTAATGAAACAACTTTTATATTGTGTCTAGCTAGTAATGCAACGATATCGCCACTTATGACAGTGCTACATATGGCGAGGGTAAAATCCTGTGATAATAAATCCTTTATTAATAATTCGACCTTTTCTTCTGTTTGATAACCTTGCTCGAGACAATAAACAGGACCGTACTTTTGAAAATCTGGAATTAAAATACCTGATCCAATAGAGATAATTGCAACAGAGTAATCAAAGTTTTCTTTAAGAGCCTTAATAGTATGTAAAGAAAGTAGCTGTGCTCCGTGGAAGTGGGCATCATGGGATACATAAATTATCTTTTTATTAACATGCATTTCATAACGCCTCCTAAGTATATTAGATTTTAAAGGTAAAGAAGAGAAGTGTTTTATTTATAATCTCCCTAGAGATGAGCAGGGGGGAGGACGTACTAAAAGAAAAAATACTATCCTTAATATATATTTACTTGGTCTCACATTCATTCTTTAGAAAAGTATTAGTATTAAGTTAGAGAGTGTAGGCTGCAGATTGTTAGTTTGAATACATAAGTTTAAGAAGTTCTAAGGCTGTGTTAGAAATTAAGACAGGGTAAAGCTTTTATGATTTATAAAATAAAAAAGATAAAAGGTATTGACGGTTGATCTACGGGGGTGTAATATAGAACAAGTCGCCGATGACATTAACGTCGAAAGCGACAAATGAAATAAAAAACTTAGTTGACATCAATTAACGAAAGTGTTAACATAAGGAAGTCGCAAATGAGCGACTAAGTAGTTCTTTGAAAACTGAACGAAACAAACAACGTGAAACGTCAATTTTTATTTTAGATGCTAGACAAACTAACTTTATTGGAGAGTTTGATCCTGGCTCAGGATGAAC
>NZ_JBQXON010000041.1:0-6933 GCF_052646455.1 Bacillus cereus group sp. Bce041
ATAAATCAGCCCCCCATTTGGAGATTGGATTGTGTTTACACCAGGTTTTAATGTAAATGATTTTATCTTAGAATCTTCTCTCCAAGAAGCATCATACGAATACGTTCCAATATATACCTGAATATCTTGATTACCTTCTACATTAATCGTTATTTGTTCATTTGGCTTTGCATATAAACCAGTTGGTTCATATGGACTAAATGCCATACTTTTTCTTTCCTGTTGTTTTAGTACCTCAACATCCCCTTTTCCTGGGACTGCAAATGTTCTATTTTCAGATTTAACTGACTTTTCACTATACAGTGATGTCGGTAAATTTTTTTGCTGCTCCTTTTGCTCCGCAAAGACATCTGATGAAGAAATCATTCCAGTCGCAAGCATAGTTACTGTAGCAGTAGCCGCAAGTATTTTTCTAGTTTTATGTTTTGAATTATTCCCCATATTATCTCCCTCATTTTTCCTTAGTACTCTTAAGTTTTTTTGTTTTCTTCTTCATGTTTTTACAATCTAAACTATTCATACTATTTAAGTTGTGTCTATTACTCTATATTTTTTCATAAATATCTCCTTTTCTTGATGTATTATTGTATATAAATGTTATTTGATGACACATTAAATAACAACTTTACGATAAACTCATCGATAACAGCCTATTATGTTTTGATTCTGTATTCTAAACTTACAACCAATTGGAGAAATATATCCAATTGGAGAAATAAGTAAATAAATTACAACATTTAAGGATTGGAATCTCACAAAAAATTCATAAAACTTTTTTCGCTTTAAAGGTTTAGACAATTACGACCACATTTGTTTGAACCTCCACAATTTTTTTCTAAGCTATTCTCTAAAAAGCTTATTTTTCGTTGTAAATAAACCTGATTGGTACTCTTTATGCAAAAGAAAAGATGGAATCTTTAATTCAACTCCACCTTTTTTCGAAATAAAAAGCATCTAATTCTATTTGAATTAGATGCTTACATTTAGTCCTTAGGACAAATATTTTAAACTATTTATGCGCCTGCAAATCTTTTTTTATTACTTCCCAGAGTGAATTATCTTGACGTATCGGTTTACCCTCTTCATCCCATTTTATTTTTCCTGTTCCCAATTCATAATTCATCCCTGTCCATGTGTCTTCACGGAATGCATAGAATGATTTATGCCATCCTTTTTGGTTAAAGATAGAAATAAGATCTTGCATGTATTGGGTAGCACCTGGAACAGTACGGTTAATTCCAAACTCCTCTGCAATAATTCGATTAGATGGTACATGATTTTTCTTAGACCATTGTTGGATTGGCTTCAAAAACTTCTCTAATCCCTGCTTATTCCAGATTACAGGTTTCTCTAAGTCTCCTACTTTTACTAATCCTGGATATTGATATTCTTTATTTTTCTTTTCACCTTGACTCGTTAATTCATATGGTTCATACATATGAATTGCGTAAAGCGTTTTTTATCCTTTACTGGCTTTAAGTATTTAAAGGCCCATGGAGTAGCATATAAACCTGAATCTAAAATAACTGGTGTTTCTTGGTCTACTTCACGAATGGAATTGATCACCTTTTGATAAAATCTGTTTAAATCCGCTGTCGTTCCCTCCACTTTTGCATACCATTTCTCGTAATCTTCCGTCCAAAAATCATTATATCTATTATTTTTAGCTGTTTCTGGATGTGGTTCATTTATAATATTATAACCAACCACCGCGGGGTGATCTTTTAGTTCCAGAGCGAGATCCTTCCAAAATTGACTTGCTTGTTCTTGATACTTCTCTTCTTCCCATATTCTGTCGTCATTCTTATTATTATTAAATTGGCGCCATCGATCACCAGGTAAGGATAACATTGTAAGAACGACTTTCATTCCTTGTGATTGTGCGGCATCTAAATCCGCCTTTAATTTTTCTAGATCTTCCTTTACTAATCCCCGATAGTTATCTGCATTACCTATCAGAAAATCCTTTCCAGAAGTATCTGGTTTATCCTCAAATAGAAAATCTTTATCTTTTGCCCATTTATCAGGTGCTAAACGTACATATTCAATATTAGCTTCTTTTGCACTTTTATAGTTTTCAGGTAATGACGTACTATTCATGAAATTAGTACCCTTTCTTTTCGAATCCCAAAAACTAATTTTTGAATCGCCCTTGTGGTATGTATCAGCTCTTACATTCATTTCCTGTACTCCAAAACTCATCATGCCTAATAACGCAACAATTGGCAAAACTTTTTTCACAACTTTTCCTTCTTTCTCTTTATATTTAACACACATAACATACCTTTGTTTTGTTACAGGAATATGGCAATTTTTCAAAAATACATTTTAAGTTTATAAAAAGAAAGAGTTAATTAGAAAGTTGCTTTATTTGCTGAAAAACAAAAAAGGAATCCTTTTCGGATTCCTTTTTTGCCTTGCACTCTTTTTCAAATAGTGCATTTTTGCACCTACTTTTAGTATACCTTACAATTCATACAAAGCAAATAAGAATAAACTGAATTCACATCTTTATTTTCACAAAAAGATGTGAGTTTAGAAATTAATTATACTAGACTCACTTTGGAAAGATTTGTGTTCTTCCACCAATAATCATAAGCTTTTGGCTATACCAAACTGAAATGCACCTACCGCTTTATTATCGCTCTTCATACGGTTAAGGAAGGTGAATTCTTTCGGTAAATTCGTTAAAATGAACAACTGTTTAAATTATTTATTTACTTCATTCCATAATGACAAAGCAAAAATCCAGTTTGGATCTCCATTCCCTTGATAACTTTGAACTGCCTCGTAAACCTTACCCTCATGAACTACTTTATCCCCTTTTTTATACGCTTTATACGCATCCCATTGTTCATAAGTGTTTTCTTGTCCTTTTGTAGCAATTGTTAAGGCATCACTTTTCATTGATTCATTGCCAGCTGTATCAACAGCAGAAACTACATACTTATATATTGTATTCGCTTGCAAATCTTTGTCCATAAATGAAGTTGTATTAGCAGTGCCTATTTCTTTCATAACACCCCCAACTTCTCTGTAGACAATATAATGATTCACATCTATGTTATCTTCAGACGGACTCCACATTAAGTCGATACTATTCGTAGTGGTTCCCATGCTGTGTAATCCTTTAGGCTGAGTTGGTGCTTCTGTATCTGGTTTTTCCACTGTTGTTTTAACAACTAATGCTTCACTTTCCCTTGATATATTCCCTGCAGCGTCTACTGCTTTTACTGTATACGTATACTCAGTGTTCGGGCTTAATTTTTTATCAACTACACTTGTACCCACTACAGTATTAATTAATTGACCATTACGTAATACTTGATATTCTTTGACCCCTACATTATCGATTGCAGGCTTCCAACTAAGTTCTACACTATTTGAAGTAGCTTTTACGACTTGTACTCCAGATGGCTGAGTTGGCGCTTCTGTATCTGGTTTTTCATTATTTATTAGATTCACATCGATCACATTATAGAAAGCATTTACAGTATCAGCTACATCCCAAACTGCTAATATGACATGATATCCACTGCGATCAGTTGGTACATTAATTTTATGTGATAGATTATTAGATGCTGCAGAACCATCGTGTTTTACAGTTCCTATTGGTTCAAAATCCACTCTTGTTAAAGGTTTATTTGGATTCCATCCTTTTTTTGTAATGTAATAGTGCCACTGACTTGTTGAATGAGGAGCAGTATATTTCCAAGTGAATGTATTCTCCCCGCCCTTAATAGTATTCTTAAACCATCGATCAGCTGTTTGTTGATCAAGAATTCCACCAAATAGACCTCCCGCTGAAGCAATTTTCCCATCAGCTGGCCCGCCTTGCGGGAATCCTTTAGGTGCTTCTAAGCTTTGCGGTTCATACATTATATTTCCACAATTTGAATTCAGCGCCCCATAATTTTGACTGCATAAAGCAGCACGGCTACCTGGCTTTTCAACGAACCCATGTGCATAGGCATTTTGAGGAATTAAAGTTGTACCCATAATTCCTACTGCTACTGCAGCGGCACTTAATCCTTTTTTATTTGTAGCTATTTTTTTAACTGTTTAAAGAATTTTTTGTTCATTTTAATAGTCCCCCTTACTAATTTCTTCACTTTATTAAGAGCATGAATGTAAATGAAAGCTAAATATAAATAACTTCATACTCAACTATTCATTAATCTTCATCACATTCAAATAACTCTATAATTAAATTATTACATAACAATTTATTAAGCTTACAAAGAAATTGTGACAGTTATTGGACTTTCTTCAACTACCATCCTTTCTTACTTAAAAATTATACGTTCCATAACTTGAATTAAAAACTTACACTTCAATATAATATTCTGAAATTGACCCTTTCCAAATTTCATTCTTCTTTATATATGATTATACTTTGATCAACATAGAAAAAAGTTTCCCCTATAATTAGGAAACTTTTACGTATAATTCACCTATAGCCCTAAAATTTCTACAATCTGACGAGCTTTAGTATTATCAATATAATAATGCATCTCTAGTCCTTTTCTTTCTGCACGGAGTACGATTCCTCTTAACTTTGCTAAGTGTTGTGAAACAGTGGATTGTGGAAGTTTTAATATTTCTGTTAACTGTGTAACATTGCACATTTTATGATGTATTAATTCACTTATGATTTTTAATCGAACCGGATGCGCCATTACCTTCAATACATCTACATCTTCTTCACGGATTTTAGCTAAATCATTATTAGATATTACTGTTAACATTTCGCATTCTCCTTTATTATTAATTTCTACTTTCCTATTATCCTTATAAGTAATACTTATAGATAATTACAATTTTTCCTGTTGAGAAAATACATTCTACTCAATACAAAAAGACACCTATTCCGACAACAGTTTTTTACCGTTCCAATGAATTGGTGTCTTATAATTTTTTAACCAGACTCTTTTTATTCATATTATAATCTCTACATAGCTTTGAATAATGCTTTCTAAGCAAAAACAATACTTCCACTCCTCGTTTCAAGAAAAATTCAATTGAAATATTTACTTTCTCATATTTCTAAACCTATAAGAACCCTCTACTCATCTCACCTTTTACATCATATATTATTTATTTCTCAACACAAAAACATGGAATAAAAATTCCAATAATGGTAATATAATGGTACCTTCAGTTGTTAACTGTCATCCCTTTTTTTAATCCCTGTCTTTAAAGACAGGGATTTTAAATTTCCTTAACATAAACCTAAAACTTCAATAAGCTGCCGCTATAGTAGAGAGAGGCTTTCATATTTATTCATTCCCCTTTCATGCAAATATGATATTTTCCGACTCACTTCAATCACATCACGTTTGCGTGAATTGTTAATGAGAAAAACATGAATAAAATATAATTGAGTCATCATAATTAATTTATTTTTCTGAATTTTATTGAAAAATAAATATAATACAATTAAACGAACTGGATACTTTGCTATAATGGTAATATATAACATTAGTAGACTTTTATAGGATGGGGGAATATATAATGATGGTTTCAGCTAAGGGGAATAATGAAATTACAAAGCTATTAAACGATTGGTATCTTGAAATCCGCTCAAGGCGTATAGGTAATGCACATCAATTAAAAGAAATAATTGATTCTAAGATGCATAATATTGAAGAGGATCAAGATTTATTACTCTACTACTCACTACTAGATTTTAGATACCAATTTGTAATTGATAATTTAAGCATTTCAAAAAGCAGTTTTGACAAAGTTGAGGCTTTTGATATGCCTACAGATAATTTCTTAGCTTATTATTACCACTTTTTCAAAGGGATTCATGCCTCTACTATTGGCGAATACCAAATCGCAAAGGAGAGTTATGAAAAAGCAGAAAAACTTTTAGACTGCATTCCTGATGAATTGGAAAAAGCGGAATTTTATTATAAAGTTGGAGCTTTCCATTATGACATATATCAAGGGCTATTATCTTATAAAAAAGTATCAGAGGCAAGAGAAATCTTTGCTCAACATGCTGGGTATGAGATCAATGTAGCATTCTGTGATAATCTTATAGGCTTAGCTTGTACTCATTTGAGAGAATGGGAACTTGCTGAAGAATATTTCACGAAAGCAATGGATATGTTCCAAAAAATAGACGAAAAACAATTTATTTTAATGGTGCGTCAAAATTTAGGGTTAATGTATGCTACTCAAAATCTTTCGCCATTAGCCATTAGATATCTTTCAGAAGTAAATCAAAAAATGCTTAACAATTATAAGGCTCTTTTTATTGAGGCAAGGGAACACATGAAAGAAGGAAATCACTCCGTTGCCAAAGATCTCATAGCAAAAGGATATTCCGTTTGTCAAGAGATTGAAAATATAGAGTATCTACACCATTTTAAAATATTAGATGCAATGAATGGAGGTTTTCCTGCCGAAGCACTTGAAATGACAGTGTTAAAAGGCGTATCATATTTTAAAGAGCAAGAACTTTTCGAATTCATTAAGGAATACGAAGAATATCTTGCTACTGCATTTTATAAAGAGAATAACCATATTAAAGCAAGTCATTATTTCTATTCATGTTCTCAAGCAGGAAAAAAAGTTATTGAGAAGGAGGCATTAAAATGAAAAAGACAATTCTCGGTTTAGTTGGTGTAATTACTATTTTTACTTTAATGTTTGGTGCCCAATCCCCTACAGAAACACATAAAGCTATTGATGTTATTCAATATGCTCACGGAAATCATGGTGGTTAAGATCTTAATTTAATTTAGCGAGGATAAAATCATACAATATGCTCGCGGCCATACTAGCCTAAATAAACAAAAGCCTTCACTTCATTTGAAGTGACCCCCGAAAGTTAGACAGGTCGTTTCATTAGGCAGCCTCTAGGGTATGAGCCCGGTATTGTACTGGGCTCATACCCTTTAATTTTGCCTTAATTCTTTTATG
>NZ_JBQXON010000042.1:0-5655 GCF_052646455.1 Bacillus cereus group sp. Bce041
GTTTGTTTCGTTCAGTTTTCAAAGAACTACTTGGCCGCTCATTTGCGACTTCCTTATGTTAACATTTTCATCTTTCAATGTCAACTAAGTTTTTCATTTCGTTTGTCGCTTGCGACGTTATTGTCATCGGCGACTTGTTCTATATTACACCTCTAAAGCATAATCGTCAACACCTTTTTATAAAGAACTTCAATTTAATATTTTTATGCTCTTTTAACTAAATACGTCTCTATAGGATTTCATTATCGGAGCACACCTTCTGCTTCTCTTTAATTTGTTTTTCCAAATATATTCGAGTTAATTTGAACTCTAGACTTAACTTGTGTGGACGTTTTCCTCCAACAAAACTAGCAACCTTATTTTAACAAATACTAGTATATAATTAGAGAGTTGTTGTACTATCAATAAAACTCTATTAGAAGCAGGTGAAGATATGAAAGATATACGTATCCTTATAGCAGACGACGATAAAGAAATCCGAAATTTATTAAAAATATATTTAGAACGAGAATTATACATGGTAGACACTGCAATCAACGGCAAAGAAGCCTTACATTTATTTAATCAAAATAACTATAACCTCGTTATACTAGATCTTATGATGCCCAAAATAGATGGAATCGAGGTATGTAAAAAACTTAGAGATAAAACTAACGTACCTATATTAATGCTCACCGCTAAAGATCACGAAGTTGATAAAATTTTAGGTTTAAGCATTGGTGCTGATGATTATATTACGAAACCTTTCAGCATTCACGAAGTAATTGCACGAGTAAAAGCTCTTATGCGGCGTTTTTTAGTTCTCGGAAGTAACAATACTGCTCAAGAAAAAACAACTTTATCTTTTAAAGGACTAACTATCAATTTAAATACATACACAGTTCATACAAACAAAGAAGAAATTAGCTTAACCGGAAAAGAACTGGAACTGTTAAAATTCTTTACTTCAAACCCAGGGCAAGTATTTACAAAAACACAGCTCTTCCGAAATGTATGGGACAATAATTATATAGAAGATGACAATACCGTTATGGTACATATTCGAAAACTTAGAAAGAAAATAGAAATTGACCCTTCCAATCCAAAATTCATTCAGACTATATGGGGAATTGGTTATAAGTTTGTAGGTGAAAAGCTTGAAGACTGATAAAACCCTCTTCCTGATTTCATTACAACTTATCATTTGCGGGATTTTAAACATACAAATGGATCCAAGAATAAAAATGTCTTTATTTATTATCCTTATCTTAATTACAATTTATCTCTTCTTTTCAAGAATACAATTCATTCAACATCGCAAAGCAATGGATACTAAATTAAGTCGTGTACTAAAAGGAAACTTACAAACGAGATTATTCACAAGCAATGACCACTCATTACATAATATCGTTTTTTCAATAAACGAGCTAATAGGTAAATTAGAGCAGGTTCAAATTGAAGCCAAAAGATCCGAAGAATCCAGAAAACAACTTTTGTCTAGTATCTCCCACGATATACGAACACCACTCACCTCCATTATCGGATATATAGATGCTTTGAAAGACGGAGTTGCTGCTTCTGAAATAGAAAAACAAGAATATCTTAAAATACTCTATATGAAATCAAATAACTTAAAGCACCTAGTTGATGAAATATTCAATATGGCGAAGCTAGACGCTAATGAATTTCCACTAAAAGAAGAAGAACTCGACTTTTCTGAAGTTACTAGAGAAGTTTTGATTGAATTTTTACCTGAGCTCTCAAAACATAACATCGAACTGCAAATTCGCATACCAGAGTCTACTTGTCCTATCATCGCAGATCATCTAAGCATTATGCGGATTATCGGTAATTTAATGAAAAATGCAATTTATTACGGAAAGGATGGGAAAACAATAGGAGTCGAATTGCTAGAAGCTGATGCAGAATACGAACTTCATATTTGGGATCAAGGCCCTGGTATTCCAAAACATGATTTACAAAACGTATTTGAGCGAATGTACCGAAGCGAACAATCAAGAAACTCTTCATTTGGTGGTAGCGGTCTCGGGCTTTCTATTTCCAAAGCGCTCGTTGAGAAAAACGGTGGACATATATGGGTTGAAAGTACTCCATGGAAACGAACTACTTTTGGCTTTTCTATTCCAAAACACAATACTTTTAAGAAATAGTTAAGAAATGATTAATATGCAGTTAAGCCTTCCTTTTTATGATGTAAGTAAGAACTTATAGAAAGCAGGTGTCTCCTATAAATACAATTATAAAAACGACTAACCTTACTAAAGTATATGGCAATCAAAAGTCAGTAGATAATTTAAATATTAATGTTCAACAAGGGGAGATTTATGGCTTCATAGGCCGCAACGGTGCTGGTAAAACAACAACCATTCGCATGCTGCTTAGTCTTATAAAGCCTACAAGTGGAACGATTGAAATATTCGGAGAGAACTTATTCCAAAATCAAAAAGATATTTTAAGCAGAATTGGTTCTATAGTTGAAGTTCCAGGATTTTATGAAAACTTAACTGCAAAAGAAAACCTATTAATTAATGCAAAAATAATTGGGGTTCACAAAAAGAATGCTATCGAAGAAGCATTAGAAATAGTAGGCTTGCAGCATGAGACAAAAAAGTTAGTAGGAAAGTATTCTTTAGGAATGAAGCAACGCTTAGGAATTGCGCGTGCTCTTCTCCATTATCCTGAGCTACTCATATTAGATGAACCAACTAACGGACTAGACCCTATTGGTATTAAAGAAATGCGAAAACTTATTCATTCTTTAGCTCAAGAAAGAAATATAACAATACTGATTTCTAGTCACATATTAGCCGAGGTAGAACAGTTAGTTGATCGTATCGGAATTATTCATGAAGGAAAGTTACTAGAAGAAGTTTCTCTTGATACGCTGCGCAAAGCAAACCGTAAGTACATAGAGTTTCAAGTGAATAATGACGATAAAGCTGTGATGTTATTAGAAAATCATCTTCAAATTTTTGATTATGAAGTACATGATGAAGGAAATATTCGTATTTACTCTCATTTTGGACAACAAGGATACATAAACAGAACGTTCGTTCTTAACGATATTGAAGTATTAAAAATGATGATAAGTGAAGATAGACTAGAAGATTATTTCACCAAACTAGTTGGAGGTGGAACAATTGGTTAATCTACTCTATACAGAACTCTTAAAACTAAAACGCTCTAATATGTTTTTAATTAGCATTATTGGTGCTGGTGTCGCACCTTTCTTAGTTGTAGTAGCCTCTTATATACATATAAAAACAAAACAGCCAACTCCAACTATTTGGTTCGATCAATTATTTACTGACGTTAACTTATATACTACTTTAGTTATAGGATTCCCCTTATATGGAGTAGTGGTTGCTTATTTGCTTACCCGCGAATATACAGAAGATACACTGAAAAATTTACTAACTATCCCCGTGTCACGCATTAGCTTTATTACAAGTAAATTCATCATTCTCTTTCTTTGGATTATGATGCTAACTTTAGTCGCTTGGGCACTTACTTTAATATTAGGGCTATTGGGGAACTTCCCTGGTTTTAACATTTCTTTACTTTTAGGTTCTTTCCTAGAATTTTTAATATGTGGTGGACTTCTCTTTCTATTGTCTTCACCTATTGTGCTACTAACTCTTGTAATGAAGAGCTATGTACCACCCATTATATTAACAGTCATTATTACAATGACTAATCTTATGCTCGTAAACTCCAAGCATAAAGATTTATTTCCGTGGACCGCTACTCTAGATATCGCAAATAACGAATTACAACCGACATATCCACCAGAGTATTCTTATATCATCATTGCAGTAACGACAATTTCCGGATTTATTGCAACACTATTCTATTTTAAAAAAGTAGACATTCATTAATGTATAGGAGTGAAACTATGAGCGATATCATTATTGCCTTCATACTCGGTATTGTAGAAGGATTAGCTGAATTTTTACCTATATCTTCTACTGGCCACCTTATATTAGTCGGGCATTTATTAGGCTTTGAGGGAGAAAGAGCAAAAACGTTTGAAATTGTTATTCAGCTAGGCGCAATTTTAGCTATTGCAATTTTATATCATAAACGTCTCGTTTCTTTATGTAATATTAAACCTCTTATACAGAAAGAAAAAAAATTCAACGCGTTCCATGTATTTCTTGGCGTATTTCCGGCAGTGGTTGCCGGCTTGCTACTACATGATATTATTAAAACATACTTATTCCAGCCATACACTGTTGTGATTGGACTTGTAGCAGGGGCAATTCTTATGATCTTTGCAGAAGTAAAAAAGAAAGGGGCAGCAGCCTATTCACTGGACGATTTAACATACCGCCAAGCTTTAACAATCGGATTATTTCAGTGCTTAGCGGTATACCCTGGCTTCTCTAGAGCTGGCTCTACTATCTCTGGAGGTCTATTAGCAAAAGTAAATTATAAGACTGCATCTGAATTCTCTTTTCTAATAGCTCTTCCTGTAATGATTGGGGCAACAGGCTTAGACTTACTAAAAAGTTGGAAGTATTTAAGTGTCGATGACATCCCTATGTTCGCGGTAGGATTCATTACCTCTTTTATAGTAGCGATGCTAGCAGTAGTAACTTTTCTAAAGCTTTTAGAGAAGATAGGTTTAAAACCTTTTGCATACTACCGTATTTTGTTGGCTATCTTATTTACGCTTTTCGTATTGCTATAGATTCATATAAGTCACATATTATTAAACTGATATTCAATTTAGAATATCGGTTTTTTTATCTATTTCAACTCTAGTATTACTCACTTCAATATGGCATAGTGATAATAAACTACCATTCATAATCTGAACGTTCTTTAAGTAACTATGTCCTTTATCATAAAATGCAATTGGAAAATTAAAGATCCCATATATGTACAGAACATATTTACAAACTATATTCACTCCACATAGTATCTTTTTAATTTGCAAAACACTGATACAAATTAAAAATAAGTACAAAGGCATAACAAATAAATAAATTTCCTAGGAATTATAAAGAGATTAAATATTAATTAGAGTGAGGTGACGATAAAAATGAATCAATTAGCACAGACATATTGGGATACTTATTGGGGAAACAACAAAAAACCAGAATCTGTTACAGCTTGGCAATTTGGGGATGCCCCTAATTATCTTGCACAACTAGTAATTGACGGTATTAAAACAGCTACATGCTCCGGTCACATTTTTTATGAATTAGAAAATGAATCGCTACCGACTACTAATGATTATAGTATTATACTCAATAGTAATGATGAACCTGTAGCTATTATTAAGACAATAGAAGTAACTGTAACACCAATGAATGAAGTAAGCGAAGAATTCGCTATCGCTGAAGGCGAAGGAGATCGTACTTATAATTACTGGAGAGACACCCATGTTCGTTTTTTTACAAAGGAACTAAATGAGATTGGTCTTAATTTCTCTGAAGATATGTTACTCGTCTGTGAGCGTTTTGAACTTGTTGATGTGAACAATAAAGTGAAATTTTAATAAACTGAGATTTACCAGCCATTCTTATTTTTATAAACACAAAAAAGACGAGTCATTCTGACTCGTCTTAAAGTTGCTTGGCGACGTCCTACTCTCACAGGGACAAGGTCCCAACTACCATCGGCGCTAGAGAGCTTAACTTCCGTGTT
>NZ_JBQXON010000043.1:0-2986 GCF_052646455.1 Bacillus cereus group sp. Bce041
GTATGTTCTTTGAAAACTAGATAACAGTGTAGCTCATATTTTTTAATTTTTAGTTTGGTTAAGTTAGAAAGGGCGCACGGTGGATGCCTTGACACTAGGAGTCGATGAAGGACGGGACTAACGCCGATATGCTTCGGGGAGCTGTAAGTAAGCTTTGATCCGAAGATTTCCGAATGGGGAAACCCACCATACGTAATGGTATGGTATCCTTATCTGAATACATAGGGTAAGGAAGACAGACCCAGGGAACTGAAACATCTAAGTACCTGGAGGAAGAGAAAGCAAATGCGATTTCCTGAGTAGCGGCGAGCGAAACGGAACATAGCCCAAACCAAGAGGCTTGCCTCTTGGGGTTGTAGGACATTCTATACGGAGTTACAAAGGAACGAGGTAGACGAAGCGACCTGGAAAGGTCCGTCGTAGAGGGTAACAACCCCGTAGTCGAAACTTCGTTCTCTCTTGAATGTATCCTGAGTACGGCGGAACACGTGAAATTCCGTCGGAATCTGGGAGGACCATCTCCCAAGGCTAAATACTCCCTAGTGATCGATAGTGAACCAGTACCGTGAGGGAAAGGTGAAAAGCACCCCGGAAGGGGAGTGAAAGAGATCCTGAAACCGTGTGCCTACAAATAGTCAGAGCCCGTTAACGGGTGATGGCGTGCCTTTTGTAGAATGAACCGGCGAGTTACGATCCCGTGCGAGGTTAAGCTGAAGAGGCGGAGCCGCAGCGAAAGCGAGTCTGAATAGGGCGTTTAGTACGTGGTCGTAGACCCGAAACCAGGTGATCTACCCATGTCCAGGGTGAAGTTCAGGTAACACTGAATGGAGGCCCGAACCCACGCACGTTGAAAAGTGCGGGGATGAGGTGTGGGTAGCGGAGAAATTCCAATCGAACCTGGAGATAGCTGGTTCTCCCCGAAATAGCTTTAGGGCTAGCCTTAAGTGTAAGAGTCTTGGAGGTAGAGCACTGATTGGACTAGGGGTCCTCATCGGATTACCGAATTCAGTCAAACTCCGAATGCCAATGACTTATCCTTAGGAGTCAGACTGCGAGTGATAAGATCCGTAGTCAAAAGGGAAACAGCCCAGACCGCCAGCTAAGGTCCCAAAGTGTGTATTAAGTGGAAAAGGATGTGGAGTTGCTTAGACAACTAGGATGTTGGCTTAGAAGCAGCCACCATTTAAAGAGTGCGTAATAGCTCACTAGTCGAGTGACTCTGCGCCGAAAATGTACCGGGGCTAAATACACCACCGAAGCTGCGGATTGATACCAATGGTATCAGTGGTAGGGGAGCGTTCTAAGGACAGTGAAGTCAGACCGGAAGGACTGGTGGAGTGCTTAGAAGTGAGAATGCCGGTATGAGTAGCGAAAGACGGGTGAGAATCCCGTCCACCGAATGCCTAAGGTTTCCTGAGGAAGGCTCGTCCGCTCAGGGTTAGTCAGGACCTAAGCCGAGGCCGACAGGCGTAGGCGATGGACAACAGGTTGATATTCCTGTACCACCTCTTTATCGTTTGAGCAATGGAGGGACGCAGAAGGATAGAAGAAGCGTGCGATTGGTTGTGCACGTCCAAGCAGTTAGGCTGATAAGTAGGCAAATCCGCTTATCGTAAAGGCTGAGCTGTGATGGGGAAGCTCCTTATGGAGCGAAGTCTTTGATTCCCCGCTGCCAAGAAAAGCTTCTAGCGAGATAAAAGGTGCCTGTACCGCAAACCGACACAGGTAGGCGAGGAGAGAATCCTAAGGTGTGCGAGAGAACTCTGGTTAAGGAACTCGGCAAAATGACCCCGTAACTTCGGGAGAAGGGGTGCTTTCTTAACGGAAAGCCGCAGTGAATAGGCCCAAGCGACTGTTTAGCAAAAACACAGCTCTCTGCGAAGCCGTAAGGCGAAGTATAGGGGGTGACACCTGCCCGGTGCTGGAAGGTTAAGGAGAGGGGTTAGCGTAAGCGAAGCTCTGAACTGAAGCCCCAGTAAACGGCGGCCGTAACTATAACGGTCCTAAGGTAGCGAAATTCCTTGTCGGGTAAGTTCCGACCCGCACGAAAGGTGTAACGATTTGGGCACTGTCTCAACCAGAGACTCGGTGAAATTATAGTACCTGTGAAGATGCAGGTTACCCGCGACAGGACGGAAAGACCCCGTGGAGCTTTACTGTAGCCTGATATTGAATTTTGGTACAGTTTGTACAGGATAGGCGGGAGCCATTGAAACCGGAGCGCTAGCTTCGGTGGAGGCGCTGGTGGGATACCGCCCTGACTGTATTGAAATTCTAACCTACGGGTCTTATCGACCCGGGAGACAGTGTCAGGTGGGCAGTTTGACTGGGGCGGTCGCCTCCTAAAGTGTAACGGAGGCGCCCAAAGGTTCCCTCAGAATGGTTGGAAATCATTCGTAGAGTGCAAAGGCATAAGGGAGCTTGACTGCGAGACCTACAAGTCGAGCAGGGACGAAAGTCGGGCTTAGTGATCCGGTGGTTCCGCATGGAAGGGCCATCGCTCAACGGATAAAAGCTACCCCGGGGATAACAGGCTTATCTCCCCCAAGAGTCCACATCGACGGGGAGGTTTGGCACCTCGATGTCGGCTCATCGCATCCTGGGGCTGTAGTCGGTCCCAAGGGTTGGGCTGTTCGCCCATTAAAGCGGTACGCGAGCTGGGTTCAGAACGTCGTGAGACAGTTCGGTCCCTATCCGTCGTGGGCGTAGGAAATTTGAGAGGAGCTGTCCTTAGTACGAGAGGACCGGGATGGACGCACCGCTGGTGTACCAGTTGTTCTGCCAAGGGCATAGCTGGGTAGCTATGTGCGGAAGGGATAAGTGCTGAAAGCATCTAAGCATGAAGCCCCCCTCAAGATGAGATTTCCCATAGCGTAAGCTAGTAAGATCCCTGAAAGATGATCAGGTTGATAGGTTCGAGGTGGAAGCATGGTGACATGTGGAGCTGACGAATACTAATAGATCGAGGACTTAACCATATAATATG
>NZ_JBQXON010000044.1:0-2740 GCF_052646455.1 Bacillus cereus group sp. Bce041
TACTATTGTAAGGTCGGCATCCAAATGACCCAAATAAATACCCACGCCAAGAAATAAAACTACAAAGTATTTCTTGGCACCTTTTACATAAAACAAATAAATTATTAAAAATGCACAAACCTAATACTAAAATATTAACATTATATGACTAAAGATGAATGAACCTATACAAGCAATCCATATTCATAAAATTAAAATACTTATATATTGAATTTAACAGAAAAATATTTATGTTGAAACACCAAATTCATGCGCCAATCATCCCACTGTAATTTTTTTATTTGATTAACTATTATAATCATTTCATCTTTTTCTCTAGGCATCAAATCTTCTATATAACTATGACATAATTTGTCACCATTTTAATTTGTGATCCTAACTAATTAAATGATAAAAAGGGGTTCGTGCACCATCTCTTTCCAACATATACTTCTTCAAAAAAATAGAAAGACACTTGTCTCTCTTTCAAAAGTATTTTTTGGAATTTCAAATTGTCCCCCTTAGTATCAAACCTAGAACAGCCATAATTATCGTACTGATAATTATCCGTAAAATCCAAGAAGTATTTGTGCTGATTTTTTCTAATTGCTTATTAATTGTAGAAATGTCTTTCTCGTTAATTATTATTCGAGTTTCTAAATTACGAATATCACGCATGATCTCTTTGTGTTCTGATTTTAGACTGTCAATTTTCACATTTACGTCTTCCATATACTCACGCCCTTATAACATCTTAATAGAACAGTCTTAATATATTATGAGACAACCTTTTTCGATGTGAATGTATATGAGTTATTTCTATGTTGAATCTTCATTCTATACATTTTCCCCAATCTTATTTATCATTACTAAACTAGTACAAGTGTTTGTTAATTGACTAATGGCTGTACTAATTAATCAAATTTGGACATTTTGTTAGAACTTCAATTGAAACTCAATTACATTCTTCATATTTTAAGTATTTTCATTAAAAAGTTTAGAAAATCTACGTACCAAAAATAGGTGCTGTGAAATAATGCTATTTCACAGCATTTTATCAATTTCGATAGTTATTACTAACTCTATATCTCCGTCTACAGAGCATTAAACGCACATTTTTTCAATAAAAAGTGAGCATCCAGGACAATAGATGCTCTTAATGTATAAGGAGTTCTAACCAAAACTTAGAATGGAGGAGAAGCGTTCAAGCTCGTCCTATACTCTAATATATGCTTGTTCTCCTTGAAAGGTGAAAAATAAAAAAACACCTTAATTAGATGTCTTTTCGGGTTTAAGAGAAAGATACCATGTGAAAAGCCTTTCTGTATCATTGTATGATTATGAATTTTCGTTATGATTTAAATATCTTTTAAATATCTTTTGAATATCTTTTAAATACGTTTATTGCATATTTGTTTAGTTAATGATTTTGTTACGAATAACGGACACAATAAATTCTAATGAAAAAATTTTTAGTAGGCTTAATCATTGATACGAACTAGCTTTTTTTTTTATTATTTCCCATATATTCAAACAAGGCCTATTTCACTCCACTCCTGTATTGTTAATTTATTTGCACAATTTAATTAAAATTCACATATACTACTTGTGCACATGTATTTAGGTCACATGTGGGAGTGTGATCTGAAACCTACTTTTCAAAAAGCGCTATATAAGCGCTTTTTTTGATGTGTAAAATGTTTTTTTATACAAAAGACACCCAATTAAACAAACATCACTTCATATGATATATTCCATCCTATCTTTTTAGAGTCGATAGTCGTTACAGAAGTGCACTCTACGGAGTGCTCTTACATTTTCATACCAAATAGCGTTTTTATAAACAACTTGTCACCTTTAAATCAGACAAGCATATATTATTGTATGGGGCACTCCACTCCATAAGTTCAACCCTTTTAGTCTAGATGCACACTTATATGTGTGCTCTTTTTTATTCACTTGAAATAACGATTTTGTTCAATAGAAAAAGAACATCCGGGGCAGTAGACGCTCTTAATACGATTGGAGTGTTAACTGAATAAATGGAATAGGCGCGGTTAAGCTTATCCTGTACTTTAATAAAAAGTAAAAAGACACCTTAATTAGGTGTCTTTTCAGAGTGCCAGAGGTAATCTATATGTTGGATAGACCTTTCTATATCATTGTATGACCATCAATTCTTGTTATGCCTAAAAAAGGTTTTTAATACGTTAATTGTGTAGTTTTAACATAACAAAGAATAAGAATCTGTTATGGACACTTTTTTATACGAACAAAATATAAATTCTAGTTAAGAAATATTAGTAGGCTTGTTCATTACATCATTGATACGAACCAACTTAATTATTTAGGATGCATGGTGAACTACCCGCCACTTAACGTCCTAACGGACTGTTTGAAGTGGGGGCTTCTCGGTTAGTCGTTACTTTTGGTAGCTAACGAATTCGTCCTAAGACAGCCGAGTTAACTCCCTTGTTCCAAGGGTTATTTTATTGCTATCTATGCTAACGCTAATAGGCGTATTGCTTCATTTTTGATATTGATAGCTGCGTTATATAATCTCTATCGAGATTTACACCGCATATACAAGTATAGACTCGCTCAGACAATGACATATTTTTCATATTTCCACAACTGCTACATGTTTTTCTGGAAGGAAACCATTTGTCTATTTTCACAAGCTGTTTGCCTTGTTCATGTAGTTTATAAGCTAAGAAAGAAGTGAACATACCCCAAGCATTATCAGCGACGCTTTTTCCAA
>NZ_JBQXON010000045.1:0-2528 GCF_052646455.1 Bacillus cereus group sp. Bce041
CGTTTCACGTTGTTTGTTTCGTTCAGTTTTCAAAGAACTACTTAGTCGCTCATTTGCGACTTCCTTATGTTAACACTTTCGTTAATTGATGTCAACTAAGTTTTTTATTTCGTTTGTCGCTTTCGACGTTAATGTCATCGGCGACTTGTTATATATTACACCTCTAAAGTATAATCGTCAATACATTTTTTAAAAAACTTTATATTTTATAGATTTCATTTACGTATTTCTTCTATAAGTTATATACAAGCATCCCACAGAACAATCTATGGGGTGCTCTTCTACCATAAAAACTATTGTTCTTTCGACGGCACCGAACAACTTCCATCAGTACAAGAAAGATCGCTTCCACCCTCTGAAGAAAGTTCTTGCAACTTAGGTGCAGGATTCTCTTCTTCCCACACTTGCTGAAGTGCACCAACAAAAGTTTCAAGTGGTTGTGCACCTGAAATAGCATACTTTTGATTAATAATAAAATAAGGCACTCCCGAAATTTGATATTGCTGAGCAATCGCTTCATCAATTCTAACATCATTTGCATACGCATTTTTATCATTAATAACATTTAAAGATTCTTGCTTATCTAAACCTGAAGCTTCAGCGATAGTAGCAAGTGTATCCACATCGCTTAAATTTTTCGATTCAGTGAAATATGCAAAAAGTAAATTTTCTGTAATCTCTTTTTCTTTCCCTTGATTCTTTGCAAACTTAGCAAGACGATGCGCATCAAAAGTATTAGTCGGCTTCATCTCATCAAAATTAAAACTTAAACCCATACTAGCTGCATGATTTCCTAACTGTACGTTATTACGCTTAGCTTCTTCAATACTAATTCCATACTTTGATGCAAGTACTTCATTAATACTTGTTCCAGAATAAATTGGAGCATTTTGGTCTAATTCAAAACTTTTAAACTCAACTTCAACATCCTTCTTATGTGGAAATTGTTCTAAAGCCATCTCTAATCTACGTTTCCCAATATAGCAAAATGGACATACAAAATCCGACCATACTTCAATTTTCATAAAAAACACCTCATTAACATTTAGTTTTCAATCATTGTAGCACTGAGATTAAGGAATTCAAAAGTTTTTGCTCTATCTCCTTCATATAGTACATACAAAAACACACTTATAGCAGAATACCTAATTAACAAAAAAAAAACGATAATCAAAAGGATTAACTATTATCCCTCCGATTATCGTCTATATAAATGCAACAACTTTAATTATGCCGGAATATACTTCCCTACGAACTTCCATACAGTATTCCAATATTTATTCGAATCTACTTTCTCCGCTTCTCCATGTCCAGCACCTGGAACAATTAATTTCTCTTTTTCTACTTTTGCAGCATTATATACTTCATCTAACATTTCAAAAGGAACGAATGTATCAGCATCCCCATGAATGAACAGCATAGGTGTTTTACTTTTCGCTACTTGTTTTACAGCTGAAGCCTCTTCTAAATCGTAACCAGCTCTTAATTTAGTAACCATATTTGCCGCATTCATAACAGGAAACTTCGGTAAATGGAATAAATCTTTTAGTTGATAAGTAAATTCATCAATAACAGTTGAGTATCCACAATCTTCAATAATAACTTTAACATTAGAAGGTAAATCTTCTCCTGAAGTCATCATTACAGTTGCCCCGCCCATTGAAACACCAAATAGAGCTATTTCAGCATTAGGGTCTTTCTTCAAGATTTGTTGAATCCAAATCAAAACATCTTTACGATCATGCCAGCCCATACCAACATAATCCCCTTCACTATTTCCGTGTCCACGAAGGTCTGGTGCTATGACATTATAGCCTTGTTCATAAAAGTTACGAACATATTTCGTCATTTCTGATGCTCTACCATTGTATCCATGAACTACAATTGCCCATTTATGACTGGATGGTTCATTCATATATTCATAACCTTTTAAATTTAATTTATCGAAAGAACGTATAGTTAATGTGTTAGGTTTATACTTCGATACGAAGTTTGCATTCTTTTCTTCATTTGCAGCCAATACATCTACCGACGCATTTACCGTTTCTACTAAATGAGGATTATCTTGCAAAAATTCTTTTTCTTGTTTCGCATTTAACGCGTAGTTATAAAAATAATTCCCAACTAACATATACACGATTACTAGCAGGACTAAGACTACTATAGTAATTATACTTATCTTTTTCATATTATCTCCTTTTCTAACTTAAATCTTCTTATATTAAAGTACATCAAAAACAACTGTACTATTTTAACACATTGATGAATCCTATCTTTAAGAAATAAAATAGAAAATCTTAAATTACATATAAAGAATCACGAAAGAAATTGAATAAAACTTATATAGCTACGTACTCAAAAACCTTTTTGAAAAGCGAGAAGCACTTCAAAATATTTAGCTTTGAAAAGAAGTTATAAAACACAAAAAAGACGAGTCATTCTGACTCGTCTTAAAGTTGCTTGGCGACGTCCTACTCTCACAGGGACAAGGTCCCAACTACCATCGGCGCTAGAGAGCTTAACTTCCG
>NZ_JBQXON010000046.1:0-2405 GCF_052646455.1 Bacillus cereus group sp. Bce041
AATTGACGTTTCACGTTGTTTGTTTCGTTCAGTTTTCAAAGAACTACTTGGTCGCTCATTTGCGACTTCCTTATGTTAACATCTTCGTTAGTTAATGTCAACTAAGTTTTTTTATTTCGTTTGTCGCTTGCGACGTTATTGTCATCGGCGACTTGTCCTATATTACACCTCTATATAATAATAGTCAATAATAATCTTTCATTTTTTTAAAAAAGATGAAAAAGACTCTCATACCCCCCTTTTATTTCTCATACATATCAATAAGATAACTGAAAGGAGTGTAGAACTTGTTCAATCCTTCTTTATTACACATCATAAGCTCCCATTCAAGAAGCCCACACTATCATAGGAAGTTTCCAATCATTCTATTTTGGAGTCAAAAAAGCGGCTGTACTTCTCTTGCTAAGTGGTTCTTTTACCAGATTGATTTATTACAAACCGCTCTAAGCTATAGTCCTTTCATTCATAATTATGAATATGATATATACAAAAGTACACCTGCCTATAGTGTACGACTAGGAGTAGCGTTACGAGAAAAACAAAAAGAAACTTTTAAACTTGTTCGTAACCCTTATAGGAGAGCAGTCAGTTCTTTCGTGTCCTTAATTGGACCTCCTTATATGGAAAATCCCGAATGGAAACCCATCCGAAAGTTTTTATATCAAGATGAAAATTCCACCAAAGGGATCTCATTTAAACAATTTTTATACTATCTATTTATAAAAGGGGCTCACGCAAGTGATATTAACCCACATTTCACACAACAATATATAGCTGGTGAAGAAGAATATGTGACCAATTATATATACTTAGAAAACTTCGATCACGAAATGAAAGAATTAGAAAAGCGTTTCGAATTAAAAACCGCACCAATAAATGAGTTCTCAACATCATGGCATCATCAAACTCCCGCCATGATTTATAAAGGGAATTTTAGCGAAGGCGATATTACTGATCCTTTATTTCCACGTCATCCAACTTTTGAAAGCTTTTATGATACTGAATGTATACAACTTGTCCAAACAATATTTCAAAATGATTTCGACACATATAAATACAGCAAAGAATATCCATACTAACTTTAGTCTATTATCTTTGCTAAATAAAAAAGATACCTCATATATAAGGTATCTTTTTAACATTTCAATTATATAAATCATACTGTTTAACAGTCTCTATTCTCCACCTTGTTACCTTTTAATAGATTACATAACTTTTGCTTATCCGCCCATCCTACTCCAATTAAGACTAAACTCGCTCCCATTATTACTCTCCATGTCAGAGATTCATTTAATAGAATAATTGAAGTAATAATACTTATTAATGGTAATGCATTTAAATATAATCCGCTTACTGATGCTGAAACTCTCTCTAGCGCTTTATTCCAAAACCAATATGCTAAAATTGTTGCTCCAATAACAAGGTATATTACACTAAGTACCGTTTTCCAAGTTTCAACCTTTGGGAGACCGTAATAAAAAATTTCTACCAGTGCAAACGGTAAGAGAATAACAGCTCCAATAATTAAAGTTAATGTTGTAAAAACCTCGTTTGATAAATACTGTTCTTGTTTTGGTCGTTTTAGCAAAACTGTGTAGAAAGCAAATAGAAAAGTACTTAATAATATTAGTATATCCCCTATTAAGGACACTTCTTGATTAGCACTTTTAGATGGAATCGTAATAAAGAGTACTCCTATAGCACCCAATATAATTCCTATCCAATAATTCAATCGAATTTCCTCTTTTAAAAAGAGTGCTGAAAAAAGAATTGTAACCAATGGTAACGCAGCATCTATAATACTCACATGTAATCCACTGGTTAAAGAAATGCCGTAGGATGTAAACATAAAATAACCAGCTACACCGGTAAAAGCTAACAAACTCATTCTTTTCCATGGAACTTTTTTATGTACAACTGATTTTTGTAGTTCCTTAAATGAGAATATCATACAAATTCCACCTGCAAAGAAAAGACGAATAAATAACAAAGTAAACGGCTGAATAGATTCTAACGCCCATTTTGTTGGCGCAATGGCTGTACCCCATAATATAACAGCCACTAATAACATGCATATTTCTTTCATAATTCCCCACACCCATCAAAAATATATGTTAACTACCTTAATTATAGATTTTTTCTAATGTAAAATCCTTTAAAAGCACAAAAGGTTATGTAAGATCACAAACATTCTTTTTACATCTGGACTATATTCTTGAAAAGGTAATTCTTACCTTTAAATTTAAAATAATAAAATAAACACAAAAAAACCTAAGTCAAAATGACTTAGGTTTTTGCTTGGCGACGTCCTACTCTCACAGGGACAAGGTCCCAACTACCATCGGCGCTAGAGAGCTTAACTTCCGTGTTCGGTATGGGAACGGGTGTGACCTCTCTGCCATCAT
>NZ_JBQXON010000048.1:0-952 GCF_052646455.1 Bacillus cereus group sp. Bce041
AAAGAAATTATGGATGCCTTAGGAATTAGACATGTGGCTCAAATTAAAACTTGGATGAAATGGTATCGTGAAGGCGAAACCTATCGGTTTGAACAATCTATTGGAAGACAATCTGTACATGGAAAAGGCTTAAAAAGGTTAACAGAACTTGAACAAAAAGAATTAGAAATACGTTATTTAAAGGCAAAGATTATATTGCTGGAAAAGTGCCAAGAAATCTTAAGGAGGTGGGAGGAAAAGAAGAAATAATGAAAATGATAAAGGAATGGCAATCAATTTTTACAATTGCGGAACTGTGTTCCATATTTAATATTTCACGTGCTACTTATTATCGTTGGAAAAAGCAGGAGAAAACAGTAACTAACCATGAAGAAAAAACCGTAATAGAAATATGTCAACATCATAAATATCGGTATGGATATCGTCGGGTTACAGCTTGTCTACGTGATCAATTTAACATCGTAATGAATCATAAAAAAGTATTACGTATCATGAGAAAATACAACGTATTATCTCGGGTTAGAAAAAAGAAAAAGATATTTGTACTCGGTCATGAACCAGTGGTAGCTAAAAATAGAATACAACGGAGATTTAAAGCTACCAAGCCTAATGAAAAATGGTTCACTGATATCACATATTTGATGTTCGGCAATAAGACTCTTTATTTTTCATCTATTATAGATGGGTTTAACAATGAAATTGTAAGTTATAAAATAGCTGAGACACAGGATGTTTCTCTTGTATTAGATACTCTAAAAGAGGCTTTAAAAAAGCGAAATGTGATTGATACGATTTTACATTCGGATCAAGGAAAGGTGTATACATCAAAACAATTTCAAACATATGCCAAAGAAAAAGGCATTATCACAAGCATGTCTCGTACAGGAAACTGCCATGATAATGCCCTCATAGAATCCTTTCATTCTCATTTGAAATCCGAAGGATTCTATGC
>NZ_JBQXON010000049.1:0-659 GCF_052646455.1 Bacillus cereus group sp. Bce041
TCTACCCAGCCCAGTATAAACTAGATGTACTTTATTATATGAATGAACACGGGACATCTATCAGAGAAACAGCGGCACTTTTCAATATACCGTCTTATGAAACACTTCGGAAATGGAAAATAGCTTATGAAACAGGAGGATTGGATGCCCTACAATTAAAGAAAAAGGGGCGTCCAACCATGAAAGATAAAAAAATAAAACCAGTAGATGAAGGATCAATCGAAGCCTTACAAGCGGAAAATGAGCGTTTACGTATGGAAAATGCATATTTAAAAAAGTTGAATGCCTTAGTTCAAAACAAAGAAAAATCACCAAACAAGACAAAGCGCAAGTAATCTACGAGTTAAGGCATGAATTTCCTATCAAGGAGTTACTTCAACTCGCAAACATTCCACGTAGTACGTACTATTACTGGATGAAACGTTTTAATCGTCCTGATCCAAATGCGGAGGTAAAAGAACTGATTCAAGCTATTTATAATGAACACGATGGGTGTTATGGTTATCGTCGTATTCGTGATGAACTTATGAATCGTGGACACAAAGTAAATCATAAAAAAGTGTATCGCCTTATGAAAGAATTAGGGTTAAAATGTCTGGTTCGTATGAAAAAATATCGCTCTTACAAAGGGACAGTTGGGAAAATTGCGCCAAATATTT
>NZ_JBQXON010000050.1:0-561 GCF_052646455.1 Bacillus cereus group sp. Bce041
CGAAAAGAAGAAAACATTAGACAGGTGAATAATAATCCAGAGTTATTACAATTCTTAAGAACATTAACTCCTGGTACTTGCATTGTTCTTCAATATGATTGCCAACCACCTACAAGTGCAACATTCCAAGGTTTTCAAGGAAACAACGTAATTATTTTATCTGACTTCGATTGTTTCCCAGGATTGGCACGTATTGCAATTAATAAAATTAATGTAGTCTCTATAAATTCACCTGATTGTGATCGTTTCTGCTGCAAGCGTAAGCATTGTAAAGAACGTGATGAGCATGATCATAGAGATGATTATTAAAAATGTATGAATAGAAATACCTTTCTTTTAATTTTATAAGCCACTTTGCAGAAAAAACACCTATTAAAAAATAGGTGTTTTTTCTTTCCTAATTTTACTGAACTGAACGTAAATAACAAACCATTCCATATATCGGACATATACTATTGTAAGGTCGGCATCCAAATGACCCAAATAAATACCCACGCCAAGAAATAAAACTACAAAGTATTTCTTGGCACCTTTTACATAAAACAAATAAATTATTAAAAA
>NZ_JBQXON010000051.1:0-522 GCF_052646455.1 Bacillus cereus group sp. Bce041
CCTTTTTGGAGCCAGCCGCCTAAGGTGGGACAGATGATTGGGGTGAAGTCGTAACAAGGTAGCCGTATCGGAAGGTGCGGCTGGATCACCTCCTTTCTATGGAGAATTGATAAGCGCTGCTTATCAATATAAGTTTCCGTGTTTCGTTTTCGTTTAGTTTTGAGAGTTCAATTCAGTATTGACTCTTAAATGAGGATATGATATAAATAAATCCTGCAATTTGTATGGGCCTATAGCTCAGCTGGTTAGAGCGCACGCCTGATAAGCGTGAGGTCGATGGTTCGAGTCCATTTAGGCCCACCATACATTTTGGGGCCTTAGCTCAGCTGGGAGAGCGCCTGCCTTGCACGCAGGAGGTCAGCGGTTCGATCCCGCTAGGCTCCACCAAAAAGCTATTTTAAATAGCAAATGGTATGTTCTTTGAAAACTAGATAACAGTGTAGCTCATATTTTTTAATTTTTAGTTTGGTTAAGTTAGAAAGGGCGCACGGTGGATGCCTTGACACTAGGAGTCGATGAAGG
>NZ_JBQXON010000052.1:0-518 GCF_052646455.1 Bacillus cereus group sp. Bce041
TTATCTTCTAATGATCGGAAAAACTTCGGATTTTCATAGTGTGTTCCATCTGACAAAATAGCGAAATCTTTTAGTCCTACATCTATTCCAATATAAGAATGTGTTTTCGGAAGTTCTTGTACTTCTATTTCAACTAATAGTGACACAAAATATCTACCAGAAGGGTTCCGTCTAACTGTAGCATTTACAATACGCCCCTCTACTTCGCGACTTTTGGCAAATCGAACAAGGCCTAGTTTCGGCAACTTTATTTTGTTCCCTACAACGGCAATGTTTTCGTTTGTTTGTTTTGTGGTATAAGATTGTACGTTGTTCTTCTTAGATTTAAAGCGCGGTGCGCTGTTTTGTTTTTTAAAAAAGCGTGTATAAGCATCCGCAAGGTTGCGAATAGACGACTGAATCGCAATACTATCCACTTCTTTGAGCCAAACAAGCTCTTTCTTCATGGCAGGTAGTTTGGCAGAGCATGTACCATAGGTCAAGCCTTTTCCTGTCTCTTTGTATGCTTGATCCCATAA